>UQDP01000007.1 GCA_900539845.1 uncultured Oscillospiraceae bacterium | reverse complement strand
AGACTTATATTTCCCCCGGTTGAACCGGGGGTTTATTCTTTGCTGAAGAGACAAACAAAAAGGGCTGTGCTGCGGCACAGCCCTTTATTCATTTTCAAATCATCCCTTCGCTCTTTGTATATGCACCTGTGACCGGCGTTTGTATCCGATTCCATTCCGTTTTTGTTGCTTTGTTTCCCCCCGGATATTGTTTATTAAAAAAGTCCTCTTAAACAGCCGTTAAGAGGACTTTTAATATATTATATGGAATTTATGAAAAATAAAAAACCGCTGCAAACAAAACTTGTTTGCAACGGAATGGCGGAGAGGATGGGATTCGAACCCATGTGGCTTTTGGCCAAACGGTTTTCAAGACCGCCTCGTTATGACCGCTTCGATACCTCTCCGTATCTGCTGAAATATAATATCATAGCAGAGGGAAGTTGTCAAGAGATTTCCGTGTAAAAATATAAAAAGACCGCGATAAAATATCTAAATTTCACCGCAGTCTTTTGATTGGTTTAAATCCTTCCGTCAGGCTTGAGTCGTAGTCTCTTGCGTTGTTGTGGTGGAACGGTAATTGTTGATAAGATCCTGTAAAGATTTTTGATTCAGAGTGTCTACCCGGTCAAATTTTGCGGGCTCTCTTCCTTCCATTTCGGAACCGTTCTGATTCAAAAGCGTCAATGTAAGTGTGTCACCGACAATAGAATATTTATAAGTTACCGTTTGATTGGAACTTGTGTTTTTAAGAGTTATTTTATCACCGTTCACCTCGTATTCGCCGTCGAATGTGTAGGTGGACAAATAGGATGTATAGGTTCCGTCGTCATAGAATTCATACGCGGTAAGACCCGGTGCGCTTTGGCTCTGCCATTTGTTGACAAGCTTATTCTGAGTAATTTCGCCTGCGATGTAAGAGATCGGATTAACATCTATTGCAGTGAAGATGATGGTTGCGCCGATGGCAAGAACGGCAATAACGGAAATGACAACGGCAAGAATGACCTGTTTTGTTGTAAACACAACTTTGCGCGGCTTTCTTTTTGCTTTGCCTTTTTCGTTCTGTTCAGCCCTCTCGGCAATGGATTCGGATTCCGCGCCGGGCATGTTTTCATGCTGATCGGCGGAACTGTCGCCGTTTACTTTGTAAAGCTCGTCAACATCTTTCATTAGATCTTTTTCATCAAAATCTCGGTTGCTCATGTTATTTCAGTCCTTTTTTTCTTAAAATTGCATCGATTTTATCCGAGGAATCGAGCAGGGAAGATACAGATAGGTCATGATTAAGTGTGTCAAGAAAATATGCAACATATTTTGAAAGCTCAACAGACTGATACCACTCCCTTGCAAGAAGCTCGGGCGGCTGATAAACGCCGTTGGTTGTAAATACCTTTTCAAAAACACCGTTTTCGTATGCCTTATCGAATACGTCAAGACCGTTTGCAAAAAGCCCGAAGGTGGTGCACACGAATATTCTTGAAGCGCCGAGATCCTTAAGCTTTTGTGCAACCTCAAGCATAGATTCGCCGGAAGATATCATATCGTCAACGATAATGATGTCTTTTCCGTCAACAGAATCACCCAAATACTGGTGTTCAACGATGGGATTTCTGCCGTTTACTACCTTTGTATAATCTCTTCTTTTGTAGAACATTCCTAGATTTACGCCGAGCTGTGTTGCAAAATAAATACATCTGTGCATGGCGCCTTCATCGGGAGAGATAATCATCAGATGGTCTTTATCTATTTTCAGGTCGTCAACAGTGTTTACTATGGATTTGATCATCTGATATGTGGGCATTACATTTTCAAATGATTTATGGGGGATAGCGTTCTGAACGCGCTGGTCATGCGCGTCAAAAGTAATGATATTCTCAACACCCAGATTGACAAGTTCCTGAAGTGCCATAGCGCAGTCGAGCGACTCACGGCTCGCTCTTTTGTGCTGGCGCCCTTCGTATAACATTGGCATGATAACAGATATTCTTTTTGCCTTTGACGAAGCCGCAGAGATGACTCTTTTGAGATCGGCATAATGGTCGTCAGGCGATTTAGGTACGGTCATTCCGTACATATTGTATGTAACGCTGTAATTGAAGCAGTCCGTAACGATATAAAGGTCGTAGCCGCGGACAGTCTCGTTGATTACAGCCTTTCCCTCACCGCTGCCGAAGCGCGGGTTTGAAATATCGATTTTGTAGGTCTCCCTCTGATAGCCGTAAAACGCGATCGAGCCTTGATGCTCAAGAGCCTGCGTTTTGCGCCACTGAACAAGATACTTATCTACCTTGTCTGCAAAAGCTTCACATCCGGGCATTGCTATAATGCCGAGAGGACCATAGGGGATGGTTTCCACATTCTGAGCTGTTAATCTTGCCATTTTGTTTCTCCTTACTTTTCCGTTTGAAACAGCAGGCAGCCGCTAAAAATCTGCCGCTGCATTTTTACGGTGGTATTTTACAACATAATTTATTCGTTGTAAACACAGATTTTTAACTTTTTACTATTTTGTCATTAATTGCTTTTTTTCTTTTAAACAGATAAACTGCCGCTGTGCAGAGCAGGGCAGCAGCGCTGATTCCCGTTCCGAGCGCAAGTCCTCTCGGGCGGTAAACGAACTCCACCGTATGCTCACCCTGTTTAAGCATTATACCAAGCTGACAGTCTCCTATTTCAAAGGTTTCGGCTTTGCTGCCGTCAACATACACGCTCCAGCTTTCGTCATACGGTATGGATGTATAAAGGATATTGTTTCCGCCGGAATAAACGGTGCCGGAAAGTCTTGTATCCGTATGCTCCGTAATCTCCATAGCCCTCCTTTCAAGCTGCGCGTATCCTAAGTCAAGAATCTCCTTATTAATACTGTATGCATAAAAACCGACGCTTACCTCTCTGGTGGAAAGACCGGCGCAGTCGAGCGACACCGTTATGCTGTCACCTGCGTTATAGTATCCGAGATCAATAATGTAGGGCGTTTCAATATTGTATGATTTTGAATCATCGCCGGATAAAACGCTTATATTTGAAACGCCGTCAGCGGTAACGTAAAGGTAAAGATTGCCGTCGGTGCGCGCGCTGACGGTTATTGCGGTTTCCGAATATGAGGTGTTTTCGTTTTTTTCTATCCAGTGCAGCCCTTCTTCTTCAAATTCCTCGCCGGTCATCCCGGTATAATTCGTCTGAATATATTCCACTGGAGTAAAGACTCCGTTGTATCCCGTCGCAAGGCGGAAAAAGTCGCTCTGAACTTCAAACGGGTTGCCCTCCGCCGTGTTCCAGGCGTTTACCGCCTCATTTACGCAGAAGGCTTTGGGCAGAAAATAGTTATTTGTATAAACAGTCGCGCTCTTGTTTGCGTTTTCATAGTATTCGGTATACAGCTCCGATGACGGCCGTATCTCTTCATTCCTGTGTATCAGATATTTGATGTTATACATCATATTATATACGGGCGTTTGGGTGTTGTAGGTGTAGCTGTTTATTCTGTTGCCGTACATACCGAGACTGTATTGCAGACCTGAGTATTTTTCATAAGCCATCGAGGAGAATATGCTCATTCCGTTATAGCCGTAAAGGCTGGAATCCATTCTTGTGTTCAGGCTGCACAGCTCGGTCCTGTAATCCGAATCATCATGGCTTTCAATATATTCAACCGATTCTCGGTAAGTGTCATAATTTTCCGTGTAGCCGGAATACGGCTGGTTAAATGAAAAGGCGTTCGGGTCTGCTATCACAACTTCGCAGAACGCTACTGCCGTGATCAGGATTCCGGCAACGAGCTTTGAAAAGCGCCTTTTTGTGAAAAGTATCAGTACGCCTGTATAGATTATAAGAAAAGCAAGCGTAATGTATATCGTTGCCGTGCTCATCTTCTCTGTGGGAAGCTCGCTTGCAGCGGCGATGACTGCAATCCAGATCAAACCCGTTACACTGATCTCCTTTATCGTCAGAGCATGGATATTCATAAGCCCCCTGAACGCAATCACGAGCAGGATAAAGGAATACATAAACGAGAATCTGTACGGCAGATCATTCGGAAAATGCAGAGCGTGCCAAATGAAATTAGCATAATTGTTGTTAAATGACAGCAGGAAGAACGCTATGATAACAACATACACGGCCTTTTCGCGGAATTTGATCTTGGGATTCATCACATAAAGCGGCACAAGCAGCAGCGTGAGCACGGATGTGTATACGTTAGGTAAAACATCGTTTCCGCTTGAACGTATCGTGGTTTCAAGCGCCGCGAAATGCGTCTCTATAAAGTCGAACAGAGAAAAATAGGTTTCAACGGTGCCGGGCGCGTTGTCCGAAGTGGCGCTACTGCCGGTAAGTATGGCATACACGGGAAGCAGGAAAAACGCGCACAGAAGACCGCTTAAAATTGAGAAAAACGCGAATTTCAGCCCTCTGTTTATTATTCTCAAATGAAAGAAATCCTTGAATCGTTTTTTCTTTTCTCCGTCAGGAAGGTAACCGTCCGCGTATTTCGTTTGCCTTTCCGTAATAAAGAAATAAGCAAAGAAATATAGAACAGAAAAAATGCAGCACATATATCCGATATAATAGCTTGAATATAAAATATAAACAAGCGAGAAAAGATACAGACCGCCCCTGCCTTTGTTGATGATCCGCTCTATACCGAGTGCGAGCAGCGGAAGCATAAACATTCCGTCAAGCCACATCACATTCCAGAAATAAGCAAGAAAATACGCCGAAAAAGCATAGAAGATTCCGAATACAGCCGTCGCAGGCGAATGTCTGTTTAAGCTTTTTTTCAGATAAAATGTAAAGGTGCCTGCGCTGAGCACACATTTGACCGTAACGATCGTTGTGATCGCGAGCGGCATTTCCTCTCTGTCAAACAGAAAGATGATTGCGGAAAGCGGGCTGGAAAGGTAGTTGAAAAAATTACCAAGAAAGCTTGAGCCGCCGCCCGATGTCCAACTGTATAAAAAGCTTTCGCCGTTCGTGATCCTGTCAAACAGCTCAACAAACAGCGGACCGTACTGATGATACAGATCCATTCTTAAAACGGTTATGTCGCCGAACGGAAACGCGTTGAATATCAGCAGAATAAAAAGCATCAGCACAAGAGCCACTGCCATGGCGAGCACTACAAATCTGTTGGCAAAAAAGCGCTTGTAGATCCTGCCGTTTTTAAAATCCGCTGCCGGCTTTGCGCAGTCGAAAGCGAGTATCCTTGAAACAGGATAATTAAATATAGTTATAAACACTAAAGAACAGAGCCATGCGGCATTGTCTTTGAATCCGGTCGTTCTGAATACAGTCAGAATCACCGAAAAAACGCCGAGATGTATTCCCGCGTTTACCACAGCAAAGATGATCTGTCTGATATTTCCGTTTAATGCGTTATCTCTGTAAACGAAAAACTTTTCAAGTAAAAATAAGGCAATTTCAGCTGCCGCAAAGGCAATATAGCAGGCAGTAGTTGTGTCAACGCCGAAAAAAGTTTTCAGCAGCTGCTTTACGGCTGTAAGCAATAAGAATGACAAGCCTGCGGAAATTATATAATTAACGGTCTCACCGTTCATAAATGAATTTGCATATCGTTTTGTGCGGCTCCGGGTTATATCCATAAGTTTCCTCCTGTATTTGTATTTTAATAATAGCATATTGATATCGAATGTTCAACCGAATATATGTGTAATATTGAAAAACGGGCACTCATATATTTTTATTGAGGTGAGACGTTTGTCGCTGAATACGATCATTCCATGCCTTTCGGACGGCATTAACTGCGCGCTTGCGCAGCTGAACGGCCAGATTCTGAGAGAGCTTACCGAGATCAGGATAAGAAAGAATCTGCCGCTCGTGCTTGCGGCGGGAAAAAATATTTACTTTATTACTTCTAAAGGAAAATTGCTCAATCACTGCTCGGAATTTGCCTATGTTGTGGAAGAGGACGAGTTTGACGTTGTTTTCAGACGTCTTTGCAATTATTCCGTGCACTGTGAGATAGATAATCTTATCAACGGGTATATAACAGTCAAAGGCGGTAACAGAGTCGGCGTTTGCTCAACCGCAGTGAAGACCAATGGCGTCATAACGGCAGTCAAGGATGTTACTTCCCTCAATATCAGGATCTCTAAAGAAATTAAAGACTGCGCCAAGCCGATACTCAACATTCTTTATGTAGCCGAATTTCCGAGTATAATCGTTGCGTCTCCTCCCGGCGGAGGCAAGACAACGTTTTTAAGGGACTTTGCAAGACTGCTGTCGGGCGGCTTTAACAATCAGTATATAAAAACGGCTGTTATTGACGAAAGAAACGAGATCGCGTGCAAGGATGAGGATGGCATAGGTGCAGATATAGGAGTAAACACCGATGTTATAACAGGATTTCCGAAAGCAAACGGCATTGAAATGGCTGTCCGCACGCTTTCTCCCGATATGATCATCTGTGATGAGATATCGTCTGAACAGGAGATAGAAGCGATGAAAAACGGCTTTTTGTCCGGCGCTGCGTTTGCCGTTTCGGTACATGCGAAATCCAAGGAGCAGCTCATGAACAAGCACATTGTGCGCAGCCTGATCGCTACAAGGGAATTCAGTTATATTGTTCTGCTGAAAAATTACACGAACGAGTTTGAAATTATGGAAGTAAGCTGATGCGTTTTGAAAGTTTTGGGACTTATCATGATAAATATTGCTTCCGCTTTTGCAGGAGTGTTTTATGCGATGAAGCTGAGTGAGCGGTGCGTGATCGCTTCTCAGCTTATCCAGATGGCGGATATGATGGCGGTGGAACTGTCGTTTTCCGCAGATCATTCAAGAAAGATAATCAAAAAGCTGTGCCGCGAGGAATCACTGTCGCGTCTGCATTTTCTGAAAGATATCGACCTTGAAAATATAAACATAAAAACAGGGCTGAGCGCAGCGGACGACGAGAAAGTGAATATGCTGTTTAAAAGTCTCGGCAGCACGGATGTTGCTTCAATGCTGAAAATCATAAATTCGTTTAAAGAGAGCATTTCGGAAAGCCGCAAAAAATATGAGGAATACCGCAGGAGCCACAGCAGGCTTTATATTGCTTTCGGTATCTTGGGCGGACTTGCCGTATCCATAGTGCTTATATAGGAGTATTTCAATGGATGTAAATTTTATTTTTAAAATCGCCGCCATAGGCATTATCATTTCGGTGCTGAATACCGTGCTTGTCAGAAGCGGCAGGGAGGATCAGGCTATGCTGACCACTCTTGCCGGCATAGTGGTTGTGCTGATGATGCTCATACCCCAGATCAGCGATCTGTTCTCAACGGTAAGAACCTTATTTGACCTATGACGCATATAATAGGGATCTCACTTGTTGCTCTTATTTTCGGCATTTTTTTAAGGCAGCATAACAAAACCGTTTCTCTGTTTCTCATTATATTTGCTTCGCTGTTGATTTTTTTTGAAACTGCCGGCACGCTTTATGAAATCATTTCGGCGCTTAACGATATGGCGTCCGGAATGCAGGAGACTTCTTCCTATCTGCGTCTGATGTTCAAGGTGCTCGGAATCGCGCTAATAACGCAGGTGATTTCCGATCTGTGCAGAGACAGCGGCGAATCCGCGCTGGCCGGGCAGACCGAGGTGGCAGCAAAAATAATTATAGTTTCACTGATACTGCCGCTGCTCCAGACGGTTGTTAAAATTATTACAGGACTTGCATCATGAAAAGATACATAAAAACATTTTCCTATTTTATCTCAATACTGTGTTTCGTTATCTGTACCGTTTCGCCGTCATATCTTTCATATGCTCAGGACGAGCTGACGCAGGAGGGGTATGACGAGGTGCTTGAGCAGTATGATCTGTCAGCGTTTGACGAACTGGATGAAGACAGCAAAAAACTGCTCGATGAGTTGGGCCTTACGGATTTTGATTACAACACGATCGTTGATTTTTCCTTTTCGGAATTTTTCAGCACCCTCAAAGATACCGTGCTGAACAGCGCAAGCGGACCTCTTGAAGGCTGTGCGGTCATATTGCTGATCATTTTGCTTTCGGCGCTTTTTCAAAGCTTTAAGGAAACGGTAAATGATTCGCAGATGGCGTCCGTGCTTTCAACGGTCAGCGCTGTGATCGTTGCGCTTATACTCATTTCAAGAATCAGATTCACGATTTCCGCTTCCTGTTCGGCAATATCGGTATGCGCCGATTTTGTTTATGCTTTTATTCCCGCGTTTTGCGTTATTGTTGCGGCTTCGGGAAACACGGTTGCCGCGTTTTCAACCAATACGCTGCTTTTATCTTTGGCACAAATCCTGAATTTTATATCAAAAAACATTTTTATTCCGCTTTCAAATTGCTTTCTTGCGCTTGGGATATGTTCGGGAATAAGAAATGAGCTGAACCTCGGAGCTTTTATTTCAAATATGAAAAAGTATCTCACAACCGCGATTTCCGTGTGCGCAACGGCGTTCGTTTCTATCCTTTCGATCAAAACGGCTGTGGCGGCAAGAGCGGATGCAATCGGTTTGCGTTCTGTGAGATTCGCAATCAATTCCGTTGTGCCCGTGATCGGCGGCGTGATAAGCGAAGGGCTTTTGTCTATTCAGGCGTATTCTTCGCTTATACGCAGCAGTGTGGGCGTAGTGGGTATCATTGCCGTGGCGCTCGTCTTTTTGCCGTCCATACTTGAGGTTACTTTTTGGAGACTGTTTCTCTCTCTGTGCTCAACCGTTTCGGAGATTTTTTCAGACCGTTCCGTTTCAAGCGTTATAAAGGCGTTTACAGATGCGCTTTTGATCATGAACGTGATCCTGATATTATCCATGGTGACAACGGTGATTTCAATAGGGATTCTTATAGCCGCAAGGGGAAGTGCGTAATGGATTTTGTTAAAAGCTGGACAGTGAGCGTATGCCTGACTCTTATAATTTCGGTTGTGTTTTCGCTCATTTCTCCCAAGGGCACAATGGGCAGATTTTATAAAGTCATTATCTCGGTATTCATATTTATTTCGTTTATCTATCCGCTTACGGACTTTGATTTCAGTGAATTTTCCTCGGATTTCCGTATAGAGTCGGATTACGAAAATACGCAGGAAAATATGACCGAGATACAGGTTGAGGGCATAATTAAAAATATTCTTACGGAAAACGGAATCGAAAACACTCGGGTTTCATGTACCGTGTCGCAAAACGGAGATGAGATAAGCATAGACAGTATAGAGGTGGCAGTCCCGCCGAATTATAATGCCGAGGAGGTGCAGAAGCTGCTGTTCGATTCAGCCGGCGTTGCCGCGGATGTCACCTATTTTGACGGATAATATAAAGAAACGCTATCAAAAAGATAATGTATTCTCAAAGCGGAAGGCAAAAGTGAAAATATGAAACTAAATCTTAAGGAAAAATTTGTATCGTTTATTCAAAAGAAAGATTCAAGGAAAAAGATAATCATTATCGCCGCGGTTCTCGGCATCCTTCTGATTCTGCTTTCGGAAATCAACATTCCCGTTCAGCGTTCGGCTGAAAGCGTTGATTCCGGCGATTACGCGGAATATGTTAACAATCTGAATTCCGAACTTACTAAGACGATCTCCAGCATAGACGGGGTGGGTGAGTGCAATGTGATGATAACGCTTCAGAATACCAAAGAGAGTGTTTATGCGGAAAATAAAGAAACTTCAAGCGATGAAAGTTCTAATTCCGAAAATAATGAATATGTTATTTATAACAGCGAAAACGGAGATTCACCGCTGCTTTTAAAGGAGGAAATGCCTAAAGTGGCGGGTGTTGCCGTAGTGTGCACCGGCGGCGACAATGTGATTGTTCAGGAGAAGATTATTGACTGTGTATGCGCGCTCTTTAATATTTCTTCAAGCAGAGTATCGGTTGCAAAACTAAATTCAAAAGGGTGATCATTCATGGATGAAATGAAAGAAAAAAATAATGAACTTGAGATCAAAGGCGTCACGACTGATGAGCAGGTGAAAAAAAGAAAATCCAGAAAGCGCAAGGTTCTGGTTTCCGTCTTTGTGCTTTTGCTGGCGCTCGGTATCGGAGGTAACTGGTATTGGGAAAACAGTGATATCTCCTCAAAGATAAGCTCGGTTGCCTCGTCTGCAAAAACACTCGGAGAGGCGACGTTTGTTGACGCGACCACGGAGGTCACAACAACGGGTGAAAGCGAGTATTTTTCGTCCGCAAGGGTGGATAGGCAGACCGCAAGAGATGAATCGCTGGATAAACTTCAAAGCGTTATTGATTCAACGGAGGAGAGTGCCGACGCACATAAGGTAGCTGCTGAAAAGATTGCCGCCATCTCATCATACATTGAGATAGAGAATAAGATTGAAACGCTCGTTCAGGCAAAGGGTGTTTCAAACTGTCTCGCCGTAGTGAGCGAAGACGGCTCCAGAGTGGACGTTATCATCGATTCCCCGGAGCTGAGCGACGAGCTTGCTCTTCAGATCAAGGAGATCGCCACGACGCAGCTTAAATGCGGCTTTGAAAACGTGACCATAATCCAGTCCGAAGGCTGAATATTTTAACATTTGCAAATAATACTTGTATAAATTATTGCGTTGTGTTAAAATACTAAAAGCAAGGAGGCGTCAAATTATGGAAATCTCAAAATACACTTCCGACGGAGGCGTTATTATATCCGAGGAGGCTATTTCCTCTATTGCAACAAACGCGGCAAAGGATGTCAGCGGAGTGGCAGGCTTTTCAAATAAGCCGGACGACGTTGTTTCAACGATAAAAAAAGGCAGCCTTAAGGTCATGAGCCCCGTCAGGGTCTTTCAGGACGGCGATGATCTTGATATAAGCATCTATATCAACATTGCAAGCGGAAAAAAGATCCAGCCGGTTGCTCAGGAAGTTCAGAGAGTCGTTAAAGAGGCGGTTCAGAATATGACCGGGAAACTTGTTTCCAAGGTAAACGTTATCATTGCCTCAGTTGAAATAGATGAGCCGAAAAGCTCGGAAGAACCTTGTGAAACTGAAAAGTAACTCAAATACGGCTGAAAGATATGTTTCAGCCGTTTTTTTATAATCTGCAGGAAAACGGAAAATAAATCGCCCGGTGCGGCGGAAAGGTAAACTTATGAACAGAAGTGAAATGCGCGAACAGGCATTTTTGCTGCTTTTTGAAAAAGAGTTTTTTAAAGACCTGAGCTGTGAAGATATTGAGGAAATCTTCGATGAAAATGTTGCTCCGATATCCGAATACGGTAAATCGGCGTTCGAAAATACAGTCTTACATACGGCTGAGCTAGATGACATCATCACGAAATATCTTAAAGGCTGGAAGCTTCAAAGACTTCCCAAAGTAAATCTTTCAATATTAAGGCTTGCTCTTTATGAAATCATTTATGAAGAAAACGTACCCTCAAGCGCGTCGGTCAACGAGGCGGTGGAGCTTGCGAAAAAATATTCAGGAAAAGATGACGGCTCCTTCGTGAACGGCGTGCTCAGAAGCTATCTGAGGGATTCGGAATAATGTTTGCGGGATTTGACACAAGCAACTACACAACTTCCGCGGCGATACTTTGCGAAAGCCGTATCAGCCAGTACAAGAAACCGCTTTCCGTAGCGGAAAATGAACGCGGGCTTCGTCAGAGCGACGCAGTCTTTCAGCATACGGTCAATATGCCGGAACTTGTGAAAAAGCTTGCAGGGGATTTTGATCTCAGGGAGTTAAAGGGCGTCGGCGTCAGCGCAAGGCCCAGGAATGTTGACGGCAGTTATATGCCTTGTTTTCTGGTGGGTATCAATACGGCGTGTGCAGCCGCCGCGTTTGCCGGTGTATCGTTGTACGAAACATCGCATCAGGTCGGGCATATTCTTGCCGCCCTTTATTCTGCCGGCAGGCTTGATCTGATTCAAAAACAGTTTATTGCGTTTCATGTGTCGGGCGGAACGACCGAAGCCGTGCTCGTATCGCCGGACAAAGAAAATATTATAGACGCACGCATAATAGCCTCAAGCACGGATCTGAAAGCAGGACAGGCTATCGACCGCACGGGCGTGCTGCTCGGTATGCGTTTTCCCTGCGGTCCTCAGCTTGAAAAAGAGGCGGAGAAAAGCACAGCCGAATTTAAAATAAGACCTTCTATGAAAGGCTGCGACTGCTCCTTTTCAGGCATTGAAAATAAAGTTAAGAATATGATATCATCAGGCGAAAAAGCGTGCGATATCGCAAAGTTTACAATATCGAGCGTGTGCGCTTCGCTTGAGGGAATGGCACATGCCGTAAGGAAAGAATACGGTGAGCTGCCGATTCTTTTTGCCGGTGGAGTATCCGGCAACAGGATGATAAACAACAGACTGAGCGCAGAATTCTCGGCGATATTCGCTTCGCCGGAATTCAGTTCGGATAACGCGGCCGGAACGGCTGTATTTGCAGGGTTGAAAGCATTATGAATCCATTGACCGTAACACAGGTGAATACCTATATAAAAGCTTTGCTTGACGGAAGTGAACCGCTTAGAAATATTTATATTACCGGGGAAATATCCAATTTCAAGCATTATTACAGTTCCGGGCATATGTATTTCACATTAAAGGATGCAAGCAGTCAGCTCAAAGCCGTTATGTTTTCGTCCTATGCTTCCAGGCTGAAATTTGAGCCCGAAAACGGAATGAAAGTCATATGCCGCGGAAGGATTTCCGTTTATGAAAAAAACGGCGATTACCAGCTTTATGCCGAGGATATGCAGCCGGACGGTCTGGGCGCTTTGAGTCTTGCCTATGAAAAACTGAAAGAAAAGCTTTTTAAAGAAGGTGTGTGCAGTGACGAGATCAAAAAGCCTCTGCCTCCTTTTCCTCAAAGGATAGGTGTTGTTACATCGAATATAGGGGCGGCGGTGCAGGATATCAAAAATATAACCGCAAGACGATATCCGCTTGCCGAGCTTGTGATCGTTCCGACTGTTGTGCAGGGCGAGAAAGCGGCGCCGGATATCGTCAGTTCTATCTCTTTGCTGGACAGCCTTGGTGATATAGATGTCATCATAGTCGGACGCGGAGGCGGTTCCGTGGAGGACCTCTGGGCGTTCAACACGGAGGAGGTCGCAAGGGCGGTAATCGCCTGTAAGACTCCGATCGTATCCGCCGTTGGGCATGAGAGCGATTTTACTATATGCGATTATGTGGCGGATCTCCGCGCGCCAACTCCAAGTGCGGCGGCGGAAATTGTCTGCCCCGATATAAACACGCTTTATATACATATCAGATCCCTTAAATATACTGCCGAATTATATATAACTTCTTCTATTGACGCGCAGTTGCAGAATCTGTCTGAGATAACAGAGCACGGCGTTCTCGCTGATCCGAATGTGATGCTTTCCGCTCATACAGACAGAATTGAAAATTTCGGCAAACGGCTGAACACTGCGTTTACGCAGAGAGCCGAGTTGGAGTTTCACCGATTTTCCGGCATAGCCGGAAAACTGAACGCGTTAAGCCCACTGGCTGTAATGTCAAGAGGGTATGCCGTTGCCCGCAGAAACGGAAGAGCGGTAGGCAGTATGGATGATTTATCGGCAGGCGACAGGCTCACCGTTTCTTTTTCAGACGGTGAGGCGGACTGCGATGTTTGCGAGGTGCGAAAATATGAAAAACAGTGAAATGACGTATGAACAGGCGGTTACAAGGCTTGAGGAAATCGTGGTTCTGCTTGAAAAAAAAGAAACGCCGCTTGATGACAGCATCAAGCTTTTTGAAGAGGGGACAAAGCTTGCTGCGTTTTGCAACGAAAAGCTTTCGGCCGCCAAGCAGAAAATCACAGAGCTTACAAAAGAAGATCAATGATGTTCCGATCTTTTTGATAGGAATGGTGCACGGAATCTGAAAGGAAGGTGTTCAGCATGACAGAGCTTGAATTCAATAACATACTGAATAACGATATTTCAATCATAGAAAGACGGCTTACCGATCTGCTGCCGGAGTGCAAAGACGGGCAGGACGAAGTGGTGCAGGCAATGAGATACAGCCTGTCAAACGGGGGAAAGAGAATACGCCCCGTGCTTTGCCTTGAGTTTGCAAAACTCTGCGGAGCAGACAGGTATTCGGCGCTTGATTTTGCCTGTGCCGTCGAATATATGCACACATACAGCCTTATCCACGATGATCTGCCCTGTATGGACGATGATGATATGCGCCGCGGAAAGCCGAGCTGCCACAAGCAGTTCTCAGAAGCAACCGCGCTGCTTGCCGGAGACGCTTTGCTCACTCACGCTTTTCAGATCATTTCAGATTCGGAACTGGATGATTCCAAAAAAGCGGCCGCCTGCAGTCTCTTGGCGCAGAACGGCGGCGCATTGGGCATGATCGGCGGTCAGGTACTTGACCTAAAGTATGAAAGCGAATCCCCCGACATCAGGCAGATACTTTCCGTCCACCGCTTAAAAACAGGAGCGCTTATTTCCGCTGCCTGTCTGCTTGGCTGCATTGCCGCCGGAGCGGGAGAAGACAGGATCGCAGCCGCTTCTGCATTTGCCTATCATCTCGGAACGGCGTTTCAGATCAAGGATGATATACTGGACATTACCGGCAGCAGTGAGATCCTCGGTAAACCGATCGGCTCAGATGCCGAAAATCAAAAGACCACATATGTTACGATTAAGGGAATAAAGGAGTCTCAAAAGGATGTCGAACGGCTTACGCAGGCGGCGGTATCGTCTCTTGCGGCGTTTGACGGCAATACGGATTTTATTATAACTCTTGCACGTTATCTTGTGAACAGAAATAAGTGATATTGCAGGACGATGTTGAATTTTTAATCGTTTAGTGTTATTATATTATTCTTAAACAAGGGAGTCGATCCGTTTAAAATATATTGTATTTCTCTCTTGCTTAATTAAGAAAAGGGTTGATTAAGTGTCTGAATTGGAAAAGATCAATTCGCCCAGAGATATAAAAAAAATGACCGATGACGAGCTTGTTCAGCTTTGCAGTGAAATTAGGCAGTATCTTATTGAAACGGTGTCAAAAACAGGCGGTCATTTGGCCTCAAACCTTGGTGTTGTTGAACTTACGGTCGCGCTTCATAAGGTTTTCAACAGTCCTGTTGACCAGATCGTTTTTGATGTGGGTCATCAGTGCTACACACATAAGATACTCACGGGGAGAAAGGAAAGCTTTCCCACCCTGCGCACGGAGGGCGGAATCAGCGGCTTTACGCGGCCGGTCGAAAGTGAGCATGATATTTTTTCGAGCGGCCATTCCAGTGTTTCCGTTTCGCAGGCAATCGGTCTTGCAAAGGCAAAGCAGATAAAAGGTGAAAAAGGCAAGGTTATTGCCGTAATAGGCGACGGTGCGCTTACAGGCGGTCTTGCATATGAGGCGCTCAATAACTGCGCCTGTGACAATCACAGCAACCTTATTGTGATTCTTAATGACAATAAGATGTCGATAAGCAAAAACGTGGGAAGTCTTGCTAAGCATCTTACCACGGTCAGAACCTCAAAAAAGTATTCAACATTCAAGTCAAAGGTCAGGCGGACTATTGCAAAGATACCCCGAATAGGCAGTCAGATAAACCGTATGTTTACGGCTATAAACGGCAGTCTGAGGAGACGGATATATCACAAGGGTACTTTCTTTGAGGATCTGGGCTTCCGTTATTACGGTCCTATTGACGGTCATGATATCGGCGCGCTCGTTGCCGCTCTGGAAACGGCAAAGGCTCATAATCATTCCGTACTTGTCCATGTCAATACGGTTAAAGGTAAGGGATATAATCCGGCCGAAAAAAATCCTACCCAGTTTCACGGAATCGGAAAGTTTGACATTGAAACAGGTGAACCGAAATCCAGCGGTGAAACTTTTTCAGCCGCTTTCGGCAGGATCATGTGTGATCTTGCGGCTAAAGACAACAGGATATGCTGCGTGACCGCGGCTATGGCTGAGGGGACGGGTCTGTCCAAATTCGCGCATAAATATTCCAATCGATTTTTTGACGTCGGTATTGCCGAGCAGCATGCCGTTACGTTTTCCGCCGGGCTTGCAAGAAACGGAATGGTGCCGGTTTTTGCCGTATATTCCACATTTCTGCAGCGTTCTTACGATCAGCTCATTCACGATGTCGCGATGCAGGGCCTTAAAGTCGTGTTCGGTATAGACCGCGCAGGTTTTGTGGGAGAGGACGGGGAATCCCATCAGGGTGTATTTGATACCGCTTTTCTTAACAGTGTGCCTGGACTCACAGTCTATGCTCCGTCGGATTTTAACGAGCTGGCTCTAATGTTTGTAAAGGGAATATATAAGGACAAGGGCGCTGTTGCGGTCCGATACCCGCGCGGTGTTCCGGGCGAAATGCCGCAAGACTATACATACGATAGGGAAGAAATATCGGTCTTCGGAGATAAGAACGCTTCAAACTGCATTATTTCATACGGAAGAGAATTCTGCGAGTGCTATAAGGCTTACGAACAGCTTGATGATACTTTTATAATAAAACTTAATCAAATAAAGCCGATCAGTCCGTCTACGGTGATGCTCGCGGCTGATGCGAAAAATGTGTTCTTTTTCGAAGAAAGCATAAAAACAGGCGGTGTGGGAGAAACCTTCGCCGCGCTGCTGGAAGAGCTGAATATCCGTGTTAATTTCCGCCACATTGCAGTCAACGATGAGTTTATCAAACAGGCGTCCGTGGCGTCTCAGCTCAAAAAATACAGCCTTGATTCGCAGGGCATACTGGAAGTGATCCGTGGTGAAAAACAAAACCAGGCTTGATGTTGCCGTTTTTGAGCGCGGCTTTGCTCCCAGCAGGGAAAAAGCCAAAGCCGTAATCATGGCAGGTCAGGTTTATGTGAATAATCAGAAGGTGGATAAAGCCGGCTTTGAGCTTAAGGACGGCGATGTTCTTGAGGTGCGCGGAAATACGTTGAAATATGTCAGCCGCGGCGGCCTTAAACTTGAAAAAGCAATGCGCTCCTTTCCGATTGACCTGAATGAAAAGATATGCATGGATGTCGGCGCGTCAACGGGCGGATTTACGGATTGTATGCTTATGAACGGCGCTTCAAAGGTCTATTCCGTTGATGTAGGCTACGGCCAGCTTGCCTGGAAACTGCGGTGTGACAGCCGTGTTGTCAATCTTGAGAGGACCAATTTTAGATACGTTGATGAATCCGTCATTAAAGACAATATAGATTTCGCAAGTGTTGATGTCTCGTTTATATCGCTCAGGCTCATTTTTCCGAATCTTCATAAATTTCTTGTTCCAGGCGGCGAGGCGGTCTGCCTTATAAAGCCTCAGTTCGAGGCGGGCAGGGAAAAAGTGGGAAAAAAAGGTGTTGTCCGCGATATGGATGTTCATACAGAGGTTGTGAACCGAATGGTAAGCGAAGCCGTACAGGCCGGTTTTTCGGTCTTGGGGCTTGATTATTCTCCTGTTAAAGGGCCGGAGGGTAATATTGAATATTTAATGTGGATACGCAAAAGCGATAGTCCTGCTGTCAGAGAGAATTTGGATGCCGCAGGAGTAGTGAAAGCTTCACATGAGGAACTGCAATGATTTTTTCTGTATTTGCCAATCTTGAAAAAAGCGAATCTTTGGGGATCGCCAAAGAGATGGTCTCTGTATTGTCCGGCGAAAATTGCCGGCTGTGTTTTCATGAGAAATATAAACGTGCGCTGGATGGCGCAGACTGCGTGTTTGTGCCCGCGGATGAGATGTATAAAGTATGTGATATTGCCGTTGCCGTTGGCGGAGACGGAACAACCATGAAAGTGGCAAAAAATGCCGCTGTAAACGGTAAACCTGCACTCGGCGTAAACGGTGGCAGGCTCGGCTTTTTAAGTGCCGTCGAAAGAAATGAAATATCTCTTCTTGAAGCGGTGCTCAAGGGTGATTATATAGTCGATGAGCGAATCATGCTCAGAGCTGATGTAATTAAGAACGGCACTGTGATCAGCCATAATCACTGCCTGAATGACGCCGTGCTTTCAAGAGGAGATTTTGCAAGACTGATTGATATTGATATAAAATCCGATGAGACTGACATGCTGAGCGTCAGGGCCGACGGAGTAATCATTTCAACGCCGACCGGCTCCACCGCTTATTCGCTTGCCGCCGGAGGTCCTGTTTTAAGTCCTGATCTCAATTGCTTTGTTATAACATCCATCTGCCCGCATTCGCTTATGGACAGAAGTCTTGTTGTAAATTCCAAATATACTCTTAATATCTCCGTGCGCAGCGATGTCAGCAACAACGCTATTTTTACCTGTGACGGTGAGACTCCCGTTGAGATGGACGGCGATTGCGTGGCTTCTATCTCGCTTTCAAATTATAAAGCAAAGCTTATAAAGATAAAGCCGGATAATTTTTATCAGATCGTAAAAAAGAAGATAATAGAAAGAGGGGCGTAACCATATGAAAAAAAGAAGGCTCGCCAAAATTCTTGAACTTATCAGAAACAACAAGATAGAAACGCAGGAGGAGCTGCAGTCTTATCTGTATGACTGCGGCTTTGAGGTCACGCAGGCAACAATCTCGCGTGACATCAAGGAGCTGCGCCTTGTCAAAGAACTGTCCGATGAAGGCAGATATATATATTCCACAGGCGTAAAGAACGCGCGTGATGATTCGGGTCTGATCACAAGCGGGATATTTCGGGAATCCGTTATCAGCGTGGATTACGCGGTGAATACAGTGTGTATAAAATGCTTTTCGGGCACGGCTAACGCCGCCTGCGCCGCGATCGACTCGATGAAATGGAGCGGCGTGCTCGGAACGATAGCCGGCGATGACACGATATTTGTGCTCTGCCGCAACGAAAAGGCAGCCAGGGTATTTACTTCAAATTTGGAGAAAGTATTAAATGTTAAAAACTCTTGATATTGAAAATATAGCGGTAATAGAAAAGGCTGAAATAGAGTTTTCCGAAGGTCTTAATGTGCTTACAGGTGAAACGGGAGCAGGTAAGTCGATCGTGGTCGATTCCATCAACGCCATCCTCGGGGAACGCACATCAAGGGAACTGGTGCGCCACGGAGCCGATTCGGCGTTCGTTTCCGCGCTGTTTACAGATATCAATGCTTCCGTGCACAGTAAATTGAATGAACTCGGCTTTTCCGCAGAGGAGGACGATTCGCTTCTGCTCACCAGAAAGATAAGCAGTGAGGGAAAGTCCGTTTGCCGTGTTAACGGCCGACCGGCAACGGTGTCTGTTTTGCGGGAACTGGGGAGCGCGCTTGTCAATATTCATGGTCAGCACGACAGTCAGACGCTGCTGAACCCCGATTATCACTATAAATTTATAGATATGCTATCCGGCGGCGATGAACTGATAAGCGAATATAAAAAGGCGTTTTCCTTGCTGATCGCTGTCAGACGAAGGCTGAAACAGCTCACCGCTGATGCTGATAAGAAAGACAGAAATACCGAACTGCTCGATTATCAGATAAAAGAGCTTGAGGCAGCGGATATAAAACCGGGAGAGATTGAGTCCCTGACGGCAAGAAAAAAGATCCTTGATTCCGCGGATGAAGCGCTTGCAGCGTATGCCGCCCTGATAGGCGCCGTAAACGGGGATGATGATACACCCGGTATAAGGCTTGCGCTGTCTTCCGTATCGGATGAAATAGAAAAACTTTCCGCGGTTTCTGCTGCCGCGGCAGAGGCGTATTCGGTTTTGCGGAATATAGACGATGAGCTTGAAACGGTAAAAAATATAATTGAAACAGAGGCGGAATCGCTTGATTTTGACCCTGATGAAAAAGAAAGAATAGAAGAACGGCTCGATCTGCTTTACAGGCTGGGCAAAAAATACGGCGAAACGGAAGAACAGATGCTTCAAAGCCTGCAAAACGCCAAAGAGAAACGAGAAGCGCTTCTGTTTGATGATGAAGAGCTGGAAAGGCTCAATAGTGAATACGATGACGCGTTCGCCCATGTGGTCGGTCTGGCGGATCAGCTTTCCACGCTGCGAAAGAAAACGGCAGAAAAGTTTGAAAAGGATGTCAAGTCTCAGCTCGAATTCCTTGATATGCCCAAGATCACTTTTAAAGTGCATTTTGAAAAGGGTATCCTTTCTTCATCGGGATATGACAAAATTGAATTCCTGATCTCTACAAATCCCGGCGAGCCTGCAAAGCCGCTTGCCAAGATCGCATCAGGCGGTGAGCTTTCAAGAATCATGCTTGCAATAAAGAATATTATCGCCTATAATGATACAGTCGGCACGCTGATCTTTGATGAGATAGATACAGGTGTTTCGGGCAGGGCAAGCGGAAAGATCGGTATGAAGCTGAGAGCCGTGTCCAAAAGCACGCAGGTGATAACAGTAACTCACTCTGCGCAGATCGCAGCGTTTGCCGATGCGCATTTTCTGATTAAAAAAGATTTCAGAAACAACAGAACATATACCTGCGTAACGCCGCTTGCTTACGAGGAAAGAAAACAAGAGCTTGCCCGGATCATGGGCGGGCTTCAGATAACGGACGCTCTGCTTGAAAGCGCGGGCGAAATGCTTAATAACGCTAAGGAGGACGATGAAAATGGGAATTTATGAAGAACTGCGCGAGCGCGGACTCATCGCGCAGATCACAGACGAGGAAAGAGTAAGAGAGCTTGTAAATAACGGCAAAGCAGTGTTTTATATCGGCTTCGATCCCACTGCGGATTCACTTCATGTCGGCCATTTCATGGCTCTTACGCTTATGAAAAGGCTTCAGGAAGCAGGCAATAAGCCGATCGCCCTGATCGGCGGAGGAACGGGAATGATCGGCGATCCGAGCGGCAGAACGGATATGCGCCAGATGATGACCCCGGAAACGATTCAGCACAACTGCGATTGCTTTAAAAAGCAGATGTCAAAGTTTATTGATTTTTCGGATGATAAAGCGCTGATGGTCAATAATGCGGACTGGCTTCTTGATCTGAATTATATCGACCTGCTCCGTGAGGTGGGCGCTTGTTTTTCCGTAAACAGAATGCTTACTTTTGAGTGCTATAAGCAGAGAATGGAACGCGGTCTTTCCTTTCTCGAATTCAACTATATGATCATGCAGAGCTATGATTTTTACGCTTTGTATCAGAAATACGGCTGTAATCTTCAGTTCGGCGGAGATGATCAGTGGTCTAATATGATCGGCGGTATGGAGCTTATCAGAAGAAAGCTCGGCGGCAACGCGGATGCTATGACCATTACCTTGCTTCTTAATTCAGAGGGCAAGAAAATGGGCAAAACGCAGAAAGGCGCTGTCTGGCTTGATCCGGAAAAAACGACTCCGTATGAGTTTTATCAGTATTGGCGCAATGTTGACGATGCGGATGTTATCAAGTGTATGAAACTGCTTACCTTTATGCCGCTTGATGAAATCGCCGAATATGAAAAGCTTGAGGGCGCTCAGCTCAATTCCGCCAAGGAAAAACTCGCATTTGAGCTTACAAAGCTTGTGCACAGTGAGGAGGAGGCTGTTAAGGCTCAGAATGCCGCGAAAGCGCTCTTCGGCGGCGGCGCGGATGATTCCGATATGCCCTCAACGAAGCTTGAGGATTCCGATTTCGATGAAAACGGAAATGTTCAGCTTTTAGACATTATGCTCAAGGCTTCTATGATAAAATCAAAGGGCGAAGGCAGAAGACTCATCCAGCAGGGCGGTATCACCGTTAACGATGAAAAGATAACGGACCCGTATACTTCATATGAAAAAGATCTGTTTAGAGATGGGATCATCGTAAAAAAAGGCAAAAAAGTGTTCCGCAAATTCTGTTTATGATTGTGGCTGTAAAGGCAGGGCAAGGCTCTGCCTTTTTTACATATTGCGGTTTATTTTATTTATATTCAGTAAATATTATATTGAAGAAAGCTTTTTGATTTGATATAATATTTCGGTGGTGAGTGTAATGACCGATATTGAGAAAAAAATAGAAGATCTGCGTAAAACTCTGAGATATCACAGCGAGCGCTATTATAATGATGACGCGCCCGAAATAGAGGATTACGAATATGATATGATGATGCGTGAGCTTCAGCAGCTGGAGGAAAAATATCCAGAGTTCGACAGCCCGGATTCGCCTACAAAAAGAGTGGGCGGAAAAGCGGACAACAGCTTTGCAAGCGTTGCTCACAATGTAAGAATGGAATCGCTTCAGGATGCTTTTTCAAAAGAAGAGCTCTATGATTTTGAAAAGCGTGTTTCTGATGTTGTAAAAGGCGCAAAATACTGCGTTGAGCCGAAGATAGACGGACTTTCCGTTTCGCTTGAGTACAGAGACGGCGTTTTTGTGAGAGGCTCTACGCGCGGTGACGGCGACATAGGCGAAGACGTCAGCGGAAATCTCAGGGTCATTCACAATGTTCCGCTTAAACTGAATCAGCCGATACCGTTTATCGAGGTGCGCGGCGAGGTCTATATGCCGAAAAAAAGCTTTGAAAAAGTTGTGGACCGACAGCTTATCAACGGTGAAACTCCGTTTAAAAACCCAAGAAACGCCGCTGCAGGCTCTCTCAGGCAGAAAGACAGCAGTGTAGCGGCAACACGCGGACTCGATATTTTTGTTTTCAATGTGCAGCAGGTTGAGGGGGCTGAGCTTACCTCACATAAGCAGAGCCTTGATTTTCTTAAAGAACTGGGATTTAACACGATTCCCGGTTATACGCTTGTGGATACGATTGATGAAGCGGTCAAACAGATAGACAGGATCGGCGAGAGCCGTGGAAGTCTTGAGTTTGATATTGACGGCGCCGTAATAAAGGTCGATGATTTTGAAATGCGCCGGGAGCTTGGCTCAACGGCAAAATTTCCGAAATGGGCCGTGGCTTTCAAATACCCGCCCGAAGAAAAGCAGACAAAGCTTGTCGATATTGAGATCAAAGTCGGCAGAACAGGCGTCCTGACTCCCACGGCGGTGCTTGAACCGGTTCACCTTGCCGGCACAACCGTCTCACGCGCTACGCTTCACAATCAGGATTTTATTGCCGAAAAGGGGATCGGGATAGGCGATATTGTAACGGTTCGCAAAGCGGGAGATATCATACCTGAAGTGCTTTGTGTAAAGGAACACAATTCGAACGGCTTTTATCAATACCCGGAGAAATGCCCAAGCTGTGGCAGTCAGGTGATCCGGGAGGAGGGCGAAGCGGCGATCCGGTGCATAAATCCAGACTGCCCTGCGCAGCTTCTCAGAAATCTTATACACTTTTGTTCACGAGATGCTATGGATATAGAGGGTCTGGGTCCGGCTATCCTTGAAACGTTCGTAAATCATTCCCTGATCACAAAAACAGAGGATATCTATGCTCTCACGTATGAAAAGATAGAACAGGCCCGGCTTGACGGTTTTAAAGAAAAAAGCATAAATAATATAATCGCTTCCGTTGAAAAATCAAAGAGCAATGACCTCGGCAAGCTTCTCTTCGCGCTCGGAATACGCCATATAGGCGCAAAGGCTGGCAAACTGCTTGCTGAGCATTTCAAAACGATAGACGCAATCATGCAAGCCGATGTGAACGCAATTCTTGAGATCGACGGCTTCGGAAGCATTATGGCGGAAAGCGTTGCCGATTTCTTTAAAAATCCGAAAACAGCAGAGCTTATTGAAAGTCTTCGCAAAGCAGGCGTCAATATGGAGTCTCTCAGTACGGTCAATGACAATCGTTTTGAAGGCATGACTTTTGTGCTGACAGGCACGCTCAGTTCGTTCAAGCGCTCGGAGGCTTCTGAGATTATAGAAAGATTCGGAGGAAAGACATCTTCTTCGGTATCAAAGAAAACCACTTATGTTCTTGCGGGCGAGTCAGCCGGAAGCAAGCTTGACAAAGCCAATTCCCTCGGCGTTAAAGTCATAAGCGAAGAACAGTTTGCAGAGATGATAAAATGAAAGAAATAAGAAAAAAGCAAAAGAAAATGTTTACCGCAATGAAGATCATTGTTGCCGTGACCCTAATTTATATTGTTGTTTATATTGGCGTCCAGCCGTATATTGCGGCGCTCGGCGGTACCGCCGCGGTGCTCTTCAGCTATCTCAGCGACGGGCTTATTTTAGCAAGCCTTGTTATTGCTTTGGTGTATTACTCAAAATACGGCAAGACAAATGCTTTTCTTAACCGTATTGAGCATGAGATAAAAGACTGCGGTTACTATAAAACAGACGGGCTGCCGTCAGATCCCGAGAAATATATGGAATCCCTGTTCGAGAAACTTAAAAGCAACGGCTATGCTGTTGACAGCAATGTTGAATACGACGGACTGGAATTCAGCTATACGGCTTTTAAAAGAAAAGAGTTTTTCTATGTGTGCGGAGTCGATGATCTGAGCAAAGACGATGTGCTCGCGTATCTTGACTGCGCCGTAAACGACCTGACGGTACGCCGCCTTAAAAGAGCGGGAAACTGTTTACTCGTATTTGTTACGGATAAGGCGCAGGACGGCGCAGTGGCACTTTCGAAAATGGTGTGCACCTTCGGAAAGAAAGAGCAGCTTAAGATCGCGCTCGCAATCGTGGAGCCTGAAAACGAAAAGTGTTATTTTCTGGGAAATATGCAGACAAAAACACAGCAGATGGCTGCGCAATATCTGATGAACTGTTCCGTTCCCATTCCCGAAAAGCTCAAGCACAACGAAATTCTTCCTTTTCAGAAAGAGCTTGAAAAGCATATGGAGGATTTCACTGTAAAGTCATATCTTGACGGCTCTTTTTATGCGCATTAGAGGTGATATAATGACAGATAAGGTTAATGAATATCTTGAATCTTTAAAAGGAAAAAAGGTTGCGTTTGTCGGAATGGGTGTTGCAAATGTTCCCTGCGCAAAATGGCTTGCCGCTCACGGCGTGCAGGTCTATGCCTGTGATAGGCGGGACAGGGAATATATCGGCGAGGATATCTGTAATGATCTTGACAGGCTCGGCGTCATCTTCAGTCTCGGCGAAAACTATCTGGATGTGCTCCCGCAGATGGATCTGGTGTTCCGCTCACACGGCATACTTCCTTTTCAGAATAAGTGGATAGGCGAATGCATTGAGAGAGGGCAGAAAGTAACAACGGAAATGGAAGTGTTCTTTCGTCTTTGCCCTTCAAAGATCATAGGCGTTACCGGCTCAAACGGAAAGACTACCACAACCACCATTATTGCAAAAATGCTGGAAGCACAGGGTAAAAAGGTCTATCTCGGCGGAAATATCGGCAAAGCGCTTATGCCTGAGCTTGAAAAGATAACCGATAAGGATTTTGCCGTTGTTGAGCTTTCCTCTTTTCAGCTTCTCACTATGGGAAATATGGTAAACAGACCCGATATTGCCGTCGTTACAAATATTGAGATCACACATCAGGATCATCATGTCAATCTTGACGAGTATGTGGACGCGAAAAGGAATATACTGATTTATCAGTCCGCAGACTCTAAAACGGTTTTGAATGCCGATTGCGATTATTCGATAGGCGGAAAAGTGTATCACGATATGCGCTATGATGTTCGGGGAACGCTCTGTGAGTTCTCCGTAAAACATCCTGTTCAAAACGGCGCTTATCTTGATTCAAACGGCGATATCATATACTGTGAAAACGGCAGAAAAACCGTTCTTTTCAATAAGGATATTATAAAAATTCCCGGTATGCACAATGTTGAGAATTACTGCACGGCGATAAGCGCTGTTTGGGGAATTGTTTCACCCGAAAACATGAAAAAAATTGCGCAGACCTTTACAGGCGTTGAACACAGGATCGAATTTGTGCGCAATTATAAAGGCGTAAAATATTATAATGATTCCATTGCCACTTCGCCGTCGCGTGTGATAAGCGGTCTCAACGCTTTTGATCAGAAGATCATTATGATCTGCGGCGGATCGGATAAGGGCAACGATATGAGCCAAATGGTTCCGCTTGTACTCAAAAAAGTGAAGCTGCTCGTTTTAAACGGCGCAACCGCCGATAAGATATATGAAGCGGTTACCTCTGATCCCGAATACAAAAACAGCGGAATAGAAATAGAAAAAACGGATACGATGGAAAATGCCCTGATGCTCGCAAAGGAAAAAGCCGAAAGCGGTGATATCGTTTCTCTGTGCCCGGCATGTCCGGCGTTCGATCAGTTTAAGACCTTTGAGTACAGAGGCAGAAAATATAAAGAATTGGTGAATGGATTTACTGAATGATGGAAACTGCTGAACTGATAAAAAAATTGACAGGCGCATATGCGCTGTCAGGCTGTGAAGATGATCTTTATGATGTTTTGAAATCTCTGCTCACGCCGTACGGCAGTGTCAGAAAAGACGAAATGAATAATGTTTTCTGCACTTTCGGAGACGGGTATCATTTTTTGCTTGATGCGCACACCGACGAGATCGGACTTGTTGTTACTTCCGTAACGGAAGACGGTTTTATAAAATTTTCCGCGAGCGGCGGAGTAGACCGACGCTTTTTGCCGGCAAGCGAGGTGCTGGTGCTCGGAAAAGAGCAGCTTCGCGGGGTGATCTGCGCGCTGCCGCCGCATCTTCGCTCCGAATCGGATAAAAAGGTAAGTAAAATAAGTGATCTTGCGGTCGATACAGGTCTTTCCGAAAAAGCGTTAAAATGCCTTGTTTCTCCCGGAGACAGAATCGTTTTCAAGCACAGCTTTGACACGCTCTGCGGCAGCAGGATAGCTTCCAACTGCCTTGATGACCGCTGCGGTGTTGCCGCGCTTCTTCTTGCGCTTGACAGGCTGAAAAAGCTGCCTGTTAAAGTAACGGTAATGCTTTCTGCACAGGAGGAAGTCGGAACAAGAGGCGCCAAAGCCGGTGCTTACGGTATCGATGCGGATGAGGCGATCGCCGTTGATGTGTCGTTCGGCTATTCTCCGCAGTGCAGCAAGGAGGATTGCGGAGAAGTTTCGGGCGGCGCAATGGTGGGCTTTTCACCTGTTCTTGACAGAGAGATCTCAAAGCGGCTTGCCGACTGCGCGAAAAAGCATAATATCCCTTATCAGACTGAGGTTATGAGCGGGAGAACGGGAACGAATGCCGATGTTATCACACTGAACAGAAACGGGATCAGATGCGGACTCATTTCAATACCGCTCAGATATATGCACACACCTTCCGAGGTTATTGATATCAGGGATGTGGAAAGCGTTGCGGATCTGATAGCTGCTTATATTGAAGAAAGGGCAGGTGAACGGAATGCTTAAAGAGCTTTGCCTTTTAAACGGAACTTCCGGCGATGAACGCGCTGTAAGGGAGTATATTATTGAGAAGATCCGCGGCAAGTGTGATTATAAAGTGGACGCGCTTGGCTCGGTAGTCGCGTTTAAAAAAGGTAAAAAAACGCCGGATAAAAAAGTTATGCTCTGCGCCCATATGGACGAGGTCGGCTTTATCATCACGCATATAACGGATGAGGGCTATCTGAAATTTTCACCTGTGGGCGGAATTGACGCGGAGGCCGTTCTTACACGCCGTCTCAGCATAAACGGAAAAACAGGTGTTGTCGGGGCGAAAGCCGTTCATCTTATGAGTTCGGACGAAAAAGAGAGCGTTCCGAAATTCAGCGATTTTCTGCTTGATATCGGTGCCGAGAATAAAGCCGAAGCAGAAAAATATGTTCAGCCCGGAGACTATGCCTATTTTGTTTCGGATTACTGCGAGTTCGGAGACGGCTTTGTTAAAGCCAAGGCGCTTGACGACAGGATCGGCTGCATGCTGCTTATAGAACTCATTCATTCGGATCTGGAATATGATACTTATTTTTGTTTCAATGTTCAGGAGGAAGTCGGACTTCGCGGCGCGGCATGCACGTCTTATTCCGTGAAGCCTGATATCGCAGTTGTGCTGGAGTCCACAACAGCTGCCGATATAGAAGGCGTTTCGGGCGCGGAGCGCTGCTGTGTACTCGGAAACGGTCCAGTAATATCGTATATGGACGGCAGAACCGTCTACGACAGGGAATTATATCAAAAGGCTGTGCGCCTTGCGGAAAACAACGGGATAAAAGCGCAGACCAAAACAAAGATTGCAGGGGGCAATGACGCCGGTGCCGTTCAGACTTCGGCAGGCGGCTGCCGCGTGGCTGCTGTGTCTCTTCCGTGCAGATATATCCACACAGGCGCAAGCGTAGTTAAAAAAAGCGATATCGAAGAAACAAGAAGATTTTTAAAAGTATTTTTAACGGCGCTCTATGATTGAAAAAATAGATGATTTTAAACAGCTTGATGCATTTAAAATCAACGATTTGTATACGGTTCGTATAAAATCACTTGCCGCAGCATATGGATTCGGGTATTCTTTCGTTTCATTCTACCGGCAGTTGATTTCAGATCATTGTACTGCCGTTATATGCTATCTTGATTCAGACGCTGTGCTGTCATATGACTCGGAATGTGCGGATGCGGACGAGCTTTTGTCTTTTTTTACCATGAAAGGTTTTTCAACACTCTTGTGCAGGGATGATTTTCATATGGACTGCCGATTTGATTCGGGGTTTGTTATGGAATGCGGCAATAAATGCATCAGATCTTGCGGATATGAGATCCGTTCTTTAAACTCTTTTGACGAGTTTAAAAAACTTTACGACTTTGTAGGGTACGAAGGCAGCTTTGAGGCGTGGTATGCGGATATCAGCAGACGTGTGAGAACCGGAACTTCCGCAGCCTGCTGCGTTTTGGAAAACGGCAAGATGATTTCATGCGCGGTTTTGTCCTCAATTTATGATAACTGCGCTGTTTTATCGGGCGTGCAAACAAAGCCTGAATTCAGAAAAAAGGGAATCGGCAGTGCTGTTGTCAGTCATATCTGCCGGCAGGTTCTCGGAACTGTATACATAATGCGTGAACTGAATAAAAACGAACATTTTTACTCGGAACTCGGATTTAAAAATAACGGAAAGTGGAGAATTTACGGATGACGCCATTTTTTAATATAGATAAGCGTATTCAGAGTGCCTCTGACAGGGCGCTTGAAAAAGCGCATACACAATTTAAGATCATTGATGAGATAACGGAATATAATCAGCAGAAAGTGATATCTGCGTTTATTCAACATGGCGTATCGGAAAGCCATTTTGCGTCAACTACCGGCTACGGATACGGAGACCGCGGAAGAGACACGCTTGACAGGATATGGGCTGATGTTTTCGGCGCGGAGGATGCGCTTGTGCGCCATAATTTCACCTGCGGCACACACACGCTCGCCACTGCGCTGTTTGGCGTTCTGCGTCCCGGTGATAAAATGCTTAGCATAACGGGCACACCTTATGACACGATACATAATGTGATCGGCATTTCCGGCAGCGGCATGGGCTCGCTCAAGGATTTCGGTGTTTCATATGACGAGGTCCCGCTCAAAGACGGGAAGATAGATTATGACGCGGTTGAAAACGCCGTTGATTCATCTGTTACGATGGTCTATATTCAGCGCAGCAGAGGATATGAGCTGCGCCCCAGCCTTGTCGTTTCCGAAATAGAAAAAGCAGTCCGAATCTCAAAAGCGAAAAATCCCAATGTCATAGTAATGGTAGATAATTGTTACGGTGAATTCGTGCAGAAGCTTGAGCCGTGCGATGTGGGCGCCGATCTGACCGCAGGCTCGCTGATTAAAAATGCCGGCGGCGGAATGGCAAGAACAGGCGGCTATATTGCCGGAAAAAAAGAACTTGTTGAACAATGCGCTTACAGGCTTACAACGCCCGGACTCGGCAAAGAGGTCGGCGCGACACTCGGTATGAACCGTGAGTTGTATATGGGTCTGTTTTATGCTCCGCATACAGTTGGCGAAGCTTTGAAGAGCGCAGTTTACATAGCCTCTTTGTTTGACGATCTTGGATTTGATACGACGCCGGCGTTTGACGCCGAAAGAGGGGATATTGTTCAGTCTCTCGGTCTCGGCAATGAAAAAAGACTTGTGGCTTTTTGTCAGGGTGTGCAGAGCGGCAGCCCGATAGACAGCTATCTGACCCCCGAGCCATGGGATATGCCGGGATATGACAGCAAGGTCGTTATGGCGGCTGGAGCGTTCACGATGGGTTCTTCAATCGAACTGTCCGCGGACGCGCCTATACGAGAGCCTTATTACGCTTGGATACAGGGCGGGCTTACTTTCCACGGTGCGAAGCTTTGCGCCATGCTTGCCGCGCAGAAAATGCTTGAGGAGGGACTTCTTGATGTATAATTACACGGGCATTCAGCCTGAAACAATAGAGCTTCTTTCGCTCAACAGGTTCAACGATTCCAAAGCTTTCTATGAGGAGCATAAGGAAGAACTCAAGCAGGGCGCGATCGTGCCTATGCGGCAGATGGTGCTCGATCTGTCGGACCTGCTCTGCGATATTGACGAGCTGATGGACACCAATCCCACCTATATAGTCTCACGTATCAGGCGGGATACACGCAGAACGAAAAGTAAGCTGCTTTACCGTGAGAACCTGTGGGTCATGTTTCGCAGAAATAAATTTGAGTATCCGCTTGCTCCCACATATTGGTTTGAATTCAAACCAGAGGGATATGCTTACGGGCTCGGTATGTGGGGAAAGCCCGCACAGATGGATGAGGTCAGGAAGCTGATTCTTAAAGAGCCGGATCGATGGCTTGAAGCCGCTTCATGTGTAAAGAAAGCCGGGCTTAAATACAATACCGATGAATTTTATAAAAAGGACAAGGCGCCTGACGCTCCCGAGGAACTAAAAAAATACTTAAATGCGAAATATTTTGAATTTTCGGTATGGAAAAGGGATCTGAGCAGGATCGCCTCAACGAAGATCATAGATGAACTGAGAAAAGTCATAAAGACTTCCGCGCCTATGTATCAAATTCTTATTGAGGCGTATGATAATGCTTTTAATGAAGGGATTATAAATGCAGACTATTACAAAAGATGAGCTTTTAAAGCTTAAGAGCGGAACGGATATTCGCGGCACCGCTGTTGAGACCCATAACGAAAAAATGCAGCTTACGGATGAGGTGGTCAGCAGTGTTTGCACGGCGTTTGCGCGCTGGTACAAGAGTAAATTCAAATGCGTTGATTTCAGCATTGCCGTAGGGCACGACTCAAGAATATCCGCCGAAAGGATAAAGCGCGCTGCCGTTTGCGCATTTCACAAGGAAGGCGCAATTGTCTATGACTGCGGTCTTTGCGCCACACCGGCAATGTTTATGGCTGTTGTCAGCGATATAAAAGCAAGCGCTTCTCTTGAGATCACTGCGTCTCATCATCCGTACCAGAAAAACGGACTCAAGTTCTTTACTCCGAACGGCGGACTTGAGGGCAGTGAGGTCACTGAGATCCTAGATATGGCATATGATATTGAACCAGGTAACGAAAGCGGCAGAGTGATTGAGTACGATTTTATGAGCGTCTATTCCGCTCACCTGCGCAATATCATAAAAGACGGCGTAAACTGCGGTGAAACTCCTCTTGACGGATTAAAAATATCTGTGGACGCCGGAAACGGAGCAGGCGGATTTTATGCCGAGAAGGTACTCAAACCGCTCGGTGCGGATGTTTCGGGCAGTCGGTTCCTTGAGCCGGACGGAATGTTTCCAAACCATATTCCCAATCCTGAAAACGCTTTTGCCATGGACTGCGCCAAACAAATGGTGCTGGAAAACGGTTCTGATTTCGGCGTTATCTTCGACACGGATGTTGACAGAATGGGCTGTGTTTCGTCTGATGGCTCTGAAATCAACAGAAACAGATTGGTCGCCCTTGCAAGCGTTATTGCGCTCGGTGGAAATCCCGGCGGCACAGTTGTTACGGACAGCCTTACTTCAGACGGCCTGCGTGATTTTATTGAAAACGAGCTGGGCGGGAAACAGCTTAGATTTAAACGCGGATATAAAAATGTTATTAATAAAGCCGTCGAACTCAATGATGCAGGAATCAACGCTCCTCTCGCCATAGAAACAAGCGGTCATGCGGCCCTTCGGGAAAATTATTTTCTTGATGACGGCGCGTATCTTGCAACAAAGATCATCGTGCTGCTTGCCCGTCTTAAAAAAGAAGGCAGCAGTATCGATTCGTTGATATCCGCGCTTAAAGAGCCGGCGGAAAGCGTTGAAATAAGAATCCCTGTTCTTAAATCCGATTTTAAGGATTACGGCAGGAGTATTATTGATTTCATATCCGAAAACGCCGAAAAAGAAAGCGGATGGACTCTTGAAAAAGAGAATTACGAGGGCGTGCGTGTCAATTTCAGTTCGGGATGGTTTTTGCTGCGTCTTTCCGTTCATGACCCGATATTGCCGCTCAATATTGAAAGCGACAGTGAGGGCGTATGCAAAGCGGTAGCGCATAAGATACACGATATGCTTTCACAATTTGACGAACTTGACTTAAGTAACTTTGAAAAGGTCTTATAATGCTTAATTTTATTTTCGGCCGTTCCGGCTACGGTAAAACCGAATACTGCTTTTCCGAGATTAAGCGGCTTGTTATGCTCGGAAATGAAAACATACTGCTCCTTACGCCGGAGCAGTATAATTTTACTGCGGAAAAAAGACTGCTCTCCATGCTTGGAGAAAGCAGGATCAACAGTGTTCAGAACCTTTCTTTTACAAGGCTTTCCAATGAACTGAAAAGACTTTACGGCGGCGAATCTCTGCCTGTGCTCTCCAAAGGAGCGAAAGCGGTGCTTATGAAAAAAGCGATAGATTCCGTCAGGGAAGAACTGAGCGTTTTTTCCAATAAAACACAGATGGCTTCGTTTATCAGGTCTATGACTGATATTTACGATGAAATGCGTTCCTGTGATAAGTCTGCCGAAGAGATCAGAACTGCCGCGGCAAATATAGATAAAAAACTGCTTTCCGGCAAACTTTCCGATATTTCGCTTATTATGGATAAATATGAGGAACTGACACGCGGAATATATCTGGATCCGGCAGAAGAATTCCAAAGACTTTATGTAAAGCTTGAAGACACGCATTACCTTGAGGGGAAAACGGTGTTTATAGACGGCTTTAACGGCTTTGTAGCCAATGAACTGAAGATTTTGGATTTAATGATCAAACAATGTGAAACGGTTTATATTACGCTTGCAACGGACACATTCGGAAAAAAAGATGACTACAGTCTTTTTGCATATATCGATAAAACGGCGGCTTCATTATCCGCCATAGCAGAAAGCAACGGCGTAAAGATAAATATGGTTCATCTCAAATCAAACCGCCGCACTGCCGACCGATTCCTGTCTGCATGCGAAAAAAATCTTTATTCGGCAGCTCCCGCTGTTATTTCGGAAAAGCCTGATTCGATTAGCATATATAAAGCTAAAGATATATCCGACGAGTGTTCCTATACTGCGCTCATGATTAAAAAGCTTCTCAGAAAAGGTTTCAGAGCGCGTGAGACAGCAGTTATATGCCGTGACGCAGAAAAATACAGAAACGAGCTCTCATATGCTTTCAGAAAATACGAGATTCCGTTTTTCGATGATGAAAGGCAGAGCATAAGCTCCCAGCCCGTCATCGTTTTTGTTACATATCTTTTGAGATGCGCCGCTTATTCAATGCGTTCGGATGATGTTCTGAGTCTTGCAAAGACAGGGCTTACATCGCTCAACGGCAAAGACATAAGCAGCCTTGAAAATTATATCTATATGTGGAGCATTAACGGTATTAAAAAATGGGGTTCTGATTTTGTGAATTCCACAAAGGGCTTTACCGCCGATATGACCGAATATGACGCTGCCGTGCTCAAAAAGATCAATTGCAGCAGAGACTATTTATATAAGAGAATAAACCGCTTCAAAAATTCTGTTTCACATGCAAGCGCAAAAAAGATCAGTGAATCCGTTTATAACGCGCTGATTTCATTTGATGTAAATCGGCAGCTCAAGACGCTTGCGGCAGATCTGGAAAGCTTCGGTAAAAATGCGCTTGCCGCGGAGCAGGAACGGGTATGGGATCTGCTTATGGAGATTCTTAACGATCTGGCTGTTGTTCTCGGTGAGGAGGAGATATCCGTTGCCGATTATGCCGATCTGTTTTCTGTTATGATACATTCCGAAGATCTCGGCGTTCTTCCGCAGGGGATAGACTGTGTTCAGTTCGGTCAGGCGGATAGAATGAGAGCCGATAACCCGCGTGCTGTTTTTGTGCTCGGCGCGAATGAGGGCGAATTCCCGAAATCGGTATACAGCGGCGGTCTGCTCACGGAGAGCGACAGAGTATTGCTGAATGAAAATGATTTTACGCTTTACTCTTTCGGAGAGACGCTCACTTTTCAGGAGCGTTATTTCGCATATATGGCTGTGAGCGTTGCCGGCGAGTATCTTTCCGTCTCTTACATCGGAAACGGTAAAAATGACGCGCCGTCGTCGCTGGTAAATTCTGTACGGGGCATCTTTCCCGATGTGTGCGTTCTGTGCCGTGAAGATATACACGAAACCGAGCTGGTTGAAAGCAATCTGTCTGCTTTTGAGATTATGGCAGGAAAATACGGCGACAACACGGTTTTTTCGGAATCACTGAAGGAGTATTTTAAAAATGACGGCAGATATCAAGCAGTAAGCCTGCTTTGGGAAAATGAAGATATCGAGATTGAAAACAAATCAAATGCCGTTTCGCTTTTCGGAAAGGATATGTACCTTTCCGCCTCAAGGCTGGAAGACTATTTTAATTGCAGTTTCAGATATTTCTGCAAGTTCGGGCTGATGGCTCGTCCGCTTCAAAAAGCGCAGATGAACGCCATGCAGACAGGTACGGTCATTCATTATGTTCTGGAACATGTATTAAAGGACATCGGCACGAGAAAGCTCGCTCAGGAAAATGAGGGGCATATAAAATTGATTGTAAACAGATATCTCAGGGAATATTTTGAAACCGAATTGGGGGAGACGGATATTCTTTCAAAGCGGTTTCAATATCAGTTTATGCGCCTGTCAAAAATGCTTTACAGTGTGGTCATCCGTCTTTCTCAGGAGTTTTCACAGTCTGCATTCGACGCAAAGGCGTTTGAACTTAAGATTGATAAGGACGCAGAGGTGAAGCCGGCGGAAATACTGCTCGAAAACGGTTCGGTAAGGATCAGAGGAGCGGTTGACAGAGTGGATGTGCTTGAAAAGAGCGGCGAAAAGTATGTGCGTGTTGTTGACTATAAGTCCGGCAACAAGGAATTCAGGCTGTCTGATGTGCTTTACGGACTGAATCTTCAGATGTTCGTCTATCTGTTTACGATATGTAATGATAAAAACAGCGAATACAGCGGTATACCGGCAGGCGTGTTATATATGCACGCGGCCCGCTCCGTTTATAATATAGATTCAGGCTCTGCCGAAGACGAAATGAGAAAAAAGAGCGACCGGGAATTTAAAATGAAGGGCGTTGTGCTCTATGATGAGGAGCACGATATCCTTGATGAAATGGAAAACGGTGTAAAAGGCAGATATATACCTGTTAAAAAGAGCGCAAAAGGGGTTTCAGGCTGCTTTTCCTCTCTGGAAGGACTCGGCAGAATAGCAAAAAAGATAAACAGCCTTGTTGCAGAGATGGGTAACAGTCTGCACAGCGGAAAGATCGGGCAGAATCCGATAGACGGCAGCGGACATGACAAGACCTGCGAATTCTGCGATTATTCCGATGTGTGCGCCAACCGCAGAATGATAAGCAAACGTGAAATGCAGACCATGCGCGATGACGAGGTCATTGCGCTTCTTAAGGAGGAATCGTAATGCCTCAGTGGACTCATGCGCAGCAAAACGCGATAGACGCAAACGCAAGAAATATCATCGTTTCGGCTGCCGCCGGTTCCGGGAAAACAGCTGTTCTGGTTGAGCGGGTCGTGCGCATCATTACGGATGAGCGCAATCCGGTCGATATTGACAGACTGCTTGTGGTTACATTTACCAATGCTGCCGCTGCGGAGATGAAAGCAAGGATATCCGCAAGGCTTGAGGAACTGCTGCGGCATTCACCGGGCAAAAAGCAGTACATGCGCCAGCTTACTCTGCTGCCTTCGGCAAAGATATGCACGATCGATTCGTTCTGCCTGAATCTTGCCAGAGAAAATTTCTTCAATCTCGGAATAAGCCAGGATTTCACAGTGCTTGATGAATCCGAGGCGCAGATTATTGCCGATAATGCGCTTGATGCAGTGCTTGAAGCTTTTTATGAAGAAAACGATCCGAATTTTACAACGCTTGTCGAGACCCTTTCATCACCAAAGGATGAGGCGGCGTTTGTGTCTGCAATAAAAAAGACTTATGAATATATTTCAGCGCAGCCGCAGCCGCTTGCTTGGCTTGAAGAAATGATCGAGCTGCACTCGCCGAATATCGATTTTGAAAACAGTGTTTGGTATCAGCCCATGCGGGAGTACGCACAGGAAAGACTGGATTATTCATTCAAGCTGATAAACGAGTGTATATCGCTGGTGGACGAACAGGATGAAACGGCACAGAAATATCTTGATGTGCTCCATATTGATTCGGCGCTTGTCGGCTTGCTGAGCTCTTCCTTTGAAGAGGGTTGGGACGCGGCGGTCGAGGCATTCAAAAAGGTCTCTTTTCCAACCCTTTACGGAAACGGAAAGAATAAGTATGTTCCGCCGTTTAAAACGGAAGTCACACAGCGCAGAGATCTGTATAAGGATATTGTTAAATCCGTTGCCGCGAACACTTGCATAACCTGCGCGCAGTTTACCGAAGACAACATAAAAATCTACCCCGTTTTAAAAATGCTGCACAGAGTGGTTGAAAGCTTCAGCGCTGAATTCCGCAGACTAAAGGATGAAAGAAATGCCTATACCTTTTCGGATATAGAGCATTTTGCGTTTGATCTGCTTACCGAAACGGATGAGAACGGAAAAACGATACCGTCGCAAACAGCAAGGGAGCTTCAAAGCAATTTTTTTGAGATACTTGTTGACGAGTATCAGGACACCAATGAGGCGCAGGACGCTCTTTTCAGGCTGCTTTCAAACGGGAACAACAGATTTATGGTGGGAGATGTGAAGCAGAGCATTTACCGCTTCCGCCTTGCTATGCCTTATATTTTTAATCAGAAAAAAGAAGCATATAAGGACTACGAAGAAAGCAGACCCGGGGAGAGCGCAAGGATAATCCTTGACAGGAATTTCCGTTCAAGAAAGGAAATATGCGATTTCACCAATTTCATTTTCTCAAAAGCTATGTCGGAAAAGGCAGGAGAACTTGATTACAATGAGCGTGAATATCTGAACAGCGCCGCGGATTACCCCGAAAGAAAGCAGCCGTGTATATATCTTAAAGTTGCGGATTCCGTAAAGCTTGCCGAGGCGGATGAGAAAGAGGCGCATATAATAGCTCGTATCATACTGGATAAGATAAAGGCACATGAACAGGTTTACGATAAGGGCAGACAACGCGATATACGCTTCGGTGATTTTGCCGTGTTGCTCAGAAACAGCAGAAATCATATTATGAATTATAATGAGGTACTCACGTCTTACGGTATTCCCGTTGTGTGTGACAGCTCTTCCAATCTTCTGGAGTGCCCTGAAGTCAAAATGCTGCTCTCGCTTCTCAGGGTCATCGATAATCCCTCAAGAGATATTCCTCTTCTCGCGGCTATGATGTCTCCTGTTTACGGCTTTACGGCAGATGAGCTGACTGCGATAAAGCTTGAGGACGGCGGAGCAAAACGCAGTTTATATGCCAGCGTTGTAAATTCCCGATCCCAAAAGGCTGCTGATTTTCTGGAAGATATCAGAATGCTTTCCGAGACCGCTGTAACGATGCCTGTATCCACATTTATACGCTTTATATGCGAATACAAAAGCATCTTTGCGTTTGCAAACGCGCTCGGAAACGGCGAGCGGCGCTGCGCCAATATCCATTCTTTTATTTCCTTTGCCGAGCGCTTTGATTCGTCTCAGGGCGCAGGTCTGACATCCTTTATCAGGCTGGTAAACAGAATAGAAGAGGGCGATCGCGGTGTGGAATCCGCGCCGTTGAGCGCATCCGGCGAAAATGCCGTTTCCATAATGAGTATCCATCATTCAAAAGGTCTTGAGTTTCCGATCGTTATACTTGCTGGTGCGGAGAGAAAATATAACTATGATGATCTGAAGGGGAAGATCCTTTTCAATCCCAAATACGGGGTGTCTGTCAAAAGGCACAATGAGGAGTATCTGTATCAGACGGATACCATACAGCATACGGTACTGAAAAATATGAACAAAAGCGCGGCATTAAGTGAAAATCTTCGGGTTCTCTATGTTGCAGTCACAAGGGCAAAAGAACAGTTTATCGCGCTTATCTCTCCTGAAAATCTGGAAAACAGAATCAATAAGCTCGCCTGCAGGATCGCGTCCGGCAGTATCGACCCCGTAATATGCAGGGATATGATTCGCGACGGTGATTTTCTTTTGGCAGCGGCAATGCTCCATAATGACGGTTCCAAGCTGAGAGCGCTTTCGCAAACAGAGATTACATATGACAGCTGTGATTTTGCCATCGATACGGAAATCATTGTTCCGCAGGATGAAGAAATCAGTCAGCCTGAAATCAGTCCTGCTGTATCCGATCCAAAAATGGTTGCGCTGATAGGCGAAAAGCTTTCTTATAAATATCCGGGAGCGGCGCTCGGCGCTGTTTCAGCTAAACTGAATGCGTCCGAACTGGACGAAGCGGAAAAAGGAAATGCATTTTTCGCGTCATCAAAACCCGCCTTTATGAATGAGGGCGGACTTACACCCGGTCAGAAAGGCACGGCCATGCACACCTTTATGCAATTTTGCGATTACGTCTTGGCGAAGCGTGATATTGAAAAAGAGATTGAACGCCTTGTAGACAAAGGTCATCTTACGGATGTGCAGGGCGGCTCGCTCAACAGAAAAGCGCTCAAAGATTTTTTCAGCAGTGAATTTGCGGCAAGAATGTTTGATTCCGACAGGATCTACAGAGAGATAAAGGTATCCTCATTTGTACCTGTTTCGGAGCTTCACGGCTTGGATTCCGATGAAAAAGTGCTAGTCCGCGGAATTTCCGACTGCGTGTTTGAAGAAAATGGCGAGCTGATCCTGGTTGACTATAAAACAGATCGGGTAAAAAGCGAAAAGGAACTGCTTGAAAGATACAGAAATCAGATCGCCTTTTACAGCAAAGTGGTTTCAAAAACACTTCAAAAGCCTGTGAAAAAAGCCGTTTTATATTCTTTTTATCTTTCAAAAGTGTGTGAATACTGAAAAATATAAAAAAACACTTGCATTTTGCCTTTACTTGTGGTATTATTCTTTAGCATTAGTTGATTTTATTTAAAGAGGTGAAAACAATGAAAGAAGGACTTCATCCCAACTACGATAAATGTATTGTTAAGTGCGCTTGCGGCGCAACTTATGAGACCAAGAGCACAAAAAGCGAGCTTAAGGTAGATATTTGCTCCAAATGCCATCCTTTCTTCACCGGCAAGCAGAAGCTTGTTGATACGGGCGGCCGTGTGGACAGATTCAACAGAAGATACGGCAAAAAGGCATAACTACAGTCAAAGGCAGCGCTTGTTCGTTGCCTTTTTTATTTCTTTAAAATAAAAACAGCAAGGTGATGTGGTTCAGCCCTGCTGTTGTATGGTGTTTTTGATGACGGAATATAAAACGGTTGAAAAAGAATGCTCCGCGGAGTTTACGGAGAAAAGATCCAGATTTATCGGTTATGTTAAGCCTGTTTCCTCACAGCAGGAGGCGCAGGCGTTCATAGCGCGGATCAAAAGTGAAAACTGGGACGCAACACATAATGTTCCTGCTTTTGTGTTAAGAGAAAACGGAATACAGCGCTGCAGTGACGACGGTGAGCCGTCCGGCACGGCGGGTGTGCCCGTACTTGATGTTATTCTCAAAAGCGGCATAACGGATGTTTGTGTTGTTGTAACGCGTTATTTCGGCGGAATTCTGCTCGGAGCCGGCGGTCTGGTCAGAGCGTATTCACATGCGTCAAAGCTCGCGCTTGAGTCCGGCGGAATCATCACTATGGCGATGTGTTCGGTCTTGTGTGCGGAAGTGGACTATCCGTTTTATGAGCGGATGCGTCTGCTGCTTGAGGAAGCCGGAGCAAATATCGAAGACAGCGTGTTCGCCGATAAAGTCAGAATCCTTTTCACAATAAGATCAGACGGCGAAATGCCGCTTTCTCAAAAATTGACGGAGGTCAGCAACGGCAGATACCGCCTCGAGAAAGTAGGCGAAAAGTTTGCAAAAATTTAAAATATCATTTTTGTTCTTGTATAAAATATATAGTATTCTATCTTTGAGTTCAGTATGAATCCCCATATAACATGATCCCGCATAAAAATGATTTACGCGGGATCTTTATATCCGTTAATCAAATTTATCCTCTTCAAGGTAGATAACATTTATTTCCGGGTGATTAAACAGGCGAAGCGGAAATTCTGCGTTTCCGAGTCCTCTGCTTACGATCATTTTAGGTCTTTCGCCGAATGCGCCGCGGGCATATTTGGGAAACAGACCCTGACCCGGGCTGAATACAGGTCCTATTATCGGAAAAATAAACTGCCCTCCGTGCGCATGACCCGAAAGCTGCAAGTCAAAATCATACTGACTGTAATTGTTTTCCTCAACCATCTCAAAATTTTCTGGGAAGTGGCTCAGCACAACCTTGTAGCCTGTGTATTTATCGAGTTCTTTAAAGTAAGGTGACATATCCTTGTACTTAAATGTGCCGTTTTTTCGGGATTTGTAATCCTTGAAATCAGCCTGATTTTCATCAAGTCCCAGAAACGTGATCGTGCTGGAACCAATACTGATCTGAGCCGTGTCGTTCAGTAGAATCGTAAAGCCGAGCGCTTTCAGTTCGTCCATAAGCGTGTCGAAATATTCAAGCCGCCTTTCATGATTTCCGGTTATATAAAAAACAGGGGCGCGGTCTAACAGTTCTTTTCCGAAACGCATCATTTTTTCACGGTTTCTGCCTTTATCGTTAATAAAATCTCCCGTAATTGCTATAATGTCCGGCTTTATCTCATCAAGCTTTTGTAAAACTTTTTTAAAAGGCTTGGAGTGCAGGTCGGAAAGCTGAACAAGCGTAACCGGGTTTTTGATATCTTTGCTTATCTCTATATACTCCGTAACGTCGATTTTATTGTTTTGATAATAGCAAAACACAACAATAATAACTGCGGCTGCAGCCGCTGCAAGAATGTAAATCATAATTTATACCTCTGTTTGATAATATAATTAATGTTCCGTGTTGTCAAGCAGAAAAATTCTGTGTAAAAAAGGGTTTATAGTCTATAACGCGTATTATTTATCAGAATATTGATAACGGTGATTTTTTTGGAAAAAACTATCAGAGAACGGGCTGAGGAGACCGAAAGGAGCTTCCTTTGCCGCCGGGCTGCTTTTGCCGCCGATTCACGCGGCAGAGAAAGGCAGGAAGAGGAGTGCCCTGTTCGCACCTGCTATCAGAGGGACAGAGACAGGATTCTCCATTCTTCTGCGTTCAGACGACTAAAGCATAAAACGCAGGTCTTTCTTGCCCCTCAGAATGATTATTACAGAACAAGACTGACGCATACGCTTGAAGTTGCCCAGATCGCACGCACGATTGCCAGAGCGCTCAGGCTTAACGAGGATCTGACAGAGGCTGCGGCTCTCGGTCATGATCTGGGGCATACACCGTTCGGGCATGCAGGTGAAAAAGCGCTGCGCAATCTTTCGGATATAAATTTCCGCCACAATGAGCAAAGCGTGCGCGTGGTAGAAAAGCTTGAAAAAAACGGCAGAGGCTTAAACCTGACTTATGAAGTAAAAAACGCGGTTCTATGCCACAGCGGCAAAGAAAAAGCAAGCACGCTTGAGGGGCGTATTTTAAGATACGCTGATAAGATAGCGTATATTAACCACGATATAGACGACGCTGTTGCCGCCGGTATTATGTCTGAATCGGATATTCCGGCAGATATTCGTGAAAGACTGGGCGGCAGAAAAAAAGAGCGTATAAACACACTCGTTTTGAATGTTATTGAAAACAGCGGCAGTGATATTAAAATGAGCGCTGACTGTGAGGAAGCTTTTTTGAGACTGCGCTCTTTTATGTTTCAAAACATTTATGAAAGCGGCGTTTGCCGCGAAGAAGATGAAAAGGCATATTATATTGTTGAGCGGCTTTACGGATATTATTTGAAAAATATCAGCAGAATGCCGTCGGCTTACATAAATATTGCCGAAAAAGAAGGTTCGCAGAGAGCGGTATGTGATTATATTGCCGGAATGAGTGATACCTATGCTCTCAAGGAATATAACGACCTGTTTATTCCGCGGTTTGCCGAATTTTAGATTTCAGTGAAAGGAGTTGTAAATGTGCCCGTTAACGAATCCTTTTTGCAGGAGCTTAAATATAAAACAGATATAACCGATATTGTTTCCTCATATGTAACGTTAAAAAAACGCGGGGCAACTCTAGTAGGACTGTGTCCGTTTCACAACGAAAAAACACCGTCATTTACCGTCTATCCAGATACCCAGTCTTTTTACTGCTTTGGGTGCGGAGCCGGAGGAGACGCCGTTACATTCATAAAAAAAATTGAAAATCTTGATTATATAGACGCGCTCAAAATGCTTTCCCAAAGGGCAGGGCTTCAGATGCCTTCCGATGGATTTGACGACAGTCTTTCAAAAAGAAGACGCCGGGTTTATGAGGCAAACAGGGCGGCAGCCAAATACTTTTACTCCGTGCTCATGAGCGAGGAGGGCGGTGCCGGCCTGGACTATTACAGAAGAAGAGGGCTAAGTGATAAGACCATAAAAAAGTTCGGGCTTGGTTATGCGCCGGATAAATGGGACGGGCTTTTAAAACACCTGCGCGCACAGGGCTTCACGATGTCTGAGCTTTCAGACGCCGCACTTGTAAAACGGGGTCAGCGCAATTATTACGACACTTTCAGAAACCGCGTGATGACTCCGATCATAGATGTGCGCGGAAATGTTATCGGTTTCGGCGGCAGAGTGCTTGACGACAGCAAGCCGAAGTATATAAATACCGATGAAACGATAGCATATAAAAAAACAAACGAGCTTTTCGGTCTGAATTTCGCAAAGGACAGCGGCAAAAGTGAGCTGATCCTCTGCGAGGGTTATATGGATGTTATCGCAATGAATCAGGCGGGTTTCACAAATGCCGTTGCTGGCTGCGGAACGGCGCTCACCAGTGAGCAGGTGCGGCTTATCAGCAGATACGCCGATGAAGTGATCCTTGCTTACGATGCTGATGAAGCGGGGCAGAAAGCTGTTTTAAAAGCACTTTCTTTGTTTAAAAATGCCGATGTAAAAGTCCGCGTGCCGGTGCTTCAATACGGTAAAGACCCTGATGAAATCATTAAAAATGTGGGAGCCGAGAAATTCGGCGCAATGCTTGACGGCGCAACAAATGAAACGGAATTTAATATATTGCGTTTAAGAAGAAATTATAATATAGCCACTACCCAGGGCAAAATAGATTTCGCTTCTGCCGTGATACCCGTGCTGGCGGCGGCAGAGCCGGTCGAACGTGATTTGTATGTCTCCAGAATTTCCGAGGAGATAGGGGTGGACAAGAATTCACTTACTGCCCAGCTTCAGGAATATCTTAGGCGCAGCCGTACAAGAAAGCGGCGCAGTGAATTCAAGGCAGCCATTAATGACACGATAAGAGAAAACGCAAAAATGAGCAGAGACACGGGAGAGACCTCAAAAATGCTTAAAGCAGTTGACAGATTCCTGTATCTTCTGATAAAATATCCCGACTGTTTAAAATCTCTCGGTGCGTTTGACAGCAAACAGCTTCCGCAGGGTTTTTTCAGAAAGGTCTTCGAACTTATAACGGAAAATATAAAAAACGGATACGATAATGATTTGATTCATTTTTCAGCAAAGCTTTCATCAGAAGAGCTTGGCAGGCTTTCGGGAATTATCGCAAGGGGAAAGCCAAGTGAAAATCCCAAGGCTGAGTTTGAGGACTGTGTGCATATCATATCGGATGAAAACAGCAGAAAAAACATAAAACCTGCTTCCGATATGAGTGATGACGAATTCAGAAAAATGTTTAATACATAAGTAAGGAGAAATTGCGAACGAAGCAACGGGTTCGGATTGATTTTTCTTGCTTAAGCAAAGAGGAGATAATTATATGGAAAACAAAGGAAATGCAAATATGCCTCAGGGTAACGAAGATAAAAAAACAGCGGCTTTCAGAAAGCTGGTCGAAAAGGGCAAGAGCGTCGGCCATCTTACCGCGCAGGAAATAGACAATCTCATAGTGGAGATGGATCTTGATGTGGACGAGCTTGAAAAACTCAACGATATGATCGACGGCGCAAATATTAATATTATTGACGATTTCTCCTCAGAAGCACTGGACGGAATCACGCTTGAGGTGGATCTGCCGAAAGAGACGGACGCTGCCGATACCGTTGCGACAAACGATAACGCCGCAATGGACGATCCTGTTAAAGTCTATCTTAAGGAGATAGGCAGGGTGCCTCTTTTGACAGCGGAGGAGGAAATAGAATATGCCATGCGCATAGCGGATGATGATCCTGTTGCTAAAAAGCGCCTTGCCGAGGCAAACCTGCGCCTTGTTGTAAGCATTGCCAAAAGATATGTCGGCAGGGGAATGCAGTTCCTTGATCTCATTCAGGAAGGCAATATGGGTCTTATAAAAGCCGTTGATAAATTTGATTACACAAAGGGCTTTAAATTTTCAACCTATGCCACCTGGTGGATAAGACAGGCAATAACAAGGGCGATCGCGGACCAGGCGAGAACGATAAGAATTCCCGTTCATATGGTCGAAACGATCAATAAGGTCAAGAAAGCAAACAGCCAGCTTCTGCACCAGAACGGCAAGGAGCCTACGCCGGAGGAGATCGCCGATTTTCTTGACATGCCCGCCGAAAAGGTAAGGGAGATCCTGAGGGTCTCCCAGGAGCCGGTTTCGCTTGAAACGCCGATCGGCGAGGAGGAGGATTCCCATCTTGGTGATTTTATCCCCGATGATGAGGCGCTCGCTCCTGCTGACGCCGCGTCCATGAGTTTGCTGAAGGAACAGCTTGACGACGTGCTGAAAACACTTACTCCTCGAGAGGCGAAAGTGCTTTCGCTCAGATTCGGTCTGAAGGACGGAAATCCGAAAACGCTTGAAGAGGTCGGCAAAGAATTCAATGTTACAAGAGAGCGTATTCGTCAGATTGAGGCAAAGGCGCTCAGAAAGCTCCGCCACCCAAGCAGAAGTAAAAAATTAAAGGACTTTTTGGATTAATGATCACACTGGAACAGATAAAAAGAATAAATGAACTTGCGAAAAAATCAAAAGAATCAGGGCTGAGCGAAGCGGAAAAGCTGGAACAGGCAGATCTCAGAAGGCTGTATATAGACAGTATGAAGCAGAGCCTTACCGCCCAGCTTGACAATACTTATATTGTTGATTCGCGCGGAAATAAAAGGAAAGTCAGAAGAAAAGATCAATGCAAAAATTAATTGTTATAGAAGGGCTGGATGGCAGCGGAAAATCCACACAGGCAGAGCTGCTTGAAAAAAGCCTGAAAGAAAACGGTGTAAATTACAGAAAAATAAAGCTGCCTGATTATGAAAGTCCTTCAAGCACGCTTGTCAAGATGTATCTTTCAGGTGATTTCGGAAAGGAAGCGGCAGCTGTTAATGCTTATGCTGCGGGAGCGTTCTATGCCGTTGACAGGTACGCCTCCTTTAATCTTGACTGGAAAAAGGACTATGATTCCGATACTCTGATTATCGCGGACAGATACGCTACGTCGAATTCTATTTATCAAATGGAAAAAGTGCCGCCAGAAGAATGGGACTCCTATCTTGAATGGAGCTATGATTTTGAGTACCGAAAACTCGGTATCCCCGTTCCCGATGCCGTTATCTTTCTTGACATGCCTGTTGAAGTCTCCCAGCGGCTGATGACGGAGCGCTACGGCGGCGATGAATCGGAGAAAGATGTTCACGAATCGGATGTCGAGTATCTGAAGAACTGCCGTAAGTCAGCTTTGTATGCAGCAAAAAAACAGGGCTGGTATATTGTCGACTGTTCCGACGGTCGCGAACCTTACCCGATTGAATCTATTCACGAAAAAATCATGGAAATAATAAAAGAGGTATTATGCTGAATTTTAAAATGCCGGAGAAAGCGGACAGAGAATGGGTCTCACAGTGCTTTGCGCATGCGCACAGTATGAACTGTGAATATACTTTCGGCAACATTTATCTGTGGCGCGCCGCTTATAAATCTCTTATTGCACGGTATGACGGTTTTGTTATCTGCCGGTGGATGTCTCCTCAGGGACCTTCCTATTCACTACCGATAGGCGACGGAGATTTCAGGGCGGCAATAAACGAGATCATTATGGATTCCCAAGCTCTTGGCAACAAAACGCGCATTTACGGAATTACCGAAACCTATAAAGATATGCTGGAGTCGGAGTTTCCCGGCAAGTTCGTATTTGACTATGACGACGGAAATAACGACTATATATACAATGTTTCAGATCTTGCATCTCTATCCGGAAAAAAATATCACGCAAAAAGAAATCATATTACCAATTTCAAAAAAAATAATCCTGATTGGTGCTTTGAAGAGATAAATGAAGAGAATATTTCCGAGTGCATTACTCTTCACACCGGGTGGATCGAGGAAAAAAATAACGCGTCGAGCACAGCGGATTATTCGCTGGAGTTTGAGGCGGTTCTGTCCGGCTTTGAGAATTATAAGAAACTCGGCTTTAAAGGAGGGCTTATAAGGGTAGGCGGAAAGCCCATTGCTTATACCTTTGGCGAACGGCTGAACGATCAGTGCTTTGTTACCCATTTTGAAAAAGCGCCTGCCGATGTTCAGGGCGCTTATGCGATCATAAATCAGGAGTTCGCAAAACGCCTGCTGTCGGACGGATATATATACGTTAACAGGGAAGAGGATCTCGGAATAGAGGGACTGCGAAAAGCCAAGCAGTCCTATAAGCCCGTTATCTGGCTCAGAAAGGAATCGGCGGTTTATCATGGATAGATCGGTCGGCTTTACCGAAGACCGCGCTCAGATCATATCTTTATGGCACAGCGTTTTCGGCGACACGGAGGAGGATATCGTTTTCTTTTTAGATAACTGTTTGCATAAACGATGCCTCGGGAGCTTTTTCGGCGGCAGGCTTGTTTCCATGTTATTTCTTGTTGATTGTGAATATTGCGGCAGAAAAGGGAAATATGTTTATGCGGTCTGCACTTCGCAGGCGTACAGAAACAAAGGCTTGTGCAGTGAACTGATTCATAAAGCCAAATCCTTCGGATATGATTTTCTGTGGTTAATTCCGGCGAATGATGAACTTTTCGGATATTACGCAAAATTCGGATTTAAAAAAAAGCTTTTCAGCTCAGAAAAATATGATCACTGCGTTTCCTTTTTCGAATCGCGCGAAATAACGGATTATCTGTATGACGGGAGCGATTATGAATATCCGGCAGGAATGATCTTTTCGGAATATGATCTTCCCTGCGGCGGTACGGGATATAAACGCAAATGAACAAAGGAGATTTATTTATGGTTTATGTATTTCTTGCAGATGGATTTGAAATCATAGAGGCGCTTTCGCCTGTTGATATGATGAGAAGAGCCGGTATTGAGGTTAAAACAGTAGGTGTTTCGGGAATGGTCGTGGAATCCTCCTGCGGCGTGAAAGTAACTGCCGATATTCTGCCGGAAAACGTTGATATCCGTAAGGCGGACGCGGTCGTTATTCCCGGCGGAATGCCCGGAGTCACAAATCTTGAGAAATCCGATTTTGTTAAGGACTGCCTTAAAACTGCCTCCGATGAAGGCCGCCTTGTATGCGCGATATGCGCCGGACCGTCATTGCTCGGCAAACTCGGTCTTCTTGAGGGTAAAAAGGCAATATCATACCCGGGATTTGAGCAGTATCTCACCAGCGCACAGATCTCTTCGGACTATGTTGTGAAAGACGGTAATTTCATAACCGCAAAGGGCGCCGGCGTTTCAGTCGATTTCGGGCTTGAGATTGTTGCCGCCTTAAAAGGCAGGGATATCTCAGATAAAGTAAGGGCTTCCATACAGTGCAGACAGTAAAATGCGAACTGAGAAAAGCGTTTAGAGCCAAACGTGCCGCGATTCTGAATAAACAGGAAAAAGATCAATCCATTTGCAGCGGCTTTTTGGAAACGCAATTGTATAAAAACGCTTCCACGATTCTATGCTATGCTTCGAGCGGAAGCGAGATAGATACCCTGCCAATCATCAGGCGCACACTGAGCGACGGCAAACGGCTTGCGCTTCCGAGATGTTCCGATGAGAACGGGAATATGGACTTTTATATTGTCAATCATTTGTCTCAGCTTGTCAAAGGCGCTTTCGGAATATCCGAGCCCGATCCCGCGCAGTGCGAAAAGGCAGATGGTTTTGATAACGCCGTGTGCGTTGTTCCGGGGTTGTCCTTTGACCGCCGCGGCTACAGACTCGGTTACGGTAAAGGATATTATGACAGATTTTTAGAAAAATTTACATTTATAACCATTGGTTTGTGTTATAATGAATTATTAAGCGATGTGCTTCCGACCGATCTGTTTGATGTGCCGGTCGATTACATAGTGCTTCAGAATTCAGTGATAAAGGTGTGAAGGAGGCAATTTATGGCCGACGATTTCAAACTTGACGAAACCGGAATAAATCTTTCAGATACGGATGCCGTAAATGAAAAAAAAGACGTGTATTTTACGAATCAGGATTATTCCGGAATCAAAACGGAAAAAAAGCCGGCGAGATCAGCCGCGTCAAAAAAAGGTAAAAAACGCAATAAAGGCAAAAAAGGCGGCGTAGCGTCAACATATCTGTTTTTTATAATCGTTATAGTCGTTTCTATGATCATTTCGGTCTATGCTATTTTTTGCTTAAACGATGTTTTCGGTATGACGAAGTCGAGTTCGTCCGTAACAGTCAATTACACCCAGGATATCGAGTCTACATCTGACGCTATCGATCTTCTTGCCGATAATGACCTTATAATCTGTAAAAATTTCTGTAAGCTTTACGTTAAGCTGGCGTCTGTAATGGTTGGAGATTATGATGTTACCGGGCCTTTTAAGGCGGGAGTTTATTATCTCAACGGTCAGATGGGTCTCGAAGGTATGCTCATAAATATGCAAGGAAAGGCAGAAACCACCGAGACCGTCAGGCTTACGATTCCTGAAGGTTACACGGTTCCGCAAATCGTGGATCTTCTTGTGGAAAACGAGGTGTGCGACAGAGCTTCCCTGCTCTCCGTAATAGAATCAACTGACTTTTCGTATTCTCTTGTTTCCGATCTGAAATCAAAAGAGACCGTGCCGTACAGGCTTGAGGGTTATCTGTTCCCTGAAACTTATGATTTTTATATCGGTCAAAGCGCGTCAAGCGTCATTGAAACCTTTGTAGGTCAGCTTGACAAAGTCATTACCGAGGATCACAGGCGTAAAGCCGAGGAGCTTGGTTATACTATGGATGAAGTGATTACCATTGCTTCTATTGTTCAGGCGGAAGCGGGATCCGTGGATCAGATGAAAACAATCGCAGCGGTCATTGAAAACAGGCTCAGCGATACGACCAATTTCCCGTCACTCGGCTGTCAGTCCACTTCGGACTATATCAACAATGATGTTGAGCCTGCGCTCTCTTCAACATCCGCGCATACTGCTGACTATTATCTTCAGTATTACAACACAAATTCTGATTCCACAGTGGTTGGGCTTCCCGAAGGACCGATCTGCAACCCGGGACTTGCCGCTATAGATGCTGTATTGTCTCCGGCTGAAACCGACGCATACTTCTTCTTCCACGACAATGACGGAAATCTTTATACTGCGGAAACATATACTGAATTCAGATCCCTGATTCAGAAGCATGCTCCTTATCTGAGTTATTAAGCGGGTGTGCTTATGCGTAGTATTGAATTATTATCTCCCGCCGGTGATTTTGAGCGACTGAGACTCGCCGTAAAATTTGGGGCGGACGCTGTTTATGTGGGCGGAAGCAGATTCGGGATGCGTTCCAATCCCTCTAATTTTGACGCGGATCAGCTAAAAGACGCGGTTCGATTTGTCCATGAAAATAATAAAAAGCTCTATCTTACGTGCAACACTTTGCCGCGCAGTTATGAAATAGATCAGATGCCGGAATTTCTTAAATATGCCGGAGAAATCGGCGTTGACGCGTTTATTATTGCGGATATGGGCGTGCTTACGCTCGCAAAAAAATATGCGCCGAATGTTGAGATCCATATATCAACGCAGGCCGGCATTGTGAATTATGAATCGGCAAAAGCTTTTTACGATATGGGAGCGTCACGCGTTGTAACCGCAAGGGAGCTGTCGCTTGAAGAGATCAAAATGATCCGTGATCAGTGCCCTCCCGAGCTTGAAATAGAAGCCTTTGTACACGGGGCCATGTGTATGAGCTTCAGCGGAAGATGTATTCTTTCAGATTATCTGACGGGCAGAGACGCTAACAGGGGAGACTGTGCCCAACCCTGCCGCTGGAAATACAGTCTCGTAGAGGAAAAAAGGCCGGGAGAATATTTCCCTGTAAATGAAGAAAAAGACGGCACTTATATTTTTAATTCAAAAGATCTTTGCATGATAGAGCATATTCCCGAACTTGTATCGGCAGGCATTGATTCATTTAAGATTGAAGGCAGGGCAAAAAGTGAATACTATACTGCCGCGGTTACGCATGCATACCGCGCCGCCATAGATGAGTATTTAGAAAATCCATCTGCCGAATTTGTGCCTTCAAAGTGGATCGTAGATGAAATGGACAGAATGAGCCACAGAGAGTATACAACAGGCTTCTATTTCGGTCCGATTCAGAAAGGTCAGGTAACGGAATACGGAGGATATGTACGCTCGTGGGAGGTATGCGCTCTGTTTAAAAGCATGGACGCAAACAGGCTCACGGTTGACCAGCGCAACAGATTTTATGAAGGCGAGCAGCTAGAGGTACTGGAACCGTTCAAAGAGCCTTATAACATAACGGTTTCGGATCTTTATTGTGAAACGGACGGCGAAAAAACTTCCGTTGCGAATAAAGCGACTGCGGTCTATTCGTTTAACACGGACAGACCCGTTTCCTCAGATGCGATTTTGCGCAGAAAAAGTGATTAAATCAGGCACCCTTGTGAATAATATCACAGGGGTGTTTTTTTTGGTTAAGCGTTTGATGTGTGTTATGTTCAGTGTTGCGCTTTTGCTTGTCTGCACCATCGGCAGAATAGGATGCATCTCACTGAGCGGAGATTATACGGTGTCTTCGGGTTACAACAGCTATACGCTGACCGTAACTTCACTCAAACAGACGATTTATGACCGCAATATGCGAAGAATGAACAATAATCAGAATTCGCTTGTTGCGGTTATCCGTCCCACGCAGAACTGCCTTTCTGAGCTGAATAAGCTGTTTTCACAAAGGGAGACGGAAGAGATCGTGGATGAACTGTCACAGGGTTATCCTGTTGTGCGCAAAATAGACAGTTACGCAAACTGCCAATATATAAAAATCATGGAAACCAAGGAGACCGCACTGACACCGCTGTTGAAACTTGTGCAGAAAGAGTACGGAGAGGTCGTTTATGAGCAAAAGATCAATTTCGGTGTAGATGCCGTTGGCAGACTTCTTGAGGGCGATGAAGGGGAAACAGCGGAGGAATATAATACTGAAGTGCCGTACGGCGTACAGCTCACTGTGGATTCCAGAATACAGCAGGCGGTTGAAGACGCGGCGAAATATATGAGAAAAGGCGCCGTTGTGGTTATGGATGTGAACACAGCCGATATTCTTGCTCTGTATTGCGCGCCGGATGATAATATGCTCCGTGCCGTTATGCCGTATACTGTCGGTTCGGTTTTCAAGCTTGTTGTTTCCTCTTGTGCGATCGAAAACGGCATAGATATAAGCTATAACTGTACAGGGAATATCACGGTGGGTGACACTGTTTTTTCCTGCCAAAAAGAGAAAGCGCACGGTCAGCAGCATATGCGTGAGGCGCTTGCCAATTCCTGCAACTGTTTTTTTGTTAAGCTTGCGCTTCAGCTCGGTGCCGATAAGGTGCTCAAAACTGCACGTGCATTCGGATTCGGAGGTGAAACCCGGCTTATGGAAAACGATTCCGTGTCCGACGGCAACCTGCCTGACGAAAATGACTTATCGTCCAAAGGTCAGCTTGCGCTCCTCGGGTTCGGTCAGGGGCTTCTGACTTCCACGCCTCTGCATTTTTGCACTGCGCTGTGTGCTCTGTCAAACGGCGGCGTTTACAGAGAACCGAGGCTTGTTGCAGGCACAGTCGATATAAATGAAGATGTAAAAGAAACTGGGCAGAAGGAATCAAAGCGTGTTATATCCGAAGAAACTTCAAAAATATTGAGAAGCTATATGCGTTATGTAGTAACAAACGGAACCGGCTCTGCTGCCGAATATAATGATTCCTCGGCAGGAAAGACCTCCACGGCGCAGAGTGGTATTTATAAGGACGGCAGAGAAGTGCTGAACACATGGTTTGCAGGTATCTATCCTTATGATGACCCGAAATATGCCATTGTGGTTATGACGGAGGACGGCACGAGCGGTTCATCGGATTGCTGTCCTATTTTCAGGACTATTGTTGAAAGCATTTCATAAATGTGGTATAATAACCTCACGAAACGCCGGCAAAATCGAAGATTTTGACCGTTTTGGCAAGCATGTTATTATTCGGCTGAGGTGATTTTATGCAGTCAACTAAAATCAAAACTCTTCTGATCTACCGATATTTGCGTAAATTTTCAGATGAAGACAATCCGCTCTCATCGGCGGAGCTGATAGATATGCTGAAGAGAGACGGAATCGAGTGTGAGCGCAAAAGCATTTATGCCGATGTGAAGGCTTTGAATGAGATTGGATGCGAAGTCGTTTCAACAGTAACTCCGAAAAGAGGCTTCTACCTTGCTTCACGTGAGTATGAGCCGCCCGAAGTGCGGCTGCTTGTGGATGCCGTGAAGTCAGCTGCGTTCATTACGCCGGAAAAAACACGTTCTCTCATTTCCAAGCTGCGCGGGCTTCTTTCCGTGAATCAGGCGGCGGCGCTTTCCCCTCAGGTCTATCTTGAGGGCGCGAATAAATGTGATAATGAAGAGATTTATTATATAATAGATATGCTGGATGAGGCGATTTCGGCAAAACAGCAGGTGCGTTTTAAGTACAGAACCCGCAAGATAGATAAAGAAAACAAAAAAAGCTATACCACAAAGGTGTTTGTTGTTTCTCCCTATGCGCTGATCTGGAAGGATGACAGATATTATCTTGTGTGCAATAAGGACAGCCATGATAATCTTATGAATCTTCGCCTTGACCGTATCAGAAATATAACGCCGCTTGATACGCCTGCTCGCCCTGTTTGCGAATGCAGTGAGTACAAGGAGGAGTTTGACCCTGCCGACTATTCTTCAAAAATGTTCAATATGTTCAGCGGCAGGGTAGATACGGTTACGCTGCGCTGCCATCTTGATCTTCGTGAGCAGATACTGGACAGGTTTGGAACTTCCGTTCCGCTTATGGCTGTTGATATATGGCATTTTGAGACGAATGTTGAGGCGGCTGTCAGTGACGGATTCGTTTCATGGATCATGCAGTTTGGTGATAGGATTAAGGTTATGCAGCCGCAGTATCTTGCCGATATGGTTCGTGAAAAAGCGAGAAAGATAGCGGAAATTTATAAATAGATCTGACTTTTGGTCAACTAAGACCGATTGGATTTATGACAACAGGTCGATTTTTCAGTAATTTAGAAAAGAGGCGTCGTGATTATGAAGAACAATTTGCATTTTGCCGATATACATGCAACGGTCTCCGGCAATCAAGTAACCGTGACTTCAGGCAGTACATATACAACTGAATTTATGGGCGCTGATTTCAGTCAGATCGTGGATGATGACCTTTTGATTCACCGTCCGCTCAATGATTGTGTTGTAAACCTTTCTTTCAGAGTGACGGATAAAAAAAGCGGCAATCGATTTGAAACCGATATTCCTGTTTTCATTCCCGGAGAATACGGAGATAAAAAAGACCGAAAGCCGGATATCGTTCCAGAACCTGCGCAGTGGAAGGCTTTCGGCAACGGCGTATTGGTTTTAAAAGATGTTGAAGCTATTGTTTGTTCTAATGGTGCCGAAAACGCTGTGGGTTTGTTTGCCCGGGATTGCAGGCGCTTTCTGAAGCGTTCCCTTCCTGTATATCATGATGAAAGTAAGAACTGTGTTTCCGTGAACTTTTCGCTTAACAAAGCGCTGTCTTATCTCGGTGAGGAAGGCTATACAGCTGTTTGTGACCCGAAAACGGGACTTAAGCTTCAGTCTTGCAGCGAAAAAGGTCTTATCTGGGCGGGAAAAACAGCTCTTCAGCTTTTGGCAGGGAACGGTTTTCCCGGCGGAGTGATGAAAGATTATCCGCGTTATCCCGTGCGCGGTTTTATGCTTGACGTTGCGCGCAGACCGTTTTCGATGCAGGCGCTGTATGATATCGTTGATTTTATGTCTTGGTTTAAAATGAATGATTTTCATGTCCATCTCAATGATAACTACATATGGCTTGAGGATTATGCTCAAAAAGGTGATAGCTCAACTTTCGGCGCCTATGAGGCATTCCGGCTGGAATCGGGGCTTGCCAATGAAAAAGGGGAGAGCCCGACCGCTGAGGACTATCACTATACAAAAGAGGAGTTTAGAGCTTTTGTTGAATACGCAGCGTCAAAGGGAGTAAATATTGTTCCCGAGATCGACGTTCCGGCACATGCCCTTTCGTTTACCAAGGTTTTTCCCGAATATATGGTGAGCGGCAAGGTCTCTCCGCTGATGGATAAGCGCCCTTTGACGGATCATTTGGATATCAGCCGCCGGGAAAGCATAGAATATGTAAAACGTATTTTTGATGAATATACAAAGTCTCAGGATGCCGTGTTTGCGCCGAACAACGCAGTCCATTTGGGCGCCGATGAATTTCTGAGCGATTACACAGCGTACCGCAGGTTTTTTAATGAGATCGTGCCGTATATTAAAAAAAGCAATCCCGTTCGTCTGTGGGGTGGTCTCACATGGATCAAAGATGACCCTGAAACTCCAATCGGCAGAGAAGCGATAGAGAATGTGCAGATGAATCTTTGGTCTGCCGATTGGGCGGACGGGCTTGAGATGTATAAGATGGGATTTGAACTTATCAATACGATAGACAGTTATTTGTATATGGTCCCTGACGGCAGCGGCAGCCGCGGAAGCTATAAAGATTTTTTAAATAAAAGAAAAGTCTTCCGAAAATTTTTTCCCAACAGGGTTAAAGTTAAAAAAGGAGGAAAATATATTGAGCTTCCTCAGGGAAACAAACAGCTTCTCGGAGCGGCTTTTGCCCTGTGGAACGATAATATAGACAAACGGGCATCCGGGCTGACCGAGAAAGATCTGTTCGAGAGATTTGCCGATTCCGCTCCGCTTATTGCAGAGAAAACATGGGGGAGTTGTACGCAAAAACGCTCTGTAAAACAGCTTGACAAGTCCGCCGCAAAGGTTTCCTTTCCCCTTGTCAGCCGAGATAATGATTTTGCGTTTGTGTTGGGCACTGAAAAATGCACTTCTTACGGAAATGTGCGCACAGGCGGCGCAGTTGAGTTTAAAGGCGGCAGCGGCTATGTGAACACAGGCTTGAAGTGCGTTCCCGTAGGCTCAGTCCTTGAGCTTGATATCATGCTCCTTAAGGATTCTGCCGGCTGTGTGATCATGGAGAGCGACGCGCCTTACGGAACTTATGATATACGTATCACGGAAAACGGAAAGCTCGGCTTCACGCGCGAGGGATATGTGTATGAATTTGATTATTCCCTGCCGGTAGGGAAGCGCGTGGCGCTTCGTATGGAAACAACTTCGCAGAAAACAGTGCTGCGCACAGGCTTCATCCGAAAAAAAGCTGTCGGACAATTTGTATATGACCGTGTTGTAAGATGCTCGGGAATCAAGAATTCAACATTTTCTATTCCCTGTTCAAGACTGGGTTCTGAAAGAAATGCCGTGTGCGCAAAGATATATTCTTTGCGCATTAAAAATTCAAATAAGTAAAATGCTGAGAAAGGACAGAGTTTCTGTCCTTTTTTAATTTGTAAATAAATGATTAATATTGTAAATAAAATATTAACAAACAGTTGACCTGTGCTATGCGCGGTTATATAATATTATTTATTATTTAATACTGTTATTGAAAATAAATTGTTTGGAGATTTGTTATGATTAGATCTATGACAGGTTTTGGCAGGGCAACTGCACAAACCGACGGTTATTTTATTACGGTCGAGCTGAAATCCGTAAATCACCGTTATTTTGATTTCAACTGCCGTCTGCCGCGCCAGTACGGCTTTGCCGAGGAAAAATTAAAGGCATATATCAATTCCCGTGTTTCCAGAGGAAAGATTGACTGCTTTCTCGGTGTTGAGGCGCTGGATACCGAAGATGCCGATGTGCTCGTGAATCACACGCTTGCTTCGGCATACGTGAAAGCGCTTAAAGAGCTTTCTCAAACTTATTCGTTAAAAGACGATTTCGGAACCTCCGCCGTTTCGCGTTTTCCTGATGTGTTTGTGCTCAGAAAGGCGGATGAGGACGAAGAAAAGCTCTGGTCGCTCATTCAGCCGGTTGCCGAACAGGCAGTCGATAAGTTCATTTCCATGCGTGAGGCGGAGGGCGAAAAAATGCGCTGTGATATTCTTTCGCATGCGCAGGCTATAATAGATAACGTGTCTTTTATTGAGGAGCGTTCGCCTCAGACCGTTAAGGAGTATAATGACAAGCTTGTCACTCGGGTGCATGAACTTATAGGAGATGTGTCTCTTGACGAGAGCAGAATCATTCAGGAAGTTGCGTTATTCGCCGATAAGGTCGCTGTTGCCGAGGAAACAGTAAGACTGCGTTCTCACATTTCACAACTCAGGAATTTTCTGAACGGAGAAGAGCCGATAGGCAGAAAAATGGATTTTCTTGTTCAGGAGATAAACAGGGAAGCCAACACGATAGGTTCCAAAGCGTGCGATGTTGAGATCGCGCGCAGAGTGGTTGATATCAAAGCGGAGATAGAGAAAATCCGCGAGCAGATCCAGAATATCGAATAAGATTTTCAGACGGATTTGAATCCGTTTTCTTGAAAGGTGTGTTGTGATGAATTTGGTGAATATAGGTTTCGGAAATCTTGTGAACGCTGACAGGATCATATCGATCGTCAGTCCTGAATCCGCACCTGTTAAAAGAATCGTTCAGGAGGCTAAGGCTAACGGTTTGCTGATTGACGCTACGCATGGAAGAAAAACGATGAGTGTTATTATAACGGATTCCGATAATGTAGTGCTGTCCTACCTCGATTTAAAACAGATGGCGCAGAAATTTGGTGCAAAGGTGGATGTGGGATGAGAAAAAAAGGCATGATCGTTATTTTATCCGCTCCGAGCGGCTGCGGAAAAGACACTGTTTTCAGAGAGATCTCAAAGATAAGAAATGATGTTTGTGAATCCGTGTCGGCAACAACAAGACAGCCGCGCGCCGGTGAGATAGACGGAGTCAATTATTTCTTCAAAACAAAAGAAGAATTTGAGGATATGATAAAGCAGGACAGTTTTTTGGAATACGCCTGCTACAATAATTGCTATTACGGAACTCCCGCTGCTCCTGCGCTTGCGGCTGTGCAGAAAGGAAAAATCTGTTTTCTGATCATCGAAAGAAAAGGCGCTCAAAAGGTAATGAAGAATTATCCTGACGCTGTATCTGTCTTTTTGATGCCGCCGGATATGCAGACTCTGGAGTACAGACTCAAAAAGCGCAATACCGAAAGTGATGAGGTAATCAAAATGCGCCTAAAAATCGCTGAAGAAGAGATAGAGGCGGCTTCTAAATTTACCTATGTAGTCGTCAATAACGAGCTTGAAAAGGCGGTTCAGGAAATAAACGATATTCTAAACGCTGAACTTGAAAAGCGTAATCTTAATAACTAAAGGAGATACTATTATGTTTAACCCCGATTTGAAAAAATTACTTAAGGATTGCAACAGCAGATACAGCCTTGTTGTGGGCGTTGCCAAAAGAGCAAGAGAGATCAGAGATGAGGCAAACAACAATGAGGTCCTGCTGGATGAAAAGAGTGTTTCAACAGCGATCAACGATATATATGACGGAAAATTCGTTGTTGAGGAGCCTGAGGAGATCAAAGCGCAGAATCATGGTGCCGAAGAACACAACAATGTTGTTGAAAAAAACACTGCAATTGAAGAACCGGCAGACGAGACGGAAAGTTCTGAGCAATGAACAGACTGATCGCTTCTGTAGCGGTTGAAAATACTTTTTTCAGTGCCGGCGCCGATTATGACTACTACGTTCCCGATTCTTTGGTTTCCGAAGTTCGTATAGGTTCACGTGTCAGAATTCCGTTCGGCAGAGCAAATAATCTCCGCAGCGGAATCGTAATAAAGCTGTATTATGCAATAAATTCCCGGTTAAAAGAGATACGGTCTGTTGATAAAAAAACAAGCCCGCTTTCCGAAGAGATGGTAAGCCTTGCCGTTTGGCTCAAAGAGAGATGTTTCTGCACAACCTATGACTGCCTTAGGCAGATGCTTCCGCGGGGAATCGATAAGATCGGCGATAAGAGCAGCCGTATGATCAGACTGAGGGAAAACGCGCTGCCGTCGTCGGGGCTTACCGTAAAACAGCAGTCCGTTTTTGACCTGCTGTGTGATGTTGGGTCGGCGTCTGTGGCTGAAGTGTGCGATTTTTGTTCTGTCGGAAAAGGCGTGCTTGATAATTTGGTTAAGTATCAGCTATGTGAATACTATAATAAAGAGGTTTATCGGACCCCATATAAAAATGTTTCTGATGACGGTAAACTGACTCCGATAAACCTTTCTGACAGCCAGAATGAGGCTTTTCAGACCTATCTTGATATGCTGAAGGCAGACGGCGGAACAGGGCTTCTGTTCGGTGTTACGGGCTCCGGTAAAACGCAGGTTTATCTTAAGCTGATTGACGAGGCTGTGAAAATGGGTAAAGACGTTATTGTCCTTGTGCCTGAGATCGCCCTCACTCCGCAGATGCTTTCTATATTTCACAGCAGATACGGAAAAAAGGTGGCGGTGCTGCACAGCGGTCTTTCCATCGGAGAAAGAAGCGACGAATATAAGCGCGCTGACCGCGGTGAGGCAAAAATCGTTATCGGCACAAGAAGCGCTGTTTTTGCACCTGTTCACCATCTCGGTCTTCTGATCATGGATGAGGAACAGGAACACACTTATAAAAGCGAAAGAACGCCGCGTTATCATGCCCGTGATGTTGCAAATTTCAGATGCAGGTACAATAAGGCGCTGTTTCTTATGACATCAGCCACTCCGAGCGTGGAAAGTTATTCCGCGGCTTTGAGCGGAAAATATAAATTGTGCGAGATTAATGAGCGTTTCGGAGCATCGAAGCTGCCGCAGGTCATAACCGTGGATATGAAAAGGGAGATGGCTTCCGGCAATAAATCACCGATATCCAAAACACTTGAAAATCTGATAAGCGAAAATCTAAACAAGAAAAAACAAACTATTTTACTGATCAACAGGCGCGGATATAACACTTTTATAGCGTGCAACAGTTGCGGTCATGTGCTTACCTGTCCAAACTGCAGCATCAGCTTGACATATCACAGTTACAGCAACAGACTGATGTGCCACTACTGCGGTTTTTCAAAGCCGCTCGATAATATTTGCCCCGAATGCGGAAAAAACAGTATTAGATACAGCGGATACGGTACGCAGCGCATTGAGGATGAGCTTAACCGACTGTTTCCCGATGCTTCGGTTTTAAGAATGGATGCGGACACAACTGCCGGCAAATTCAGCCATCAGCGTTTGTTTGACGCATTTTCAAGCGGAGAATATGATATCCTAATCGGCACGCAGATGGTGGCTAAAGGTCTGGATTTTCCCAATGTCACGCTTGTCGGCGTTGTGAATGCGGATAATTCCCTGTATGATGAAAGTTATTTGGCGCAGGAAAAGTCCTTCGATCTGATAACGCAGGTTGTCGGCAGAAGCGGAAGGCGCACAGAACCGGGAAAAGCGGTGATCCAGACGATAAATCCGTATAATGAAGTGATAGAATTTGCAGCCGAGCAGGATTACAGATCCTTTTATAATAATGAGATCTTATCCAGAAAACTGCTCACATATCCGCCGTTTTGCGATATTTATTTCATATCGTTTGTTTCTGAGGACGAGAACCGGGCAGCTTTGTGCGCCAAAACATTTTTTGAAAATCTTGTTGCCTTAAATAAGACGGAGTATTCAGATGAAAAGCTGATTGTGCTCGGCCCCAGTCCGTCAAAGATCAGTAAGATTAATAATCAATTCAGATACGGATTAACGGTTAAATGCAGAAATTCAAAATCCGTTCGCAGATTGTTAAATGAAATATTAAAAAAGATTGATAAAATGAAAGAATATAAGGGTGTTTCCGTTTCTGCGGACCTTAACCCTTATGAACTGAATTAGGAGAATAAAAATGGCGCTGAGAAATATTGTTAAGTTCGGGGATCCGATCCTTAATAAAAAAAGCAGAAAGGTTGAAAAGTTCGACGAAAGACTGGCTACTCTCATTGATGATATGTTTGAAACCATGTACGACGCGAACGGCGCGGGACTCGCCGCTGTTCAGGTCGGTATACTGAAAAGAGTCGTGGTTATCGATGTCGGCGAAGGACCGATAGAGCTTGTAAATCCCGAGATCACTTTTAAGGAAGGAGAACAGAGGGAGAGCGAAGGCTGCCTTTCTCTTCCCGGAAAATGGGGCGTTACGGTCCGTCCTAAAAAAGTGCAGGTAAAGGCGCAGGACAGAAACGGAAAGTGGCAGGTATTTACGGGTGAGGATCTAAAAGCACGCGCATTTTGTCATGAGATTGATCACCTTGACGGGATCCTTTTCACCGCTCATCTTGCAGACGGAAAACTGGAGGACTAATGAGAATCATTTTTATGGGTACGCCTGATTTTGCAGTGCCGAGCCTGAAAAAACTTATTGATGATCAACATGAGATAGCGGCTGTTTTTACACAGCCCGATAAAAAAGTCGGCAGAAAGCAGATATTGACTCCTCCGCCGGTAAAGCAGCTTGCATTGCAATATTCTATTCCCGTTTATCAGCCTGCAACACTGAAAGACGGTAAAGCCTTTGATTTGATCAGGGAAATATCTCCCGATCTGATCGTTGTTGCCGCATACGGAAAGATACTTCCCGAAAATATATTGAATGTACCTGCTTTCGGATGTATCAATGTTCATGCTTCTCTTTTGCCTAAATACCGCGGTGCGGCGCCGATACAAAGAGCTGTTTTAAACGGCGAGAGCGAGACCGGAATCTGTATTATGCAGATGGACGAAGGACTTGATACCGGCGATATACTTTACACTTTAAAGACGGATATCGGCATTGATGAAACATCGGCAGAGTTATTTTACCGCCTTGCCGTTTCAGGCGCTGACGCGCTTTCGCATACCATTGCGCTTATAAAAAACGGAAAGGCTGTTCCTCAGAAGCAAAGCGGAGAGCCGTCCTACGCGCATATGATCGATAAATCAATGTGTAATATTGACTGGAATAAATCAGCGTTTGAAGTGCACAATCAAATAAGAGGACTTCAGACATGGCCCTGTGCGCAGACTATAATAAACGGCAGAGTCGTAAAGATACACAGTTCACGCCTAAGCGATATCAGTATGAACTGCGTGCCGGGTACAGTGGTATCCTCTGAAAAAGAACTGGTTGTTTCCTGCGGCGACGGCAGGTGTGTAAGCATTTTAAGCGTACAGCCGACTGGAAAAAAGAAAATGGAAATCTCATCATTCCTTGCCGGAAACAGGATTCCGCAGGGTACAGTTTTAGGGGAGTAATTATGGATTTATACATTTATTATCTGACCGGGTTTATCATGATTCCCGTGGTCATTTTTGCATTTATTTGCCAGATAAAAGTAAATTCCAATTTCAAAAAGTTCAGTCAGGTCAGAAATTCAAGAAATCTTACCGGCGCTCAGGCGGCTTACGAGCTTTTGCAGCTCAACGGCATAACGGATGTCAGAATAAAGCGTATTGCCGGTAATCTGACGGATCATTATAATCCGAAAACCAAAGAGATCTGCCTTTCGGAAGGCGTTTTTAGTTCCAACAGTGTTGCCGCAGTCGGCATCGCCTGCCATGAAGCGGGTCATGCCTGTCAGCATGCACATGGATATTTTCCGCTGAAAATAAGGAACGCCATCATTCCCGTAACGCGGTTCGGTTCTTTTCTCGGAATTCCTCTTGCAATCATCGGGCTTATATTCAACTGGGGTCCGCTGGTGTATGTGGGAATCATTCTGTATGCTGCCGTTGCTCTGTTTCAGCTTATAACATTGCCTGTTGAATTCAATGCTTCCAGAAGAGCCCTTCAGACGATACAGGCAAATCAGTTTCTTGTAGGCGCCGAATATAACGGCGCAAAAAAAGTATTGACAGCGGCTGCTCTGACTTATGTGGCGGCACTGGCGTCTTCTTTGGCGACCCTGCTGAGACTGCTGCTCGTTGCAAACAGAAGAAGATGACCGAAGCAAGGCAGACGGCGTTTGATACGCTTTACAAGGTGTTTTACGGGGGAGCGTATTCAAATATTGCCCTTGATGACGCGCTCGGCAATCTCAGTGCCGGCAGAGCTTTTGCTTCTCGCCTTATATACGGTGTGGTGGAGCGCAGACTGACTCTGGATTATATCCTTTCTCTTTATTGCAAAAAGCCTAAACCGAAACTGCTTGTTATCCTCAGGATGGGCGTCTATCAGCTTTACTTTATGGATAAGGTCACTTCTGCTGCAGCAGTCGATGAGAGCGTTAAGCTTGCCAAGGCGAACGGAATGGGATATTACGCTTCCTTTGTTAACGCCGTTTTACATAAAATCAACGATAACCGTATAGATATAGACGGCATTGAAGATCTGAGTGTAAGATTTTCTGTTCCGCAAAACCTGATAAATATGTGGATCAAGGCATACGGCAGGGAAAAGGTGCTTTCCTTTTTGCCGTCTCTAAATGAAAATCCGCCTGTTTTCGCAGTGGCTAACCTGTATAAGACAAGCGCGGCTGAATTGGCAAAGACACTTCGGTCCTGCGGACTCTCCTGCGAAGTTCACGGCGGTCTTGTCAGAATGGATTCAGCGCCTGATCTTACCTCGCTCGAAGCCTTTAAAAAAGGATTGTTTCATATTCAGGATATATCTGCTTATAAGGCTGTATCTGCACTAAAAATAAAAGATGGGGATACGGTTGTAGACTTCTGTGCCGCTCCCGGCGGAAAGTCATTTACCGCATCTTATTTTGCCGGCAGCAGAGGAAATGTTTATTCCTATGATATTTATCCGCAGCGTGTTTCGCTTATTGAAAAAGGATGCGAACGGCTCGGAATTTCAAACGTTTCTGCGTTCGTAAACGATGCGTCAGTCAGCATCGAAGGGGTGCCAAGGGCGGATAAAATCATCTGTGACGTTCCATGCAGCGGTTTCGGAACAGTTCGCAGAAAACCCGAGATCAGATACAAGGAGCTTGATTCCATCAAAGCGCTTCCTGAGTTACAGCTGAAGATCCTGAATAACGCCTCAGGATGTTTGAAAAGCGGCGGCAGACTTCTTTATTCCACCTGCACCCTTAATAAAAGAGAAAACGAAAAGGTTGCCGATGCTTTCCTTGAGAAACATCCTGATTTTGAAATGACGGACAGAAAAACGATTTTTCCCGGCGATGACGGCGGAGACGGATTTTTTTACTGTATATTTGAAAGGAATTAAATGAAAAAGGATATCAGATCCCTCGCTACAGAAGAAATCGGGCAGTGGGTAAAATCATTATCTCTCCCGTCATTCAGATCAAAACAGATCTACGAATGGCTTCATAAATACGGCGTCCGCTCATTTGAGGATATGAGCAATATCCCGAAGCAGCTGCGTGAAAAGCTTGCCGCGGAATTCAGTATTTCAAACTGTAAAATAGAGAATAAATATGTTTCAAAACTGGACGGCACTGTCAAGTATCTTTTTGATCTCGGTGGCGGTGATTATATCGAAACCGTTGTTATGAAGTATAAATACGGCTATACGATTTGCGTTTCAAGTCAGGTAGGATGCAAAATGGGGTGCAGATTCTGTGCGTCCACGCTTGCCGGCTTTAAAAGGAATCTGACTGCGGGTGAGATTGAAAGTCAGATACACACGGCGCAGAGCGATCTCGGTATCCGAATTTCACACGTTGTCCTAATGGGAATCGGGGAGCCGCTTGATAATTTTGATCATGTTTTGCGCTTTATTTCAAATGTCAACAGTGAAAACGGTCTGAATATTTCCGCCAGAAATATAACCGTTTCCACCTGTGGTGTCGTTCCGCAGATCAAACGTCTTGCCCAGCTCGGGCTTCAGATAACACTTACAATATCCCTGCATGCGCCAAACGATGCAATACGAAATTCAATCATGCCTGTCAATGAAAAATGGAATATCGCCGAGTTAATGAGTGCCTGCCGCGAATATGCCGAAAGAACAGGCAGACGCGTGTCGTTTGAGTATACTCTGATCAAGAAGGTAAACGATACTCCCGAATGCGCGCAGGAGCTTTCCCGTCTGCTGAAAGGAATGCTTTGCCACGTTAATCTTATCCCGGTAAATAATGTGGAGGAGAGAAATAATATCCGCAGCAGTGATAAAGATGTTAATAAATTCCAGCAAATATTGAAAAATAACGGTATTAATGCTACAATAAGAAGAACGCTCGGCAGTGATATTAATGCTTCGTGCGGTCAGCTCAGAAGAAAGAGGATAGAGGTGGATGAATGAAGATCGTTGCTAAAACAGATAAGGGCAAGGTCCGTTCCTCAAATCAGGACGCATATGCAGTTGGCGAATTCCCGGATGAGGTGGCTTGGGCTGTAGTCTGTGACGGGATGGGCGGAGCCGCAGGTGGAAATATCGCCTCTGCTCTTGCCGTTAAGGTGATAAGCGATAAAATCAACGCCGCTTACAGAGAAAGTATGAAGCCTTCATCCATCAGAAATATGCTTGATTCCGCTCTTGTTGCCGCTAATATAGAAGTATATGATCTTGCAGACGCAAAACCGGATCTCAAAGGGATGGGCACAACGGTCGTGTGCGCAATAGTGAAAGACGGATGTGCTTATATTGCCCATGCGGGAGACAGCAGAGCTTATGTTTTTAAAAGCGAAGATCGTCTTGTTCAGGTAACAACCGATCACAGCCTGGTGCAGGATCTTGTTGACAAGGGCAGGATCACAAAAGAAGAGGCGGAGCATCACCCGAATAAAAACCTTATAACGAGGGCTATCGGCGTGGACAAGAGCATAAAAATAGATTTTGATGAGATTTATCTTGAAGATGATGAAGTGCTTATATTGTGCACGGACGGATTATCAAATTATGTTTCAAATGACGAAATGATAAGCGAGGTTAAGGACGGCAGATACTACGCTTTTGCAGACAGGCTTGTGAAGAAAGCCAACAGCAACGGCGGCGGAGATAATATTACCGTTGTAGCCATAGCAAAATGATTATAACTAAAATTTGCCCCGGAAGGCTTGTGATTAAATGGAAAATTATGTTGGCAAACGTTTGGACGGCAGATATGAGGTCCAGGAAATAATAGGCGTCGGCGGAATGTCGGTCGTTTATAAAGCGTATGACAATGTTGACGACAGAACGGTAGCCATTAAGATACTCAAAGATGAATTTTCGAATGACGCGGATTTTGTGAGGCGTTTTAAAAATGAATCCAAGGCGATAGCCGTTTTATCCCATCCTAACATTGTAAAGGTTTACGATGTCAGCTTCGGGGAAAAAGTGCAGTATATCGTTATGGAATATGTTGACGGAATCACGCTTAAAGAGTATATCCAAAAACAGCATATTATAACTTGGAATGACGCTGTATTTTTTACTACTCAAATCCTCCGTGCGCTCCAGCATGCTCATGATAAGGGGATTGTGCACAGAGATATAAAGCCTCAGAATATCATTTTGCTTCCTACGGGCAACATAAAAGTAACGGATTTCGGTATTGCCCGTTTTTCAAGGACGGAAACGAAAACACTTACGGAAAACGCCATAGGTTCGGTTCACTATATTTCTCCCGAACAGGCAAAGGGCGAGTTTACGGATGAGCGCGCAGATATCTATTCTGTCGGTGTCGTTCTTTACGAAATGCTTGCCGGAAAGGTTCCGTTTGACGCGGACAGCGCTGTTTCTGTTGCGCTCATGCAGCTTCAGAAAGAACCGAAAAAGCTCACGGAGATCAATCCGAATATTCCTGTTGGAATCGAGCAGATTTGTTTTCACGCAATGCAGAAGAACCCGCAGGACAGGTATCAGACGGCTACGGAAATGCTGCTTGACCTTGAAGAGGTCATAAGAAACCCTCTTGCAACTTTTGATTACACTTACTTTGTTGATAAAGAACCAACAAAATATATTTTTAAAGAGGATATCCCTCAGCCTGTAAATGAAAATGATGAAGCGGAAGAAGAGGAGGACCTCTCATCTGATTATGACCCTAATCATAAAAAGAAAGTGATTACGGCAGTTGTTGTCGGTGTTGTTTTGCTTGCTGCGGCAATTATAGGTCTTGTTGTGTTTATGACTCAGGGCGTGAATACAACTACTCACCGGCTTGAAAATTTTGTGGGTCAGGTATACGATGATCTCGCTTCAAGCGAAGAATTTGACTATGTTTTTGTGGCGGAGTATGAGCAGACCGATGAATATAATCCGGGAATTGTTATTTCGCAGTCGCCGGAGGCGGGGGAAAGAGTCATTTCAGGTTCAACCGTTACGCTTACTGTTGCGGCCAGCAATGATGATATCCAGGTTCCGAATCTTTATGAATATACCGTTGAAAGCGCTCAGCGCGTCCTTGAGGCGAGCGAGCTTACAAATTACAGCGTTTCCGAGGTGGAAAGTGAAGTGGTCGAAGAAGGATGCGTTATCTATACCGATCCGAAAGCCGGTTCTGTGGTCTCCTCGGATACTCCGATCGTTATATATGTCTCTTCCGGGCCTACCACAACAAAAGTGACCACGTATTCGGTTCCCGATGTGGTCGGACTGAGTCAGAATGACGCTAAGAGCTTTCTTGAAAAATACGGGTTCACCAATGTCAATGTAGAAACGCAGGACAGCGCTGTAAGACGCGGCGTAGTTCTTGAGCAAAGTCCGGGCGCGGGTAAAACGGTTCGGGAGGATGAACGCATAACCATTACTGTTTCCACAGGCACTCCTCCCACTACGGCTCCTGCGCAGTACTCTGTAACGCTTAACGTGCTTCTTCCGAATGAGACTGAGGAGAACGGCAACCATCCTGCCGACACGCTTGTTGTTACTGTAAACGGCACGCAGTATTCTACGCAATCCGTTACCCTGAACGGCAGATCCCAGCAGATCGTCATTCCGAATCTGACTGCCGAATCTACCGTTCAGATATATGTTGAGCTTACTGAGGTGAGCGCAACGCATTCACTTTCGTTCACAATGAATGAAGATAAGGAAGCGGATGTGGATTTCAGTAGCCACGGCGCGGGTTGATTTGTATGATAAAAGGAAAAATAATTAAAGGTATAGGCGGCTTCTACTATGTAGAGACCGCCGATGCTGTTTATGAATGTAAGGCGCGCGGAAATTTCAGAAATATGAAAATCACACCTCTTGTGGGCGACAATGTTGAGATATCCGTCAACCAAAATTCCGACAACAGAATAGAAAACATTCTTGAAAGAAAAAACAGTCTTGTCAGACCTCCTCTTGCAAATCTCGACAGACTTTTCATCGTTTCGTCTATTGTGGATCCTGCAGTCAATACATATAATATTGATAAAATGACCGCATTGGCTGAGTTTAAGGGGATTGAGCCTGTGATCGTTTTTACAAAGATCGATCTCAGCACAGATTATGAAAAGTATGAAACGATTTATAAGCAGGCGGGCTTCAGCGTCATCTGCTGCAATGCGCTGTCAGGTGACGGCGCTGAAAAAATACTGCCTTTTCTTGACGGCGTCACCTCCGCTTTTACGGGTAACACCGGTGTGGGCAAATCAACGCTTCTGAATTCGCTTGATGAAACCTTGGGGCTTGCCACAGGTGAAACGAGCCGAAAGCTTGGCAGGGGCAGACATACAACAAGGCACTGTGAACTTTTCAGAGTAGGCGGGGGTTATGTTGCCGATACACCCGGCTTTTCTTCGCTTGACTTTGAAAAAAACGAAACAATTTTCAAAGATGAACTGTTTGACTGCTTCCGAGAGTTCAGACCGTTTTTCGGAATGTGCAAGTTTTCAACCTGCGCGCATATAAATGAAAAGGGATGCGCTGTTTGCAAGGCCGTTTCAGACGGGGTCATACCTCAAAGTAGGCATGACAGCTATGTGAAAATGTATGACAGCGTGAAAAATATTAAAGAGTGGGAAGTGTCAAAATGAAATGTACCGTAATTGCCGGCGCGCCGAAGCAAGATATAGATTTTTTAAAGGAAAACGCGGACAGGGAATCTTTTGTTATTGCGGCTGACTCCGGCTATTTAAACTGTATAAGTGCCGGAATTGTGCCCGATCTCATTATTGGCGATTTTGATTCGTCCCGGCGCCCTGATATGGATACGGAGATACTTACATTTCCGACTGTTAAGAATGACACCGATACGCTTTGCTGCATAAAGGAAGCAGTTAAAAGAGGCGCGGATGAGATGGAAATTTTCTGCGCTCTCGGCGGCAGAGCGGATCATACCTATTCAAATATAGTAGGACTCGTTTATTGTCTTGAGCATGGCATACAGGCGTCCATACTCAGCAAAAACAATATAGTTAAAGTTTATGATTCTTCGTTTACGATCGAAAAAGGAAAACATAAATATTTTTCGCTTTTTGCATTCGGCGGTAAGGTGGAGGGCTTATGTATAAAAGGCGCAGCTTATGAACTGGATAACTATACTTTAAGCCCGTTCACTTCATTAGGCCAAAGCAATGAATTTAAAAACAGCACGGTTGAAATCAAGTTTCACAGCGGCATAATTCTTTTGATTTTGAGTAACGATTAAGCGGCTCTTTCATAGAATGTAACAGTTGCAGCTGTATAAGAGGTGTTGTTACTGTGAAAAAAATGTGCAGAAGGGATTTTTTGTGGATAGCTTTTGGCATTGGATGCGCCATAACGATTTGTCTTCCTTCGGAATGGCTTGTCCGCATACTGGCAATCGCAGTAATTATTCTCGGTATTATATGCTGCACAAAATAATTGGAGGCGCTTTTATGAAAGTAGTTGTACTTACCCCGCCTAAATTTGCGGCACCCATTATCAGAATGATTTTTAAAATAAAGAAAATTAATTCCTAACATATCTGTCCGGCTCAAAGTGCTTTTTTGCTCTTTCAGGCAGATTATCCGCGGCACCGCCCGAAGTTTTAAACTTCGGGCGGTGTTTTTTGTTTTGATTTACTTTAAAGTAGGGTGTTATATTTTCTTTCTAAGTCGCATATCAATTAGCAGTAATTAAAAAGGAGCATTCATATGGAAAACAGGAAAACAGAAATAAACGAAAAGTGCTGTGTTTTTTCAAAAAGCATAGATATGGACCTTGATTATCAGGAAAATCTGCAGTCATATAATGATGATATGCTGAAAATAATACGGTGCTGTGTGAATAATTTTATCGTTAACACCGCATATCAGAATTCCTGCATAACCGTGTACGGAAAATCAAGGATCTTTCTCACATATATAAGTGAGTCAACAGGCTGCCTGTCATCAGCCGAATTTGAAGAAGATTTTGAAAAAAATATTTCCCTGGACTCCGAAATGAGTGAAATCTTTACGGATGCAAGTATTTGCAATAAGTACTGTAATTACCGCGTGATCAATCAGCGCAGGATCGATATCCACAATTCATTTCAGCTCAATATCTGCGCATATGCCTGTGTGAGCACGCCGATGCTGGATGAAGACGATGACGTGCTGATAGATAAACAGCAGGTTGCATATGTTTCGAGAATAGGTTCGGCATACGTGAAATCAGAGTTTGAGGACAGTGTTTCCGTAACTGACGGCGCGCCTGTAAAAAAGGTTATCAATGTTTTTGCCGACACGGATTGCAATGATGTCAAGCTCATAGACGATAAGATGCTTGTTAAAACCGGGATCCGTTTTTCGATTCTTTATACGACAGATTCGGATAAGGAAGAGATCAGAAAATGCGAAAGAACGATAGAAGTAAGCACGATTGTTGATATTGCGGGGATAAAAGAGAATGATATTCCGTTTGTAAGATCCCGTGTCGGTAATCTGTTCTATAAGGTTAAAGCGGACGACAATAATGAGCTTACCGTTATTGAACTGATGGGTGATATAAATCTTGCCTGTGTGGTATACAGGCAGTGCAGGATCGATCTTTCGGAAGACTCCTATTCACTCAGCAGAAATACGGAAAACACGTTCAGCAATATCGATCTTGATACCGATTATGAATTAAGAAAAGAATCTTTTTCGGATACGGTTCGGTTTGAGTTCGAGGCGATAAGCATATCGCAGATACTTGATCTTTCCGTCAGCCTGCAGGATGACTGCACTTTGGAAATGAATGCGTTCATACTGGATTCACGTTCCGAGCTTCAGTTTGTTACCGATAAAAAGAAACTGGAATTTGTCAGAAGCAATCAGCTTCAGGCATATATCTCTTCCTTTGATTATGTGATTAAATCGGAAAGTATAATTGAGGTAAGAATCACGATCAATTATATTTCTCTGAAATATGAAAGAAAGAAATTCAGCGTTGTTTCAGATGTCGAGATAAAAGGTGACAGCGATTTTGATTCGCCGGCGCTTGTTGTTTACTTTGCCGATGAAAATGAAAGGCTCTGGGATATTGCAAAAACCTTTAAAACCTCCGTGGAGCTTATAAAAAAAGAAAATGAACTTACCAAGGACGTTTTGGAAACAAAAAGAGTCCTGCTGATTCCCGGAGTATAAGGAGAGTGGATGAAATGAGTATATATAACGATATTTCAAAAAGAACCCAGGGCGATATTTACATAGGCGTCGTTGGCCCTGTGAGAACGGGTAAATCGACCTTCATCAAAAAGTTTATGGATACGCTCGTGATTCCGCGAATTGACGGCGAGTTTCAAAAAGAGCGCGCACGTGATGAACTGCCGCAGAGCGCCGCCGGAAGAACAATCATGACTACCGAGCCTAAATTTATTCCCGAAGACGCGATAGAGCTCTCTATGGATGACAATCTGCATTTCAGAGTAAGGCTGATCGACTGCGTCGGTTACATAGTGCCGAGCTCGGTCGGGTATATTGAAGATGAACAGCCGAGAATGGTCCATACCCCATGGTTTGATGAGGAGATACCGTTCAATATGGCAGCCGAGATCGGCACGCAAAAGGTTATTAACGAGCACTCCACGATCGGGCTGGTCATTACCACTGACGGTTCAATAAGCAATATTCCGCGTGAAGAATATGAGGAAGCCGAGGAACGTGTCATTAAAGAGCTGAAAGAGATAAATAAGCCGTTTGTGGTTGCGCTTAATTGTGTTGAACCGCAGAGTTCGGAGTCCGTTGAGCTTGCCGAAAAACTTTGCAAAAAATACGATGTGCCGGTCATTCCCGTAAACTGCCTTGAACTTGATGAAAAACAGATAAACAGTATTCTGGAACAGGTGTTGTATGAGTTCCCGGCAAAGTGTATAGAGCTTAATTTTCCAAGCTGGATCAAAAGCCTTGACTATGATGACGAATTTAAAAAAGGTATATTTTCCTATGTGCGTGAAATCAGCAAAAGCATAACAAATATTCGCAGCGTTAAGGAATTTGCATCGGATCTAGGAAATTACAAGGATGTGGAAGGTCTGTCGATATCCGAATCAGATCTTTCAACGGGGAAAATCTCTATAAGGATCAGCATCAGTAACTCCTATTATTATTCTGTCCTGTCGGCAAAATGCGGCGATGAGATCAGAGACGAAAAAGATCTGATGAGACTCGTTTGCGATCTGACTCAGATCCGCACCAGATACAAAAAGTTCGCCTCCGCACTGATGGAAGTGGACAGAACGGGTTACGGTATCGTTATGCCGGATATTGACGAGCTGACGCTGGAAGAGCCGGAAATCATGAAACAGGGCGGCAGATACGGCGTTAAGCTGAAAGCGCAGGCTCCGTCTATTCATATGATCAAATGCAACACATATACGGAAGTGGCGCCCATAGTGGGAAGTGAGAGCCAGTCGCAGGAGCTTGTGATGTATCTGCTCAAAGAGTTTGAAGAAAATCCGAACAAGATTTGGGAAACCGATATTTTCGGAAAATCCCTGCACGAGCTGGTCAATGAAGGTCTGAGAGGAAAGCTTGAGCGCATGCCGGATGACGCGCGCAGCAAGTTCAGAGAAACCATTGAGCGTGTTATTAATGAGGGCTGCAGCGGTCTTATCTGTATTATACTGTAAATAAAAAAAGAGGTTCATTTGAACCTCTTAAAGTTTAAGAATATATAAGACAAGTATGGCTGCCGCTGCATGCAGAATCATTATGGCAGGCAGACCTATCATGAATTTTTTGTGCTTTGTTTTATGCCTGATTATTTTCATGGTTATATATTCGGCAGCCGCTCCGCCGATAAAAGCGAGCGTGAGCAGCAGATCCTCGGATATTCTGAATCTTCCGCGCTTCGCTTTATATTTATCGGCAGCAGTAAAGACAGCGGAAATTATGTTGATCAGCAACAGATAAACAGGGATTGCCGTCTGCCATTTCATTTGCGGAATTCCTTTAGTTTCTTCAGGTCAAAACTTCCCACGGCGTATTTCTGTCCGCTTGCAAGAAGATCGCCCTGATCTTCATCAACCGTATATACTGACGCGCATTTGGGGCAGATCAGAAAATATACGCCCGTTGCCTTAAACAAAGGATAAGACGATATCAGACGAACATCCATATTTCTGAATAATCTTAATTTAACTTTGTTTTTACAGCAGGGGCATTCCATTTCATCTGTTTCGCCCTTGTCTTTAACTCTTAAAGAATTTCCGAGTCTGTATTCCATAAAAATCACCTTATGTATATTTTTGCAAATTAAAGGATAAGTGTCAAGTATGAAAAAATTTTTTTTACTGCTCATTTCTTTCGTCTTTTTATTCAGCGGCTGCGCGACGGCCGAAAAGGGAGCGACCGATACGCCTCAGAACACCGATTATGTAAAATCCGTATGGATGACGTATTTTGAGCTGGAAAGTTTTACATCTTCAAGCAAAGACGCTGCTGCGTTTGAAAAAAGTATTTCCGATGCTTTTGAAAAGATCTCCGATATTGGTCTTAATACGGTAACGGTACAGGTACGGCCTTGCGCGGATGCATTTTATAAATCCGAATATTTTCCCGTATCGCAATATTGCTTCGGAACCCAAGGTTCGGAGCTGAGGTTTGACCCGCTTGAGATAATGGTAAAAGCCGCTCATGCGAACGGGCTTCGCATTGAAGCATGGATAAATCCTTACCGTGTTCTGCAAACGGCAGATATGGATAAACTCTGCGATTCGAATATAGCAAAGCAGTGGCTTCAGAGCGACGACAAAAAAAGCAACGTCTATGTAAGCGATAAAATCTATTTTAATCCGGCTTCGCAGGAAGTCACTCAGTTGATTGTGAACGGGGTAAAAGAAATCGTTGAAAACTACGCCGTGGACGGCATTCATTTTGATGATTATTTCTATCCGACATCGGAGAAGGATATCGATGCCGAAGAATTTGCCGAATATCAGGCGGATGGGGGAGAACTTTCCCTTGATGACTGGCGGCGCGAAAATGTATCCCAAATGGTCAGAAGCGTTTATTCGGCAGTGAAAGAAATCAACCCTGATGTCCTGTTCGGTATTAGTCCGCAGTCCAGGGTGTCAACAAATTATAACACACTGTATGCGGATGTGGAAAAATGGGCGTCAGAGGAAGGCTATGTTGATTACATATGTCCGCAGATTTACTTCGGCTTCTATAACGAGGTACAGCCCTTTACCAGAACTGCCAAAGAGTGGAACGACCGAACAACCGCGTCGAAGCTATATGTCGGGCTTCCTCTCTATAAGGCCGGTTCAGAGGACGAATTTGCGTCATCAGATCAGGAATACGCCATCAACGAGTTTATAGACAACAATAATATCATCTCGCGCCAGATCATATATCTTGAAAACCTTTCAAATGTGCAGGGATATTACATTTATTCTTACAGTTATCTTGTTGATGAAACGAATGAAGCCGTAAAAAATGAAGTCGAAAATATCAGGAACTTAAATTAGCGATGCACTCTTCGCCGTCTGTGCCGGTTATCGTGCATTCGAGTTCAAGACCCGTAATATCTTTAACGCTTTGCACTTTGACAGGGATATAATTCATCGTGTAACCTCTGTATATCCCATCTTTGGTTTCGCCCTCAAAAAGCACTTTAACGGTTTTGCCGATCCGGGATTTCAGATAGTCCACCCGAATTCTTTCTGCAACGGCAGCCGCTTTGGCAGCACGGCGCTCTTTTTCGGATTTGGAAACAGAGTCGCCATGCTTTGAAGCGGCTGTTCCCGTGCGCTGTGAATACGGAAAGATGTGAACCTTTTCAAAAGCCGTTTTTTCTACAAATTGAAGACTTTCTTTAAAATCCTCCTCGGTTTCTCCCGTGAAGCCTACCATAAAATCAGTCGTAAGCGTACAGTTGGCAAATGTGCTGCGGAGCTTGCGGCAGAGTGCCTCATATTCTTTTGCCGTATAATGGCGGTTCATCTCTTTTAATGTTTTATCGCAGCCGCTCTGAAGAGAGATATGAAACTGCGGGCAGAACTTTTTTATTTCGGAAAGTCTCTCAATTATATCATCGGTAATATGATCCGGCTCAAGACTTCCGAGCCGCACTCTTGTTATTCCGCTTTCAGCAGCGCAGATCTCCACAGCGTCCGCAATATTGAAATTCTGATTTTTCCCGTACGCGGAAAGATTGATCCCCACAAGCACGATTTCTTTAATGCCGTTTTCGGCGAGCATGGAGACTTCTCGTTTCAGATCTTGGAGGGGTTTGGAACGGACTCTGCCTCGGCTTTTCGGAATGATACAGTAAGAGCAGAATCTGTCGCATCCGTCCTCGATCTTAACAAAAGCCCTGACCCTCTTTCCGAATGAGGAAACAGAGCATTCCGAAAATTTTTCGCCGGTTTCATGCTGGTTGATATCTATGATTCGGCTTTTGTCCGCAAGATATTTCTGAATCAGTGAAAGTATATCACCGTCATTTTTGTTGCCGAGAATGATGTCCGCCTGCTCCAGCTTTTTTGCTTCTTCGGGAAACGCCTGCGGCATGCAGCCTGTCAGAATAACAGCTGATTCTGGATGGTGTCTCTTAAATCTGCGTACGGTCTGACGGGTCTTCTGGTCTGCTGTTGCTGTTACTGTGCAGGAATTTATTATATAAAAATCGGCGTGTTCATCAGGCGAGACGATTTCAAAGCCGGCTTTCTGCAAAAGCTCTGCCATATATTCGCTTTCTGCCTGATTGACTTTGCAGCCGAGTGTGTAAAATGCAGCTTTCATAGTTTTAAACTCCGATTGTGCAGCCGGTCCATCCGTCTGTTTTTTTATGATTATAACAAAAATATGTTATTTAATCAACTTGAATTGAATATGATTTAATGGCTAAAAGCAGAAATCAGCGGTTTTGGAAAGGAACTGTTACACATGAAAAAAATAATATCATTACTGTTAAGTTTGACCTTGTTGTTTGTATTCCCGATCAACTGCTACGCAGAGGAAGAAACTTCCGGCTCTGCCGAGATCGATGATAAATCAAAGTCTTCCATACTTTTGTGCGCCGATACGGGTGAGGTCATTTATGAAAAAAATGCATATGAGCACCTTTCTCCGGCGTCTGTTACAAAGGTCATGAGTATGCTGCTCGTTCTTGAAGCAATAGAAAGCGGGAAAATCTCGCCGGACGATGAAGTAAGCACAAGTGAAAATGCAGTAGCGATGGGCGGCTCGCAGATATGGCTGGAACAAGGAGAGACGATGACGGTCGACGAGCTTTTTAAAGCCGTTGTTATCGCTTCCGCAAATGACGCCTGTACTGCGCTTGCTGAGTATATTGCCGGATCTACCGCTTCATTTGTAACAATGATGAATGAACGGGCAAAAGAGCTTGGGCTTGAAAACACAAATTTTGAAAACTGCACCGGTCTGGATGATACGGCAACCAATCACTATTCCTGTGCATATGACATTGCGGTCATGGCTCGCGAGGTTATCCGTCACGATTTGGTCAGAAATTATACAACTGTTTGGCTTGACTATCTGAGAGACGGAGAAACCGAACTCAACAACACAAATAAACTTGTAAACAGCTATAACGGGATTACAGGGCTGAAAACAGGCACAACTTCAAAGGCGGGATTTTGTGTGTGCGCAACCGCCGAAAGAGACGGAATGAGCCTTATTGCCGTAGTCCTCGGTGCACAGACAAGTGACGAAAGATTTGAAAGCGCCGCCAATCTTCTTGATTACGGATTTGCAAACTATGAAGTTATCGCGCCTCAGATTGATGAAAGCATGATAACGCAGGTAAGAGTGAAAAACGGAAAGGAAAAGTCTATTCTGCCCATCTATAATGAAACAGATAAGATTCTTGTAAAAAAAGGGTCCGAGGAAATCACATACAGTTATAATATTGAAAAATCCGTTGCCGCCCCTGTGGCGGAAAAAGCCGTTCTTGGGGAAATTACGATCAAATCAGGAGATAATATTATAAAAAAGATCGAGCTGTATGCGGGAAAACCAATTGAAAAAATAAGTTTTTCCTTTGTTTTCAAAGAAATGCTCAAAAATATTTAAAATAAAACTGTTGAATAATGGTAAGGTTTGTTGTAAAATAATCAAAAGTATTATGTGATGAGAGAGGATTCTATATATGGAAAAATTAAGACTTATAAATAAATACGCTGATAAATTTCTGCTGCAGGAAAAGATTGCGGAAAATGCGGCAAGAGGCGTTGAGGCACTCAGAACGCTTCATAATAAGAGCGGCGCGGGAAATGATTTTCTCGGCTGGGTATCACTGCCAACGGAATATGATAAAGAGGAGTTCTCAAGAATAGAAAAAGTTGCCGATTATATCAAGAAGAACTGCGATGTTCTTGTTGTTATCGGTATCGGCGGTTCTTATCTCGGCGCAAGGGCTGTCATTGAAGCGCTCAGATCTTCCAATTACAATGCGCTTGCAAAAGATACCCCTCAGATCTATTTCATAGGAAACAGCATCAGCCCGTCCATGCTTAATGAGCTTCTTGAAATATGCGAAGGTAAGGATATATGCGTGAATGTTATTTCCAAAAGCGGAACTACAACCGAGCCTGCTATCGCGTTTAGAGTTTTCAGAGATCTGATCTATAAAAAATATTCCGCGCAAGAAGCCGCTAAACGAATTTTCTGCACAACAGACAAGGCTAAGGGCACTCTTAAAGAACTTGCCGATAAAGAGGGCTATGAGACGTTCGTTGTGCCTGACGATGTAGGCGGCAGGTATTCCGTGCTTACTGCTGTCGGTCTTCTGCCGATAGCCTGCGCAGGAATCGATATCAAAGCGCTGATGGACGGCGCGCGTTTTGCGCAGGAGAGTCTGAACAGCGAGAATATCGAAGAAAACGATTGCTTAAAATATGCCGTTATCAGAAATTGCTTTTATGATATGGGCAAGAAGCTGGAATGCTTCATCTGTTATGAACCGTGCATGACTATGTTTAACGAGTGGCTGAAGCAGCTCTTTGCCGAAAGCGAAGGTAAAGACGGGAAAGGACTTTATCCTGTTTCATGTATCTTCTCAACAGACCTGCATTCGGTCGGTCAATTTATTCAGGAAAGCGGCTCACAGCTTATGTTTGAGACTTGCTTAAAGTTTGGCAAGCCGCTTTCGGATTTCACAATAGATGAAGAAAAGAATAACATAGACGGTCTTAATTTCCTTGCCGGAAAAACAATGAGTTATATCAACGAAAAGGCAAGGCAGGGCACGCTTCTTGCGCACACAGAGGGCGGCGTTGCGAATCTTGTGCTTGAATCGCCTGCCGTTACGGAAGAAAATATCGGTTATCTCATTTATTTCTTTGAAAAAGCATGCGCTGTTTCAGGTTATATTCTCGGTGTAAATCCATTTAATCAGCCGGGTGTCGAAAGCTATAAAAAGAATATGTTTGCTTTGCTCGGCAAACCGGGTTATGAAAGTGAAAAAGAAAAACTTGAAAAAGAACTCGGTATATGATAATATATAATTGCACTTAATAAATGAAATTAACCTTGGAGGAATAATAAATGATAAAGCTTATTATCGGAAATAAAGGTTCCGGAAAAACAAAGAAACTTATTGATCTTGTTAATTCCTGCGTTGAGTCTTCAGACGGAAATGTTGTTTGTGTTGAAAAAGAGCCTAAGCTCACTTACGACATCTCTTCTAAAGCAAGACTTCTTGAGACCGAAACCTACAGAATCAGCGGTTGCAAAGCGTTTTACGGTTTCCTTGCGGGAATCTGTGCCGGCAATTACGATGTAACGGATGTTTTGATCGACGCTACGTTTAAAATAGTCGGCCGTGATTATTCCAAGCTTCCGCAGTTCTTTGATATGCTTTCCGAGCTTTCCGAAGCAACCGATGTAAACTTTTATTTCACAATAAGCTGCGATAAGGAAGATCTTCCTGTAGAGATCTTTGATTACTGCGAGGAACTTTGATTTGTTGGAGCCGCTGAAATTCAGCGGCTTTTGTTTTGCACTCTTTATTTTCAATCTGTTTTTACTTTTTATTTTTTTAATTTACTATTGACAAAGACCTGCTTAATATATATAATACTAAAAGTGCAAGAAGAGGTTGGTCTTTATGGAAATTGACGTATCTAATCTTTTCAACGGCGATTCCAAGCCCATTGATTTCGATTATAAATTAGATCTTCAGGATCTGGTTTACAGTACGTATAACCCGATAAAAAAAGGCGCCAAAGTTAAGGGGACTGCCTTTGAAAAAGCCGGTGTCGTCTATTTCAACGCGGATATCTCCTTTGTCTTTTACGGCTTTTGCGACAGATGTGCCGATGATGTTGTCAAAGATATGGCGTTTTCTGTCAGAAAAATTCTTGTAAGGCAGCTTGCAAATAACGCCGACGCGGATTTTGACGATTATGTTGTAGTTCCGAACGGTGTTTTGGATCTTGATAGTTTTATCAGAGAAGAGATTCAGCTTTTTCTACCAAGTAAAATACTTTGCAAGCCGGACTGCAAAGGTCTGTGCTACAAATGCGGAAAGAATCTGAACAGGGAAAAATGCGATTGCAAGAAGGATGTTGATCCCCGTATGGCGGCGCTTCTTCAGTTGCTTGATGAACAATAATTTCATTCACTTAAAATTAAGGAGGAAATAGAAATGGCAGTACCAAAGAGAAGAACTTCCACAGCCAGAAAAAACAAGAGGCGTTCCAGCGTTTGGAAAATGGATGCGCCCACACTTGTTAAATGCTCAAACTGCGGCGCATACACGGTTTCACATAAGGTATGCTCAAGCTGCGGCTATTATAACGGCAAACAGGTTGTTGTTAAGGAAGAAGCGTAAGCGTTTAAGCATTCCGGACGGGCATATTATATATGTCCGTCTTTCTTTTTGAATTTTAAAATCTTAATGTATCGGGAGGGAGGATGAAACATGCGCACTGTTGCGATCGTTGGCAGACCGAATGTGGGAAAATCAACTTTATTCAATAAACTTACAGGCTCTCGTATCTCTATTGTTGACGATACTCCGGGTGTTACGAGAGACCGTATTTACGGAGAGTGTGAATGGCTCTCAAACAAGTTTTTGCTCATTGATACGGGCGGGATCGAGCCGTATTCCGATGATGTTATTTTAAAGCAGATGCGGGCTCAGGCAGAGATCGCTATAGAAACCTCCGATGTGATCATACTTGTTGCCGATGTTACCTCGGGTATTCTTGCCGCAGACAGGGAAGTCGCGTCCATGCTTCAGAAAAGCGGAAAACCGATCGTCCTTTGTATTAATAAGTGTGACAGCGTCGGCGCACCTCCTGCGGAATTCTATGAATTTTATAATCTGGGTCTCGGAGATCCGATTGCTGTGTCGTCAGTGCATGGTCACGGAACAGGCGATTTGCTTGATGAGGTAATAAAACATCTTCCCGAGGACAATAATAACACTGATGATGACGATGAAACCATAAATGTTGCCGTTATAGGAAAGCCGAATGTCGGCAAGTCGTCGCTGGTTAACAAGATCTGCGGCGAAAATCGCACCATAGTATCGGATATAGCCGGAACAACTAGGGATTCAACGGATACATTTGTAGAAAACTCTTACGGCAGGTTTAATTTTATTGATACTGCGGGAATCCGGCGCAAAAGCAAGGTCACGGATTCGATTGAGCGCTTCAGTGTGATAAGAGCCAAGTCAGCGGTGGACCGTGCCAATGTTTGCGTTATAATGATTGATGCAGTGGAAGGCTTTACAGAGCAGGATTCGAAAATTGCCGGAATCGCGCTTGAAGCAGGCAAAGCATGTATCATTGCGGTCAATAAGTGGGACGCAGTTGAAAAAGATTCCGACACTATGAAAGAGTATAAGAAGAAACTGAGTGTAGATTTTTCGTTTATGAGCTATGCTCCTGTGCTTTTTATATCCGCTAAAACAGGGCAGAGACTGGACCGTCTCTTTGAGCTTATTGCGTTCGTTCACTCTCAGAATTCAATGAGAATTTCCACCGGCAGGCTCAATGAGGTGCTGTCTGAGGCAACGGCAAGGGTGCAACCGCCCACGGACAAAGGTAAAAGACTGAAGATTTATTATATGACACAGGCGTCTACCAGACCGCCCACATTTGTATTCTTTGTGAACAATGCCGAGCTTTTTCATTTTTCCTATCAGCGTTATCTTGAAAATCAGATCAGGGAAGTGTTCGGGCTTGACGGCACACCCGTGCGATTTATAATCCGCGAAAGGGGAGAGGGCAAAAAGTGATAAGCCCCGAAATGATTTTAAAATTTGCAGCCGTTACAGTGATCTCATATCTGCTGGGCAGCCTGAATTTTTCGATAATTTTTTCACGATTCTTTGCGGATAAAGATATCCGGGAGTCCGGCAGCGGCAATGCCGGTGCAACCAATATGCTGAGAACCTATGGCAAACGGTTTGCAGTAATAACCATGATCGGAGATATTTTGAAGGTTGCAGTCGCGATTATTATTACGTTTGCGATTCTTGGCGCACCCATGAAATATCTCTTTTCGATCCCTCAGAATCCGCAGGAGATTCAGAATATAATGCTTTATAAAGAGTTTTCCGGGTTTTTCTGTGTTTTGGGTCATATTTTTCCTGCCTTTTTTAAATTCAAGGGAGGAAAAGGAGTCGCGGCATGTACGGGTATGGTCATCATGGTGGATTGGCGTATCGCGCTGATACTGTTTGTGATTTTCGTAATCGTCATTGCGCTTTCAAAGTGGATCAGTCTCGGCTCAATTGTCATCGCTCTGTTCTATCCGATCTTGATTTACGCTTTTTATAGGAACTTGCTGCTTTGCGCAATCGCTTTGCTATTCACTCTGATCGTCATAATTGCGCACCGCGAAAATATAAAGCGCCTTATTAAAGGAACGGAAAACAAAATATCTTTTTCAAAAAAAGAAAAGCGCCGCTAATGATGAATTTGTGTAATGAAAAACCGATGTAGAGACAACAGTCCTACATCGGTTTTTCTATATGTTTATTTTCCGATATTTTTTTTAACGGTCAAAATTTTTATAACTTTCATATATACTATGAACTTTTTTTCCAAAATATGCGCCAAATTCTTCGTCATCTTTGTCATCAAGCAGATAAGAAAAATCGCTTTTGTATTTTCCAATTCGGCTATCTGCAAAATCAAGAATTCCACACACAACATTTTTATCGTTAAACAATATGTGGTTAAGGCTGAAGTCACCATGCAGCAAAACCAAATCTTTTCTTTTGATTGAAAAAATGTTTTTATTGTTATGCAAATAATACAAGAAATTTGCGATGATTTCAGCATTTTGAAAAAGAGTTTTTTCATCCAGCATTGCAAACTCGGCTTTAGATAATTTTTTGCCGTTTAATCGTTTTGAAACGAAGTACACGAATTCTTCGTTACCGGCAGAGAATGTACCATCAAAAAGAACGTTCGGAATATCTAACGGTACTTTTTTCTCCAATCCATGCAATACCTGTATTTCAACTTTTAGGCAGTCGCTTGCTTTTCGGTGCTTTGGGAGTTTTATAACCATGTCATTGTTGATGCAAAAAGCTTCTGAATGATTTCCGCATCCGATAAACTCGATGGACTTTACTTGAATTGATTTTGAGATGATATCTTTTGCTTGCTCTATAGAATACTTCATTTGTCAGCCCATTTCTTTTACAAAATAAACATATAAACGGAGAAAGAAAACCTTTCTACTGTTTAATAAAAGCTCGTTATTATCCTTTGGCTGAAAAGCGTTTTCTTTTTTATCTTTTATTAAAATAAAAAAGCCGCCGTTTGGCGGACTTTAATATTTTCGACTGATGCTGCTCAGGCTCTTTCAACCTTGCCGGAGCGAAGACATCTTGTGCAAACATAAACTCTTTTAGGAGAGCCGTTAACAATAGCCTTTACTCTTTTTACATTGGGCTTCCAGGTTCTGTTGGAGCGCCTGTGTGAATGAGAAACCTTAATGCCGAAAGTCATTTCTTTACCACAGTATTCACATTTTGCCATTAGCGAACACCTCCTTGTAAATTTAGAACGCATAAATATTATCACAATTTTGCGCAAAATGCAAGCGTTTTTTTATATTATTTTTTTAAAGGGAAACTTTCTGTTAAATTTCGAGCTTTTTATTGATTTTAAATTTAGAATATTATATACTAATTTTAATTTAATAATATATAATTACGGAGGTTAATACATATGGCGGCAGATAAGAAAAAATCTTTCAGCGATAAAAAGGGCGCCCCTCAGGATAAAAAAACCGCCCTTGAATCTGCGCTTAAGCAAATTGAAAAGCAGTATGGTCCCGGAGCTGTCATGCGTCTCGGCGAGAACAAGCATCTCAATATTGCCTCGATCTCTACCGGCTCGCTCACATTGGATATCGCCACTGGTATCGGCGGGCTTCCGCGCGGCAGAATCGTTGAGATATACGGCCCTGAATCATCAGGTAAAACGACCCTCGCGCTTCACTGTATTGCCGAATGCCAGAAAACCGGCGGAGTCGCGGCTTTTGTTGACGCAGAGCATGCGCTCGACCCGGTTTATGCCGTAAATCTCGGCGTTGATATTGATTCGCTTCTTGTTTCTCAGCCTGACTACGGTGAACAAGCGCTTGAGATAACCGAACAGCTTGTTCGTTCCGGGGCGGTTGATATTATAGTTGTTGACTCTGTTGCCGCTCTTGTTCCGAGAACGGAAATTGACGGCGAAATGGGCGATTCTCATGTGGGACTTCATGCAAGACTTATGAGTCAGGCGCTCAGAAAGCTTACAGGCGCTATAAATAAAAGCAACTGCCTTATCATTTTCATCAACCAGCTTCGTGAAAAGGTGGGCGTTATGTACGGCAGTCCCGAGGTTACTACGGGCGGACGCGCTCTTAAATTCTATTCTTCCATGCGTATCGATGTCAGAAAGGTTGAAGCGATTAAATTATCAGCCAATGAGATAATCGGTAACAGAACACGGGCCAAGATCGTGAAGAATAAGCTCGCACCGCCGTTCAAGCAGGCGGAATTTGATATTATGTACGGAAAGGGTATCAGCAAAACTGGCGAGATCCTGGATATGGCTGTTGAATACGATATCATTAAAAAGAGCGGCTCATGGTTCTCATACGGTGAGGAAAGGCTCGGTCAGGGCAGAGATAAGGTAAAGGACATTATCGAGGGAAATCCTGAACTTGCCGCCGAGCTTGAGAAGAAGATCAAAGCTAAAATGGAAGAACTTCAGGAATCCGGTGAGCAAAAGTATCAGGGTAAAGCGATCCCAAAGGCTGATTCCGAGTCTGAGGGTGAAGAAACAGCGTCTCAGGAGAGCAGTGTTAAACAGACAAGGGAAGCTGCGCGTGCCAAACTGGATATAGCTGTTGAAGACGATGATTTCTGATGATCATTAAATATCAAAAGGGCAGAGGCAAAAAGATTCATCTGCTTGTTGACGAAGAGTACAAAATTACAACCGATGTTGATTTTTGGTCTGAATACGGAGTTCCGAACGGAACTGAAATAGATGAGAACGAGTGGCAGTCACTCGTATCTGATATCAATTACAGAAAGGCATTCAACAAAGCGGCTGATTTGCTTTCGCGCCGAAGCCATTCCGCGTTTGAACTGAAGAATAAACTGCTGAAAACCGTTGATTTGCAATCGGCTGAAAAAGCCGTTGAAAAATTCACGGAGTTAGGCTATCTCAATGATGAGGATTTCGCCGAAGAATTGTCGGAATACCTTTTTAAAACAAAAAAGTATTCCCGAAACCGCGTTAAACAGGAGCTTATCAGGCGCGGAATAGACAGGGAAATCATTTATCGTGTACTGAGCGAGGATGATACGGACGCTGCCGAATCCATTATCAGTATCATAAATAAATCTTATTTAAGAAAGCTCGGTGAAGAGGGCGGAAAGCAAAAGGTCGTTGCCGCGCTCATGCGAAAAGGGTTTTCTTATTCGGATATTAAAACTGCCTTTTACAGGATGGAAAACGAGTGAATACATATAAGATCGGAATCATATCTCTCGGCTGCCCGAAAAATCAGGTGGACTGCGAGATGATCGTGAGTAAGCTTAAAGAAGCAGGTCTTGAGATTGCGGACAGCATTGAAGATTCCGATGCTGTGATCATAAACACCTGCGGATTTATTGAAGATGCAAAAACAGAAGCGATAGAAGCAATTCTTGAAACTGCCGAATATAAAAAAGCGGGGATTATATCCGCAATAATTGTTACGGGTTGTCTGTCTGAACGCTATAAAGATGAAGTGATGAGAGAGATTCCTGAGATAGATGCTGTTGTGGGTATAGGCGCCAATGAGGATATTGCCAAAATATGTCTCAAGGCTCTCAGCGGCATTAAAACAAGCTTTTTTCCGAACAAAAGCTTCCTTCCCCTTGAAGGGAAAAGGACGCTTTTTACGCCGCCGCACTGGGCGTATCTGAAACTGTCGGACGGATGCGATAACAAGTGTTCCTACTGTGCGATCCCGGGAATACGGGGGGCGTACAGAGAACGAACTGTGGAGAGCATCGTATCCGAGGCAAGGGAGCTTGTTGCCGGCGGAGTCAGAGAGATCGTTCTGGTTGCGCAGGATACAACAAAATACGGAATATCGCTTTACGGGGAATATAGGCTTGCCGCTCTTTTAAAAGAGCTTTGCAGGATAGACAATCTGCGCTGGATCAGATTGTTTTACTGCTATCCGGATAAGGTCACTGACGAACTTATAGATACGATAGCCTCTGAAGAAAAGGTGTGCTCTTATATCGATATCCCTTTGCAGCACTGTAACGGAGATATCCTTAAGAATATGAACCGCAGCGGCTCGTATTCTCAGCTAAAGGAACTCATTCTTAAAATGAAGAATAGGATACCGGATCTTTCCCTGAGAACGACTTTTATGGTTGGATTTCCGGGAGAAACCGACGAACAGTTTGAGGAGCTTTGCGATTTTGTTAAGGAAATGAAATTCGATAAGATGGGCTGTTTTAAGTTTTCCCCTGAGGAGGATACACCTGCGTTTGATATGGAAAATCAGATAGACGACGATATCAAGGCGCGGCGTGAAGAAGTGCTGATGGACATTCAGTACTCTGTTACCGAAGAGTCTAACAGATTGCGTGTGGGCAGGATATACGACACTGTTATCGACTCGGCGGAGAACGGAAAATATATCGGGAGAAGTTATCTTGATGCCCCTGATATCGACAGCGGAATTATTATTTCATCAGACAAAAAGCTTGTTCCTGGTGATTTTGTGAAAGTCAGGATCACCGGCTATGACGGATATGATTTGATAGGAGAGACAGTTTAATGAATTTGCCAAATAAAATTACTGTTTTCAGATTTTGCTGCGTGCCCGTGCTTATGGCTTGCGCTTTTATCGAGTTCAAATATCACTGGGTCGCAACGCTCATCGTTTATTTTATTGCCTGCATGAGCGATAAGGCAGACGGAATTATTGCAAGAAAAACAGGCGTCATTACCGATTTTGGAAAACTTATGGATCCGCTTTCAGATAAAACGCTTGTATTTGCGGCTTACATCATTCTTATTGATATGGGCTGGCACACGGATATCGTGATTATGTTAATGCTTGCCCGTGAGTTTCTTGTTGCCGGCATCAGAATGGCTGCCGCTTCAACAGGGGAGGTTATTGCTGCCAACGGGTTCGGAAAGGCAAAAACATTTTTGCAGATGTCCACAACGGGTCTGACTTTCCTTTTCCTGGCTATCGGTGAAGGACCTGCCGATATAGATACGAGCACGCAGTGGCTGAATATCTATTGCACGGCAGCATTCTGGATAGTCGGCATAATAACAATGCTGAGCGGACTTGTCTATGCTAAGGATGGATGGCATCTTATAAAGACAAAATAAATGTTGCAAAAATCTGATTTTTGTATATAATAATATTGATATTGAAAAACTGAGACGGAGAGAAGTACCCGAACGGCTTCTTTTCAGAGAGCGCGCCGCAATGCTGAAAGGCGTGTACTGAAGCCCCGGTGAAATGCACTCCCGAGTTTTCCGAAGGAATCAAAGTATTTCGGAACGGTTTGCCCCGTTACAGGCAGGGCTGCGCAGGCAGTCAAGTATAAACAAGAGTGGAACCGCAGTTATTGTTAATTGCCTCTGTCATTTCGGCAGAGGCTTTTTGTATTTTTATCAGGTGTTTTTTATGTTCGATGAATTCAGAGAAAGTGTAAAAAGCTTTATGGAGCATGATCCCGCCGCTCATAATCCGCTGGAGATAATCTTTCTTTATCCCGGATTCAAGGCGCTCAGAAGCCATAAAAGAGCCAATTGGTTCTACAGGCACAATATGCCGTTTATTGCTAGATATATCAGCCAGAACAGCGCGCGGAAAACAGGGATTGAGATCCATCCCGCGGCAAAAATCGGCAGGCGTGTTTGCATAGACCATGGTCATGGTGTTGTTATCGGTGAGACTGCCGAGGTAGGGGATGACGTTATGATCTATCAGGGCGTTACGCTGGGCGGAACGGGAAAAGACGTGGGAAAAAGGCATCCCACGGTCGAAAACGGAGTGATGATTGGCGCCGGCGCAAAAGTGCTCGGTCCCATCACGATAGGAAGAAACGCAAAGGTCGCGGCGGGAGCCGTGGTTGTTAAGGATGTTGAGCCGAACTGTACCGTTGTGGGCGTTCCGGGCGAGGTCGTTAGAATCGATGGTGAGCGTGTTGACGATCTGGATCAGATAAATATTCCGGATCCCGTGATGAACGCCATTGAAGAAAACAAACGCAGAATCGAGATTCTTGAAAAGGAAATAAAAAATTTGGAGGAAATCAACCATGAAGATTTATAACACGATGACAAGGCAAAAGGAAGAGTTTGTACCTCTTGATGAAAATGAGGTCAGAATATATGCCTGCGGTCCAACGGTATATAATTATATCCATATTGGGAATGCGCGTCCGCTTTGCGTTTTTGACGTGTTAAGGCGTTATCTTGAATACAGGGGATATAATGTGAAATTCGTTCAGAATTTTACCGATATTGATGATAAGATCATTAAGCGCGCCAACGAAGAGGGCGTGTTTTATGAAGAAATATCCGAAAAATATATAAATGAATTCTGGACAGATGCCGACGGTTTGAATTTTAAGCACGCGACGGTCCATCCGAAGGCAACCGAAAATATTGATGAAATCATTGATATCATAAAAACACTTATGGATAAAGGCTTTGCCTATGAAGCGGGCGGAGATGTTTATTTTCGAACTCTGAAATTTAAAGAGTACGGAAAGCTTTCTCACCAGCCGATAGAAGACCTTGAAAGCGGCGCGCGTATCGCCATTGGAGAGGTCAAGGAAGATCCGCTTGATTTTGCTTTGTGGAAAGGGGCAAAGCCCGGCGAACCGTATTGGGATTCGCCTTGGGGAAAAGGCAGACCCGGCTGGCACATCGAGTGCTCGGCAATGAACAGAAAATATCTCGGAAATACAATAGATATTCACTGCGGCGGCAAGGATCTTGTTTTTCCGCATCATGAAAACGAGATTGCGCAGAGTGAATGTGCCAACGGCTGCACGTTTGCCAGGTACTGGATGCATAACGGCTATATTAATGTTGATAATGTAAAAATGAGCAAATCTCTCGGAAATTTCAAAACCGTCCGTGAAATCGCGGAGGTTTACGGCTATGAGGTTATTCGATATTTCCTTATAAGCGCGCATTACCGCTCTCCCATCAATTACAGTGTTGATATTATAGAACAGTGCAAAAATGCTCTTGAAAGGCTTTACACTTGCCGTGAGAGCCTTGATTTTGCTTTGGAAAACGCCGATAATCCTGCCGGTGATAATGACTCTGAGCTTATTTCTTTGTTTGACAGCAGAAAAAATGAGTTTATTGCCGCTATGGATGATGACCTCAATACGGCGGATGCTATCGCGGCTTTGTTTGAACTGACAAAGGATATCAACACCAATGTGCTCGGAAAAGATGCTTCAAAAGCTGTTTGTGAGCGCGCGGCTGCCGTTTTTGACGAGCTTTGCGATGTGCTCGGACTTCTTTATAACAGAAAAGAAAATACGCTCAGCAGTGATATAGAAGCGCTTATAGAAAAACGTCAGGAAGCGCGTAAGAATAAGGACTGGGCTACTGCCGATAAGATCAGAGACGAATTAAAGGCTCAGGGTATCATTCTTAAAGATACGCCCCAGGGCGTTACATGGACTAAAGAATAAAATTCAGATTATCCATATAGAAGCGTATATTAAATAAGACCTCCTGCGGTGTTTTTTATCTGTGCCGCAGGAGGTCTTATTTATCGCACTAAACATTCCGATTTAAGCCGGAGATTCAGCTTCATCATTTTCTTCTTTGGATTTCAATTCAAGTTCAGAGGTGCAGTTTGGGCATCTCGTGGCGTCTATATGTATTTCGCTGAAGCAGTAGGGGCAGATTTTTGTCTTTGATTTTATCTCCTCCTCATCATCCTTTTTTCTGCCTATGGTCACAAGTTTGTTTATGAATTTCAGCAGGCAGAAGAGCACAAATGCCATAATTATGAAATTAACAAAGGATGATATAAAAGCGGAGAAAAAGCCGCCGATATCCTGCCAGGTATATTTAGCAGCGCCGGTCAGAAAATTCAGCAGAGGCTTTATGATATTGTCTGTCAGTGCGTTTACCACTGAAGTGAATGCACCGCCGATGATTATACCTACTGCCATGTCGAACATGTTGCCTTTAAGCGCGAATTTTTTAAATTCTTCAAAAAATTTTTTCATTGTAATTCCTCTTTTAAGCACGTGTTATTTAAAAACGGCTGCTTAGATATGCTCTGAGCAGCCGTTTGTCTTTAATCTATAAGATCCTTCATGGAGTATAAGCCGCTGCTTTTTCCGTTCATAAAAACTGCGGCGTTTACTGCGCCAACCGCAAATATCTCTTTGCTCCTTGCAGAATGTGAAAGGGTTATGATTTCATCTCTGCCTGCAAATATGATCTCATGCTCACCGACGATTGTTCCGCCTCTGACCGAATGCATACCGATCTCGTTTTTGCTGCGCTTCTCACGCTTGCTGTGACGATCGTATTCGTATTTGAGCGGTTCATCGAACTCCTCGCAAATTGCGTCGGCAAGCATCAATGCTGTGCCGCTGGGCGCGTCGATCTTTTGATTGTGATGCTTTTCAACGATCTCGATATCAAAATCTCTGCCAAGTATGTCCGCAGCCTTTTTTGCAAGGTTTGCGAGCAGATTTATACCGAGACTCATATTGTATGTGAAGAAAACAGCGCTTTCCTTGGAAGCATCTTCAATTTGTTTTTTCTGAGCAGCATCATAGCCGGTTGTTGCGATCACAAGCGGTGTGCCTGTTTCTTTTGAATAGAAAAGTAAATCGTCAAGAAGAACGGGATTCGTGAAATCAATAACCACATCGGCTTTTTCCTTCACGTTTTTTATCGAATCGTAAACAGGGAAACTGTCAGACCGGGTATTCAAATCAACTCCGGCAACTATTTCACAGTCATCTCTGCCGGATACTACGCTTTGAATGACCTTACCCATTTTTCCGTTTGCGCCGCTTAAAATAATTCTTGTCATTTTATAATTCCTTTATTTAAATTATTATTTGATAAGCCCGTATTCGTTCATTATTTCTTTCAGCATAGCCTTGTTTTCATCGGTCATGTCGATAAGCGGAAGTCTGCAGTGACCCGCCTCAAATCCTATGAGATTGACCGCTTCCTTAACGGGAATCGGATTCACATCACAGAAAAGAGCCTTTGCAAGCTTCATGTACTTATCCATCAAGGCCTTTGAACCTGTTTTGTCTCCGTTTAAGTATTTTGCAACGATATCATGTGTTTCCCGGGGGCAGACATTTGAAAGCACGCTGATTACGCCGAGACCGCCTCTTTCAAGAACATCGTAGATCTGATCATCGTTTCCGCTCCAAATATTGAGTTCATCTGCGCAAAGCTTCTTTATTTCAGCAATCTGTTCAAGATTGCCGCTGGCTTCCTTGACTCCGTTGATCCTCGGCAGCTTTGCGAGCTCAGCCGCTGTTTCAGGAAGAATGTTCATTCCTGTTCTGGAAGGAACATTGTAAAGAATGATCGGCTTATCTGTTGCGTCATGGATAGCTTTATAGTGCGCAACAAGACCTCTTTGGCTTGTTTTGTTGTAATAAGGTGTAACGAGAAGCAGAGCGTCCGCTCCGTCCTTGCAAGCTTCAACACTGAGCTCGATTGCGCTTGCTGTTGAGTTAGAGCCTGTTCCGGCAATAACCTTGCATCTGCCGTTAACATAGTCAACACACCATTTGATGCACTCGGAATGTTCATCTACTTCAAGAGTCGAGCTTTCGCCCGTAGTTCCGCACACAACGATCGCGTCTGTGCCGTTTTCTATCTGCCAGTCAATAAATCTGCCGAATTCCTTGTAATTTACAGACCCGTCCTCATTCATAGGTGTAATGATTGCTACTGCCGCACCTGTGAAAATAGGTTCCTTCATATATAAACACACTCCTTCAAATTCAATAATTATTCTTTAAGTGTATGGATCAATCCATATATCCCTCTGCGCAGAGAAGTTCTGCAAGCAGAACGGCTCCTCCTGCGGCGCCTCTGAGCGTATTGTGTGAAAGGCATACAAATTTGTATTGATACTGCGTGTCTTCTCTGAGCCTGCCGATGGATATTGCCATGCCGTTTTCAAGCATTCTTTCGGATTTAATCTGTGGTCTGTCATCCTCTTCAAAATAGTTTAAAAACTGTTTGGGCGCTGAAGGCAGGTCAAGCTCCTGAGCGCGGCCTTTAAAGTTTTTCCAGATTTCTTTCATTTCCTCTTTTGAGGGCTTGTTTTCAAAATTTACGAACACTGCGCCGAGATGTCCGTTTGAAACCGGCACTCTTATGCACTGGGCTGTGAAATTAGGCTTATCGGCAAGTTTGATCTCATCGCCTTCGATCTTGCCCCAAAGTTTGAGCGGCTCTTTTTCGCTCTTTTCCTCCTCACCGCCGATGTACGGAATAACATTATCTATCATCTCCGGCCAGGTCTCAAATGTTTTGCCTGCTCCGCTGATTGCCTGATATGTGCAGACAAGCACATCTTTAACTCCGAATTTCTCATGAAGCGGGAATAAAGCCGGAACATAGGACTGCAGCGAGCAATTTGATTTAACTGCGATGAAACCGCGCTTTGTTCCGAGACGTTTTCTCTGAGACGGAATGATGTTGATATGCTCTGCGTTAAGCTCCGGAACGACCATCGGCACATCCGGGGTGAAGCGGTGCGCGCTGTTATTGGAAACAACGGGGCACTCATGCTTAGCATATTCTTCCTCAAGCTTTTTGATTTCCTCTTTATTCATATCTACGGCGCAGAAAACAAAATCAACCTCTTTTGTGATCTTATCGATATCCGCAGTTGCGTCGCGAACGATCATGTCTTTAACCTTTTCTGGTATTTCAACATCCATGCACCATTTTTTACCGACGGCTTCCTCATACCGTTTGCCGGCCGATCTGGATGAAGCCGCAAGACTTGTGATATTAAACCAGGGATGATTTGCAAGCAGCGTGATGAAACGCTGACCTACCATTCCCGTAGCGCCTACAACGCCTACATTGTACTGTTTTGCCATAATAATTCTCCTATCTTAAAAATTAACTTGTAAATTAATACGTAATAGAATATAATATTTAGCGGCGTCTGCCACATCTTTTATGATATAATATCACTTATTATATATATATGTCAAACATTAATTACGGAGACTTTATGAAAACTTCAGACTTTTATTATGATCTTCCCGAAAATCTGATTGCACAAACGCCTGTCGAACCGCGTGATTCTTCAAGGCTGATGGTTTTGCACAAAACTTCAGGAAAAATCGAGCATAAAATTTTCAAAGATTTAAGGGATTATCTTGAACCCGGCGATTGTCTTGTTATAAATGATACAAGGGTTATTCCGGCAAGAATATACGGCGTCAAGGAAGAGACGGGAGCGGTCGTTGAGTTCCTGCTGCTGTCACAAAAGGAAAATGACGTCTGGGAATGTCTTTGCAAGCCGGGAAAAAGAGCAAAGACCGGCACAAGGTTTTCGTTCGGCGAAGGAAAGCTGCTCGGTGAAGTTGTTGCTATCGACAGGGATGAGGGCAACAGATTTGTGAAGTTTTCCTGCGATGGCAATATATATGCCGTACTTGATGAGATCGGCTCTATGCCGCTGCCGCCTTATATAAAGGAAAAACTGGAAGATAAAGAGCGTTATCAAACGGTATACAGTAAAGAACTTGGCTCTGCTGCCGCACCGACTGCCGGACTGCATTTTACTCCCGATATGCTTGAGGAGATCAGAAAAAAAGGTGTGAATATAGCAGAGATCACCCTGCATGTGGGGCTGGGAACGTTCAGACCCGTTAAGGTGGAAGACGTTACAAAGCACAAGATGCATACCGAACATTACATAGTCCCTCAGGAAGCGGCGGACATGATCAACAGAACAAAAAAGAACAAAGGACGTGTAATCGCTGTTGGCACTACCTCCTGCAGGACCATTGAATCCGTTGCGGCAAAAAACGGCTGTATCTGCGCGGATGAAGACGATACTTCTATTTTTATTTATCCCGGTTTTGAGTTTAAATGTATGGACGCGCTCATCACGAATTTCCACCTGCCGGAAAGCACGCTCATCATGCTCGTTTCTGCTTTCGCCGGATACGACAACATTATGAATGCGTACAATACAGCTGTTAAAGAAAAATACAGATTTTTCAGCTTTGGAGATGCCATGTTTATTGAGGATTGATATATGAAATTTACTGTTATAAAAAAAGAGGGCAACGCAAGGCGTGCCGTATTTGAAACCGTGCACGGTACTGTTCAGACTCCTGCTTTCATGAATGTTGCAACAGCAGCAGCGATCAAGGGAGGGCTTGCTGCAGAAGATCTTGAGAAAATAGATACACAGGTCATGCTTTGCAATACATACCATCTTCATGTGCGACCCGGGGAAGACATTGTCTATGATATGGGAGGCCTGCATAAGTTTACGGATTGGAAAAAGCCTATTTTGACGGACAGCGGCGGATTTCAGGTCTTTTCGCTTGCCAAATTGAACAAGATAAAAGAAGAAGGCGTTACTTTCCGTTCTCATATTGACGGGCATAAAATTTTTATGGGACCTGAGGAGTCCATGCGGATCCAGAGCCGTCTTGCTTCCACGATCGCCATGGCTTTTGACGAATGCGTTGAAAACCCTGCTGCATATGACTACGCTAAGGCGTCATGCGCTCGTACTTTAAGGTGGCTTGAACGCTGCAAAAAAGAGATGGACAGGCTCAATTCCCTGTCTGAGACGATCAACAAAGAACAGCTGCTTTTCGGGATAAATCAGGGATGTACATATGACGATCTGCGCATCGAGCATATGAAAGAGATCGCAAAAATGGATCTGGACGGCTATGCCATCGGCGGGCTTGCGGTCGGTGAGCCGAAAGAGGATATGTACAGAATCATTAGTGCTGTTGCGCCTTGCGCCCCTGAAAACAAGCCAAGATATTTAATGGGAGTCGGCACTCCGGGCAATATTCTTGAAGGAGTCAGCAGGGGAGTAGATCTTTTCGATTGCGTAATGCCCAGCAGAAACGCGCGTCACGGTCATCTTTTTACAAAAAAAGGTATAATAAATATCAATAATTCCAAATATATAAGAGATGAATCGCCTATTGACGCCGAATGCGGCTGCCCTGTTTGCCAAAGACACAGCAGGGGATATATTCGTCATCTTATGAAAGCTAACGAGATGCTCGGTATGAGACTGGCAGTTATACACAATCTGTATTTCTACAATCATCTTATGTCTGAGATACGTTTTCATATTGAAAACGGCAGTTTTGAAGACTATAAAAATGAATATTGTGTAAAACTTGATACGCGCATATAAAAAAATCTTGCATTTTTTTTAGTTTGTCTATATAATATCTCTGTTACTAAAATTTGGAGGTCTAAATCAATGTTGGAAACCTTACTCTCACTGGGAACCGCTGCTTCGGGTTCAGGCACTGCATCAGGAGCAAGCTCATATTCTTTCCTGATCCTTATGGTGGTATTGTTTGTGGTTATGTATTTTTTCACAATTCGTCCTCAAAGAAAACGCCAGAAGGAAGAGCAGGAGATGAGAAATTCGCTTGAAATAGGCGATGAGATCATCACGATCGGAGGAATCGTGGGCAAGGTCGTTACCATACGCGAAGAGGATATCGTTATTGAAACAGGCGCGGACAGAACGAAAATGAAGATCCAGCGCTGGGCTGTAAATACAAATAAGACCAAGATGGAACAGCACAGAAAAGAAGTTGAAGCCGCAAAAGAGGCGGCTAAGAAGAAAAAAGAGGAAAAAGCCGCTGCCAAAGGAAAGAAAATGAAAGAGAAGAACAGTCAGGAAGAATCGGCAGTTCAGGAAGAAAAGAAATAAACAGGTCATAATGAAAAACTCCTTTGAATATCCTTTAATGGATAAGCAAAGGAGTTTTTTTATGAAAAAAATTAAATCCTCAATAGACAGAAAATTATTGGTCGGCTTTTTAGCCAAAGTGCTGCTTTTGGGAACGGGGCTCTTGGTAATTTTGTCAGCTCTTGTTTCTTTTGCAGTATACAAGCTTGACATTGATTCCTCACTTCTCGGCTATTTTTCGATTGCCGTTGTAGCCTTAAGCGCATTTGGGGTTGCTTTTTTCTGTGCAAAACCGTTTAAGAATAACGGCTTTCTGATTGGCGTTGTATCGGCTTTTCCCATCATGATTTTTTTAACCGTTAATCTTATAGTCAACTCAAACAATGTAGGCGTTTTCTTTATAAAATTAATCGTTTGTGTATTGGTTTCAGGGCTTTCGGGCGCTTATTCGGTTAAAAAGTCAAAGAAGATAAGGGTTAAAAAATGAAATTGTCGGAAAATCTACAGATAAATGAAAATAAAAAGGAAAAAAAAGAGCCGAAAAAAAGTATCTATGAAATATTTACGGAAAACAAAACCGTAATATATTCAATCATCTTTTTTGCCGCCGGACTGTTGTGCGGAGCTTTGATCTACAAAAAGTGCCGCACGGAAGCGCTTGACGAAATGATTAAGTCGGCTGTTTCAAATGAATTTTTAAATCTGTTTATCAATAATCTGGGCTTTTACTTTTTTGTATTTGCTCTGACTGTTTTGCTCGGAATATGTCTTATAGGGTTTCCGCTTATCAATATCGTTCCGTTTCTGATCGGTTTTCAGGCCGGACTTGAGATAGCTTATTATTACCTGAATTATTCCGTAAAAGGTTTCGGTTACAGTCTGCTGATGATTGCTCCTTTCATTTGCACTTTTTTAACCGTTATCATGTATACGATCAGTCTAAGCTCCGATCTGAGCAGGAAAATCTATAATATTACATTGAATAAGGATATAGGCTGCGAGAAAATAAACTATAAATCTTATATGAAAAAATACGCTTTGTACGCCCTTCTGATCGTAGTTGTGGCGCTTATAAATTCGGGCGTCACATCTGCGCTGAGCGGTATTATATCTATTTAGTGTCACTGTTAAGCGGATTGGAAGCGATTGCTTTTTTAGCCGCGTCAGCAGTGGTGTGCGTATAGATTTCCGTTGTGCCTAGGTTTTCGTGACCAAGCACCTCTTTAAGCAAAAGCAGATCCACATTGCCGTATTGATACATAAGGGTAGCCGCAGTGTGTCTTAGCTTGTGTACCGATAATCCTCGGTCACCGAGTCCTGCCTTGTCAAGATTTGTGTAAACGATATGCTGCACGGTCTTAGGGCTTATCCTTTTATTTCTGGAGCTTAAAAACAAAGCTCTGTCCTTTACTCCGTCAACAGGTCTTTTTTTCATATAGTCTGCAAGCGCTCGGATGCAGGCGTTGTTCAGATAGATGACACGTTCCTTGTTGCCCTTACCGGTTATTACAAGGCTTCCGTCTGCTTTGATATCGTTGTAATCAATGGATACAAGTTCGGCAAGCCGCATTCCGCAGTTTAAGAACAGTGTTATGATTGCGTAGTCGCGTTCTTTATACGGACCGTCAATTACTGACAGCAGTCTTTCCGCCTCTTCCAAAGTAAGATATTTCGGAAGAGATTTTTTCGTTTTCGGAATATCCAGGTTTTTCATTGGATTGCTGCCCAGCAGTCCGAGATTGTCGGTAAGATAAACGAAAAAACGACGTATGGATATAACACGTCTTGCACGCGTTGTTTCGTTGTTTTTTCGTTCGTTTTTCAAATAAATAAGATAGGCGTATGCGTCATTCAAAGTTATTTTTTTGATGAATTCAATCCCGATAGGGGAGATGTCGGTTTCCTCGTCAGGAGCACTTTTGGAAACAAGACCTTTATGGCGTGCCATAAATCTGAAAAAAGTGCGCAGATCAGACGCGTATTCGATTACGGACAGCTCAGAATGACCTTTAATTGCCTCAAGATACATAAGATACTGCTGAACAAGCTCTGGCAGCTCTGAAAATTCTTCTTTTCTCATTTTTGCCTCATTTCCGTGAAACAGTTTCACAATAAATTAAGTTTATTACATGAAAAGGGAATATAAATCATTTGCCTTTTGAATCTCGGCTGGATTAGTCCTTGTATATTAAAAATCTTGAATTTAAAAAATGTATCTCTGTTGATTGCGTCACTTCAAATTCAAGCAGATCAATAAAGATTATTTTCTCAAATTAGGTTTCAATAAATCTTGATAAGATAAGATTTATAATACAGAGATACATAATCGCTTTGCAGCAAGAAAGCAACAAATTTTAAGCTTATTGAATCGCTTAATAAATAAGCCCGTGTACTGCGTATAACGTGATTTTGCCTTTTCGTTAACCTCCTGTGGTCAAATTGCAGAATTCGCTCCCCTCTATTGCACAAAACATTTATTTTGTATAATTGTAGCAAGTTTTTTCCCTGAAGTCAAGGTAGAAATCCGCTTAGGAGGATAATAATTATTTTTAAACAAAAAACAGGCGCAGGGTCACCGTGTATTTCGGTTGGGTCCTCCGCGCCTGTTATCCTCTTTTGGGATATTATTTATAGCAATCTGTTTCTTTGCGTATGCAGTAATCAAGCGTGTTTAATGAATTTGAAACATCATCAAGCTTTTTCAGACTGCTGCAAAGCAAAAAATAAACGGAATCACTTTCCTCGGCATAATCTATTTTGTCTGCCGTTAAATGCGCAAGGCATAAGTAATTATTAAAATCTGTTATGATCTCGTCCAGCCTGGCTAAATTATGACTGCTAATAGTTTTTGACATACTTCAATCTCCTTTTCGGTATTTGTTTTTTTAACACTTGAAATATGCCTGTGCGTGTCGTATAATAAATTTACGGCACTTAGGTATATTCCTTTGTGTTGCTCAAAAGGCATTGTGCGGCTTTTGATGGGGTTGCACAATGTTCTTTTTATTTTTGCAGACCTTTGTAACAATCATATATAAGATTACGAATTAATTCTGACTTATCTTTTTTTAACTGATCACAGCAATGATTAAGTATTTTTAAGTCATCATCATTCATTCTGATATGAAGCATATGCACTTTCGCATTTTCTGTTTTAGGTCTTCCTGTTTTTGGTGACATGTAACACCTCACTTTCTGTCACTACAGTAATTATAATAATGTAACTACAAAAAGTCAATAACTAAAATAAAAAGAGCCGAAAATATTTCAATTCGGCTCCGTTTTATTTATTCCGTTAATGCGTTGAAAGCTTCTCTTATGGAACGAACAGGTACGATATCTGCGGAAATCTTCGTCTGTTTGGAAAGTCCTTTATAATTATGAAAAGGAATTATGCATTTGTCAAAGCCGAGACGGCAAGCCTCGTTTATCCTCTGCTCGCAGTTGTTTACTGCGCGTATCTCCCCTGCCAGACCAATTTCACCGAATGCGATGATATTGTCTTTAACTACAATATCCTTGAGTGATGAAACGAGTGCCATCGCAACGGTGAGGTCTGCCGCCGGTTCGTCCAGGCGCAGACCGCCTATTACGTTTATATAGGAATCCATTGCGTTAAAGTAATACCCTGCCCGTTTTTCAAGCACCGCAAGAATCATAGCCATTCTGTTATAATCAAAACCGGTGCACATTCTTCTGGGCGTTCCGAATCCTGTTGCCGTAACAAGCCCCTGCACTTCTGCAAGTATCGGGCGTGAACCTTCCATAACGCAGGCAACGCAGGTGCCGCTGACATTTTTCGGTCTGCCGGAAAGCATCAGAAGTGAGGGGTTTTCGACCTCCTGAAGTCCGTTTTGCTTCATTTCAAAAACGCCTATTTCATTGGTTGAGCCGAAACGGTTTTTAACGCCTCTTAAGATTCTATAGGAATAATTACGCTCACCTTCAAAATAAAGCACGGTGTCCACAATGTGCTCAAGCACTTTAGGACCCGCGATAGCACCGTCCTTGTTGACATGACCTACTACGAGAATGGGTATCTCAAGCGATTTTGCGAGGTGCATAAAAATGTTTGTGCACTCGCGAACCTGAGTGACGGAACCTGCGGTAGATGAGCATTCCTCGTACACCATTGTCTGGATAGAGTCTATTATAACGATGCCCGGCTTTTCGGATTTGATGGTTTCAACAATAACGCCGACGTCGGTCTGCGCAAGAATGCCTAGATTTTCCGTTGTAACGCCGAGTCTGCCGGCTCTTAGCTTGATCTGGCTTGCGGATTCTTCACCGCTTATATAAAGAATATTTCTTGATTTTCCGAGATGTTCACAAATCTGAAGCAGAATTGTTGATTTTCCTATTCCCGGATCACCGCTCAGCAGCACAAGACTTCCCTCAACGATTCCTCCGCCGAGGACTCTGTCAAATTCAGCGATTCCCGTTGAGATCCTGCGCTCTATATCTCCGCTGATTTCATCCAGTTTCATAACATGCGCAGCGGAAAATGAAACGCTGTTTCTTCGCGCTGAGCCGGAAACCGAAATACTCGGCTGCTGCTCGTTCATTGTGTTCCACTCGCCGCAGCCCGGGCATTTGCCGTACCATTTTGCGCTTTCATACCCGCATTCCGAGCATACGAACAGTGATTTTACCTTTGCCATATATCAAATACCTTTCCTTTAAACTTCTTCATTTATATACTGGCTTATGCCGAGCGTTATCGTGCAGGCGATACGTTTTCTGTATATATCGGATTTTAGGTTAGCTACTTCCTGCAGATTGCTCATAAAGCCGCATTCAACCATAACAGACGGAACACTCGCCTTATAAAGAATATAATAGCTGTTGTCGGAAGCTTTATTTTTTCTTGTGTTCTCAGGCTGGATGAACATTTTTGTGTTGTTTAAAATATTGTCGGCAAGCGCTTTGCTCGTGTCTTCATTTGCTGTGTACCAAACCTGCATCCCCCATTGAGACGGATCATCAAAAAAATTCTGATGAATCGATACAAGCACAGCGTTGTCAACACTGTTTACAAAATCAAGCCGGTTGTAAAGGTCCGAGCGGCTGCGGTCAATCCCGTTTGGATAGTATTCGCTGTCGTCATCACGTATTAATTTACACTGTATTCCGCAGACATTCAGAAAATCATAAAGATTCAGAGCAACCGCAAGATTTATATCTTTTTCAGGCGTACCGTCAGCCGCAACAGTGCCTGCATCGACTCCTCCGTGACCGGCGTCGATAACTATGCATTTTCTGCCTGTTACAAGCTCGTTATTAACTGCCTTTTTTTCCGAGAGCAAAGTGTTGATACACAGGCAGGAAACAAACGTAAATGCAAATGTTAACAAAATAATCAGCGACTTTTTCATAATATCACCAATAATTTCTATGCTTAATTATATATGAAATTGCTCTGTCTTTCAATAAATATGTTGCAAAAAAGTATACGTACGGCTATAATTAAAAAAACAAACAGTAAAGCGGTGATGATTTGAAAATTGTAAATCTTGACGGATACACAACAAACCCGGGTGACCTGAGCTGGGATTTTCTAAACAAATATTCAGATGATGTTACTGTTTATGAAAGAACATCAAAAGAGCAGATCAAAGAGCGCGCCAAGGGCGCTGAAATACTTATAATTAATAAGACCGTTCTGGATTCGGAGATGCTGAATTACCTTTCCCCTGAGCTGAAATATATCGGACTTCAGTCAACAGGCTATAATGTTGTGGATCTTGAAGCGGCTTCAAGGCTGGGAATAACCGTCTGCAACATACCGGCATATTCAACAAATGCGGTTGCGCAGCAGGTCTTTGCTTTTATCCTTCATTTTTCCAACAATGTTGATCTGCACTCAGCATCGGTGCACAACGGCGACTGGTGCGCCTGCCCGGATTTCTGTTACTGGCTCTCCCCTCTCAGCGAGCTGGAGAGAAAGGTTATCGGGATTATCGGCTTTGGTTCTATCGGGCACAGAGTGGCTCATATCGCCGAATCATTCGGAATGAAAGTTCTGATCTGTTCACGCTCCGAAAAAGATCTGACGGAGTTTAAAAACGCTGAGCAGGTTGATCTTGACGCGGTTTTGGAAAATTCCGATTATGTTACATGTCATTGCCCTTTGACTGAAGAAACAACCGGGCTGATAAATGTTTCAGCTTTAAATAAAATGAAAAAAAGCGCCGTTCTGATCAACACTTCAAGAGGTCCTGTTGTTGACGAAGAGGCTCTTGCGGACGCGCTTAACAGCAACAGGATAGCCGGTGCTGCGCTGGATGTTCTTAAAACGGAACCCGCAGATCCGGCAAATCCGCTGCTCAAAGCCAAAAACTGTGTGATTACGCCGCATATTGCCTGGGCAGCTCAAGAGACAAGACAGCGCTTACTTGAAATTCTTGATGAAAATATCAGTTGCTATCTGAGCGGAAAACCGCAAAATAAAGTCAATTGATTATTGACATCGCCGATTTTTTAATGTATTATATTTTGTGTTCGCTGGTGTGGCGAAATCGGCAGACGCAAGGGACTTAAAATCCCTCGGTAGCAATACCGTACCGGTTCAAGTCCGGTCACCAGCACCAATAAAAACGGCAGACTTCAAGCCTGCCGTTTTTTATTACTTTCAGATGAATGTGCATTTGCTTTTACAGCTCAGCAAAGTCGTATTTTTTCCGCTATCAGAGCTATTAATTCGCCGTTTGTTATTTTATCGTTATCTTTATCGTATGTATAACCGAAACAAAGCTTGAATGTCTCACTGTCACATCTGCCTGTGCCGCTGCCGATCGCTCGCCTGATGGCGGAGTCCACTGCGCGTGCAGATTTATGATATTTTTCTCCTACTGCAGGATAAAGTCTTTTGGTTATATCTGCGCGATAATAGGGATTGCTTTTATACAGCAGTATACTGAAAACAAGATAACGATATCCGCTGAGTTTCGGTTTAAAACAAAGCTGACAAAGAATCTCTGAGATCTTTTTTTCATCTTCGGAATTGTTTTGACAGGCTTCTTCACTTGTTAATGCAGCAGAAACCTTTGTATCCATTCTGATTGCTTTTTCGTTCTTATTTTCTGAAAGTTCATCTTTGTTCGTCGGGAATTTCGTTTTTTCTTCCATAAATTTCCTTACCTCCTTTTTTTTGCTATTATATCATTCATTTTCCAAAATTGCAATAGTTTTCACAAACTTATTATTATGATAATAAAAATGCCATTTTTTTGAGAGGAGACAAAATGAAAGTCGAGTTAACAAATATGTGCATGGTATATGACGATGACAGGATTTTGGTTCAGGACAGAATAAATAAAAATTGGTCTGGCGTTACTTTTCCCGGAGGTCATGTAGAAGAAGACGAGTCTTTCGCCCAATCTGTAATCAGAGAGGTATATGAAGAAACAGGACTCAAAATTGAAAACCCCGTTTTGTGCGGTATAAAAAGCTGGCCGATCGGAATACATAAAAAATATATTGTTTTATTTTATAAAACAAATAAATTCTCTGGAGCACTCAGGTCTTCAGCAGAGGGCGAAGTGTTTTGGATAAAAAGAAATGATTTAAACAATTACAGACTGGCACCAGATTTTGATGAAATGATAAAAATTTTTGAAGACGATCATCTGAGTGAATTTTATTACCGAAAAGGCAAAAACGGGTGGGTTAAAGAATTCTATTAATATTAGGTCTCTGTGATTATCAAAATATATTGACTTTGAGCGATCTATTTTGTATAATACATTATGCGCTTTGCCGGCGTGATGGAATTGGCAGACGTGCCGGACTCAAAATCCGGTCCTGGCAACAGGGTGCGGGTTCGACCCCCGCCGCCGGCACCAAGCCGTCGTGTGCAATGTATCGTTCACGACGGCTATTCTTTTTTTGAACAGCGAACGGTTTCTTCTTGCCGCCGGTGACTGATTTGCTGTTTATGATTTTTATGATTCGCAAATATGAAAAATACGTCGATTTTTTTACATTTATACGCTTATTGCCTTGTTTTTCTTGATTTAATGTATTAATTAATGTATAATACCACCATATTATTCCATTTTAAAGGAGGAGCAATATGCAGAATTCTTCACAGATTCAGATCATGATAACGATGGTTGCGTATATGGCTGTTGTTGTTATTATAGGTATTGCGTTCGCAAAAAAGGCAAATAAAAACACGGATTCCTATTTCCTCGGCGGGCGTACGCTCGGTCCGTGGGTAACGGCAATGAGCGCCGAGGCTTCCGATATGAGCGGATGGCTTCTTATGGGTCTTCCCGGTGTTGCATACTGGTGCGGAATTTCCGACGCTGCATGGACTGCTATCGGTCTTGCCGTAGGAACCTATGTAAACTGGCTCATAACTTCCAAAAGGCTGCGCCGTTACAGTGAAAAGGCAAACGCCATCACGCTGCCGGAATTCTTTTCAAACCGCTTTCATGAAAAAAGCAAGGTGATTATGACTATCGCCGCGCTGTTCATTTTAATATTCTTTACGGTGTATGCGGCAAGCTGCCTTGTAACCTGCGGCAAGCTTTTCTCAACGCTTTTCGGTTTTGATTATGTACCTATGATGATTGTGGGTGCAGTCTTTGTTTTGATCTATACGATAATCGGTGGTTTTCTTGCGGAAAGCGCTTCCGATTTTATGCAGGCGATCGTTATGATCATTGCGCTTGCGGTAGTTGTGATTACGGGAACTGTCGCTGCCGGCGGTCTTGACTCCGTGATTGACAATGCGAAATCAATACCCGGATTTTTTGAATTTTTCGGAATCGCAACGCCTGTTACCGTTGACGGGGTTCAGCAGTCCGTAAACGGTGTTCCTCAGTTCGGCGAAGCAGGAACTTACGGTGTGTTGAGCGTAGTTTCATGCCTTGCTTGGGGTCTCGGATATTTCGGCATGCCTCAGGTTCTTTTGAGATTTATGGCTATACGTTCCGAGCGTCAGCTTAAAAGCTCACGCAGAATTGCGACCGTTTGGTGCCTGATCTCTCTTGTTGTGGCAGTGTTTATCGGTGTTATCGGCCGTGATCTGTATCCCACAGCTCTTACAACTTCCGCCGAATCCGAAAATGTTTTCATCCTTATGTCTACTAATCTTCTGCCGCCGATATTGGCAGGTCTTGTTATGGCGGGAATTCTTGCCGCCACGATCAGTTCTTCTGATTCATACCTGCTTATTGCTGCCTCCGCCTTTTCAAAAAATATTTTCCAAGGGCTTATCCACAAAAAAGCTACCGACAAGCAGGTGCTTGTTATATCTCGCATTACACTGCTTGCGATAACAGCGATCGCGATCGTTATCGCGCTTGATGAAGACAGCGTTATCTTTAATATCGTAAGCTTTGCTTGGGCAGGATTCGGCGCAACTTTCGGACCGCTTATGCTTATGAGCCTTTTCTGGAAGCGCATAAATCGTGCCGGTGCTATTGCAGGAATGATCAGCGGCGGTGTTATGGTTTTTGTATGGAATCTTCTGATCCGTCCTCTCGGCGGCATTTGGGATGTTTACGAGCTGCTGCCGGCATTTATTATTTCCTGTATCTGCATTGTTGTTGTTTCGCTTCTCACCCCTGCCCCGTCGGAAAAGATTCAAAAAGAATTTGACGAAGTTAAAGAGGGTATATAAATTTTAGAAATATAATTGTTTACAAATTTTCCAAGCCGCCTTTGTCTTAAGGCGGCTTTTTTGATAATATAAAATATTACTGACATAATATTAAGGGTGATATGTTATGATAGAAAAGGATACAGTGAGATTGCTCAGGGAATGTGACGCTGGTGTGAAGATGGGTCTGTCCTCAATCGACGAAGTAATGGACTATGTACATTCAGATCGCCTGAAAAGCTGTTTAAGCGAGTGCAAGAAAGAACACGAGAAATTTGCCGACGAGATGCAAAACCTGCTTGAAAGATACTCTGACGACGGCAAGGAGCCTAATCCAATCGCGAAGAGTATGAGCTGGATCAAAACAAATATAAAGCTGAATGTAAATGAATCGGACGCAACAGTCGCGGATCTGATAACAGACGGCTGTAATACGGGTGTAAAGTCACTTAGTAAATACCTGAATGAATATAAAGCCGCGGACGAAGCGTCCAAGGATATTGCAAAGCGCATAATATCATCGGAAAACAGGCTTGCCGGAGAAGTCAGGCAGTTCCTTTGATCGATATTTTAAACCAAAAAACGCCGTATGCCCAAACAAGGCATGCGGCGAAGTTTTCTATTCGTATAGAAGCTTGCTTTTCAGCTTTTCGTATATTTCAACGATCTTAAAACGCACTTCATATTTGCTGTCGGAATTTACAAGTTCCATTTCTTCATCTGAAAGATATTGATCCAGGTTTTCCTCAGTTGCGCTTGAGAGACATATTGCCGGAAACATAACGCACCACCAGTTTCTGCCGGAGCCCTCCCCTATTTCGATCTTGAGAGCGTTATATATTCCGCTCGGAAGCGTAAATGTGTCATATTCCCTCGTATTGAAATATTCTTTGTCAACATAAACCTTTACAGGGTAATCATAGCCGTTGCTTTTTATACATTTTTCGGCTGTTTTTTGAAATCTGTCTATATTTGCGTTGCAGATAGAGATGGTTTCTTCAAGCGATCCGGCGTTTTCAAAAAGCTGAGCGCTTTCGCTTAGCACGCTGTCTCTGACTTTGAGCTTGAGCTGCTGATCCTCATCACTGTTTGAATTTGCGAGTATATGGAGCCTGAAAACTTCCTCGGAAATCTTTTCACTTGTCTGAATGAACGGTGAGACGTAGGAAAAAATAAATGCAAAAACAAGAAAAAGCGGAATGAATATTTTTAATTTTCTTTTCAAATGAAAAACCTGCCTTTCAGACTGATTGTTGGCAGGTTTTCATTTTTTTATTCAATTATTTTTGTGATTTTGCAGCCGTGTCTTACCGGTGTGCAGACCGCGATATCCTTAGCTGTGTTTTCAAGCGCAGAAGCTGCGTTGAGTGCGTTTTCTTTTTTTTCAAAAATTCCGAAAACGGTCGGTCCGCTGCCGCTCATGCAAACACCGAGCGCGCCGTGTATTTTCAGAATCTCTTTTATATCTATTCTTTTCGGAACCTCTATAAACTGTTCGAAAACATTTTCCATTTTGCCGCAGATATTCTCAAGTGAGCCGGATTGGACCGCGCAAAGCATACCGTATTTATCAGGGGTGCGTGTTTTCCCTATTGTGTCAAACAGTTTATATGCATGGCCGGTATTGACGTCAAAATCAGGTTTTGCCAGCACGATATAGCATTTCTTTAGCGGCTTGAGTTTATTTAAAACATCGCCTATGCCCTGTGCAAGGAGCGTGCCGCCTGTTAAACAAAACGGCAGATCCGCGCCTATTTTAACGCCGATCTTGCATAGTTCGGTGTCTGTAAGGTCGGTTTTATAGATCTGATTCAGAGCTGTGATCACTGCGGCGCCGTCGGCACTTCCGCCGGCAAGTCCGGCCGCGTGCGGAATGTTTTTTTTAATATCGATGTGTATTCCTTTATTTTTCTTTTTTGTGTATCTGAAAAATTCTTCGGCGGCTTTCCAGCATATGTTTTTGCCGTCAAGCGGTATGCCGTCCTTATTGCAGGATATGGATATTCCTTTTGACTTGTTTTCGCTGACTGTGATTTTGTCACAAAGGCTCACGCTCTGCATAACCATGAAAAGATCGTGATATTTGTCGGCTCTCAGTGCAACTATATCAAGCATAAGATTGATTTTCGCATATGCGTTTACTTTAACTTCCATATATTTACTTTCCCGGCTCAGCCGTTTAATTCATCCAGAAATTCCTGTATTTTTTCACAGGCCTTTCTGATATTATCAATTGAATAGCAATATGATACCCTGATATAACCCTCGCCACAATCGCCGAAAGCGGTTCCCGGCACGACTGCAACTTTTTTTGAATAAATCAGTTTTTCACAGAATTCGTCGCTTGAAAGACCTGTTGACTTAATGCTTGGAAATACATAAAACGCACCCTCCGGCTCAAAACAGCTCAGGCCCATCTGATTGAATTTGCTGACCGTGTATCTGCGGCGCATATCATAGTCGGATTTCATTTTTTCAATGTCCGCATCTCCGTTTTTCAATGCGTCTATCGCTGCGTACTGTGAATTTGTTGGAGCACTCATAATAGCAAACTGATGCAGCTTGGTCATCTGCTGTATTATGGGAGCAGGTCCCAGCGCATACCCAAGTCTCCAGCCTGTCATAGAATATGTTTTTGAAAATCCGTTGATGACAACAGTGCGTTCTTTCATGCCGTTTATTGAAGCTATGGAGCAGTGTGTTTCGTTTCCGTAAGTAAGTTCACTGTATATTTCATCGGAAATGACAAGTATATTGTGCCGGATGATCACTTCGGCAATTTTTTTTAGGTCTGCTTTTCTCATTACCGCGCCGGTCGGGTTGTTGGGATACGGGAAGATCAGTAACTTTGTTTTATCTGTAACTGCTTCTTCCAGCTCTTTCGGAGTAAGTTTGAAATTATTTTCCGCTGAAGTTGTAATGGTGATGACTTTAGCGCCGCAGTTCTCGGATATCGGTCTGTAGCAAACGAATGACGGCTCAACAAGCAAGACCTCGTCCCCGGGATTTACAAGCGTGCGTATAGCCATATCGATGCCCTCTGAACCTCCTACGGTGACGAGCACTTCGTTTTCGGGATGATATTCTATGTTATATTTTCTTTTGTAAAACGCCGAGATCTCCTTTCTGAGCTCCATCAGTCCGGCGTTTGCGGTGTAGCGTGTTGCACCCTTATCGAGGTAATCTATCGCAGTGTTTCTGATATGCCATGGTGTTAGAAAATCCGGCTCACCTACACCGAGGGAAATTACATTATCCATTTCCTCAGCTATTGAAAAGAACTTTCGTATTCCGCTGGGTTTGATATTTTTTATGCTGCTGTTGAGCATTTCGTCATAGTTGATCAAAGGGAAACCGTCCCCCTGTCGTCAAGCAGCTCGTCTGTAAGGAAAACGCCGTTTTCTTTGTATTTTTTCAATATAAAATGCGTTGCGGTCGAAACAACTCCCTCAAGAGGAGAAAGCCGCTTTGCAACAAACATGGCAACTTCATGAAACGATTTATCCGTTACAAGCACAGTAAGATCAAAAGCACCGCTCATAAGATATATCGATTCAACCTCTTCAAGCTTTGATATCCTTTCAGCCACATCGTCAAAGCCATGTCCGTATTTCGGCTGTATTTTTAACTCAATAAGCGCCGTAACGGTTTGCAGTTTGGCTTTGTCACGGTCTATAAATGCTTTGTACCCTTTGATTATACCGCTGTCCTCAAGCAGCTTGATTTCGTCAGCAACTTCCTTTTCGCTCACTCCGAGCATAATGGCTATCTCGCTGTTTGAAAGTCTTGCGTTGTCTTCAAGTATACTTAATAATTTTTCTGTCATTTCAGCACGCCCCCGTAATCATTTTATCTCTAGAAGTTTAGGCTCTCGGTTTTCAAAGACCGTAATATGTGTGAATCCGCATTTCAAAGCAGCGTCCATCCCCTGCTCTATTCCCATTCCTATTTTATCACAATAATGAGAATCGGAGCCTATTGTTATATATTTTCCTCCAAGTTCTTTAAATCTTTTTACTATATCCGCGCCCGGCAGAATATCCTTCATTTCATTAAAGTAGCCGGATGTATTGATTTCAAGCGCTTTTTCATTTTTTACGAGCAAAGCCAGGATGCTGTCAATAATATCGCCGAAACGGGCAAGATCGACCGTTATTTTATGTTTTCCCGTTATATATCTTAACGGATAAGTCAGGTGCGCAAGTGAATCGAAGTTGTTCCATTCGCAAAGTGTGTAAATATTTTCAAAATATCTGCCCAGCAGGTCGTAGACATCATAATCCTTATAATCAAGAAAAAAGAAATCCTCCATGTTTTCAAGATTATGAACAGAACCAAGCACAAAATCATACTTATATTTGCTTAATATACTTTCAGCAAGCGGTCTGTTGTATATTGCCTGACCCATTTCTATGCCTTTGAATACTTTTATATCATTGCAAAATATTTTTGCGCACTTTGAGGTGTCAAAAAACTGATTGTCACATAGTTTATCAAAATCACAGTCTTTCGAGTCTATTTCACAGTGATCCGTTATGGCGATGCCCTTAAGACCTTTTTCAACAGCGTTTTCACACATGAGTGTGCAGGAATGATGACCGTCAAATGAATGTTCTGAATGCGTGTGAAGATCATAAAAATTAGTGTATTTCATAGTTTATTCCTTTCTGAGTCAAACTATTCTACCACATTCTGCAGGAAAATTAAATATTATTCTGCTTTTTATTGAAAAAAATTTACCACTTTGTTATAATCAATTTATTAATTCAGGAGGTACTATGATTATGAGAGCGGTTATAACTGTTGTAGGCAAGGATATGGTTGGTATACTCGCAGGTGTTTCGGGTATATGCGCCGGGCATAAGGTCAATATCACAGAGGTTACACAGTCTATCCTGCACGATATATTCTGTATGATTATGATGGCTGATGTAAGCGAATGCGCTATCCCCTTTTCCGATTTTTCGGATGAGCTTTCGGAATACGGCAAAAAGAACGGTTTGTCCATTCACGTAATGAATGAAGATATTTTCAACTCAATGCACAGAATATAGGAGCTTGAATTTTTATGATAAATACATTTGATATTCTTGAAACGATCCATATGATTCAGGATGAATGCCTGGATATCAGAACGATAACGATGGGCATTTCCCTGCTTGACTGCGCCGATACCGATATAGACAGATCTTGCAGTAAGATCTATGACAAGATCTGCGCAAAGGCTGAAAAGCTTGTTGCAACCGGCGAAGATATAGAAAAACATTACGGCATACCTATCATCAACAAAAGAGTTTCGGTAACTCCGATTGCGATTATGGCGGGAGTAAGCGGCGGCGATCCAGTTAAATATGCGCTTGCGCTTGAAAAAGCCGCCCAGACGATCGGCGTAAACTTTATCGGCGGTTATTCCGCACTTGTTCAAAAAGGCTTTTCCGCCGGAGATCTTGAGCTTATTGATTCAATTCCCCGGGCCCTTGCTGAAACTGAGCATATCTGTTCGTCCGTCAATATCGGAAGCACGAAGGCCGGAATCAATATGGATGCAGTTAAGCTTATGGGTCAGCAGGTAAAGAAAGCCGCAGAGCTTACTAAAGAGAATAATTGCATCGGTCCGGGGAAGCTTGTGGTATTCTGTAATGCTCCCGAAGATAATCCTTTTATGGCGGGCGCGTTTCATGGTGTTTCCGAGCCTGACTGCGTGATTAACGTCGGTGTTTCGGGACCGGGAGTTGTAAGAGCGGCTGTTTCAAAATATCCCGATTATAGTATAAATGAACTCGCTGAACTGATTAAGAAAACAGCGTTTAAGGTCACAAGGATGGGGCAGCTTGTCGGCACGGAAGCATCAAAAAGGCTCGGAGTACCGTTCGGTATTGTTGATCTTTCTCTTGCGCCTACACCGGCTGTCGGCGATTCGGTTGCGCACATTCTTGAAGAGATAGGACTTGAACAGTGCGGCGCACCCGGTACAACAGCCTGCCTTGCAATGCTTAACGATGCAGTTAAAAAAGGCGGCGTTATGGCTTCGTCAAGCGTAGGAGGGCTCTCAGGCGCGTTTATTCCCGTTTCTGAGGACAGAGGTATGATAGACGCTGCCAGATCTGGAGCGCTCACTATAGAGAAACTGGAGGCTATGACAGCGGTTTGCTCTGTGGGGCTCGATATGATCGTTATACCGGGAGACACAACGGCTGAAGCAATCAGCGGAATCATAGCGGATGAAGCTGCCATAGGAATGGTGAACGGCAAGACTACAGCGGTAAGGGTTATACCTGCGATAGGCCGTGAGATCGGCGATGAACTTGAATTCGGCGGACTGCTTGGTTCGGGACCCGTAATGAGAGTGAACACGAAATCCCCAGCTAAGTTTATTAATCGCGGCGGTAAGATTCCGGCGCCGCTTCACAGCTTGAAAAACTAAGGTTATAATTAAAAAAACAGGACTGTATATCGGTCCTGTTTTTTGTTACTGAACTAAAAACAAAAGCCCGGTAGTTTTACCGGGCTTAGACTATTTATTCAATTGAATCTAATCAGAAAAGATAATCTGTGTCATTGAATGTAAGCGGTTCATATGTACCGTTATTATATACGTAGCAGCCGGAAAGCTTGATCGGAACTGCGAAAGTTTTACCGCTGCAGGTAAAGATATAGCATTTTGCATTATTAACGGTTTCATTTCTGCCTGTATAGGAGATCGTTGTGCCGCTGACATCGGATGAATAACCGATAACCTTGTAGTTATCGTGGATAACCTGCTTCAAGAAGTTGGTTGCCTGAGCGACAGTGTAATCAGGAGTGGTTGTGATTTCGTGCGGATTTGAATACGGCTCGTAATCATACACTGCATCCGACGCAGCTGTTGTTGTTTCGGTATCGCTTACGGGAAGCTGCAGGGGTGAATACATGAACCACATGATGATGAAATAGATAATCAGCCAAAGCAGAAGCAGAAGAACGATCATGCTGAATACTCTTCTTGACTTATTATCGGTAAGTACGAACTCTTCCCTGCTGGGAATTGCCATTGGCACGAATGGCTGACCTTTTTTAGCGCACTTGGCTTCCGCCTTTGCGTTTTTCTTTTCGATCTTCTTAACATATGAAGCGTAAGCCTTATCAGTGGCTTTTTCGATTTTCATTTCGCGCTTAGACTGATATTCGTCAATAGGCGGAATAACGATCGGAGTGAAGCCGGGCTTATCAGCACCCTTGCTGTTTTTCTTATTGGCATCCTTTACAAATTTATTGTAATCTTTTTCATGCTTTTTGTCAGCCTTAACTGCGGCTTTCTGAGCAACCTTTTCAGCCTTAGCAGCTTTCTTTGCTGCCTTTGCCTCTTTCTTTTCAAGCTTTGATTCTTTACTCAAGGCAGTACCCTCCTTACAAAGTCTAAAAGTAGTATAACATTATTAAAATCAAATTTCAACAAAAAAATTAAAATTGATAATTAAAAATATGAATAATCTGTAAAATATTAAGAAATGTGTTACTTTTTATTAAAAAGGGACTCATTTTTTAACAATGAGTCCCTCTTGTGGAGGCACCACCCAGATTTGAACTGGGGCATAAAGCTTTTGCAGAGCTCTGCCTTACCACTTGGCTATGGTGCCTAATATAATGGGCACTAATTTCTTAGTGCCCGATGGAGCGGATTACGAGACTCGAACTCGCTACCTCCACCTTGGCAAGGTGGCGCTC
>UQDP01000006.1 GCA_900539845.1 uncultured Oscillospiraceae bacterium | reverse complement strand
TACCAAAATCAAAGATTTTGACCGCTTCGGAGAACATTGTATCATAGCGCTCGGCACTGATGATAAAAGATTTTAATTTTAAAAAGAAAGGCGGTCTTAAATTGGCTGATTCAAGATTTTACATTTGTGAGCACTGCGGAAACCTTGTTGAAATGATCAATAATGCCGGAGTTCCGCTTATGTGCTGCGGTCAGAAAATGACGTTGCTTGAGCCGGGAACGGTAGAAGCAAGTGCAGAGAAACATATTCCTGAAGTTAAAGTAAACGGAAATCATGTTGAGATCCAGGTAGGATCTGTAAAGCATCCTATGCTTGAAGAGCACTATATTCAGTGGATCTATCTGCAAACAGATAAGGGGAGCTACAGAAAGTCGCTTGCTCCCGGAGATGCCCCTGCTGCGATTTTTACTCTTAATGATGAAAAACCGATAGCAGCTTATGCTTACTGCAATCTTCATGGTCTTTGGAAAGCGGAGATATAATTGCGTTAGGCTGTAAAAACTAAGTCTGAACGCTGGTTTTATTTAAAAAGACGGTCAGTTTTAACTGTGCCGTCTTTTCTTATATTGTGCAGGTATATAACATAAAGTAAACTATGTTATTAAATTCATCATTATCAACAGTAATATTTGTATTTTTCTTGAATAGGTCTTCATGAAATGATAAAATCACATTAAGTTAGTTATTTATAATACTTCTTTAGGAGAGGGTTTTATTATGCATCAGTTTGTGCAAATAACGGACGCGCAGCAGACGCCTTATATTACTGAAAACGGTTATCAGAAGGTTATTATCAGCTTGAAAAGCGTCCGCCGCGGAATGGATTTGTGGGGCAGGATTACTTTAGAAAAAGAAAAGCCGTATACTGTTTATATCGGCAGGATAGCACTTGGGTATTCCAAAAAAACGATTTCCGTGCCGGATACAAATAAATTATTGCGGCCGGGAGAGACCTGCAGCCTTAAGATAGAGCTGTATAAGAATCAGTATTGTTCGGGAAAATGCCTTTGTGTTTATGAAAACAAAAGCTGGAAGAGAAGCCGTCACTGGGAATTTTACTGGTCGCAGACGATGCATACCGATCTCGGATATACGGATTACCCCGAGACGCTTCGTCCGCTTTATACAAGCTATGTTGATTCCGTAAAAAAGTATATCGCGGATTCGTATAATAGAATAGAAGATAAAGAGAAATATAAATATGCGATAGAATCCTCGTGGGGCTTCAGAGAGGGTTATGCAAAAGAAAAAAGAGCCGATGAGATCGAAGATTTTGCAGACTTTGTGAAAAAAGGTGATCTTGCGGTTGCCGCCGGACGTTTTAACAACGCTACGGAGAACTGTGGCACTGAGGAGCTTGCGAGATCTCCATATCTCACAAACAGGTATTTGAAAGACCGATACGATTTGCCGGAAGATCATACGATCAGAATGTTTGATAATCCCGCTATCACGAAAAGTTATGTGGATATACTGAATTCGGCGGGAATTAAATATGCCATTCATTCTATGAACCCCGACCGATCGCCTTATCACAAGGTGCGCCAATATGATCTGTTTTATATGACGGGCTTTAACAGAGATAATAAGATCTTGGTTTTTAACGGAAAGACTTATGGCGATAATTACGGCTTTGGCGGAACCTATCCGAACGGCAAAGGAAGCACAGAGCTTGCTGAACGGGAGATCTTGAAACTGATCAGAACATTGGAGCAAAGAACGGGAAGACGCGCATACCCGTATGACAAATTTCCAATGCCGCTGATTCCGTTTGGTGACAATAAACCGCCTTTGGAAAAGCAAATAAGAATCGTGAACGATTTGAATGAAAAGTGGCATTCGCAAGGCTATGCATATCCCAAAATAATATCCGCTTTCCCGGAAAAGTTTTTTGAGGATATTGAAAGGGAATATTCCCATCTTATACCTATTGAAACAGGCACAGAGGAAAACTGGTGGAACGATGGCTGGGGTACTACGGCATACGAGTCGGGAATAAATAAGAAAAACGGAACACTGGTTCCCGTGGCTGAAACCATGGCGTCTGTGGCGTCTTTATGCTGCGGAGCATCTTATCCGACAGATGACTTATGCGACGCTTCAGACCGCGCTTCGGTTTATAATGAGCACACTTGGGGATATTTTGCCTATAAAAAATGCGACGCGTATTACCAGCAAAACGAGTGGAAACGCTCGAATGCATTGGGAGCCCATGCTCTTGCCCGAAAAACAATCCATAATACGTTGAAAATCTTGGCCAAGAATGCCGCTCAAAACGGCAGTAGCATTTATGTTTATAACCCGTTAAGCTGGAACAGAACGGATGTTGTAACCGTTCGGCCGGAAGATGATATTCTGCCGGAAAAGTTTGAGATCATCAGTGACGGCGAAAGCCTTCCGTATGAACTGAGCGGAAACGAGCTTTCGTTTATTGCAAAAAATGTTCCCGCGCTGGGATACAAGCTTTATTCAGTTGTTCCCGTTGATAAAACACCTGATTTTATTTCCGAAGCAAAAATTTATGGTAACTGTGTTGAAACACCATTCTATAAACTGCTTATGTGCGATGACGGCACGGTTGCAAGTATTATTGATAAGCGAAACGGAAACAGGAAAGTAGTGGACGGTTCGGCAGATGTCAAATGGAACCAGTATCAGTATTACGATGATTTTGCTATTCCTTTCCAAAATATGGGCTCTAAATTCTCCTCATGGAAATGGAATTTGTATCAGCCGTTAAAAGAAAACACCAAGATCCGATTGAAAACGACTGCTCTAGGAGCTGAAATTGTTGTGGATACAGGCACTTTCCGTTCGGGAAGTATTCGCCAGACGATAAAACTTTACGATGATATTGAGAATAAGGTGCTGAAATCCGCGCTGCCGCAGCTCGTCTGCAAGGAAGAAGCGTTTTATACTTTTCCTTTCAATGCCGAAAAAGGCTATGAGATACGTTATGACCTTCCTATCGGCAATGTTGCGGAGGGAGAGCAGATATACGGCACCTCAAGAGATTGGTATACTGCGAATAAGTGGGTCAATGTTTATGATAAAAGCGATGATTACAGCATGACGCTGTCACTTGTCAATACCTCACTCCTGCAGTTCGGCGAGCGCAGAACGGGTAAATGGTCATTTGATTATAAATCAGAAAAGCCATATATATTCAGCTACATTATGAACAATATGTGGCAGACAAATTTTCAGGGCGATCAGCCCGGAGCGGCCGATTTTTCATATTCTCTGTTTACGGGAAAAGGAAAATCAGTCAGCTGGATAAACCGCGTGTCATGGGAGCGATGCGCGCCTTTGCAAGCTGTATTAATAAAGAAAGCAGCAGCTAATATGGATGGAAGGGTCAGTGAAAAGTCTTACATATCTATCAACAGACCCAATGTGCTTCTTTCAACAATGAAACCCGCCGAGTCAAACGGCGACGGTATGATCGTTCGCTTTAATGAAACGGCAGGGGAGGAAACACAAAATATAAAAGTGCGTTTTTGTGAAGATATCGAGTCTTATATTGAGACAGATATCATTGAAAACGATATCGGAAAAGAAACGGAAAATAACGAAATCACTTTTTCTCTAAAGCCGTATGAGATCAAAACGTTCCGTATTAAAACAAAGAAAGATGTTTCAAAGGCGGAAGATGTCGGCGCTGTATGCATTGACATACGGCTTCCGAGATGCGGGCACTATCAGAAAGACCGCGTGAAGGAACTGACTGATAACCGAACGGAGCGTCAGGGCGTCATCGTTTCATGGAAGCACGCGAAAAACGCGGTGCTTTATGAGGTGTACCGCGTTAAAGACGGCAGAATGTTTTTTGTCGGCTCCACAAAGCATAATGCACTGTTTGACTGTCAGGTCACAAAAGAGATATGTGAAAGCTATAAGTATTGTGTGCGCAGTGTGGGTGCAGGCAGGAAAAGCGAATTTTCGGAAAGTGTAACTCCTCAAAAGGGTACGCTTCATGATTCTGAGATTTTTGAAAAGCCTGTGCTGTACGCTTTTCCTCGTGAGAAAAACAGAATCGATCTGTTTTGGACCCCTGTTCATGGCTCTGTTCCCGTAAGCCACTATGAGATATATCGTGACGGCAATTTGATTGCAAAAACCCCAGATGATTATGTTACTTCTTTTAGGGATAACGGAGTTCATTTTGATAACAGATATATCTATCATATTGTTGCGGTAGATGTTCACGGCAGCAGGCTGAAAAGTGATGATGTCTCCGTAGATCATACCGATAAATATTTTGAGAATCAGGACTCTGCGCTCGCAAGAAAATCAAAACGCCGATTTCTAAATTTTATATAAATTAGGATTTCGCTGTGTGGAGTGGGATTCTATCGGTTTACACTACTACGTGTTTTGGCAAATATAAAGCGGCTGTGTTTTTCACAGCCGCTTTAATCATTTATATATTCTTTGAAGTCTCGGATTTACCATAAGCGGGGAGATGTCAACGCTGGCGGTGTCACCCGCTTTTACATCGGAGCCGGTAATATCTACCGCAGTATGGGAAAGTCCGATCTCACCGATAACATGGTACATTCTTCCGTTTATACGCATATACATCTGCTTTTTTTTGACATATTGCTTTGCTGCGGAGAGAACGTATCTGAGATCGGCGGTCTCCCGTTCTTTCTGAAGCCCGAAGCCGTCGTAATGTCCTATGGGAACGATTGCGATCTTTGTTTCTCGCTGCGTCTTGAATAATCCGTTGTAGCCTATTGAATATCCGGCAGGAACGGTTTTGATATCAACGACCTCTGCTTCAAGACTGCCGAGTCTGTGCAGGGGCGTTTTTGCCCTTGTTATCACTCTGCCTGTAAACGCTGAACCTATTCTGACAGCGTCCATGGACACGCCCTCAACATTTAAAAGAGCAGGTGAGTTGGCGCAGTGCGCAATACCGGGTTTGAAGCCGGCTTTTTCGATCTGCGATATGCAGTCTTTAAAAACAGTGAGCTGCGCTTTTGTAAGCTCGGCATTTCTGAACGCGCTCGAAAAATGCGTGTATATTCCCGTAAATTCCAGATGCGGCTGCTTATAACATTCAATTGCCTTTGTGATTTCACTTGGCATAAAACCGTACCGTCCCATACCTGTATCGATCTTGAGATGGCATTTTACTGTTATATCAAGTTCGCCGGCAACCTTTTCCATGACTTTGCACGCTTCTTCGGAGCCGATCGTTGCTATGCATCCGCTTTCGGCGATAAGCTTTGCCTCGTCAGCTATACAGGTGGAGCGCATAATCAGGATCTCGTCATCATCATTTAATATCTCTTTAAGAACAGGGATATCGGTAACTTCAGTCACTGCGAAAAAATTTATGCCGCATTCTTTTAAAACCGTTGTGAATTCTTTTATCCCGAATCCGTAACCGTTGCCTTTTACAACGCCTATTACAGGCACGCCTGCTTTCTTTTTTATAAATTCTATATTTTCAATCAGTTTGGTTTTATCTATAACGTATCTGCTCATATTGCTCCACACAGCCTTTCCGGCTACAAATACTGAATACAATCACGTTCTTCCTTGATGCAGCCGATACGGCGTGATGAGAACTGTATTTATTCAAATTTGCGCCGCGGAAAAATTTTGGGGGTGTCACAGTCTTTACCTGCATAAAGGTTCAAGATAATTTCTTCTTTAAATCCATAGCAATATTATAAAGACTGTATACAGGTTTGTTTATGACATAGTCAAATTCACCGATAAATTCTTTCATATAACCGCCGAAGCCATGCTTAAATCTCCAAAGCCCGTAATGTGGGTTGTTTGGATTCTGGCAGTCGCCGCTTATTCCGCCGAAGTCATAAACCGCGCAGCCGCATTCAAGACCCCATTGCATCATTGCCCACTGCAGCGCGTAATTGGGATATACATTTCTGTGCGCGTTTGATGAAGCGCCGTACTGATATTTCATCACATTCTTGCCCCATTTGATCGCAATGGTTCCGGCAATGGCTTTTCCTTCGTAATATGCCATATAAAGACGTGCGTCCTCGCCCATACAATTCAGTATCTTTTCAAAATACCACTTTGGTCTTGTGGAAAATCCGTCTCTCTCGCCGGTCTCTTTCATGATCCTTACGAAATCATCGAGCGCTTCGGTGCCCATGATTTTAACTTCAACACCTTTTTTAGGCGCCTTGCGTATCCTGTTTCTGTAATCGGCTTTAAATGTGAGCAAGAGCTCGTCCTCTGTCATTCCGTTATAATCAAAGCAATAAACAAAACGCGGCTGCACATTTTCAAAGTCAAGGCATCCCGGGTTCAGCTCCGTAAAACCTTTTTCGATAAGATGTTTTTTATACGCAGTATTTTCAACGACGATCTCCGGGTCTATTTTAATGCAGTAAGCTTTATACTCTTTTGCGAGTTCAAGGAGTCCGTCAAACAGTTTGTCAAATGTTTCAAAATCATGTTCATCCGCAACGAAGCCGCGGCATACATAGAAAAGGGCGTTTTTGATTACAGGCACAAATCTGATCAGCACAGCCGCAGAACCTTTAATGGTGCCGTTATCGTCCTTAAGCATAATGGCTTCCCATTTCCAGGCTGATTTAACCTTTGCCCATTTGGAGGAGTGCTGAAATAGCCCTTTCGGATGTGCTTTGATAAAATTTTCATATTCTTCAAGATTGTTTTCATTAACCCGTTCGATCATATCGGCCTTTATCCTCCGTTAATCCATTTGTGATTTAATTGTCTGTCATATCATTTCTTTTGTAATAATCACCAAAAGTATTTTTTAAATTATATCATATTTCAATTTATTTTGTCTACATATATTGCCCGTTTTGTTGACTTTTATTTTGAATTCTGTTACATTAATTTATATATTAAAAATGAGATCGGAGACTGTGTTATGGAAAAATACATATGGGAAGATCCCAAAATCATCAAAGTAAATAAAGAGGACGGTCATGTTATCGCTATGCCGTTCGATGATGTCGAGTCCGCACTCTCTGGGGAAGAGAGCAAATATAAGCTTTCTCTCAACGGGATGTGGAAGTTTTACTGGCAGAGAGGTCTTGAAAATCAGCCTTCTGATTTTGAAAAAACGGATTTTAACGATAGGGAATGGAACGAGATCAAAGTTCCGTCGGTCTGGCAGACACAGGGTTATTCCGTGCCGTATTACTATGCGAGCACTTTTCCTAAAGCGATCAGCCGCAGTAAGCATAGTATCCCGAAGATCAACCATAAGATGCAGGAGATCGGTTTTTACAGAAAAGCTTTTGAGCTGCCTGCTGATTTTGACGGAAGAGAGATTTTTATTCATTTCGGCGCTGCCAAAGCTGCGCTCGAGGTGTATGTAAACGGCAGTTATGTCGGATACAGTCAGGGTTCTATGACTCCTCATGAATTTAATATAACCAAATTTGTAAGGCCTGGAGAAGAGAATATTGTTTGCGCCAAGGTTTACAGATATTCGGACGGCACTTATCTTGAGGATCAGGATATGTGGTGGCTTTGCGGCATTTATCGTGAGGTATATATTTTTGCCGAAAGCCCTGTTGCGATAAGGGACTTTTTCTTCAGAACGGAATTTGACACGTTTTATAAAGACGCAGTAGCTTCGCTTGATGTTGAAATCATGAATTACGGCGCGCTGAACGGTAAAGTGAGCTGTAAGGCATATCTGCTGTCCAATACCGGCAGGGAAATTGAACTCGGCGAAGAATCGCTTAAGCTGGAACGTGCAAAGACGAAGTTTTCTATGAAGGCCGAGATCAAGAATCCGAAAAAATGGTCCGCCGAGCATCCTGATCTTTACACGCTTGTTGTCAGTGTTTCCGTGGGCAAAAAAACATATGCTGTTAAAACTTACAAAGTAGGTTTCAAACAGGTTGAGATCAAGGGCGAAAAAATCTATTTCAACGGTATGCCGCTTATGATAAGGGGCGTTAACCGCCACGATTTTGATCCCGACAACGGTTGGGCTGTTCCGCGTGAAAGATACTCTCAGGATCTTGACATAATGAAACAGAATAATATAAACTCGATCCGCACCTCGCATTATCCCGACGATCCGTATTTTTATGAGATGTGCAACGAATACGGCTTTTACGTTATGGACGAATGTGAAGTCGAAACCCATGGCGTAAGGCGCAAGGGTGTGCCGGGCAGCAATCCGATGTGGACCGACGCGGTTGTTGACAGAATGGAGAGAATGGTGCTCCGAGACAGGAATAACCCTTGTGTGTTTATGTGGAGTCTCGGAAATGAAGCCGGAGACGGAAGCAATTTTGCCAAAATGAAAGAGGCGGCTCTGAAGCTTGATAACACAAGGCAGTTCCATTATGAGGGCGATTTTGACCTGACGAAGAGTGACGTCATCTCAAGAATGTATCCGACTGCCGACATCATGAAAAAGCTCGGCAACAAAGAAGAAATAAAAATTACGCTCTATGACAATATTGCCAATCAGCTTGCCGCAGACAGCAAGCCCATTAAACCCGAAATGTATGAGGGCAAGCCGGTCATTTTGTGCGAATATGCGCATTCTATGGAAAACTCACTCGGAAATTTCCAGGAATATATGGACGACTTTGAAAAGTACGACAATATGTGCGGCGGCTTTATCTGGGATTTCGTTGACCAAACGATCCACAGAGTAAGCGAAGACGGCAAAGATATGTGGCTTTACGGTGATGATTTCGCGAAAGATGAGCCGAGAAGCGCGATAGATATACCGAATACAACGGCTCTTGCAGGTTCTAACACTTATTTCTGTGCGAACGGTATCATTGCCGCCGACAGAACTGTTCATCCCCAGATCCATGAGGTCAAAAAGGTGTATGCCGAGATCAAGACGGAAGCTTTCGATATAAACAAGGGCACTTACAGAGTAAAAAATAAGTTCCTGTTTACTGATATCTCCGCTTTCACCTGCCGCTGGAGCGTTGAGGCTGAGGGCGATATCCTGGATTCGGGAGAGCTTGAAAAATTTGAGTGTGAGCCGCTTTCGGAAACCTATATTACGATTCCTTATGATATTACCACTTTTCCCGATGATAAAGAAGTGGTTCTGACCGTGTCATTCTTTACAAGAAAGAAAACTCCCGGCAGAAAAACCAATTATGAGGTTGCCTGGGATCAGTTCATACTTAACCCGATGCCGCAGCCTGTTGCTCCGAAAGCTGAGGGCGATCTGAGCTTCACAAAAAAAGGAAACACTGTTGATATTAGCGGAGACGCGTTTGCCGTAAAAATCGATAACGGCAGAATAACGAGCATCTCGCTCGACGGCAGGGAAAAGCTTAAAGCGCCTATGGAGCCTTACTATTTCCGTGCCTTAACAGACAATGATATTGACTCGCTCAATTTTGTTCCGGCACTTATTCCGCTCCATCCTTATTACAGATGGAGAACAGCCAGCCATAAAGCAAAAGCTGTTAGAACGGTTGCTTCGGCAGGCTCGGATAACTGCGTTGAGGTACATATTGCATGGCATACACCGCTGCTTAAAAATGCTGTGTCAACATATAAGATATATCCTGACAGAAGAATATATGTATACCACAGCGCTGTGCCTGCGGCGAATATGATAAAATTCGGCACACGCCTTACTCTTGACGGCAAAATGGAATATGTGAACTGGTACGGCAGAGGACCTCATGCAACTTACTGCGACAGAAAGACAGGAGCGAAGATTACTTGCCATAAGTCCACGGTGACCGCTCTTGAGCACAGATATATGCGCCCTCAGGAAAATGCCAACCGTACCGATGTGCGTTATCTTACCATTACAGACAGAAATGGTTATGGCTTTAAATTTACATCGTATTTTGATAATTTCATGGATTTCAGCGCCCATCATTATACGATTGAGCAGCTTGAAAAAGCAACGCACGTTCATACTATCCCTTATAATAATGATATAACTGCGCTGAATATAGACCATATGCAGTGCGGCGTCGGCGGAGATATGCCCGGTCAGGCGTTTGTCAGAGAACCTTATATAATGAAAAAGGGCGTAAAGCAAAGCTACAGCTTTGTTATGGAACCTGTTAACCCCAGAAAGTAAAAAGCGGTTATATGAAAAGAATTTTTGCTCATATAGGATTTTCATTTGCTTTAAGTTTGATCATACTGAATTTCATGGGTGTCGAATGGGCGCTTGCGGTTTTGGCTGCCGCAGGCGTCCTTTTGATATTTTCAATATTTTGCCGAAAAACAAGGCAGGCGGCTGCCGTTCCCGTTTGCTTGATAAGCGTGGTTCTTGCAAGTCTTGTTTTTATTGTGAATCATTACAATTCCGTTTTGCCGCAGCAAAAGCTGGATGGAGAAACTGTTTCCGCTGTGATCTACAAGGTAGATCTTGAAAGCAGAACCTCATCCGGCGGATATGCTTACACAGTTAAAACAAAAAGCATTGATATGCCCGAAGCGCCGCAGAATATCAAGCTTATGATTTATTCCGATGAGCCGATATATGCTGAATCTTACGATGTTATAAATGCCGATATCAGTTTGTTTTCAGCAGGGGATAATGCTTATGATTCAAACGGAGCATTCGGAAACGGAATATTCCTGCGCGGTTATCTTAATCATTATTCGGCAACTGAGGAAAAAGTAGTCAATCTTAATAAGTATATTCTTGAACTGCGCGAAAAGCTGAATGACCGTTTTGACAATATCATTTCAGGCGATGAAGGCGCTCTGTCTCTCGCTGTACTGACAGGGGATACAAGCAACCTCAGCGAGGAGATATACAGTAATTTCAAAGCCTGCGGCGCAACACATCTTATGGCAGTTTCCGGCTTTAATCTTGCCGTGATATCAGGCGCGCTGTATAAAATACTGCGCAGGCTGCTTGTTCCGCGTGCTCCTGCCGTAATTGTTTGCAGCGCGAGTGTTTTGTTCTATGTGATGCTATCCGGGTTTTCAAAGTCAATGGTGCGTTCAGCCGTTATGATGCTCGTGTTTTTGTTATCCAAGCTGATAAAGGAACGCAGCGACGCTCTGAATTCTCTTGGTTTCGCCGCTTTTTTGGTCTGTCTTGACCCGTTTGCCGTCGCAGACGCGGGCGCGCTTCTCACATTCACGGCAGTGCTCGGACTTACGGCCGTAAATCCGAATCTTTCGTTAAATATTGACAGAAAGCACAGACTTCTGCGTTCGATTGCGGACACTTTTACAGCCTCAGTCAGCGTTTTTATAACGACTTTCCCGGTTATGTATTTTATTTTCGGTTCAACGAGCATTCTGGGAATATTCCTTAATATAATCCTCATTCCGCTTACGGAGATTCTGCTTTTATCCTCTTTGTTTTTTGTTCTTTTTATGTTTTTGTCACCCGTGATGCTGATCTTTGCAAACATAAATTTTTATATATCTGCCGCACTTATAACGATAACGCGCGTATGCGCTCGCCTTTCATTTGCAACTGTAAATATAAGCGATTATAGATTCGGTCTTATAATATTTTGTGTGCTTTTCATTTTCGGCGTGGGCTTTATGCTCAGAAAAGAGGATTCCAAAAAGATTTTTAAACTCTGTACGGTGCTGTCCTGTGCCGTTTGTGTGTTGATTCTTGCCGTGACGCATGCACTTTCCAGAGGCGATGTTTATGTCCGAATACTTCATGGCGAACGATCGAATTCCGTTATCATATATGATGGCAGCTATGCTGCCGTTATCTGTCCGTCCGAATACGCGCATTATTACAGGGCGGAAAACATAATTCTGTCAAATAATCTTGAAGTGGTCATGATTATCGAGGGTGATAAAGAATATTCTTTGAAGCTTGCCGAAAAAACGGACTGTATGAATTATATCACTTCAGATGCAGATGGCTACGCTGACGAAGAGATCTACGAATATAATATTTCAGCGAACGACAGCTTTGCTTCAAAGCTTTGGAGCGCCTTTACAGTCGATTACAAAACAACCGATGACGGTCGGAACATCAAAGCCGTGATATATGAAACAGAGTTTGATTTTTCGTCATATACGCTTGCCAATGCCGAAAAATATGATATAATTTACACAGTTGATGAAAACGGATATTCAATGAAAGGGGTGAACGAATGGGCAGAATAGACGAGCAGGCTTTGAAATCGCAGATAAAATCCGGCGAATTCTCGAATGCTTATTTTATTTTCGGCGAGGAGGATTATCTTAAAGAGTTTTATGTAAACACACTTGTGAAAAAGCTTGCCGGCGGACCTTTTGAGGACTTTAATCTTCACCGCTTTGACGGCAAAAGCGCTTCTCTTGACGATATTCTGAAAGACGCCGATCTGCTGCCCATGATGGGCGGTAATAATTTTATACTCGTGTGCGACTATCCCTTTGACAAGAGTGAAAAAAACTGTAAAGAAATAAAAGAGTATCTGACCGATGTGCCCGAAACCACTTTCCTTGTTTTCTGGTATAATTCTCTTTCGCCGGATACAAAAAAGAGTTCTAGATGGAAGGGCGTTGAGGCGGCTTTCGCGAAATTCGGTTCTTCTGTTGAGCTTCGCAGACGAAGTGAGGGTGAACTGGTGAAGCTGCTTGTTTCCGGGTGCAAAAAGAGAAAAGCCGCGCTTTCATCGGATAATGCAAGATATCTTATCTCTGTTTCGGGCAGCGATATCAAAACGCTTTTGAATGAAGTTCAGAAACTGAGCGCCTATGTTAACGGCGGAGATATTACAAAGGAGATTATAGACCGCCTTGCTGTTCGCAGTCTGCAGGCGCGTATATATGATCTTTCCAATGCCGTTGTCCGCGGAAATTATGACAGGGCGTATTCTGTGCTGGACTCTTTGTTTGCCGCTAAGGAGGACCCCGTCAAGGTGCTTTCCGCTATTTCCGGCTGTTTTGTTGATATGTATAGAGTTAAGTGCGCGAAGTCGGCGGGGTGCGATTATGAGGATGTCGGCAGGCACTACAATTATAAGGGCAGAGAATTCGCCCTGAAAAATGCTGCCCGGGACTGCGCTGCGCTCACTTTTTCACAGCTCAGAAGATCGCTTGACGTTATTATGACCGCCGATAACAGCTTGAAGAGCACCGCTGCTGCTTCCAGACTTATTCTGGAAGAAATGCTTGTAAAGCTGCTTCTGATTTCAAAAGAGGTCAAATATGATTAAGATAGATGAGGCTGTGATAGTAGAAGGCAGATATGATAAGATCAAGCTTTCGAATATTTTGGACGCCCTGATAATCGAAACAAACGGGTTTGGAATATATAAGGATAAAGCACGTCTTGCTTTTATTCGCAAGCTTGCCGATGAGCGCGGTCTTATTCTTATAACCGATTCCGACCGCGCCGGTTTTCAGATACGTAATTATATTTCGGCGGGCATCCCGAAAGAAAGAATAAAACATATTTATATACCTGATATTTACGGAAAAGAAAAAAGAAAAAAAGAGTCGTCCAAAGAGGGAAAGCTCGGCGTAGAGGGTATCTCCGATGAAATACTGGAAAAGCTTTTCCGAGACTTGCAGATAAAAACTAAAAGAGTATCTGCTGACAACAGGATAACGAATTACGATCTGTTTGCCGCCGGGTTATCCGGGAGGGAAAATGCCGCGGAAAAAAGAAAAAAACTCCTCAAGGCGCTTGACCTGCCGGAGTTTCTTTCAACCAATTCACTTTTAAGCTATCTGAATTCTTCCATGAGCAAGGAAGAATTCGAAAACTATATCACAACGATCTGACTCCTCTGTTCCGTTCCGCGGGGCAGAGGTTCTTTATATGCCAAAGTATATATATCTGTATATTCACATTGCTTGACGAAATACGGCAGCACATCATCATCACAGTCTGAAAGCTTTGTTATGATCGGCTTTTTGCAGTTGGCTTTTATTTCACTTAAAAGGGTTCTTCCTCTTGCATTGAACCCCAATACGCGGATTACAGGCACTTCGCAGGAGCTTCCCTCCATGCCGAGAAACGCCCTTAAGGTAATCCGCCTGATCCGCGAAAGCGTGTATCTTTTCGATTTTACCGAAAGCAGAAATTCATTAAGGCTCCGTGCTTTTCCGGCAGCGTCGTAAAGTCTGTTTTCCAGCCCCTCATTTACATCGGCGATCTTCAGAAAATCTTCCTTTTTCATCGTTCTCAGCTTATAAAGAACAGCCGTTTCACAATTGCTGAGACTTGCTGTCTCATCAGCGGAAAGCGTTTCCCTTATGGCGGTCGCGCTGTACTGAAGATCATCGGTATCGTGCCCCTTGCCGATCCTTTTTATCGCTGTAAACGGCAGGTTGGTTTCTTTTATATATTCACAGGCAAGAATATTGTTAGGATAATCCAGTATATCTGATTTCAGGACTTTGCTGCGCGCTGCGGGGTAGGAGAGGCCGTTTTTCATCTCGGTTTTTATCTGTTCCTGTGTTTCTCTGTTTTTCAGCAGAAAGGCAGTTTTTTTTAATTCCTGTGCGTCATCGTTCTCAGCGCCGAACGCCAGCCTGTCGATTACACCAAGGCTTTCGGCAAGCCTGACTGCGCTTCGCGCAAAGCCCTCTGCGGACAGCAGCGCCTGCTCTGCAGGAAGCTCAATAACCAGATCTGCTCCGCCCTCAAGCGCGGCACGGGTGCGTTTGAATTTGTCATATACGGCAACATCACCGCGCTGAACAAAGTTTCCGCTCATTATACATACAACGCTGCCGCCGTTCTTTTTTGCCTGTTCGATCAAATATCTGTGACCTGCATGAAACGGGTTGAATTCGCATATTATACCTGTATTCATAAATACCTCTTTATAAATTAAGAAAAATAAATATATTACTTGACATTGTATTAATATATATATTATTATATATATTAAAGAATATGAATTCAAGATGCGGAGGATACAATTATGAAAATTCTTGTTATCAACTGCGGCAGCTCTTCGCTGAAATTCCAGCTGATCAATATGGATGATGAGTCCGTTATATGTAAAGGCACGATCGAAAGGATCGGGCTTCCGATTCAGGGCGGTGAGAAGAATATACTCTATCACGTAGGTGAAGAGAGTTTGGTTTTTGACCGTGAAGTGCCGTCGCATATTGACGCGTTTAATACGGTTATGGAACTTATGACGCAGAGCGATCTTAAGGTGCTTGAGTCACTGGATGAGATCGATGCGGTGGGTCACCGTGTCGTTCAGGGCGGTGAAAAATATACCAAAAGCGTTTTATTTGATGAAACCGTCGTTGAGGACGTTCAGAAAATGATACCGCTCGCACCGCTTCACAATCCCGCTAACCTTCAGGGTTATGAAGCCTGCCTTTCGCTTCTCGGCCCCAATGTTCCGCAGGTAGCGGTTTTTGACACGGCGTTTCACAGCACGATGCCTCCTATGGCGTACATGTATGCTTTGCCGTATGAGTATTTTGAGAAGTACGGGATTCGCCGTTACGGTTTCCATGGCACTTCACATAAATATGTAAGTGAGCGCTGTGCCGAAAGAATGGGCGTAAGCATTGAAAAGATAAAAATGATCACCTGCCATCTGGGAAACGGTTCGTCTATCGCCGCAATCAAATTCGGCAAGGTTTTTGACACTTCAATGGGATTTACTCCTCTTGACGGCTTTATGATGGGTACACGCTCAGGCGGAATTGATCCTTCTGTTGTTACATTTCTTCAGCAGAAGCTCAGCCTTACTCCGAAGCAGGTAGAAGAGATCCTGAATAAGCAGTCCGGCGTAAGCGCGATCTCCGGCGGTTATTCGGATGACCGCGATATCGTCGCAAAGCAGAATGAGGGCGATGAAAGAGCCATCCTCGCTCATGAGATGCAGGCTTATCAGATCGCTAAATATATAGGTTCATATGTTGCTGCGATGAACGGAGTTGATGCGATTGTATTCACCGGCGGCATCGGTGAAAACGGCTTCTGGCTTCGTGCAAAAGTATGCTCATATCTCGGTTTTCTTGGTGTCAATATCAATCAGTCAATCAATCAGAAGGCTGTTAAGGGTGCTGAAGCGGAACTGACAATGCCCAGCGATAAAGTAAGAGTATTTGTGCTTGCAACCAATGAAGAGCTTATGATTGCAAGAGATACAAAAGAAATCGTTGAAAATTTAAAATAAAAATTGCAAAGGAGGAGTCTTTGATGCCGGAAATCAAATATGAAATTACCGAACACATCGGGGTAATTTCCGAAACAGCCAGAGGCTGGACGAGAGAGGTCAATATGATTTCTTGGAATGGCCGCGATCCCAAGATCGATGTTAGGGACTGGTCGCCGGACCATTCGAAAATGAGCAAGGGTTTAACCTTTACCAAAGAAGAGATCATTGAGCTTAAAAAACTTGTTGATAAGCTTTGATCTGGTTATTTTAAGGGCAGCTTAATCTTATAGGTTGCCCTTGAAATTTTGTTTAGCATGATTAATATCTTTCGCGATATTTTATTTTATATAGAGGAAGTATAAGAAAATGGAATGGACATCGTTAAATGATTTAAGAGAAAAATATCTGTCTTTCTTTGAGAGTAAAGGTCATCTTCGTCTGCCGAGCTTTTCTCTTGTGCCTGAAAATGATAAGAGCCTTTTGCTCATCAATTCCGGAATGGCGCCGATGAAAAAGTATTTTACAGGCGAGGTCACTCCTCCGTCTAAAAGGGTTACCACATGCCAGAAATGCATAAGGACCCCGGATATTGAGAGAGTGGGCAAAACTGCGCGCCACGGCACCTATTTTGAAATGCTCGGCAATTTCAGTTTCGGGGATTATTTTAAGCATGAGGCTACGGCATGGGCGTGGGAATTCTGCACAAAGGTGCTCGAAATGCCGGTGGACAAGCTTTGGGTCACCATCTACGAAAATGATGATGAGGCATATGATATATGGACGAAAGAAGTCGGCGTTGATCCCTCCAGAATCGTCAGACTCGGCAAAGAGGATAATTTCTGGGAGCATGGTCAGGGTCCCTGCGGTCCGTGCAGTGAGATCTATTTTGACCGCGGTGAAAAGTACGGCTGCGGCAAGCCGGACTGCGCGCCCGGTTGTGACTGCGACAGATATACGGAATTCTGGAACAATGTTTTCAGCCAGTTCAACAATGACGGCAACGGAAATTATACCGAGCTGAAACAAAAGAACATAGATACGGGCATGGGGCTTGAGCGTCTTGCCTGCATACTTCAGGGCGTTGACAATCTGTTTGAGGTTGACACTGTTCAAAATATTATGAAAAAGATCTCCGAGATCGCTGATGTCCGATATCACGAGGATGAGAAAAAGGATATTTCTCTCAGAGTTATTACCGACCATATCCGCTCCTCAGTGTTTATGATTGGAGACGGAGTTATTCCCTCCAATTCGGGAAGAGGCTATGTTTTAAGAAGACTGATCAGAAGGGCTTGCCGCCATGGCAGACTGCTCGGAGTCAATGAACCATTCCTTTACAAGGTTGTGGACACCGTAATTGATGAAAATAGGAGCGCTTATGATTACCTCGATTCAAAGAGGGAGATCATCAGGAGCGTAATGCAGGCTGAAGAGAACTCTTTCGGTAAGACTATCGACGCCGGACTCGCACTGCTTGAGGATTATATTGAAAATATGGAGGGCAATGTTTTTTCCGGCGAAGACGCTTTTAAGCTGAATGATACTTATGGTTTTCCGCTTGATCTGACAAAGGATATCCTTGAGGAGCGCGGGATCACAGTTGATGAGGATAAGTTCAATGCTCTTCTTGCCAATCAGAAATCTACTGCCCGTGCCGCACGCAAGGATGCCGGCGCAGATGCATGGAAAAACGAGTCCGTAAAGCTCGATTGTGAAAAAACTGAATTTACGGGTTACACTGATTTTGAATGTGATGCCAACGTAGTTGCTCTTATAAACGATAAGGGTGAGCTCTGCGATAGGCTCGGCGCAGGTGATAACGGTACCGTTGTGCTCGACAGAACTCCTTTTTATGCGCTGTCCGGCGGTCAGGTGGGCGACAGCGGAGTTATTTCATCGAACGATTCAAATGTATTTATTGTTGCTGATACTGCTAAAAACGGGGACGGTGTTTATCTCCACAGCGGCAGTGTTTCCAAGGGAATAATCAGTGCCGGGGATAAAGTTAAAGCTTCTCTGAACCAAAAACGCAGAGAGGCTATTATGAAAAATCATACTGCTGCCCATCTGCTTCAGGCGGCTTTGCGTGAGGTTCTCGGAACGCATGTTGAGCAGGCAGGGCAGCTTGTAAACGAGCATGAAGTGCGTTTTGATTTCACGCATTTTAATCCTATGACTCCTGAAGAGATCAAGCAGGTAGAATATTTGGTGAATGAATTTATCATGAGCGCACAGCCTGTTGAAATGAAAGAAATGCCGATTGAAGAGGCAAAGAAAACAGGCGCCATGATGCTTTTCGGCGAAAAATACGGTGACACCGTCAGAGTGGTGAAAGCAGGGGATTTTTCACTTGAATTCTGCGGAGGAACCCATGTTTCAAACAGCGGTCAGATCGGCTTGTTCAAGATCGTTTCAGAATCATCTGTTGCTGCCGGTGTAAGAAGAATTCAGGCTGTTACCGGCTTTGGCACCTTAAAGTATCTGGATACGAATGAGGCGCTTGTAAAGTTTGTTTCGTCCGTACTTAAAACTGGCGACAACGAGATAAAGGAACGCGTTACATCGGTCGTTAACGAGCTGCATGAAAAAGATAAGACCATACAGAAGCTCAATCTGGAAATATCAAAACTCAAAAGCGCCGATATGTTTGCAAAGCCTGTTGAGATCGGTGGGCTTCAGCTCTATGTGGCACGTGTGGACGGAACGACCCCGGATTCGCTTCGTTCAATGGGTGATGAGCTGAAGCATAAAGGTGAAAATACAGTCGGCGTTATTGCCAGCGCACTTGGTGAAAAGGCGTCCATTGTTGCCGTTTGCGGAAGCACGGCTGTGGCAAAAGGCGTAAAAGCCGGAGATGTTGTGCGTGAAGTGGCAAAGCTTGCCGGAGGAGGCGGCGGCGGTCGCCCGGATTCCGCTATGGCAGGGGCAAAAGACATTTCTAAGCTTGATGACGCGCTTGAAGCGGTAGCCGATATCGTTGCAGGATTTGTTAAATAAGTTGATCAGCGTAAAAATTGCTTATGGAAAGGCAGTGTGAATTTATATGTGTTTGTTTTGTGAAATAATCAACGGCAATATCCCCTCAGATAAGGTTTATGAGGACGAAATGATCTACGCTTTTAAGGATATCAATCCTGTTGCGCCTGTTCATGTGCTTGTCGTTCCTAAGGAGCATATTGACAGCATAAATTCCATTAATGAGAATAACAGTGAATCTGTTGCTCATATTTTTGAGAAGATTCCTGAAATAGCAAAATCACAGGGTATAGACAGTTATCGCATTATCAGTAACTGCGGAAAGGACGCCGGGCAGACTGTTATGCACCTGCATTTTCATATTATCGGCGGCACTGAGCTCGGAGAGAAAATTATATGAACGATGATTATTACACGCTGCATATAGCCGGACTTGAAAGAAAACTCAAAAAATTCTCGGTAAATGATAAGCTTGATATTGCGGCTTTTATTATGTTCGGTGATGTTGAGCTTACTGAGAGGTGTGCTCAAGAGCTGCTTAAGCTTACGCCGGATTTCGATTATATACTGACTCCGGAAGCAAAAAGTATTCCGCTTGCATACGAAATGAGCAGACTGAGCGGAAAAAAGTATATCGTTATCCGAAAAAGTGTAAAGGTGTATATGGATCAGCCGATTGAGATTAGTGAAAGTTCCATTACCACAAAGGGCAGACAAAGCCTTTACTTGGGTCATGAGGACGGCGATCAGCTAAAGGGCAAAAGAGTGTTGATTGTTGACGATGTTATCTCAACAGGAGAGTCACTTGCTGCATGTAAAAAAGTTGCCGACGCTTTCGGCGCGCAGGTCACTGCCTGCTGTGCGCCGCTTGCTGAAGGGGACGCAGCAAACAGAGATGATATCATCTTTCTTGAAACACTGCCCTTATTTTTTAAATAAAATAAGTTTTAGACATATATATCATATAAACTCAGCGTATTTTTAACTTTCTTGCGGTCATACTATTTTTGAAGGTGATTTAATTGAAGGATCTAACCAACAAAAAGATTTGTGACGACAGCAAAAAAGTTGCAATAGTGGGCGTAGGCATGGTGGGAATGAGTTATGCCTACGCCATGCTGAACCAGAATATTTGCGACGAGCTCTGCCTTATTGATATCAATAAAGAGAGAGCCGAAGGGGAGGCTGCTGATCTTTCACATGGTCTGCCTTTCGCGCCGAGCAGTATGAAGATATATTCGGGCGACTATACCGACTGCACCGATATGGATCTTATCGTGATTTGTGCCGGCGTGCCTCAGCTTGAAGGCGAAACGCGCAGAGATCTTCTGCAGAAAAATTATAAGGTGTTCAAAACGATTGTAAAGCCGATTGTTGAAAACGGTTTCAGCGGAGTCTTTCTTGTGGCAAGTAATCCTGTAGACGTTATGACAAAAGCGGTGCTTGATCTTTCAGGTTTTCCGCCGGAAAGGGTGCTCGGTTCCGGCACTTCGCTGGATACGGCAAGGCTCAGATATATGATGAGCGATTACTTCAAGATTAATCCGAGAAACGTTCATGCATATGTAATGGGAGAGCATGGAGACTCCGAGTTCGTTGCATGGAGCAGCGCGATGCTTTCGGTGCTTCCTTTAAAAGAACTTAGTTCCTATAATGAGCAGATGATGAAAGATCTTGACGATATCGCTGTCAATGTAAGAGAATCGGCATATAAGATCATCAAAGCGAAAAAGGCCACTTATTACGGAATTGGAATGGTGCTTGCGCGACTGACAAGAGCTATTCTGAACGATGAAAACTCTATTTTTACAATATCGGCATATCTGAATGGCGAATACGGTGAAAAAGATATTTATATCGGCGTGCCGGCTTTGATCAACAGGGACGGAGTAAGACGGATTCTTGAGATTCCGCTGGACGGAGAGGAAAAGAAGAAATTTTCAGAGTCGGCGGGCATTATTCGCGAAATGCTTGATGAAATAGGCTCATAAATAACGGCGCGGTCTTTCTGTAGACCGTGCCGTTATTTTTGTATAATCATTTGGATAATATATTAAAAGACCTCCGAACAAAATTTTTTGATCGGAGGTTTACTGTGTTATTGATTGTTTTCCAACAGATATGTACCGCTTGCCAGCACGGCAACAGCATATTTTCCGTATTTATAAAACTGCTTAACATTTTCCTCAAAAGTAAGGTAATCGGAGACGGTGAAATCATTGCCGTCTATTTTTCTGACCTTGTTTCCTGAGGAACAGACATAAATATCGCCGCCTCCTGCGGAAATATGTGTCGGATTCACAAAAGTAGAAGCGTCTTTTCCGCCTATTCTGAGATCGACCTGCATCGTTTGGCAGGAATATCGGATCGCGCAGCTCTCTGCAGGGCATATACACCAAAAATATTTGCCGTCAAGCGAAAGAGAATTGACGATCTGATCGTGATATTTGAAAAAACCGTTCCATGAAAGCTCGCCGTCTCTGTCAAAAATACCCGCTTCGCCGTTGGGATAGATAACCAGAACACGCCTGTCATAAAGGATAGCCGCTGCACACTGCACAAAATTCGGAATAACTTCGCTTATCTGCCGGTAGGATGAACCGAACTTTTTAAGCAGATAGGCGTTTTTTGTTAAGACCTCTTTTGTTTTCTTCTCAAAATCCACAACGCTGTAACGTGCTTTAAACTGCGTGGTGTTCAATATCGGCCTTTTTTCAACAATGACAGCCTTCGTATCATCATATCTCAGAATGTCAACAATTTCCTTTGTACTTATTCTGACCAATTTCAGTCCTCCGTTGACGTAAGATATCCGAGCGTCATCAGGCTGTCCGTAAGATGCACATTTTCAACAAGGACCTCAGGGTGAGCCATGGAAATATCATAGTTGCTGAAATTCCAGAAGCTTCTTATTCCAAGACTGATCAGCAGATCGGTCAGTTCCCGCATATCGTTGGACGGTATGCATATGACTGCGCAGATCGGTTTATTGTCTATGCAGAAATTCTCAAGGTAATCTATGTTTCTTACAGGTATGCCTTTGATCATATTTCCGCATATCGCTTCATTTTTATCGAATATCCCGATCAGTTTAAATCCGCTGTTTACGCTGAATATCTTGTTGCATACTGCTTTTCCGAGATTTCCAGCGCCTATAAGTATGGTTTTTCTCTCTTTCTCCACACCAAGAATCTCACCGATCTTGGTATGGAGCTCAGGAACATTGTAACCGTAGCCCTGCTGACCGAAACCGCCGAAGCAGTTAAAGTCATGCCTGATCTGCGAAGCTGTAAGCCCCATACGATTCGCAAGCTCCTTTGAGCTTATTCTGACAATGCCGTTTTCTTTGAGACTCTGAAGAAAACGGTAATATCTCGGAAGTCTTTTGATTACGGATATTGAAATATCGTCTCTTCTGTCCATATCCTATTCCTCTCTCTTCAGCTTATTTGGTCATTTCTGTTATGGTGTCCATAACATAGTTGCCGAATTCTTCACAAGTGCAGCCTGTGTTTCTTCCTGTGATGCTGAGCTTCTTCTCCTCAAACATACACTTGTCAAGCGCCTTTTCAAGCGCATCGGCTTTATCCTGATAACCTATGTGTGAAAGCAGCATAACCGAGGCTCTGAGCATGCTGCACGGGTCGGCATATTTGCCTCTGCCCTCTGTTATCATTCTCGGAGCGGAACCGTGTATCGCTTCAAACATAGCGTATTTTTTGCCGATGTTCGCCGAGCCTGCTGTTCCTACGCCGCCCTGAAATTCAGCCGCCTCATCGGTGATGATATCGCCGTAAAGATTCGGCAGAACAAATACCTTGAAATCTTTTCTTCTCATCGGATCAATCAGCTTAGCTGTAGTGATATCAACATACCAGTCGTCCGTAACGATATCAGGATATTCCTCGCCGATCTTCTTTGCCGTGTTCAGGAATTTTCCGTCAGTGGTTTTGATGATATTTGCCTTCGTTATAATAGAGACCTTGCCTTTGTTGTTTTTCTTTGCGTACTCATATGCAAGGCGCGCGATTCTTTCGCAGCCCTCCTGCGTGGCAACGGTGAAATCAACTGCCAGATCATCCGTAATATTTACACCGTAAGAGCCGACGGCATATCCGCCCTCTGTATTTTCACGGAAGAATGTCCAGTCTATTCCTTCTTCAGGAACTCTCACCGGTCGCATGTTCGCAAACAGATCGAGCTCCTTTCTCATTGCTACATTTGCAGACTCAACATTCGGCCAGCCGTCTCCCTGGCGCGGAGTTGTTGTCGGTCCTTTGAGTATAACATGGCAGCACTTGAGTTCCTCAAGCACATCATCGGGAATCGCTTTCAGGCATTTCGCGCGGTTTTCAATGGTGAGACCGTCTATCTCCTTAAACTTTACCTTGCCGCTTGCTACTTCGTCTTTTAAGAGGAACGCAAGCACTCTCTCACTTTCCTTGGTGATGATCGGACCGATACCATCGCCGCCGCATATTCCGATTACAATTGTATCAAGATTCTGATAATCGATAAAATCCTTATCTTCCTTTATTCTTTTCGCTCTTTCAAGCTGACCCTCCATCAGCTTTCTGAACTGTTCAACCGCTTGGTCGATCGCAAGCTTCTCGTTATCCATTTTCATTCTCCTTTATCTGATATTATTTATTCATCTCTCTCGTATAGTCAAGCAGTCCGCCGCACAGCAGCATCGCTCTCTGACGGTCGGAAAGATGAGAGGAGTCAAGTTCATATTCTTCGCCCTTGGTTATATTCTTGAGGATGATTGTTTCCTTCTTCTCAAGTTTTTCTCTTACATCCGGCAAAGCAAGCTCGTCGAGCTGGTCAATTCTGTTGTAGTCGTTCTCATCCTTGAATGTAAACGGCAGTATTCCGGCATTAACAAGATTCGCAACATGGATCCTTGCAAAGCTTTTTGTGATAACTGCCTTAACGCCGAGATAAAGCGGAACGAGCGCTGCATGCTCACGGCTTGAGCCCTGACCGTAATTGGTGCCGCCAATGATGATTCCTTTGCCTTCCTTTTTAATTCTTTCGGGGAAGGTTTCATCGCAGACCGCAAAGCAGTACTGTGAAAGATGCGGAATATTTGAACGGTAGGGGAGTATTTTCGCTCCGGCAGGCATGATGTGATCCGTAGTGATATTGTCGCCCACTTTGAGTATCGCTTTGGCTGTGATCTCCTGCGGCAGCGGCTCCGTTTTCGGGAATGGCTTGATATTCGGTCCGCGGAGCACTTCAATATCTTTCGCTTCCTCTTCACTCGCCGGAGGCTCGATCATATTGTCATTAACGATAAAGTGTTCGGGCATTTCAACAACGGGAGCGTCTCCAAGCTCTCTGGGATCGGTGAGATAGCCGGTAAGCGCCGAAGCAGCGGCAACCTCAGGTGAAACAAGATAGATTCCCGCGTCTTTTGTGCCGCTTCTGCCTTCAAAGTTTCTGTTGAATGTGCGCAGCGAAACACCGGCGGAATTCGGGCTTTGACCCATACCGATGCAGGGACCGCAGGCTGATTCAAGAATTCTTGCTCCTGCGTTTATCATGTCAGAAAGCGCGCCGTTAAGAGCGAGCATGTTGAGAACCTGTTTTGAGCCGGGCGCTATGCAGAGTGAAACGCTCGGACAAACCGTTTTGCCTTTTAAGATCGCGGCAACTTTCATCATATCAGTGTATGAGGAGTTGGTGCAGGAGCCTATCGCTACCTGATCAACCTTGATTTTTCCGATTTCCTCGGTGGTCTTTACATTGTCGGGCATATGCGGGCATGCCGCCATAGGCTCAAGCGAGCAAAGATCAATGTCTATTACTTCATCGTATTCCGCGTCAGCGTCGGGAAGTATTTCCGTCCAGTCATTTTCTCTGCCCTGCGCTTTAAGAAAAGCAAGCGTGATCTCATCTGAAGGGAAGATAGATGTTGTTGCACCAAGCTCCGCACCCATGTTGGTTATAGTTGCGCGTTCGGGAACAGTTAAGGTCTTGACACCGTCTCCGCCGTATTCAATAATCTTGCTGACGCCGCCTTTGACGCTCATAATCCTGAGCACTTCAAGGATAACGTCTTTGGCTGAAACCCAGGGTTTAAGATAGCCGTGAAGGTTGATTCTTGTCATCTTCGGCATCGGAATATAATAGGTTCCGCCGCCCATTGCAACAGCAACGTCAAGACCGCCCGCGCCCATTGCAAGCATACAGATACCGCCGCCTGTAGGAGTGTGGCTGTCTGAACCGATAAGCGTTTTCCCGGGGATGCCGAAACGCTCAAGGTGCACCTGATGGCAGATTCCGTTGCCGGGCCGTGAAAAGTAAATGCCATGTTTTTTAGTAACAGACTGTATGTATCTGTGGTCGTCCGCGTTTTCAAAACCAGTCTGAAGCGTGTTGTGGTCAATATATGCAACGCTTTTCTCCGTTTTTACCCGGTCAACGCCCATGGCCTCAAACTCAAGATAAGCCATGGTTCCCGTTGCGTCCTGAGTCAGAGTCTGGTCGATCTTTAAACCGATCTCCTTGCCGGGAATCATTTCGCCCTCAACAAGATGGGCTTTGATAAGTTTTTGTGCTAATGTAAGTCCCATATAAGCACCCTCCCATAATCTTAGTTATTAATTTTTTTGTCAATCTATTTTATAATATTGTTTAACTTGTGTCAATCATTTTTAAGGAATATTCATAAATAATACAATAAAAATTTTAAGCTTCGCAAATTATTTATAATGTTGAATTATTTTAAAATTTATGATAAAATAAATCGATAAATAAGGGCATACTAACAAAAAAGGATGTGTTTTTATGCCCGAAGAACAAAACGAAAATACACAGGAAAACAGCTCTTCTCAGTCTGATTTTGAAACCGGCTCCATAACCGTAAAAAAGAACGGTCATTTTATTCACTGCCTCACCATAATAGGTCAGATAGAAGGGCATTATATTCTGCCCAGCCAGAATAAGACAACAAAATACGAGCACGTTATTCCGCAGCTTGTTGCAATAGAGGAAAGTGCCGAGATAGAAGGCTTGCTCATTATATTGAACACAGTGGGCGGCGATGTGGAAGCCGGTCTTGCGATTGCCGAATTGCTTTCAACTATGAAAACGCCGACGGCGTCTCTTGTTCTCGGCGGAGGTCATTCAATCGGCGTTCCTCTTGCTGTTTCATGTCAGAAAAGTTTTATTGTGCCCAGCGCAACTATGACGGTCCATCCCGTAAGAATGAACGGACTTGTGTTAGGGGTGCCGCAGACCCTGTCTTATTTTGAGAAGATGCAGGATAGAATCGTGAATTTCGTGGAGAGCAACTCAAAAATCTCGGCTCAGGATTTTCGCGCGCTCATGATGAAAACAGGCGAGCTCGTTATGGATGTAGGCACAGTGCTGGACGGTGAGGGCGCAGTTGAATGCGGTCTTGTGGACGAGCTGGGCGGACTTTCAGACGCTCTTTCTTATCTCAATGACACAATTGAGAAGGAGGGTTCAAAATGATTTGGTCCGTTATAGCTGACAGCGATATTTTTTACAGCGCCGAAAACGCTTCTCCCGCGGGCAGCGTCTGCTGCCCGCGCTCAAGCAATCCCTTTGATTATGTCAGGCGCGGATATACTATAGATAAAGCTTCAATGTTCGGAGGTAAAGACATTGTCGATTATAACAGCGATATTCCAGGCAATAGGCCAGGTGTTAACTTATATTTTTCCCTTATCTGAAAGCGGCCATTCTTCAATTTTTCATGACTTCGCCGGAAGATATACAAATAACTGCTCTGAATTAACAGGGCTAATACATATCGGTATGGCGGTGGGGATTGCCGCTGCGTTTTATAAAGTGTTTTTAAAGCTTATATTTGAATTTGTATCCACCGGGCGCGATGTGTTTACTAAAAAGCTGGATTTGAAAAAGACTTCAAATTCAAGAAAGTTTATGTACTACACATTCATACCTTACATATTTATGCTGGTTTACGTTATTCCCGTGGGCGGGGGCAGAAATATTTTTCAGCTTCTGCATTCCTATTCGTACGATGGCAATCTCATTTCAGAGGGTGTATCGTTTCTGATAAATGCTGTTCTTATGATGATTGCGTTTATCAAGCTGTCTAAAAATGAAAAGGGCGGTCAGCTTTCCGCTCCGGCTGTTCTAATTACATCCGTGCTTGTTTTCTTTTCACTGCCTGTTTCAGGTCTTTCGATGTGCGCTCTCGTTATTTCTGTTCTTGCGCTGTTCGGGGTCAACAGAAAGATCGCTTTCCGTTACTTCATAAGCTTAAGTGTTCCTGTTCTTATTGTGCGCGGTATTATCGAGATCGCGTGCTGTGTAACGTATGTCAATATCATTACGGGAATCATCGGAGTAGCGGTTGCCGGTGCGATGGCGTATTTTGCATCTAAGCTGCTGCTTTTCGTAGTAAAAAATAATTATCTGAATTATTTTTCATATTACGGTTTTACTGTCGGCGGACTGTCTTTAGTTATAGGTATAATCGAGATCGCTGTTCACAGCAGATAAAGGTCAGAGGTAATTATGGCAAATAAAAAAGGTGCTTCACCTGCAAAATCAAGAAGCGTAAAAAAAGGAAAACAGGATAAAAGTATTTCAAATGCCGAAGTCAACAGGATCTCCGGCGTGCTTTTGTTTGCACTTTCACTGCTGTTCTTTTTTATAGCGGTTATCAAAGGGCAGGGGGCTTGGCTCTTTGTTCACAATGTTTATGTAGGACTGTTCGGAATGTTTGCTTCTTGGGTCTTTCCTATACTGACAATGGTGATCACCGTTCTTTATTCACTTAAGGATCAGGAACCGAAGCAGCTCCTTATAAAAGGTGCCGAAAGCGCAGTTATGGTGCTTTTGATCTCAACCTTCATACATATTGTTCAGAATCAGCCGGGCGATGTCTTTTCCGAAGCGGTTATGCAGTCTTACAATACTGCTTCCGATACTTTTAACGGCGGTCTTTTCGGCGCGGTAATAGGCTGGCTCCTGCTCACTCTCGGAAAAGCTCCTGCCATAATCGTGAATGTGATTTTAATTTTTGTTGTGTTTATGTTCCTCAGCGGCATCACGATCATACAATTTCTTCGTGGAGCGGCAAAGCCTGCAAAAGCAACCTATGATAAGGTTCAGCCCGCCATTGAGGAAAAGATAGAGCAGAGACGGCGCGCGAAAGCGTCTATCGATGTTCCTTTGGACGAAGTATCTCCTCTTGATGAAAACGGTAAAAAGCAGAGTAAAAAGAAAAAATCCGGTAAGGAAGAAAAACCGGAAGATCCTGCTGTTGCCGCCACGCAGCAGATCATAGATGAAATAAATGCCGCGAGCGCTAAGAATAAAGCGGAAAGAGAAAAGGGCAAGGAAAAATCCATTGATGAAATCGTTGAAAATGCTTCTGCCGAAAAAGAAAAAACGCAAACAGATGAAAAGTTTGAGGTAACGAAGGAGCAGATGAAGGCTTCGGTGGAAGATTATACGATTCCTCCTGTTTCGCTTCTCAACACGGCAAAGCATGCCTCCACGAAGGATATAAGCGGAGAGCTGAAAAGCAATGCGCAAAGGCTGATTGAAACGCTCCATTCCTTTAATGTTGACGCAACGATCACTGATATAAGCCGCGGTCCAACGGTAACAAGGTATGAATTGAAGCCGGCGGCAGGTATACGAATCTCTAAGATCACAAATCTTGCTGATGATATTGCGCTGAATCTGGCAGCTACTCATGTCAGGATAGAAGCGCCTATACCCGGCAAAGCAGCAGTCGGTATCGAGGTGCCGAATGCTGTAAAGAATATGGTTTCTATGCGTGAGCTGATCGATACTCCGGAGTTTTCTCAGCAGCGTTCCAAGCTTTCCGCCGGTCTCGGAAAGGATATTGCCGGAAACTGTGTTTACTGTGATATTTCCAAAATGCCGCATCTGCTGATTGCCGGCACCACCGGTTCAGGTAAATCCGTTTGTATGAATTCGATCATCGTTTCTATCCTTTACAGGGCGAGACCGGATGAGGTCAAGTTCCTTATGATAGACCCGAAACAGGTTGAGTTCTCAAAATATGCAGGAATTCCGCATCTTCTTGTTCCTGTTGTTACGGACGCGCGAAAGGCGTCCGGCGCACTGGGATGGGCGGTTTCCGAAATGCTGCAGAGATACAATAAGTTTTCAGAAACCGGCGTTCGCGATATTGACGGTTATAATAAATATGTTTCAAAGCATGAAGATATGGAGCCGATGCCGAAGATCTGCATCTTTATAGATGAGCTTGCCGACCTTATGATGGCTGCGCCAAAGGAAGTTGAGGATTCCATATGCCGTCTTGCTCAGATGGCGCGTGCGGCGGGCATGCATCTTGTTATTGCAACGCAGAGACCGTCTGTTGACGTTATTACGGGCCTTATTAAGGCAAATATCTCCTCAAGAATCGCTCTTACTGTTTCTTCGCAGGTCGATTCCAGAACCATACTTGACGCCAGCGGAGCGGAAAAGCTTCTTGGAAAAGGCGATATGCTTTATAATCCCATCGGAGCGAGCAAGCCTATACGTGTTCAGGGCTGTTTCATAACCGATGAGGAGGTTGAATCCCTTTGTGATTTTGTAAAGAACCAGGGCGAGTCAGAGTATGACGAAGATATCCAGAAAGAGATCGAAGCAAAGGCTGTGCAGGATAAGAAAAGTCCGTTTGAGGGCGAAGAGGAAGAAGAGAATTACGATCCTCTGTTTGAAAAGGCTGCGGAGATCGTGATGGAAACAGGCACAGCATCCACTTCATTCCTGCAGCGAAAACTTTCCGTAGGTTACGCAAGGGGCGCAAAAATAATCGATCAGCTTCAGGAATACGGCGTTATCGGGCCGTCAGAGGGCAGCAAGCCGCGTCAGGTGCTTATGAATAAGCAGATGTGGCTTGAAAAACGCGCGTATGACAGCGGAAAACAGTTTACGGCTGAAAACACGGTTCAAATGTCTATTGATGACACTATGGAAAGAGATAATGCTGTCTCTGATTTCGGAGATGATATCATCGATAATCAGGGCGGTACGGATGATGATTTTTAATTTGGCGGTGTTTGTGTATGCGTGCAGCCAATAACAAAAACAACGGCAAAAAGCAGAGCGATATTCTTATCGGAGTAGCGCTTCTACTGCTTTCTGCCGTTTTTGCTTATATTGCGCTTTCCCAGCCGAAGGTCAGCAATCATTATGTTGTCAGTGAGTCCGAGACTCAGCTTTATTCTCCGTCTTTTTCCGATGAGACCATTGCGGATGAAAACGCCGTAACCGATTCTGTTTCGGAAGCGAGCGGAATAAACACAGAGCGGAGCAGTGAGCTGTCAGTTACATATCCTATAAATCTGAATACCTGCACGGCGCAGGAATTAATGTCTGTTGACGGTATCGGCGAAGCACGCGCGGCAGCGATCATTTCTTATAGGGAGCAAATCGGAGGTTACACAAGCGTTGAAGAAATAAAGAATATCAGCGGAATAGGGGAAGCCACATTCAACGCCATTGCCCCGTATCTGACGGTATGAGCGTATTAAAAGACTTATTCGGCGTGATAAAGCTTATGCTTTTTCCAAAAAGATGCGCTCTTTGCGGAAAAGTCATTGCGTTTGATGCACATATCTGTGAAGAGTGTGCGCAGGCAGAGCGCATCAAACTTCCCGTGTGTTTAAAATGCGGTTGTTCGAAAGAAGATTGTGTCTGTAAAAGAGCATCGAAGAAGCCGGAATATAAATCGGTTGTTGCGCCTTTTTATTATTCAGGCTCTATCTCAAGGGGCGTGCTGGATCTTAAAATGAATGATATGCCTCGGCTTGCTGAAGGACAGGGCGCGGAAATAGCCAAAACGGTAAAACGGCTGTATGAACTTATTGATTTTGACTGCATTACATATATTCCTATGAGTTTTTACCCTGAAAAAGTTAGAGGTTTCAACCAGTCTGAGCTTCTGGCAAAAGCAGTTTCCGAGATTTGTGACATTCCGCTTGAGAATCTGCTTATAAAGAAACATAAAACAAAAATGCAGAAACGTCAGAATGCGCAAAACCGATTTGTCAATATGTATAACGCTTTTGACCTAAAGAAAAACGTTGATGTCAGCGGCAAGAAAATACTTTTGATTGATGATGTTAAAACAACAGGCGCTACGCTTTCCTCCGCCGCACTAACGCTTAAAGCATACGGCGCGAAAGAGGTTTACTGCGCTGTTTTTGCGATTGTGAAATAGAGCAAGGAGGGAGTTTATGACCACGCATACACTGATGGATTACTGTCTCAAAAAGAAAGGCGCATATTTGGATTATCCCTTTGGTCCGCAGCTCGCGGCGATAAGAGTTGGTGAGACGGAAGATAAAAAAGGCAGGATCTTTGCTCAGCTTTTTAATCTGAAAGGAACGGATGTTGTTACATTCAGCTGTGATGTGCTAACAGGGCAGTTTTACCGTGAACGGTATCCCGATATTATTATGCCTGCATGGCACTGCCCGGATGCGCAGCGGAAATACGCCTATACACTGCCGGTGGATAAACTTCCCGATGAAGTTATGTTTGAAATGGCGGACAGTTCCTACAATACCGTAATCAATAAACTGCCTAAATATATAAGAAACAATCTGTTATAAAACAAAAATAAAACGGCGGTTTATCAAAACCACCGTTTTGCTGGAGCGGCTGATGGGAGTCGAACCCACCTGTCGAGCTTGGGAAGCTCGCATTCTACCGATGAACTACAGCCGCATATATTCTGGTGCGGGTAACAGGACTTGAACCTGCACGGTCGCCCACAAGATCCTAAATCTTGCGTGTCTGCCAATTCCACCATACCCGCATTTTTACTTATTTTATCATTATTTCTTAATGAAATCAATATAGAAAAGGAGTATTTTATGAAAAAATCAACAAAAATCTTCTTAAAAGCAGTTGTCGTCTTGCTTGTGGTTGTTATTCTGATCTGCGCAGGCGCGGGCATTTATTATGCCGCTTCAAAAAACTGCACGCTTTCCGTTCAGGTTCGTGAGGATAAGCAGCTTCAGGAAATCAGCGGCTGGGGCACTTCAGACTGCTGGTGGGCTGATGATATCAGCGATGAACAAACGAGAAATGAGATCGCTAATCTGCTTTTTTCCGAGGACGGACTTGATCTGGATACATATCGTTACTGCCTTTACGGAGGTTACGACCCGGAAAATAATGTCGTAGCAAATGAATGGCGTCTTGGTGAAAGTTTTTATGTTTATAATGAAGCAACGGGAGAATACGAATATGACTGGAGTCGTGACGCAAATTCTCAGGCTATGCTCAGAGCCGCGCTGGACAGGGGAGTAGACACGGTCATTCTGTTTGCGAACTCACCGCATTATTCCATGTGTAAAAACGGGCGTTCAAGCGGATCGGACAGCGGAAACGAGACCAATATCGATCCGAGCCGTTATCAGGACTATGTAGATTATTTTCTTACGATAACCGAGCATTTTATTGATGAGGGCGTGCCTGTTAAGTTCATATCTCCCATAAATGAGCCGCAGTGGGGATGGGGCGGCGAAGCTCCCGCGCAGGAAGGCTGCCACTATGAGCAGGAGGAAGCAATTGCACTTCTGAAGCTATTTGCTCAGGAAATCATAGAAAGAGATCTTGATGTCAAGCTTTACGCTCTTGAAAGCGGCAATTTCGGCGACACAGCCAAGTCATACTATGAAGCTATGGCTGCTGACGAAGATATAAGCAAGGTGCTCGGCGTTTACAGCTTCCATTCCTATTTTAATGATAACGATAAAATTAAAAAAGACCGTTTCGGAAAATGGCTGAGCGAAAATGTTTCGGTCAGAAGCGATATGAGCGAATGGTGCGAACTGCCGTCGCAGCATGACGCGTCGGATCCCGCTACCGCTATGATAATGGCAAGAGTCATTTCAAATGACATCGGATGCCTGAATGTTAACGGCTGGAGCAACTGGGTCGCCGTGAATGAAAAAGGAATCAATCCTGACGACGGTCTTGATTATTCCGACGGTCTGCTGGTTGCCGACCCGAATGATCCGTCGGATTACTATATCTCTTACCGTTATTACGGATATATGCAGTACAGCCGATTCATTCCTGTCGGATCAAAGGTGCTTGACTGTTCAGACGGAGTATTTACCGTTGCTGCATATCAAGATGATGAGGGCATACATTTCAGGGAACTTGTGAATGAGACGGCATATCTCACCCCTGACGGTGATATCGTTGTTGTAGTCGTAAATGAGGGCAATACGAGAAAAGTCAAGATCAAACCTGAAGGATACTCAAATGTCTCTGTTTACACCACTGATGCAGAGAGAAGATGTGAAGAGGTTTACAGCGGTGAAGTTAAAGAGAGCTATGAGAGCGCAGCTAATTCTGTTTCCACCTATGTTTTCAGCAAATGAAAGGAGAGCTTATGAGAAATACGATCAATATTAACAGCGGCTGGTTGTTTTCTAAAGAGGCAAAAAGTGTGCCGGCAAATCTAAATAAAGATTGGGAAAAAGTAGATCTGCCGCACACATGGAACGGAACGGACGGTCAGGACGGCGGAAATGATTATTACCGCGGAAAATGCTATTACGCTAAAGAACTCAAAAGCGAAGATTTTCCTGCCGGTGAAGAATACTACATCCAATTTGACGCTGTAAATTCAAGCGCCGAAATTTTTTTCAACGGCGAAAAGCTATGTACGCATCACGGCGGTTATTCCGCGTTCAGAGTGAAGCTTGATCATATTCAGACTGAAAATCTGCTTGTAGTCGCCGCAGATAACAGTCCGAATGATTTTGTTTACCCTCAGCAGGCGGATTTCACTTTTTACGGCGGAATTTACCGCGGTGTTAAACTTATCGGGGTACCGGCCACGCATTTTGATCTTGATTATTTCGGTGCACCCGGTATCAGCGTAACGCCGACCGTGAGCGCAGGCAAGGCGGATATAACCGTGAACGCATGTCTTAGTCAAGAGGCAAAGGTGAAATTTGAGATTCTTGATGCAGACGGCAATTCGGTATGCTCCGATACGGCATTCGGAACATCTGCACAAGCGAGATTTGTTTTAGAGAATGCGCATCTGTGGGATGGAGTCAAAGACCCGTATTTATACACGGCAAGAGCGCAGATCATTGAAAAGGATACTGTACTTGATGAAGTGTCCTGCAAATTCGGCTGCCGTTCCTTTTCTTTTGACGCGGACAAAGGCTTCTTCCTAAACGGCAGGGAATATCCGCTGCGCGGCGTTTCACGTCATCAGGACAGACCCGGTATAGGAAACGCGCTTAACTATGAGCATCATAAAGAAGATATTGAGCTTATATGTGAAATGGGCGCAAACACAGTTCGTCTTGCGCATTATCAGCACTCGCAGGATTTTTATGATCTGTGTGATGCGTACGGGCTTATCGTTTGGGCTGAGATCCCATATATTTCACGTCACATGCCAAACGGACGTGAGAACACGATCTCTCAAATGAAAGAACTTATCTATCAGAATTACAATCATCCGTGTATCGTTACATGGGGCCTTTCTAATGAAATAACGATGGGCGGAGCGGCAGATAAGGATCTTATAGATAATCATCGTGTTTTGAATGATCTTGTGCACAGCCTTGATAAGACAAGACCGACAACGATGGCAGTTGTGACTATGTGTTCACCTGATGAAGAGATCACAAAAATATCGGATATTCTCTCCTATAATCACTATTTCGGATGGTACGGCGGAAATGTTGACATGTACGGTCCGTGGTTTGACGAGTATCATAAAAAGTTCCCGAAACGGGTTATCGGTATCAGCGAATACGGATGCGAGGCGCTTGACTGGCATACCTCTGAGCCGGAACAGGGGGATTACACAGAGGAATATCAGTCATATTATCATGAGGAGCTTATTAAACAGATCTCAAAAAGACCGTATCTGTGGGCAACGCATGTGTGGAACATGTTTGATTTTGCCGCTGACGCGCGAGCCGAGGGCGGCGAGAACGGTATGAATCATAAGGGACTAGTCACTTTTGACAGGAAGTATAAAAAAGACTCTTTCTACGCTTATAAGGCATGGCTATCAGATGACCCGTTCGTTCACATCTGTTCCAAACGTTACGTTGAAAGAGTTGAAGATAAAACGCAGGTAACCGTTTATTCAAACCTGCCGTATGTTGAACTCTATGCCAATGGCGTTCTGGTTGAAAGGCAGGAAAAAGGGGAGTATCCGTTCTTCAAATTCAATGTCAAAAATGCCGGAGAAACACAGCTCAGCGCAAAAAGCGGCGATTACAGTGATGAAAGCTTGATCAGAAAAGTTGATACATTCAACGAAAAGTACAGAATGAAAGAGGAAGGAGCGGTTATCAACTGGTTTGAGATATCCACTCCTCCCGGCAGGTATTCGGTAAATGACACAATTGGTGATATTATTTCGACCTTCAAGGGCAAACTATTTGCCGTTAAACTGCTTTCTATGATCGCAAAAGCTTTTTCCGCATCCGGCTCAGATAAGAAACAAGGCGGCGCAAATATAGCGGGATTTAAAATCAACAAAACGATGATAGGTATCGCGAAAGGATTTACTCTTAAACGCGCGCTTATGATGATGGGCGGAAAATTCACTAAAGAGGATATTTTGAAGATCAATGCAATGCTGAATAAGATCAAGAAAAAGTGAATAACTTAAAAACCGCACGCATTCAATAATGCGTGCGGTTTTGTTAAAGCCTCTTATTATTTCCAGCTCTGAATTACAGACGGATTTTCAAATATCTCATTGAGCCTGTTGATCATCGGTACGCAGTCGCCGTAGTCAAGTGAGCGGTGGTCGATAGCGCAGGTAAGAGGAAGTATGGAACGTATCTCAATCGATTCATTTCCGTTTTTATCGGTTACCACCCATGGACGTCTCTGCACAGCGCCGATGCAGAATGCCGTTGTCTGCGGCGGAATGATCTCAAGAAGATAGCAGGTTCCTCGGTGATTTCTGCCTATTGAGCCTATATTTGAAATTGTTGTTGTTCCTTGTTCAATGTCATATTTTGTGAGTCTGTCTTTTTTTGATATTGAATAATACTCTTTCTTTTTGCTTCCGCTTAAGGTATGTACCTTATGCTTGCCCGGCATTTTGGAGCCGTAAAGCCTGCGGATTGTCTGAAGCATTTTTCCCTGCTTCAGTCCTTTAAGGGTGTTGTCAAGAGAGACTTCAAACATGACCTCATTCATATCGGTATTATTCGCTCTTCTTACCGTGTCGTTGATTGCAGCCGTCATTTCGGAAAGTGACTTGTTTTGCATATTGTGCATATTCACAGTCATCATTTCACCTGTATGAAGTATCATCGGCATGGAGATATCGATATTGTCATGATAATAGAGCGTGCCGCGGACAAGCTTTCTGTCAAAATCAAGTGTGCAGTTCATTTTCGGTGCCGCTTTAAGACCTTCACAAATAATCTTGAGAACAACGGTGTTGATGCTGATTTTTTTGCTTTTGTCGGTCACTCCGGCATTCAGCTTTTTTATTTCTTTCAGAAGCTCGGTAACATCAGCGTCGTAACTCATTGTTGCGTGGGGGATCTCCTCCCAGCTTTGAGAAGTCATATTGGAAACGATCTTTCTTGCGATTCCGAAATGTTCTGTTTTGTAAATTGCCATCTGTTTTACTCCTAACCTTTATTATTGTATAAAACAACGGAGCTATTATATCATTATAATCTATTCATGGCAATTATTTTTTACAAAGTTATTCTTTTGTTAAATAAATTTATATTTTTTTAATATTTAAAAGGCTTTCTCATTAAAACGTTTTTCAAATTCCTCGCAAAGCCAGTTTCTGAAATCGGGATGCGCGATCTTGATCAGCGCTCTTGCTCTTTCTTTCAGAGTTCTTCCTTTCAGAAAAGCAATTCCGTACTCCGTAACCACGCAGTTCACGTCATTTCTTGTTGTAGTGACCGCTGAATTTTCCGTAATGGTGGGCACGATTTTCGAAACCGTGTTGTGTTTCGTTGTGGACGGCATAGCGATTATGGATCTGCCTCCCTTGCTCATGGTTGCGCCGCGCACAAAGTCCACCTGTCCGCCTACGCCGGAAAACTGAGTCAGACCAATCGTATCTGAAACCACCTGACCCATTAAGTCTACCTGAATACAGGAGTTGACAGAAACCACATTGTCGTTAAGCGCTATATTCGGGGGATAGTTAACGTAGTCTATCGGATACATTTCAACATCCGGGTTGTTGTTCATATAATCAAACAGTTTTGTGGTTCCGAATGCGAAGCCCAAAACCGTTTTGCCTCTGTGCGTCTGCTTCCTTGAGTTGTTGATAACGCCGCTTTTTAGCAGGTCAACGACACCGTCACCGACCATTTCAGAGTGCAGACCGAGATCTTTTTTATTTTTCAGTTCCTCGCATATTGCGTTCGGAATTCCGCCGATGCCGAGCTGCAGGCAGTCGCCGTCGTTGATAAGAGACGCACAGTTTTTGCCGATTGCTCTTTCAACGTCCGTAAGCGGAACGGACGGCACTTCGGGCAGAGGCTCGTCAATCTCAACAAAATAATCAAATTCGCTTATGTGCTTCATGGCTTTGCCGAATGTTCTGGGAACATATTTATTTACCTGTGCGATCTTTACTTCGCAGTGCTCAAGCGTCGGCTCAATATAATCCACATTTGTGCCCAAGGATACATAGCCGTTTTCATCGGGCGGGCAAACAGAATAGATACCGACTCTAGGTTTGATGACCTCTTTAAGCACCTTTGGGATCTCATAAAAATAGCAGGTTGTAAAATCGGCAACACCGCTTGAGATCGCTTTTCTGTTGCTTGCCGAGGCGAAAAAGCTGTTGTAGGTTATATGGCCTTTCATTTCTTCGCGCACCCAAGGCGTGTCCACAAGAATGAGCATGTTGCTTATTTGAACATCTTTATAGTTCTTATAATTCTTTTCAATCGCGCGTTCAATACCGACCGGCTCGCAGCAGCCGAATGCAGTAACCACTCTGTCTCCGTCTTTGATTAACGCGGCCGCTTCATCCGCGGTGATCAGTTTGCTTTTATATATCTCACTGTTCGTCATAATTATCCTCCTGAAAATTATTATATATATTCTATATGAATTTAAACATTCTTGCAACAGCCAAATCAAATATTTTGAAATCAGTATTCAACATTTAATTTTTCTTCCGCCTCTGCAACTTTAAGCATGATCGCGCATTCTATCCTTTTTCTGTGCAATTCGCATCCGAACTCGTAAACGCCGGCAACGCTGCCTGTTGCGTGGTATGCGTTTGCCGCGCATCCGCCGCTGCAATAAAGCTTTGCAAAGCAGTCCTTACACTCTTTATGGGAATAAACATTGCATTCGTTAAACTGTTCAAGCACTTTTTCGTTCGTTACACCCTGCCATATGTTGCCGAGCAGAAAGTTTTCATCGCCGACAAACTGATGACATGGGTAAAGATCCCCGTCGGGAGTTACCGCCATATACTCGGTGCCTACTCCGCAGCCTGAAACTCTTTTTACAATGCAGGGACCTGCATCAAGGTCAATCATATAGTGATAAAATGTAAATCCGTTTCCCTTTCTGTATCGCCTCAGCATCTCATTCGCAAGAAGCTCATACTGTTCTTTAAGCACGGGAAGATCTTCATTCCGAAGTGCGTATGGTTCAGAAGGGTCGCATACCACAGGCTCAATGGAAAGCTCTTTGAATCCAAGGTCTGCCATATGCAGAACATCTTTTGAAAAATCGGTGTTAAAATGCGTATATGTGCCGCGCATATAATAGTCTTTCTGATTGCGTGCGTCCGCGAATTTTTTGAATTTATCAACGATCAAATCGTATGAACCCGTATTTTTGCGTGATATTCTGAGTCTGTCATGCGTTTCTTTCCTGCCGTCTAATGAAAGAACGACATTTCCCATTTCCTTATTACAGAAATCTATTATCTCATCATTCAACAGCAGACCGTTCGTAGTAACGGTAAAACGGAAATTTTTGTTGCATTCTTTTTCACGGCTCCTGCCGTATTCAACGAGCCGCTTGCAAACATCCCAGTTCAAAAGAGGTTCCCCGCCGAAAAAGTCTACCTCAAGATTACGCCTGCTGCCGCTTTTTTCTATCAGAAAATCAAGAGCCCTTTTTCCTGTTTCAAAGCTCATAAGGCCTTTCGGACCGTCGTACTCGCCCTTTCCGGCAAAGCAGTATTTGCAGGCAAGATTGCAGTCGTGGGCAACATGCAGGCATATTGCCTTTAAGACACCCTGCCTTTTTTTAAATTCGCGTGCGGTTGCTTCAAAAGTATCTTCGGCGAAAAGTCTGCCGTCTTTTTTCAGATTTTCAATATCGGTAAAGCAAAGCTCGATATCTTCGGGTGTAACATCATCCCGGTCTTTATATTTATCAAGGATAAAGCTTTTGATTTCATCCCTGCTTTCGGTTTCGTATTTCGTAATTATGTCAAATGCAACATCATCAACAGAATGCACACAGCCGCTGTTCTGGTCAATGATTATGTTGTAGCCGTTCATCTTATATGCGTGTATCATGTGGCTCTCCTCAAAGAAAAGCGGCGGTATTTTTACCGCCGCGATATAATTTATACGATCTTATTTCTTAAGCTGCTCGCATTTCTGATTTGCGACCGAGCAAGAAGTTTTGCTTGCAGACTGGCAAGAGGTCTGGCATTCACCGCAGCCGCCTTTTTTTGCAGATTCACAAAGATTGCGTGAACTTAAAGTGTTTATTCTTTTCATATGTAAAACCTCGCTTAAAATGAATTTATTATATTTTATATTATCAGCTTCGCTTTGTCAATATATACCGCGGAAGTAATTTACTTGTGCTTACGAGATTAACGCCGTGTTTTTCCAATCGTTTCAGCAAGTCAAGCGCATTTTTTGTTACGGGTTCGTTCGGAAATAGGATCGGAATTCCCGGAGGATAAGCATATATGAATTCTGCGCATATTTTCCCTTCGCAGCTGTCTATATCGGATTGTTCACTCTCGCCGTCAACACAAAATGAATAAGCCTTTTTTTTGGCGTCGGGGCAGGGAAGCGGCGGCTGCTTTTTAACTTCAAGGCTCCTGTCGATTTCTTCAAGCGCGATTCTGAGCTTATCATACATCTTCAGATCATCGGCAACGGATGTCATAAGAAGAATGTGCCGCATACCGGCGGACTCCGGCTCCATATCGTATCTTGTTCTTAATATGTCGGCAATGGACGCACCATCCATGTTCGCTTGTGCTGTTGATACAATGAGTTTTCCGGGGTCATCTGTTTTAATCAGTTTGAGTTTTTTTAATTTTATATTTTTATAAAATCCATTAAGAGCGTCAGTATAATTTTTAAAATCTGCAATGCTGTTTTCAAGATAAGAAGCACAGATCGACGCTGAATTCATAAGGATGTAGCTCGGAGAGCTTGTTTCAAACATTTCAAGATAAAAGCGCAGTTTGTCCGTATATTGCTTATCATAAACATTAGCTATCGCTGTCTGCGTAAGAGCGGGCAGGGTTTTGTGCAGACTTGATATTACGATATCACCTTTCGGATACCGTGGGAATTCGCCAAAAGGAAAATGCGCTCCGTGAGCGGCGTCAATCAGCAACGGAATTTTGCACTTTATTTCACTTACATATCCCTCATATGTAGGTGAGGTTATTACGACAGCTTTCGCGTCTCGGTTTTCGGATAGAAGGCAGTCTATTTCTTCCTGTGAAATCCTCGTGTAATAGCCATTTTCACAGTCATATTCCGGCTGAGCAAATACTACCTTCAGTTTTCTTAAAAGGCAGGCGTTGTAAACACTTTTATGGCAGTTTCGTGCAATGATGATCTTATCGCCGTATTCAGTAAGGCAAAAGATCGCTGCCAGAATACCTACAGTTGAACCGTTGACCAGAAGGAAAGATTTTTCACTATTGTAAAGTTTGCCAAACTTTTCTTCTGTCTCAAGTATTATTCCGGCTGGATTGTGCAGATCGTCGTATCCCTTGATCTCTGTTATGTCTATTTCAGATCCTGCTATTGAAAAAAGTTGGTTCCGTTTGTGTCCGGGCATATGAAAAGGGTATTTATTTAGTTTTTTGAGTTCATCGTGCAGCATCGGCATACTCCTTTTCTTTCTTTACGGGAATATAAAGTGTTATCGGAATCAATACGAGCGCGAAAATTACCGGCAAAGCCTCAATCAAAGCATTTTGTTTAAATATGAGCAGAAAAATCAGATCAGTGACGAGAATAAGCCCGATCAAGACAGTAAATACCGAGAAAAACAAACTTTTTTTGAAATTATATAAATATGTTATAAAAACACATATACCCGTGCATACGGAAAAAATAAGCGAACCTGCGCAGTGGAGAAGATACTGGACGCGCAAACTGTAATCAAATTTGAAAATAAGTGTCATTGCCATTCCGGCTAATGCGGCCAACGCAAGCACATAATGAATATTTTTCGTTACTTTGAACCTGTTTGAGACCGCAAAAATCCCGAAATAGAGCGAGATATATGTAAGAATACCCCAAACTGCAAATAATATCGGATGCTTCAGCCCTGTTTTTGAAAGCGCACCCTCATTTGTGGTAAGCTCGTTGAGACTCATATAATAAATGGTATAAGCAACGGTGATCAATGAAAGCACATTAAGTAGAAATTTTTTCATATTTTCCTCAAAAGTTTAAAATTGTAAAACAATTATATTATATTGAGATTGACATTTCAAGCCAGTTGTGGTAAGATACCACTGTTGTGAAAAGTGCATAACCGCTTTTTCAACACGCGGGTCAAGCTGAAAAGTACGTTTTAACTGAAAGTAAGCTCCGTCTCGGTTGTCCTCACCGTGTAAAATGTAGAGGAAAAAATGTGGATTAAGCAAACGCTCCACCTCGGTCGTCCTCGCCGTGTAAAATGTAGGGGACAGAATTGAATATGCGGAAGTGGCGGAATCGGCAGTTTTCAGCCGAGCGCTGCCGGTGGCAGAAAAAGCGAAAGCTGAAAAGGCGCAGCGGTCAAAATTTGCAGCGGGAGCGAAAGCAAATTTTGGGCACCGCAAGAGTCACGCGGAGCTCGTCTGCCTATTAATGCATAACAACTGATAATTTCAGCATTTGCTGTTATTATATTATGTGAATTAAGCAAACGCTCCACCTCGGTCGTCCTCGCCGTGTAAAATGTAGAGGACAAAATTGAATATGCAGAAGTGGCGGAATTGGCAGACGCGCTAGATTCAGGTTCTAGTGAAAGCAATTTCATGAGGGTTCAAGTCCCTTCTTCTGCACCAAAAAACGAGTACTAAATAACATTAGTACTCGTTTTTTCGTTATTATATTCAATATCATATGTAATATATTGATTATTTTGAGATCAAAAGAATATCAATATGTTAGTATCCTGGGAATATTTTATAAGACAAGTTCTATTTAGTATCTAACACACAGAAAGGATGTCTATTATGAAATGGGAAGAAACGTTTTTAGGCAAATGCTTTATTTCCGACCTTGGAGAAGATCAGGTGCTAGAAAATAAGAATAAAGAAAAAATTGTGCTCGGTAGATACGCTGCTTGGGCTCCGTTACCGGGAGGAAAAAGTCATCAGATCGTTGAAATCAGCGATGATCTTGAAACGCTTAAGGAGAAATACAACATTCCGCAGGACAGAGTTTGTATTCTTGCTTGAATCGGGAGGTTACATATGAAAATCGAGGAATTAATAAGCGCGCTGAGCAATGCCGTGAGTCAGGCGCACAGAGCTACTGCTGAAAATTCAATGAAAGAGTTTTTTGAAACACATTTCGAACGTAATACCGATCATTCCGAAAGCCCTGCATACGCACCAAAGACGATAGAGATAGCTATACCAAACGGCAAGGGGAGCGATGGACATGAAAAAATAATATGCGCTCCGACAGCAGCGCTGGTATCCTATAATAATCTTGTGCTCAACGAAGTTAAGATAAATCTTGATATAGAAATATCGGAAGATATGGAAGACGTGAATGCTCTTGTTCAAAACAGCAATGAAACAAAGCATGCAGGTAATCTTCAAATCGTGTTTAAAGCTGCCGACGAGTCGGAGGGAATTGCAAGAGTAAGGACCCATCTCAACGGCATGATATAAGAAAGGAGCTATTATATGGCAATTACAAATGATTTTATCGGAGTACCTTTGGGATTATTGGTTTCTCAGCCAATAATCGAGGTAGCAAAAGGTCAGGCAGAGTTATGCAATGTTTACCTTGATCAGCTTTTCAGACTCGCATTTAAGAGCATGCCTGATACGAGTAAGGACGAAGCGGCAGAGGCAAGAGTTGTAAAATTCAAGCTGAACAGGACTGTTGTGGATTCGAATTCGGGAGCCACAAAGATTGTTCCCGTTGAAGTGGAAGCACCGCTGCTTTCCCTTGTACCCATTCCGGCGTTTACCATGGACGAAGCTACCGTGAAATTTACAATGGAAGTAAAGGATGTATCGGCAAGTAAAACGACCGACAGCTCAGAGACCGGCTTCCAATCGGGCTTTGGAGCATGGGGATTTACTGCCTCTGTTTCGGGCAATGTTACAACCAGCCGCGAAAATACCCGTCAAACCGACAAATCGGCAAAATATGATATTTACGCAAGGGCCGCTCAGCAGCCGCCGGCAGAAGGCATGGCGAAACTCACCAGTATTTTCGCTTCGGTTATCGAGCCCATAACAACAGGGGGAGGCGCCTGATCGGATATTTAGGTGCAGGAAATTATGATAGAACATATGCTCAAATGCATGAATGTTGGGCTTTTAGAACTGTCTGAAGAAGATAGTATAAGTAAAAGCACGGTTGCCGCAGCATTCGAGGCTGCATTTGAATACGCGTTGCCTTCGTACCGAAAGCATCCGGCTATAAAATCTATGCTTATTAAATATTTGGAAATACGTCCTGAAGCAGACTTTGCAAGATATCTTTTGAAGAACTATTATAAGAAAAATCGTCAGGATGTTTCAATGGCATTAAACTTTATATCTGACAGCTATAGCAATAGCAGGAAAAAAGATATATATGTGTATTATGATGATTCAGATGATATTCTTGCTTGAGTCATAACTGGGGCGATGTTAAAATCTGTTATGCTTATATTAAACTGTAAAATTCCCCGTTTCATCTTATATTTTTTAGATTAATACTGAACAGAAACGGCACGATGAACGTGCCGTTTTTTTGTGTGCTTCTAAAATTTATGGTATAGATTTAGCCTTCTGATTTTTATTGTTCATTTAATTGTGCTAAACATAATTTTGCCCGTCTTTCAGGCATTTCTGCCTCGATATCATACCCCTTTGATCTTAATTCGCCGGCAATTTCACTCCAGATTTTATATGCGTTTTCATATTGCTCTAAATCTTCATAACAGAATGCCTTTGCATATTTTCCGTCCATAAATTTCGTTCCGATTTTTTCTGCTTTATCCCAGCATTCAAAAGCCTCATCATATTTTTTCAGCTTTTTACAAATATCGCCGCCGTGAATGTACAGTTCCCAATTATCCGGGAATAGAGATAAGGCGTATCTGAATTTTTTGTATGCTTCTTTATACCGACCGGCAAATATATAAGCCGCAAGGAGCAAACACCATTCGTTTGCATCAGAAGAATCTTTTTCGATTATATCAAGCTGTTTCCTGATATTTTCTTCATCCATTCCAAGCTGAGAGCAAAGCTTCATTTTCTGAATACGGGTTTTCCAATACGCAAATTCATTTGATGTTGGTCCCTGTTCCAACACTTTGTTAAACCAAAAAAATGCTTTTTCGATACAATAGTCCATCATGAACTGATGAATCAATCCATAGTTCCACATATCATATGCCGTTAATTTATCGCTTTTTAAAAGTTTTTTAAATTCCAAATCTGCGCGGATAAAATCCTCGGGTGCATGCGTCTGTTCAAAAACCGACGCCAATCTCTGCGCATAGTTTTCGTACGCAACCGATGATTCTTTATACAGATCATCGATTGAAACACAATAAAGTTTAGCGATTTCGGGCAGAATGGTAACATCGGGTAAAGTTGTGTTGCATTCCCACCGGGAAACCGTATGTGAACTTACTCCTAAAATATCTGCTACCTGTTCTTGTGTGTATTCTTTTTGCAGCCTGAATTTTTTTAAATTATTTGCAAATGTATTCATCAAATAAGTAATCCTTTCATTCGGTTTAGAAGCTTCTTTCTTCATTATGCGGATTTAAGAAACAATGTCCATATCGCATTTTAAGACCAAACTTGCAGATTCTGTTCAGCAGCTACAAAATCACGATATTTTAAATAATGTGTATTTTAAAACCGAACGGTCTATGGATGTCTGATCGGTATTCACAACAGACGGCAAAAAAGCTGTATATTTTGTTTTTTAAATAAAAAAGAACTGCATATTACAATCTCTTAAATCGTTATCACAATATGATCTCTTGAACATAATATGGTAAAAAATGATCAAGGAGAGCATATATGGAAAACAGTTGTTATCCGTTTGTTAATTTACCTTTGCGCTATGAATACGATGCGCTTGAGCCGTATATTGATGAGCAAACCATGCATCTTCATCATGACAGGCATTTGCAAACTTATATAGACAATCTGAATACAGTACTGAAAAATGAACCTGCACTTCAGAAGATGAGCCTGGAACAGCTTATAAGAAATGCCGGCAAATTTCCAAAAAGAATACAGACTGCCGTTGCAAACAATGCCGGAGGGGTATACAGCCACAGATTCTTTTTTCAGGGGCTTACTCCGTCTTCTGATGCGGCATGCGCACCGGAACTTATCCAAGAGATATCTTGTTGTTTTGACAGCCTTGAAAATTTCTGCGATATATTTAAAAAGGCCGCACTTTCCGTATTCGGTTCTGGCTACGCTTGGCTGGTATACGGTCGGTGCGGACTGCGCATTATGACAACGGCAAATCAGAACAGCCCGGTGGAACAGGGTTTCCGTCCTTTGATAGCGCTCGATGTGTGGGAGCATGCGTACTATCTTAAGTACTATAATATGCGTTCTGATTATATTGATAACTGGTTTAAAATTATAAACTGGGAAGAGGCTGAGAACAATTTTTTGAACTGTAAAAAAAGATAAAGTAAAAGCCGTCAAATGACGGCTCCAGACTGTCGATAAAGTCGGCTGAACCGCGCAAAGGATAAATTTGTTTGAAAAATGGTGAATTGAAGGGAGTGATATCCACATCTCTCCGTTTTAAATCTTACGAAGTAATAACCCCGCTCAAGTAGAGAACTTGAGCGGGGTTGCGCTTTCCGTCTTTGTCGACTTTACCGTACCCATGTACGCCTACAAGCCGACAAATACGAAATTCAGCTCGATTTCTCGAACCCTGTTCAGCGTGTAGGGATACATACTTTTCTAAGTTTATAACTTTTTCTACACGCTGAATCCGTCAAAAGACGACTATTTTGATATCTTTATCATACATTCAATCGTTTAAGATCTTCTGAGTTTTAAAAATGTCAGATTAACGTCTCCGCCTGTAGCGCTGCCTGAACTTGAAAAAGTAAGCGAAAAAGTAGTTTCACTTGCAGCGTTAATAATGAAGAAGGCAGAGCCGGCAGCACTCGAGCCGTTTATGCTCGTGGCGAAATAAATGCCGTTTTCTATATGTGACGCTCCGTTGTAGCTTGGAGTGATCTGCATATAATTTGCAGTTGCAAAAATAGCCGATACTTTATAGGAAACAAGATAAAAACCCGGCTGTAGAGTTATCTGTTCCTGTGAACTCTGAGATATATTCCCAGTTATATCGGACACAGCTTCAAAAAGCGGGATTTGCATTCCCGATGTAAGTGGAAGCTGAAATGCAAAAAATGAAGCAAAAGCGTCATCAGGCACGGTTCCTGTCGGTCCGGTAACGCCTGTTGCTCCCGTATTGCCGGTCGGACCTATCGGGCCCGTAGCTCCTGTCATTCCGTTTTCCCCGGTGGCACCGGTCGGGCCTGTCGGTCCAGTGACGCCTGTTGCTCCCGTATTGCCAGTCGGACCTGTGGCTCCTGTCACTCCGTTTTCTCCGGCAGGACCGGTCGCGCCGGTAGCACCTGTTGCACCAGACGGACCGGCAGGTCCCGTTGCTCCTGTGGGCCCGGTATTTCCCGTAGCTCCCTGCACGCAGCAAACCCGTGATTCGTTCGCACATTTCTTATGTCTTTCACTGCATTTATATATATTTTCGCTAAAATTATATATTTGCATGGGATAATCAACCTTTCCGTTTTTATATCCTATTCCTATTTTTTCTGCTTGTTCATTTTCATGCAGAAATTCTACAATACTGATTTTTTGTAAATAAAATATTTTGTTTGAATTTACAGATTTTTTATAAATTTATTGACAGTAATTGTTTAATATTATAATATATAGCATATTTTAATATTCGGTGTTATTTATGAAAAGTCTTTTAATCTATCTGAAAAATTATAAAAAAGAATCTGTTTTTGCTCCGCTCTTCAAAATGCTGGAAGCGATCTTCGAGCTTATCGTTCCGCTTGTCGTTTCCTCTGTTATTGATAACGGCATTTTAAAAAACAATTATTCAAGAATCCTTTCGGATGTCGGAATCATGGCAGCGCTTGCCGTTGTGGGCATGGCCGTTTCTGTTACGGCGCAGTATTTTGCGGCAAAAGCGGCTGCAGGCTTTGGCAGGGAGCTTAGATTTGATCTTTTCAGAAAGATACAGTCTCTTTCATTTTCCGAGCTGGACAGTGCCGGTACCTCAACCCTTGTTACGGTTATGACCAATGATACGGCACAGGTGCAAAACGGAGTAAATATGGTGCTTCGTCTGTTTCTTCGCAGTCCTTTTATCGTTTTCGGCGCTCTTGTAATGGCGTTTACGATAGATGTCAAATGCGCTCTTGTGTTTCTAGTAACGATACCCGTTTTGACAGCGGTCATTGTTTTGATCATGAAATACACAATGCCTCGTTACAGATCCATCCAGTTTGAACTTGACAATCTGACGTTAAAGACAAGAGAAAACCTTGCCGGCGCGCGAGTAATAAGAGCTTTTACGAGTGAAGCTGAAGAAACGGAAAAGTTTTATGAACAGAATCGAATTCTTTCGCGACTTCAGAAAGCAGTCGGAAGAGTTTCCGCCCTTATGAATCCGCTGACATACGTGATTATAAACGTTGCAATCATTGTTTTGATCTATGAGGGCGGCATAAGAGTAAATATCGGCGATCTGTCACAGGGTCAGGTCGTTGCGCTTTATAACTATATGAGCCAGATCCTTGTTGAACTGATAAAGCTTGCCAATCTGATCGTAACGGTCACCAGGAGCTTTGCCTGCGCATCAAGAATAGAAAATATTTTCAAACTTGAAAATACACTCGAAAGCAACAATAATTCAGCAAAGAAGAACGAATATTCAGTTGCTTTTGAAAACGTATCGCTTAAATATAAAGGCTCAGCCGAAGAATCGTTAAAAAATATTTCTTTTACGGCAAATAAAGGTGAGATCATAGGTATAATCGGCGGAACGGGCAGCGGAAAATCAAGCCTTGTTTCGCTCATCCCACATTTTTATGACGCAACGGACGGTACGGTTTACGTAAACGGAACGGATGTGAAGGCGCAGGATGCGCAGACACTCAGAAGTAAAATAGGGTTTGTTCTTCAAAAAGCGGTATTATTTAAAGGCACAGTACGTGAGAACCTAAAATGGGGGAATAAAAACGCATCTGACGAAGAGATGATCGAAGCGCTCAAAAATGCCCAAGTGCTTAAAACGATGAACGAAAAAGGCGGACTAGACGCTGAGATACGGCAGGGGGGAGCAAATCTATCGGGCGGACAAAAGCAGCGCCTTTCGGTTGCCAGAGCGCTTGTCAGAAAACCTGAGATACTCATCCTGGACGACAGTTCTTCAGCGCTTGATTTCGCAACTGAGGCGGCAATGAGAAAAGCTGTATTAAATCTCAGTTACAAACCGACGGTGTTCATCGTAAGTCAAAGAGCTTCATCCGTTATGTTTGCCGACTGCATAATCGTTTTGGACGACGGTATATGCGTCGGACTCGGAACGCATGACGAACTTCTTAAAAACTGCGAGGTTTACAGGGAAATCTATGAATCGCAGTTTTCAAAGGAGGCAGCCGAAAATGACTAAAAGTATTCTTAAAAAAGTTTTTAAATATATCGGAAGATATAAGATCGTTGTTGTGCTGTCCATGATCTGCGCGGCCGCTTCGGCGCTGCTGACGCTTTATGTGCCTATTTTAGTCGGGCAGGCGATCGACTATATTATCGGTCCCGAAAATGTTGATTTTAACGCGATAACAGCCGTTGCTTTAAAAATAGCCGTAATCGTTGCCGTAACTGCCGTGCTTCAATGGCTTATGAATGTGCTGAATAACAGGATAACCTTCAATGTTGTTCGAGATATGCGAAATCTTGCGTTCAAAAAATTACAGGTTTTGCCTTTTAACTATCTTGACAGCCATCAGAACGGCGAAACTGTCAGCCGTGTGATCTCGGACGCGGATCAGTTTGCAGACGGCCTTTTAATGGGCTTTACGCAGCTTTTTACAGGTGTTGTAACGATCATCGGCACACTCGCTTTTATGATTTATATAAATTTCTGGATTGCGCTTTTGGTAGTTGTTTTAACGCCGATGTCTTTCCTTTTTGCTAACTTTATTGCAAAAAGAACATACAAAATGTTCAGAAAGCAAAGCGAAGCGAGGGGAGAACAGACCGCCTTTGTCGATGAAATGATTAATAATCAGAAGGTAACGGAAGCATACGGTCATAAAAAAGAAAACGAAGAAAACTTCGAAAAAATAAATAAACGCCTTTCCCTTTATTATTTTAAGGCTACCTTCTATTCCTCTTTCGCGAATCCGGGCACAAGGTTTGTAAATAATATCGTTTATGCCGCAGTTACGCTCTTCGGGGCAATTCTGTCTGTCAGAGGGTATATTTCGGTCGGCATACTTTCGAGTTTCCTTGCGTATGCTATCCAGTATACAAAACCTTTTAATGAAATCAGCGGCGTGGTGACTGAATTGCAGAATGCGATTGCCTGCGCCGGCAGGCTCATCAATCTTATTGAGGAAAAAGAAATCGAGCCAGATACTCCTGAAAAGAAAACGCTTGAAAATGTCAGGGGAAAAATTGAGATCAAAAACGTAGATTTCAGCTATAGCAAAGATAAAAAGCTTATTCAAGACCTCAATCTGAATGTTGAACCGGGAATGCGCGTGGCAATCGTAGGCCCCACAGGCTGCGGAAAAACCACGATCATAAATCTGCTTATGAAGTTTTACGATGTTGACTGCGGTGAGATTTGCGCCGATCATATCTCGTATTCTGATATCAATGTTAAATCTCTCAGGAATGCATTCGGAATGGTGCTTCAGGATACATGGCTCAAGACAGGCACTGTTTATGAAAATATAGTGATGGGAAAACCTGATGCAACGCTTGACGAAGCTGTTGAGGCAGCGAAGAAATCGCATGCGCATTCATTTATAAAACGCCTGCCGGACGGATATAACACTTTTATCGGTGCAGACGGAGGCAATCTTTCGCAGGGTCAGAAGCAACTCTTGTGCATAACAAGGCTGATGCTGGTCAATCCGCCCATGCTTATTCTGGATGAGGCGACATCGAGCATAGATACAAGGACAGAAATCAAAATCCAGAAGGCTTTTGAACTTTTGATGAAGGGCAAAACGACCTTTATCGTTGCGCACAGACTTTCAACGATTAAAAATGCCGATCTGATACTTGTTATGAATAACGGCAGTGTTATAGAGCAGGGAACACACGGTGAACTGTTGAAAAAGAAAGGATTTTATTATAATCTGTATAACAGTCAGTTTGCCGAATTTAAGCACAACGAAAATGCCTGAAAGGAGAACGTATGGAAAAATTATCAAAAATACTCGAAACGGTTGACGGTGTTGTCTGGGGACCCGTTATGCTTATTCTGTTGGTCGGTACCGGTATTTTTTTAACAATCAAACTCAGGTTTTTGCCTTGGCGATATCTTCCCAAAGCATTAAAAATGGCATTCAGCCCGGAATCCCGGAAAACAGATAAGGGCGAGGGCGATATTTCGCCGTTTTCGGCTCTCATGACCGCACTTGCCGGAACAATCGGAACGGGTAATATTGTCGGGGTTGCAACCGCAATGGTTACAGGGGGGCCCGGAGCGCTTGTTTGGATGTGGATTGCCGCGGCGTTCGGTATCTCCACAAAATATGCCGAATGTGCTCTCGCAATCAAATACAGAGAAACAAATGAAAAGGGCGAGATGTGCGGCGGACCGATGTATACGATCAAAAATGCCTTTAAAAATAAAAAGATCGCGCTCTTTCTTGCAGGAGCTTTCGCAGTCTTTACGGTTCTTGCTTCGTTTGGAATCGGAAATATGTCTCAGGCTAACTCCATCTCTTCTTCGCTGACACAGACTTTTAATATTCCCAACTGGATAACGGGAATTGTTCTTGCGATTCTCACAGGAATCATCATCTTCGGCGGAATCAAATCCATTTCAAAGGTCTCCTCCGTACTCGTTCCCGTAATGGCAATATTTTACATAGTTTCCGGACTGATCGTTATTTTTGTAAATTATAAAAATATCCCTGCCGGTCTCGGCACGATCTGGTCGATGGCATTCGGCGGCAAAGCGATTGCGGGAGGTATCGCGGGCACGATCACCGTTTCCGTCATGGACAGTATACGGTATGGTGTTTCCAGAGGCGTATTTTCTAACGAGGCCGGTCTCGGCTCAGCCGCGATCACTGCGTCATCCGTCACAACGGACAGCCATGTAAATCAAGGCTATATAAATATGTGCGGCACGTTTATAGACACAATTATTGTTTGCTCAATTACAGGTCTTGCGATTGCTTCATCCGGCGTGCTCGGTTTAACCGATGCAACGGGCAAACTGCTTGACGGCTCCGATCTAACCATAGCGGCTTTTCAGAGCGTGCTTGGAAAACCGGGCGCAATAGTAGTTTCAATAGGCATCCTGCTGTTTGCCTGGTCAACCATTCTCGGCTGGGAGTACCAAGGCGAAAAAGCGCTTGAGTATCTGTTTAAAAACAGGACTGTTTGCTACATATACAGAGTCGTGTTTGCCGTAATTGTATTCTTGGGCTCGGTAGTTGCTCTCGATATCGCATGGTCATTCAGCGATATTGCAAACGGACTTATGGCGATACCAAACCTGATTTCGCTTATAGCTCTTTCGGGCGTTTTGGCACGGGATACCGTAAAACACCATAAAAACAGGGAACTGAGATGAAGCGCCATATTTGATGTTGACTTTTTAATATAAACAATATAAAATATTATTTAGTATTCATTGATAAGAGGTGTCCTGATGGCAACTTGCCCCAACTGCGGCAGTAAAATTCCTTTTTGGAATATAAAAGCCGAATGCAAAAAATGCGGAGTTTCGATCCCAAATTTCAACTGGGTAGAGAGGCTTGAGGAAGATAATAAAAATGCCGAAGCTGCTTTTACCGTTTTTTACAGAACGATGAACCGAGTTCGTTATTCTCTGTTTGGTACAAAGCTGCGCATAGTCAGATTCGTGCTGACCTTTCTGCCTGCTGTAGCTTTTATAATCCCTTGGGCTTCGGTGAACAGCGCCGGGTCAAGCTTTCAGCTTACGCTTTTTTCGTTTACGGGCGCGCGTTCCGCTCTTGACATATTTTTGCAGATTTTCAGTAATTTTTCACTGATTCTTGATAATCTGAATTTTGAGAATTTTTTCGGACCCACAACTTTTCTTGTTGTTGGCACGATATTTTATTTTCTTTCCGCTCTGTTTATCGTAATTGCATTTTTCATGAACATTATAAAATGTAAGAAACCTAAAACAAAATCTGCTATTACATTTGATATAATCACTATAATATTTTCAGTTATTTCCGTTGTGCTTTTCTCGCTGTCATCTTCAGTGGGAGCGGATGCCGGAGCGTTTGCTGTCGGCGAGTTCGGTGCTTATGATGTTTACGGCGGCTTTTTCTGGGGATATATCATTGCCCTTGTGCTGTTCCTTGTGGCGCTCGGCATCAATATAGCCGTTGTTGTTGCTCCGGCTAAGTCTGACGAAACGCTCGAAGAGGAGCGTCTCGCAAAAGCTGCGGCAAAGGCTGCCAAGGAGCATGAAGAAGAACTCAGAAAAGCACAGGAGCGCGAAGAGGCTGCCAAAGCGCACGCTGAAGAGCAGAAACGTATTGTTGAAGAGGCAAAACGAAAAGTTGCCGAAAAAAAGGCAAAAGACGAAGCGAAACGTAAAAAGAAAAATTGATCATTGTAAAGAATGATTAAGTTATGATAAAAGCACCGTTAAATCGGTGCTTTTTTATTGATTTACTTAAGTTTAAATGTTATACTCTATATATTGATTGAAAGTGCGGTGATAGCTATTTCTTACGACATGCTTTTCAGTCCTATGAAAATAGGAAACTGTGAGATCAAAAACCGAGTTGTTATGGCGCCGATGCTTATGGGCTTCGGCACCTTTAACGGTGATGCCACCGAGCAGATGATAAATTATTACGAGGAGCGCGCAAAGGGCGGTACTGGTCTCATCATTACGGAAATAACCAGGGTGAACGATCTGACCGGCGCATCCTCTTTCGGTCAGCTTTCGGCTTCAGCGGACAGAAATATTCCTTCAATAAAACGTCTTGCAGACCGTATTCACAAACATGGTGCAAAGCTTTTTGTTGAGCTTCATCACCCGGGACGGCAGAATGTCAATCTAATGATCAATACCGTTCCGATATCGGTTGCAATGGATAAGATAATGCCCGGAGATTCATATTCAAAGCTTCTGTACGGCAAAATCGTTCCGCTCGGTAAAAAATTGGTTGAAAAGAATCTGTTTTTTAAGACCGTTGCGCCGAGCAAAACGGATAAAAGTAAATTTGCCGAAAGTTCCAATAAAGCCTTGACTGTAAAGCAGATCAAAAAGATCATTTCACAGTTCGGAGACGCCGCTTTGAGAGTGAAGAAAGCCGGCTGTGACGGTGTTGAGCTTCATGCGAGCCACGGTTATTTGATTCAGCAGTTTTTATCCCCTGCAACGAATCACAGAACAGATGAATACGGAGGTTCTCTTCAGAACAGAATGAGATTTCTGAATGAGATCATCGATAATGTCCGCGCGAAATGCGGATCTGATTTTCCGCTTATCGTTCGTCTGACCGTTGATGAAATGTATGAAAGAATAGGGCAGAAGGGCAGGGGCTATACACTTGACGAGGGTGTTAAGATGGCGCAAATGCTTGAGAAAAAAGGCATTGACGCGATTGATGTTTCCTCCGGCGCGTATGACACCTTTAACTATTGGCTTGAACCGACCACTTTTGAGTGCGGATGGCGAAGCAATCTTGCTGAAGAAGTGAAGAAATCTGTTGATATTCCTGTTATCGCTGCTAATTTAATCCGTTCTCCCGAACAGGCAGAAAAACAGCTTGAGAGCGGAATTCAGGATTTCGTTTCGCTTGGCAGACCGCATATAGCGGATCCGTATTGGTGCCGAAAGGTTCAGGACGGTAAAGAAAATGAGATCAAAAGGTGCATCTGTTGTCTCTATTGCTTTGAAAGCATGATGAACGGTGCGTATACAGGCACGCACGGACATTGTTCGGTAAATCCGTTTGTCGGCAGGGAAAACGAAAAACTGCCTGATAACGGAAACGGCAGAAAAGTGGTTATCATCGGTGCGGGTGTTGCGGGTTTAACCGCCGCGGAACTGCTTGCTAAACGCGGGTTTGATGTTAAGGTGCTCGAAAAAGACGAGTGTGCCGGCGGTCAGATAAACCTTGCCGATAAACCGCCGCATAAAGAAAAGCTTCATTGGTGTGCCGAAGACCTTGAAGCAAATGCAATCGCTAACGGCGCAAAAATCAAATACGGCGTGACTGCCGATGCGGATGTCATAGAGTCTTATCATCCCGAATATATTATTGTTGCAACAGGCGGCAATGCTGTTAAGCCTGCCGCTTTCAGCAAAGAGAATGTTGTAACTGTAACCGAGATCCTAAATGGTTCGGTTAAGCCGCAGGGCAAAAAGATCTGCGTGATAGGTTCGGGAATGACAGGCCTGGAAACATCGGAGCTGCTTTGTGAACTCAAAAACAGTGTTTCGATTATTGAAATGGCAGATAAAATAGCTCCCGGTGCTTGGTTTCAGCAGCTTGATGATGCGTTGCCAAAGCTGAAAGCTGCCGGAACAAAGTTTTATACATCAACGAAGCTCTCCGACATACTTCCGGGAGGGATATCGGTCGAGGATCTGAAGAATAATAGAAAATACAATATTGACTGCGATCTGATCGTACTTTCTATGGGAGTCCGTCCCGATAACGCCTTGTATAACGAGCTGAAAGTGAAGTATAAAAATGTGTACGCAATAGGTGACTGTGATAAGACAGGAAGAATATATAATGCGACCGAAAGCGCATATCAGCTTGTAAAATCGATTTAGGAGTGAAGATTATGAACAGTGATAATCATAAAGAGATTACAGATAATAATGCCGGTGTTGAAAAGAGATCCGGCATCGGCGAAATCATCATGAGACTCATTCATGGAGCGTTTATAGGTCTCGGAGCGGTTCTTCCGGGAATCTCGGGAGGCGTTCTCTGTGTTGTTTTCGGAGTTTACAGACCTATTATGGAACTGCTTTCCCATCCGTTTAAAGCAATCAAAAAGCACGCCAAGCTCCTGATTCCCGTTGTGATCGGCATAGGTGTGGGCTTTCTAGCCATATCAAAGCTGCTCGGATTTCTTCTGAATAAATACCCGGATCCGTCGGTCTGTCTGTTTGTGGGTCTGATAGCGGGAATGCTTCCGTCGCTTTTCCGTGAAGCAGGTCAAAAAGGCAGAAGCAAAGGCTCTTTCATATCTCTCGGGATCTGTTTCGTTGTTGTGCTGGCTCTGCTGCTTGGTCTGAATGCAGTCAATGTGAAGATAGAACCGAATTTCGGATGGTATATTTTCTGCGGTTTCTGTATTGCACTCAGTGTTATAGCTCCCGGAATGAGCTTTTCCACACTGCTTATGCCGCTCGGTCTTTATACACCGCTTGTTGAAGGTATCGGCAATCTTGATTTCAGCGTGCTTATTCCTGCCGGAATAGGCGGTTTGATAACCGTTATACTTCTCGCAAAAGCGATTGACACGCTTATGAATAGGCATTACTCGGTTGCTTTCCACGGCATAATCGGAATCGTTATTGCCGCAACGATTGTTATCATTCCTTTTAAAAGCTTTGCTTCAGGTATTAAGGAAGCAGTTATAAATATTGTTTGTATAGCTGCCGGTGTTGTGATCGCACTTGTGCTTGATAAATTCAACAGCAAGGTCACAGTGCCGGAAAAATAAATATAGAAAGAATCATTCAGCTCCTTTAAAAGGAGCTGTTTTTTTATCTTGACAAATACCCTAAAGGGGTATATAATATAAATACCCAATGGGGGTATAATGGCAAAGGGGAAAATGAAATGCAGGAGTGTAATTGTTCACACAAAACGAAAGAGCGTAGCGAAAGTGAATACCGATCGCTTATTAATCGTTTAAACAGAATAGAGGGTCAGATCAGAGGAATCAAAAGAATGGTTGAAAGCAACGCATACTGTACCGATATAATCACTCAGGCGGCAGCGGCGTCCAGTGCTCTTAACGCATTCAACCGTGAACTGCTTTCAAATCATATTAAGACCTGTGTTGAGCAAGATATTAAAGAGGGAAAATATGAAACGGTTGATGATCTGATAGCAACGCTTCAGAAACTGCTGAAATGAAATAACGAAAGGAAATCCGTATGGCAAAATATGATGTTACCGGGATGACCTGTGCCGCGTGCTCCGCACGAGTGGAAAAAGCTGTTTCATCACTGGATGATGTCAGCTCATGTTCGGTCAACCTGCTTACAAATTCAATGATTGTTGACGGTGAAGCTACCAGTGAAGAGATCATAAAAGCCGTTGAAAATGCCGGGTACGGCGCGTCGCTGCAAGGTTCAAAGACTGAAAAAAAGAACAACAGGGCAGACGAGCTCAAAGATAATGAAACGCCTAAAATGGTAAAACGTCTTGTTGCTTCTGTTGTGCTTTTGATTCCGCTTATGTATGTGTCTATGGGACACATGATGTGGGGATGGCCTGTTCCGTCCTTTCTTGACGGAAACGCCATGGGAATCGCGCTGTTTCAGCTTGTGCTGACTGCCGCAGTCATGGTTATAAATCAAAAATTCTTTATCAGCGGCTTTAAAGGACTTATACACCGCGCACCCAATATGGACACACTTGTGGCTCTCGGATCAGGCGCCGCGCTTGTTTACAGCCTTGTAGTTATGTTTATCATGACGATTGAGATATCAAACGGAAATATGGATGCTGCTCACGATCATATGCACAGCAATTTCTATTTTGAATCTTCTGCAATGATTTTAACGCTGATAACAGTAGGCAAAACATTGGAAGCCTATTCAAAAGGCAGAACGACCGACGCTCTTAAAAGCCTGATGAAGCTCGCGCCCGATACTGCCGTTGTGATAAGAGACGGCAAGGAGGTCAAAATACCTGCCGAGGATGTCAATGTTGGAGATATTTTCGTTGTCAGAGCAGGGGAAAGCATCCCTGTTGACGGTGTTATTTTAAAAGGCGAGAGCGCAATTGACGAATCCGCTTTAACAGGGGAAAGCATTCCCGTTGACCGAACAGCGGGCGACAAGGTCTCTGCCGCAACAATAAACCGTTCGGGATTTATTGAGTGCCGCGCAACTTCAGTGGGGGAGGACACTGCGCTTTCCAAAATAATACAGATGGTATCCGATGCTTCCGCCACAAAAGCGCCGATAGCCAAGATCGCGGACAAAGTTTCAGGAATATTCGTTCCCTTAGTTATCGCAATAAGCGTGATAACGATGATCGGCTGGATCCTTGCAGGTCAGAGCGCCGGATTTGTACTTGCACGCGGTATTTCGGTGCTTGTTATAAGCTGCCCTTGCGCGCTTGGTCTGGCAACGCCGGTAGCAATCATGGTGGGCAGCGGCAAAGGCGCTAAAAACGGGATCTTGTTTAAAACTGCGGAAAGTCTTGAAGTCTGCGGCAAAACAGATGTTGTCTGCCTTGATAAAACAGGTACGGTAACGGAGGGAAATCCGTCGGTTACCGATATCGTTTCCGATGATAGAGAGAGGCTGTTGAAGTATGCATACGCGCTTGAGAGCAAAAGCGAGCATCCTCTTTCAAAGGCTGTGATCCAGTATTGCGCAGCCGAAAATATAAAGCTTGAGAAATGTGAAAACGCAAAAACCGTCGCCGGAAACGGACTGTTCGGAACGGTCTGCGGTTTGAAAGTCTATGCCGGAAACGATAAATATATTTCTGAAAACTGCAATATTCCAAATGATTATCTCGATCAAGCAAAGCAGCTTTCTTCCAAAGGAAAAACACCGCTTTATTTTTCTGTCGATGGCACATTTCTGGGTCTGATTGCCGTTGCGGACACGGTCAAAGAAACAAGTAAAAAGGCTGTTTCGGACCTTAAAAAAATGGGCATCACTCCCGTTATGATCACAGGCGATAATGAAGAGACCGCCAATGCCATCGCCGGCGAAGTCGGAATCAAAAATGTAATCGCGAAAGTCCTGCCGGACGGCAAGGAAGAAAAAGTCCGTATGCTTTCGGATTTCGGTAATGTTGCTATGGTAGGAGACGGAATCAATGACGCGCCTGCGCTTACAAGAGCAGATACGGGAATAGCGATCGGGGCAGGCACCGATGTGGCGATAGATGCTGCGGATGTTGTTCTTATGAAAAGCGATCCGCACGATATTCCGAAAGCAATCTCACTGTCAAGGCGGGTTATTCTTAATATTAAGGAAAATCTTTTTTGGGCGTTCATATACAATATTATCGGCATACCGATTGCCGCCGGAATACTTTATCCGGCTTTCGGAATAACACTGAATCCAATGATTGCTGCTGCGGCAATGAGTCTTTCAAGCTTTTGTGTGGTAATGAATGCGTTAAGGCTTAATCTTGTAAATATAGATAAGCCGATATATAAAAAATCAAAAAAAGGAGAAATCGATATGAGTATTTTCAAAAAAGAAAAGAAGCCTTACATTGAAATCGACGGCATGATGTGCGAACACTGCGAGGCTCACGTGACAGAGGCGCTTAATAAAATCGGGGTTAAGGTTAAAGCCGACCATAACGCGAAAAAGGCCTATATCGAAAGCGGAGACGCTGAAGATGAGGCAATCAGGGCTGCTGTTGAGGGTGCAGGATATAAATATATAAAAACTGTTAGATAATAAAAAATTGCGGCGCGGATTTTATCCGCGCCGTTTTTCTGTTTGCAATGAATTTATCAAATAATGTTTAATGCCTTATCAAACGTTGATATATCTTTATTTCCGTTCTCGGTTACAAGGCAGACATCTTCTATTCTTATTCCGAATTGATCCGGGATATAGATTCCAGGTTCAATGGAAGTTGTGTTGCCGGGTTCAAAAGCATCCTTGCTTCTCGGCGAAGCGTTGAATCCTTCGTGTATATCCAGACCCACGCCGTGACCCAGTGAATGTCTGAAAAATCTGCCCATTTTCTTTTTCTCAAGCACATCGTATGCGGCTTTATACACTTCAGCGCATTTTATGCCGGGCTTGAGCGCGTTTATTCCGGCAAGCTGAGCGTTCAGCACTAACTCATACATTTCTTTCATTTCACTGTCGGCTTCGCCTACGGCAAAGGTTCTTGTCATATCCGAATGATAGCCTTTATATGTTGCGCCGAAGTCTATCAGCACAAAGTCGCCTCGTTTGACTTTTCTGCTGCTCGGTACACCATGGGGCAGGGAGGTGTGTGCTCCGGTCAGCAGGATCGTATCAAAGGAAACACCGTCAGAGCCGTTTCGCATCATTATGTAATCGAAATATGCCTGAAGTTCCTTTTCAGTCTTTCCCGGCCTTATGTGGTTGAGCAGTTCAGCAAGGCTTTTTTCAGCAATTCTGTTTGCTTCTATCATATATTCTATCTCAACAGGCTCTTTCACGTTCCTGATCCGCATAAGCGAATCGCCTATACCGATAAAGTCGCATCCTGTGGCATCGCGGAATGAATTGTATTGCTTTAAAGTTATAGTCTCATCCTCAAAGGCGATCGTTCTAACATTTGTTTTTCTGCAAATATCTGAAACGGTATCCTTAAAAGAAAGTTCAATTTCAATAACTTTAAGCCCCGTTTCTTTCGCGTGATTCTGCGCTGCTTCAGTATATCTTGAGTCAACAATGTGAAATCCTTCGCCGTCTTTTAAAATGAAAACAACGCCTTCGCTCGGTGAAAAGCCGCAGAAATAGTGCATGTTACTTTCATTGAGCAGCAACAGAGCGTCGGCGTTAAGATTATTTATTAATTCAACAGCTTTTTCTTTTCTCATTTATATCACCGTAAATATTGTAAAATAAAATCGAGATGAAGTCAATTTGTTGTTGACAATAATATATGCTTTATGGTAGTTTTATTCTATAATTTTAAATGAGGTCATGTATATGGAAAAATATCTTATCAATCCCAATCATAAAATCAGCAGAATCAGCAAAGACATCTACGGCCATTTTTCGGAACATCTCGGCAGATGTATTTATGAAGGTCTTTATGTAGGTGAAAACTCCAAGATTCCCAATGTAAACGGAATGCGTGCTGACGTTGTTCACGCTCTTAAGGACATGGGCATTCCCGTTTTACGCTGGCCGGGCGGATGCTTTGCGGATGAATATCACTGGAAAGACGGTATCGGCGATAAAAATAAGCGTAAAAAAATGGTCAACACACATTGGGGCGGTGTCGTTGAAGATAATTCTTTCGGAACTCATGAGTTTTTTGAACTTTGCCGCCAGCTTGGTTGCGACGCTTATATAAACGGAAATGTCGGCTCGGGCACAGTTCAGGAAATGAACGAGTGGGTCGAGTATATGACCTTTGACGGCGATTCGCCTATGGCTCGTCTGCGTACCGAAAACGGCAGAAAAGAGCCATGGGAAGTAAAATATTTCGGCGTCGGCAATGAAAGCTGGGGCTGCGGCGGAAATATGGACGCTGAATATTATGCCGATCTGTTTAAAAGATATAACACATATGTGCGTGATTACGATCCTGATAAAAAGATCTATCGAGTTGCCTGCGGTCCGAACGCCGAGGATTACGGCTGGACGGATAAGCTTATGCAGAAAGTGAAAAATAAGGCAAACGGAATATCGCTGCATTACTATACCGTTCCCACAGGAAACTGGCAGAAGAAAGGCTCGTCCACTGATTTTGACGAGAACGAGTATTTCAGCACGATAGCCAAAGCCTATAAAATGGAAAGCATCATAACAAGGCATTGCGAGATCATGAGCCGTCACGATCCTGCACACAGAGTGGGGCTTATCGTTGACGAATGGGGTACGTGGTATGACGTTGAGCCGGGCACCAATCCCGGATTTCTTTACCAGCTCAGCACGATGCGCGACGCTGTTGTTGCCGCTCTCACGCTTAATATTTTCAATAAACATGCGGACAGAGTAAAAATGGCAAACATTGCGCAGACTGTTAACGTGCTTCAGTCTGTTGCGCTCACGGATGGAGAAGATATGGTGCTTACGCCGACTTATTATGTGTTTAAGATGTTTAAGGAGCATCAGAACAACACGCTTCTCGGCTCTTATATCACAACACCCGAAAGAACTGTAAACAGCGAGACCGCACCTCAGCTTATTGAATCCGCTTCTGTGGATGAAAACGGCGTGATTTATTCCACAATTGTCAATACCTGCCCGGTTCACAGCGCTGAAATCGACTGTGAAATCGCACACACAGATGTTCAATCCGTGAAAGCAACGATTATAACGGGAAAGATTACCGACGGCAACTGCTTTGAAAATAAATATGCAGTCACTGAAAAAGAATTTAACGATTTCAAAGCAAACGACACGGGCTTCACAGCCAAGCTGCCGCCATGCAGTATTGTTAAATTCGTGATCAAATAATGGAACATATCTGCAAAAAGTGTCTCTTGCTTGAGGCAGGTGAAAAAGCGTCTTTTCAGTCTGTAAAGGATTATCTTGAAACGCTTGATGAGGATATTAAAGCTGATGGGGAAACTTATACAAGCCGTCTTGAAAAATGCAAGAAATGTGATGAACTTATTTCCGGCATGTGTCTGAAGTGCGGCTGCTATGTTGAGATACGCGCGGCGTTGAAAAACAACGCCTGCCCCGATTACTCAAACAGAAAATGGGATAAAATATAATCTAATGAAATGCGTCTGAATTTTCAGGCGCATGTTTATTTTTCGGTAAAACTGCCAATATTTAAAGCATGAGAAAACTCAGATTAAAAAAATACGATATGACCTTTATGTATATTCCCGTGCTGATCATAAGCTGTCTTTCCGTTGCTGCTTATGTGATACGCCTTTTCAGCCGTGATACGGCTGACGCAGTGTTTTTTGTGGGAACAGCGGCAGTTTTGTGCTTCTTTTTAACAGCCGGAATAAATAATAGGGCATTTAAAATAATATTGGTTTTGCTTTGCGTAGGCTATATTTCCGTATATTTTGTGCTGGGCAACTCTCTTTTTGCGCTTGCAGCACAGAAATTCTCTTCAAACGCGGTAACTTTCGGTTTTTTTGATTCGCTGTTCAACACTGCCGGAATTTATGATTTTCAGACTTTGGTTTATACAACCTCATACGGCGGAGCAAGGCTGATCGGCAATCAGCTTGTATGCGGCGTTTCAGAGATCGTAAAGACGGACCCGGATTCCTCGCTTGTTCCTTATCTTTCCGGCAGGATCTTATCGCTTTTCGCGTTCAGCGGAATACTGCTCGCTAAAAAAGATAATCTGCGCGCGCATCTGCTTATCATTGCCTTTATGTTCATAAGCGGAAACACAACGCCTGTTTTGATTCTTCTGCTTTTCACATCGCCTGTTTCCTATTTTCTTTTGCTGCTCGCGAATTTCTTTTCTTTCTTTGCCGCGAATATGCTGGATATAGGCGGAGCGTTTGTGGTCAGTCCGTCCGTATTTGAAATATTCTATCATTCCGAAAATGTCATTTATCTGCTGGCAGTCTCGGCTCTTTTCTGCGCGGTGGCGTATTATCTGGCAAGGGTTGTGTCTGAACGAAAAAAATGATATAATGCTTTCGGTGATATTATGAATGTAAGAGAAGAATTGTATGCCGCGCAGGATCTGAAGTATAAAGACTTTCACAAGAAACTCGTTCCCACCGTTGACGAGGATAAGATAATCGGCGTGCGGCTGCCCCAGCTCAGAAAGATTGCGAAAAGGCTTGAAAGCAACGATTTTGAGTGGGAGTATTATGAGGAGATCATGCTGCATGGTTTCTATATCGGATACAAAAAAATGCCGTATCAGGAACGTATGAAAATGCTGGATAAATTTATTCCTCATATAGATAACTGGGCGGTGTGCGACTGCGTATCCTCCTCACTCAAATTCATTGAGAAAAGCAGAAAAGATTTTCTTGATTATCTTCAAAAGTATATGGGGTCGGAAAAAGAATATGAACTGCGTTTCGCTGTTGTAATTCTTATGGATTATTATATTACGGATGAATATATCGATTCTGTTCTCGAATTTTTAAGCGCAATAAAAAGCAGTTATTATTATGTGAATATGGCTGCTGCGTGGGCGCTTTCCGTTGCCTTTGTAAAGTATCAGAGCAAAACGATGCCGATACTGGAAAGCAAATGCCTTACAAAGGATATTCAGAATATGGCAATCGGCAAGATACGAGACAGTTTCAGAGTCGATAAAGAAATAAAGGAATATGTGAAAACATTAAGAGCGTAATAATACGCTCTTTTTATTTGCAATATTACAATTTTGTAATGGAGTTACTGCAGATATTATGATAAAATGAACGGGGAGGCAAAGATATGGATATATTTCTTTTGGAGGATGACAGTGCCATCGGCATAGGTCTTTCCTATTCACTGAAAAATGAAGGTTACGGTGTGACGCTTGCCAAAACGGTCAAAGAGGGAATGCGCATAATAGCAGAGAAAAAATTTTCGCTGTATATTCTTGATCTCACACTGCCCGACGGCAGCGGTTACGATGTTTGCAGCGCAATAAAAAAACAGGGCGATTATCCCGTGATATTTCTGACAGCCTATGATGACGAAGTCAATGTAATTATGGGACTGGAGCTCGGCGCAGACGATTATATTTCAAAACCTTTCAGAGTGAAAGAGCTGCTTGCGAGAATCAAAACAGTTCTGAGAAGATATAATAAAGACACTGCTGACGGAATTATTGATATCGGCAGCATAAAAATTAATACAAACGAGGCGAAAGTATATAACAACGGCAGAGAAATCATTCTTACAGCCATGGAATATCGCCTGCTGCTTACCTTTGTTAACAACAGGGGAGTTATACTAACCAGACAAAAACTTCTGGAAGATATATGGGATGTTGCCGGCGATTTCGTGAACGACAATACCTTAACGGTCTATATTAAAAGACTGAGAGATAAAATCGAGGAGGATCCCGCTGACCCTGCGATCATAAAGACCGTCAGAGGGCTTGGGTATATTCTGGAAAAATGATTAATAAAGAATTCAGACTTATGATGATATCATCCGCTGCCGTAACGGCAGCAGCATTTGCAATTTGCCTTTTTATCAGCGTTCCCTGCGCGTTCATCTGCCTTGCGGCAGGGGCAGCGCTGTGCTGTGTTTTCTATGCTTACACCAAGCAGCGTTACACAAAGCTTCAGGAACTGAACAATTATCTATCCATGGTCTGCGCAGGGCACTATGAACTTGCCGTAGATGATAATTCAGAGGGAGAGCTTTCCATACTTAAAAACAATTTATATAAGGTTATGATCCTGCTTAGAACAGCAAGTGAGGACGCCAAAAAAGACAAGCTGTTTCTTTCCGATTCGCTTGCGGATATCTCTCACCAGCTTAAAACGCCGCTCACTTCCATGATGATCATAACGGAAGTGCTGCGCGAAGAAGAGGACAAAGAAAAAAGAGCCGGTTTCATTAAAATAATAGAAGAACAGCTGGAAAGAATGAAATGGCTGATAACCACACTGCTTAAGCTTTCTAAAATTGATGCCGGCACAGCGGATTTCAATATGAAACCGCTCAGTTGTTCTCAGATAATAGAGGAGAGTCTTAAGCCGTTTTTACTTCAGATAGATATTCGTTCCATCACGCTGAACAAAAACATAGATGACTTTCAGTTTATCGGTGATGAAAACTGGAGCGTTGAAGCATTGGAAAATATCATTAAAAACTGTCTTGAGCATACGTCTGAGGGCGGTACGCTGAGCATTTCCGCAAGATCAACAACAATATTTAATGAGATTACAATAAGCGATAACGGCTGCGGAATCGCGAAAGAAGATCTGCCCCATATTTTTGAGCGGTTCTATCACGGAAAGAATGCTTCCTCCGAAAGCGTGGGCATAGGACTTGCGCTTTCAAAAGCTGTTCTGCTGAAGCAGGACGCAAATATCGAAGTCAAAAGCGAAGAGGGGATAGGCACCGAGTTTACAATCCGCTTTTATAAATTCGTGGTTTGAAAAATGGAAATGTGACGATATTGTTATTTAAAAGTCACCTTATTGTAAGGCAGTGCTGATAGAATGATTCCTGTCGAAAGGAGATAATGATATGAAAATTCTTGAAATTCAAAACTTATCCAAAACTTACGGTAAGGGCGACACAATGGTAAAAGCACTTGACAATGTGTCCTTTTCAGTTGATAAGGGCGAGTTTGTGGCTATCGTCGGGCCGTCAGGCTCCGGCAAGTCTACTCTGCTTCATATTCTCGGCGGAGTTGATACGGCTACATCGGGAACTGTAATTATTGATAAAACGGATATTTCCACTCTTGATGAAACAGCGCTCGCTATATTCAGGCGCAGACAGATCGGTCTTATCTATCAGTTCTACAATCTTATACCCATTCTTACGGTTGAAGAAAATCTCACACTTCCTCTTCTTCTGGACGGCAGAAAGCCGGATAAAGCCGTAGTCAATGATATCATAAAAAAGCTCGGTCTGAGCGAAAGGCTCCACCATCTTCCGAATCAGCTTTCCGGCGGTCAGCAGCAAAGGGTGGCTATCGGAAGGGCGCTGATAAACAATCCTGCGCTCATGCTTGCAGACGAACCGACCGGCAATCTTGACAGTGAGAACAGCCGCGAGATCATCGCTCTGCTTCGCCATTTTAATAAGGAGTTCAATCAGACTGTTATCATGATCACCCATGATGAAAGAATCGCGCTTTCAGCGGACAGAATCATAGCGATTGAGGACGGCAAGATTACAAGAGACGAGGTGAGGATGGGTTGAGCATTATTCAGAAACTCACCCTTGCTCATCTTAAAAAGAACAAGGGCAGAACGGTAGTAACGATTCTCGGAATCTGCGTTTCGGTCGCAATGATAACCGCGGTATTTGTCTGCATCGCCTCATTTATGAATTTTTTTGCGGAAGAAACTCTATATACCGGCGGGCATTGGCATGCTCAGGTGTTTGAAGCGGCCGATAATGAAATTGATGAGCTTAAAGCCCGGGAAAACGTATCGAGAGTAGGGCTGAGAGCCAACCTTGATGACAGCAAATCCGGCTTTATGATCGATTACGGAGTATCGCCGAGGACCTCAACAGGCAATATCTGTGCCGGGGACGCAAACTGGCTTTCACAGATTGTTACCTGTGATATTGACGGCAAACTGCCGGCAAGCGAAAACGAGATACTGGTTGAAATAGATTTCATTGAAAGCAACGAGCTTGACTGGCAGGTAGGGGATACGGTTACGATCCCTGTCGGCACAAGGCTCGCAGATGTTGACGGAACAATTACCCCGGTGAACGGTTCCTATGTATCGGGCGAAACCTTTGAACTCAGCAATATTGAAGAATTCACAGTCAGCGGAATTATTGACAGCAATATGCCCACAAGGAACTATCAGATTATCCGTCTTGCATCTTCTGATGAATTGAACGGCGCTACTGCTCTGGTAGAGATGAAAAAAATTGATTTCACATCCTATGCCGATATTAAAGAAACATTGGTTTCCTGCAACATAGACAGCGACCGTTATGAGATCAATACCGACTATCTCGGAGCAAACTTCTCATTCGCGGCGGACAGCAATTACGCCACATCCATCATTCCCATGACCGCAGTCATACTTGCTGTTATTATCATTGCAAGTGTTGCGCTGATCTATAACGCATTTGGTATGTCGCTCTCCGAGAGAACCCGTTATCTCGGAATGCTCGCCTCTGTCGGCGCAACAAAGCAACAAAAGAGCTCGTCCGTATATTTTGAGGGATTTTTACTCGGACTTATCGGTATTCCGATCGGAATAGGCGCCGGAGTGCTCGGAATATATATCACGCTTAAGGCGATAGAGCCGAAAATGCAGCTATTTCTCAACGGCGCTGAAAATCTTGAAATGAACGTAATTGTTCCGCTTTGGGTAATCATAGGCATCATTCTTGTGAGTGCGCTTACAATTTTTATTTCCGCAATGATCCCGGCAAAAAAAGCATCTTCCATAACGCCTATCGACGCGTTAAAACAGACAAACGAGATCAAAGTTAAAGCGAAAAAACTCAAATCATCAAAGCTTGTCAGAGCTATCTTCGGCTATGAAGGCGAGCTTGCGAATAAAAATCTTAAGCGCAACGGAAGAAAATCAAGAGTAATCACCGCATCCATAGCGTTGTCTATTATACTGTTTTTGAGCGTGAATTCGTTTTGCGATATGTTCGTAACGGCAAATGACCTTTCCAATGATATGCCGTATCAGGTCTATGTGAATGTAAGTTCCGATGAGGACTTTAATCTTCTCAGCGAAGAAATATCAACGCTTTCCGGCGTTAAGGACGCATTCAGCACATCCGGCTTGAATTTTGTTTACGGAGAAAACAAGATGAACACCAATCAGGATGTTGCGAAAGAAGAGTATCTGACCTCTTCGTATAAAAAACTGTTTGAAGACGCTGTTGCAATCGTGAATTTTGTTGATGACGACGATTTCAATGCTTTATGTGAGGAAAACGGTATAGACTATAAGCAATACTACCAAACGAACAGCGAAAATCCGCTTGAACTGAACGCACTGCTTATGAATAACATCTCACATGACAGGTCGGGACCGGAAGTGTTCAATGAAAAGATTCTCGGTCAGAGCTTTTACTATGATTCATATGATGAAGAAGGGAATCTTACCAAGGACAATACGGGTATTAAAACAACGGCAAAAGATTTCATCGAATATGACCCGGATAATGATCTGTGTAATCTGAATTCGGTAACGCAGATCAGTCTGTATGCTCCGGTAAGCATGTATATAAAAGCAATCGAGACGCAGGACCCGGGTACAGAGCCCGTTATGCAGCTCGGCATCGTCACGGACAGTCACACAGAAACCGTTGAGCAGCTTGAAAAACTCGTTGACCAAAATTCACTGACCGGCGTTACGATTATGGATTTAGTGGATTCTATGCAGACTATGAACGCGATCATTTCCGTTCTTCAGATATTTGTTTACGGCTTTGTTGCTCTTATTACGCTTATTTCCGTTGCAAATATCATCAATACCGTTTCAACCGGCATTGATCTCAGGCGAAAGGAATTCGCCATGTTCAAATCCGTTGGTACAACGCCGCACGGATTTACAAAAATGATCTGCCTTGAAAGTTTGTTTTACGGGCTTAAGGCAATCGTATTCGGCATTCCCATCAGCATACTAATCTCCTATGCGATGTATCTTATACTGTCGTCAAACAACATACCATTCACAATTAACATCCCTCTTTACTTAATTGTCATAGCGGTGGTATTCGTAATTGTCGGCGCATCCATGTTCTATGCTGTCTCCAAGCTTAAAAACGATTCAATCGTTGAAACGCTCAAGGAAGATATCTGCTGATGAGAAAAGGGCGGCTAAAAAAGCAGCCGCCCGATTTTTATATCTCAACTTATATATATATCTATGAAAGTTTCTTTTCAAGGTAGCGAGAGACCTTATAAACATCTCCGCAGCCGAGCGTTATAACAAGGTCTCCGTTTTCGCAGTTTTCCGCAAGGTAGTCCGCAATATCCTCAAGACTGTCGATCTGCACGGCGCCCGGAATCTTTGATGAAAGATCGGTCGCCTTGATCCCGATCGTATTCACTTCTCGGCTGCCCATAATTTCAGAAATCACGCATTTGTCAGCTATCGTAAGCACGCTTGCGAATTCGTCAAGAAATTCGGATGTTCTTGTGTACGTGAACGGCTGGTGTACCGCCCATACACGCTTATATCCCATTTTCATAGCGGCTTTGAGCGTAACCTCTATTTCTTTGGGGTGATGCGCATAGTCATCCGCAACCGTGATCCCCTTAAATGTGCCTCTCAGTTCAAAGCGTCTGCCTGCGCCGCGAAAATCCTTGAACGCCGCTTTTACCTTTTCTTTGTCGGCTCCGCTTTCGATGCAGGCTATAAACGCAGCAAGAGAATTTAAAACATTATGCTCACCGGGAACGGAAAGCACAATATGTTCAACAAATTCACCTTTGCTGAATACATCATATTCAATGTGGAAACCGCCCGGAACATCAATATTTTTTGCGTAATAATCGTTGCTTTCGTTTATACCGTAAGAGATCAGCTTTTTACCTTCAATGCCTTTAAGCATATCCACCGTATTTTCATCATCTCCGTTATATATAACGGTATGCGTTGCGCTTTCGCAGAATTTGCGGAAGGATTTTTTTATATTGTCAAGGTTCTTAAAGAAATCAAGATGATCCTCATCAACGTTAAGAACAACCGCCATATCGGGATTCATATGCAGAAACGTGTTGTTGAATTCGCAGGATTCGCAAACGAAATTCTGACTTTTGCCAACTCTGCCGTATGCGTCTATAAGCGGCAATTTTCCGCCGATAACGGCGCTCGGGTCAAGCTCCGCTCCGATAAGCCCCTGCGTTATCATACAGGTCGTTGTGGTTTTTCCGTGTGTTCCGCAAACGCCTATGCAGTTCTTGAACACTCGGCTGACTGCGCCGAGAAGCTCTGCCCGTTCAAAGCAGGGGAAATTTTCCTTTGCGTATTCAAGCTCCTCATTGCCTGCAAGGATGGCGTTGGTATAAATAACAAGCTGTGTATCGGCGCTTATATTTTCCTTTTTTTGACCGAGAAATACTTTCGCTCCCTCTTTTTCAACTCTGCGAAAGGTCTCCGTATCATTATTATCAGAGCCGGTTACTTCATACCCGAGCGAGATAAGTATTTCTGCAAGGGGACACATTCCCGCGCCGCCTATACCGATAAAATGCACTTTCTTTACTTCTTTCAGAAGTTCGTCTATATTTTTCAAAGGAAGTTCCTCCATAGAATTAATTTCTAATATTATACAACTATTATATCAAAAAATAAACAGTTAAACTTCATGAACATCAAAATATTTTAAGCATATTATGGTGTGATAGGAGTGGTTTTATGAATATTAAAAGCTTTGCCGTGCCGTATAAAGATGATGATAGAATGCTTTTTGCAAAAGAATATCTTGTGGGCCACGGATTTATTTATAAAGAAAAAACAGAAGAAGCCGATTTTGTTTTGCTTCCCGTTCCTGCGAAAAAAGAGATGTTTAGCGCCATAAACGGAAAACTGGCCTTTTACGGCAAGGGAGACTACGAAAACGGTTTTGATTATATGAAAAATGAAACATATGTTTTAAAAAACGCGTTCTTAACTGCCGAAGGGGCGCTCGTCTGCCTGGAGGAAAACACTCCTGAAACGCTTACAGGCAAAAACATAACCATTTTAGGATACGGCAGGATAGCCAAAGCTATGCATAAGCTCCTGACGGCTCTGGGAGCCGTTGTCACGGTTTGTTCCAGAAGCAGCAGTTCAATGGCACAGGCAGTTTTTAACGGCGCGCGGCATATAAGCTTTGAGGAACTCAAAAAGCCGAATGACGCTGATATCATTATAAACACCGTACCCCACACTGTTCTGACAAAAACCGAACTTAAGGCGCTTAAAAAAAATGCGATTATACTGGATTTAGCTTCATTCCCCGGAGGTGTGGATACACTCGTTGCCGGAAGTCTCGGGATCAAATTGATAAACGGCAGGGGAATGCCGAGCAGATATACTCAGAAAACCGCGGGAGAACTTATTGGCGAAGCGGTTATAAACATAATTGAGGAGGAACAGCTTTGAAGATCGGATACGCGCTGACCGGTTCGTTCTGCACGTTTTCAAAATCTCTGGACGCACTCAGAGACCTTGTTGCGGCCGGGTATGATGTATACCCCGTTATGAGCGAAACGGCTTACAATACCGACACACGTTTCGGTGACGCCGAATATTTTCAGAAGGAAATAAAAAGCATTACAGGGCATGATATTATTCACAAAATCGAACAGGCAGAGCCGATAGGACCGAAAAAACTGTTTGATATCCTTTGCATAGTTCCCTGCACGGGAAACACCCTTGCGAAACTTGCAAACGGAATTGCAGACACAGCCGTCACAATGGCTGCAAAAAGTCATTTGAGAAATTCCCGTCCCGTTATCATCGGCGTGTCTACAAATGACGCTCTCGGTGCGGCTGCAAAGAATATAGGTAATTTAATGAATTATAAAAATTATTATTTCATCCCGTTCGGTATGGATGATTGCATTCACAAAACAAAATCCATGGTATGTGATTTTTCACTTGTAACAGATACGGTAAACAAGGTTGCAAACGGTGAAGAAATTTTGAAAAAAATATTCTGAAATTCTTGACATTTCCTCATAATTTGATATATTTAATCTTACAGCAAAACTATTGTTGAATCGGGCTACAAAGAGGAAGTGCATAATTGGAAAAAATCATTGATCTTAAAGATGTTACCGTTAGATACGGCGAAAACGTGATTCTTGACAAATTGAATCTGTCAATTAACAAAAAAGAGTTCATAACGCTGCTCGGTCCCTCCGGCTGCGGAAAAACAACAACGCTTCGCTGCATTGCGGGCTTTGTTGAGCCGAATGAGGGTGAAATCGTTTTTGAGGGCAAGGTAATAAACAATATTCCTCCCCACAAAAGAAAGGTGAACACGATTTTTCAGCGTTATGCTCTTTTTTCGCATTTAAATGTGTTTGAAAATGTGGCTTTCGGTCCTGAAATCCAGAAGATGAGCAAGCCTGAGATACGCAAAACCGTTGCCGAAATGTTAGAGCTTGTTAATCTTAAAGGCTTTGAAAAGCGATCCATAGACAGCCTTTCGGGCGGTCAGCAGCAGCGTGTTGCCATTGCCAGGGCACTTGCGAACAAACCGCATGTGCTTCTGCTGGATGAGCCGCTCGGAGCGCTTGATCTGAAGCTCAGAAAGGATATGCAAAAGGAGCTTAAATCTATTCAGAAAAGGCTCGGGATCACTTTTATCTATGTAACGCATGATCAGGAAGAAGCGCTCTCAATGAGTGACCGTGTCGTAGTTATGGATAAGGGCAAAATACAGCAGATCGGCACTCCTCAGGATATATATAACGAACCTGTCAACGCCTTTGTAGCCGATTTCATCGGCGAATCCAATATCGTTGACGCTATTATGATAAAAGACTATTATGTTAAGATATCCGATGTTACGTTTGACTGCCTTGATAAAGGCTTTGAGCCGAATGAGCGTGTTGAGGCTGTAATCAGACCCGAGGATATCGCTATTAAAAAAATCGGGGAAAAGGATACGCTTCCCGGTGTTGTTACCGATGTTGTTTTTAAGGGCACGTTTTTTGAGACCTTTGTTGACGTAGGCGGTTTTATCTGGCTTGTGCAGACCACCGAATACCACAAAGTGGGCGAAACCATCGGCATGTATATTGACGCGGATTCCATTCACGTTATGAAACGCAGTGAATACAGCGGCGAATTCGGCGATTATTCCTTCTTCTCGGATGAGTTTGACCATATCAATGACGCTGATTACGAGTGGGAGGACTCTGATGAAAAATAGTCTGACACGCAGGCTTGTGGACAAGCCCTATATCATTTGGTCGGTGCTGTTCATTATCGCGCCGCTTCTTATGGTAGTATATTATGCGCTTACAGATTCTACCGGCGCATTTACGCTCAACAACATAAAGGCTATTCCTGAATATACCTCGACAATCCTGCTGTCCGTGCTTTACGGTATAGCGGCAACTGTTATATGCCTTGTTATCGCGTATCCGTTTGCGTATTTTTTATCCAAGCTGAAATTCCGCACGCAAAGCATGATGGTGCTGCTCGTTATGCTGCCGATGTGGATGAATTTCCTGATAAGAACATATTCTTGGATGACTATACTCGGTGATACGGGAATAATAAATACGTTTCTCAACGCAATCGGTCTGGGAAGCGTTCAGCTTATCAACACCGGCGCAGCAGTCATTCTGGGTATGGTCTATAACTTTCTGCCGTACATGATACTGCCTATCTATTCCGTTCTTTCCAAAATGGATAACTCGCTTATCGAGGCGGCGCAGGATCTCGGGTCAAACAGATTTCAGATCATAAAAAAAGTCATAATGCCTTTGTCTCTGCCCGGGGTGTTAAGCGGAATAACCATGGTGTTTGTTCCGTGTGTTTCAACATTTTATATAACGCAAAAGCTCGGCGGTGGTCAGGTTGTCTTGATAGGCGATATAATCGAAACGCAGTTTCAGTCCGCCAACAATTATAATCTCGGCGCAAGTTTGTCACTCGTGCTGATGGTGCTTATACTCATCTGCCTCGGTGTTATGAATTATCTCGGTGCAGACAGTGAAACAGAAGGGGGAGTAGTTATATGAAAAAAGCGAAGCTTTCCGGCGCCGCAAAATTTTATATGGTGCTTGTGTTCATATTTCTTTATGCCCCAATGGCGGTCATGGCCGTGTTTTCTTTCAATGAAAGCGCCAGCACGTATCAGTTTACCTCATTTTCTCTTAAATGGTGGAGTGAAATGTTTTCAAATGCCGCTGCTATGGACGCGCTGAAAAACACGCTTATACTCGCAGTGTGTTCATGCATCATCTCCACAATAATCGGTACAATGGCTGCCGTAGGAATATATAATTATAGAAATAAAAGATTGAAAAGCGTTGTAATGACGGTAACCAATGTCCCTATGATGAATCCTGAGATCGTTACCGGCATTTCCATGATGCTTCTTTTTGTTTTCGCAGGCACGCTTATAGGACGTTCGGATTCTCTCAATTTTTGGTCACTGCTTATAGCGCACGTAACTTTCTGCCTGCCGTATGTTGTTCTCAATGTTCTTCCGAAACTGAGGCAGTTTGATATAAATATATACGAGGCGGCTGTTGATTTAGGCTGCAAGCCGGTAAAAGCATTTTTCAAGGTTGTGCTTCCGAATATAATGAGCGGCATAATAACGGGTCTTGTAATGAGTTTTACACTCTCTCTTGATGATTTTATCATTTCCTATTTTACGAACGGACCGAGCTTCCAAACACTGCCTATCTATATTTTCTCGCTTACCAAAAAGCGTGTAAAGCCGGATATGTACGCGCTTTCCATGCTGATGTTTGCAGTGATACTTGTTTTGCTTATTCTGCTCAATATCGCGCAGGCGAGATCGGAAAAGGGTAAGAGTGAAAGAAAATGAGAAAAGCAACGATTCTTTTACTGTGTCTCGTTTTGATCTGTACTCCGCTCTCCGTTACTGCTTTTGCAGCGGATGAGGAAGAAGTGTTCACGCCGGAGCAGATCGAATACTATGCAGGTCTCGGACTTGCCGGAACTACTGTAAATGTGTATAACTGGGGCGAGTATATTTCTGACGGATTGGAAGGCTCAATGGATGTTGTTTCTGAATTTGAACGCCTTACGGGAGCGACCGTCAATTACACAAACTATGAGTCAAACGAAAATATGTACTCAAGGCTTGCCGGCGGTGGTGTATCCTATGATGTCATAGTTCCCAGTGACTATATGATTGAGCGCCTGATCGACGAAGGTCTGCTGCTTGAAATAGACTGGAATAATGTACCTAACAGGGAACTGATAGAAGATCAGTATCAAAATCTGTTTTTTGACCCCGAACAGAAATATTCGCTTTGCTATAATGTAGGCACCACTGCTCTGATTTATAATACAAAACTGGTTTCCGAAGAGCCGACAAGCTGGAGCGTTTTGTGGGATGAGCAATATAAAGACAAAATCCTTATGTTCAACAATTCAAGGGACGCGTTTGCCATAGCGCAGGCGCTGCTCGGTCAGGATTTCAATTCCACGAACGAGAGCGACTGGACTGAAGCCGCAGAACTGCTTGCCGAACAGAGAGATAAGGTCAATCCCGTCTATGTCATGGACGAGGTATTTAACCTTATGGAAAGCGGCGAATATGCGTTTGCAACCTATTATGCCGGCGATTATGTTCTGATGAACGAAAACAATCCCGATCTTGCATACGCTTTTCCCGAAGAAGGGGTAAATATATTTTATGACGCTTTCTGCATTCCGACCTGCACACAGAATAAAAAGGGTGCAGAGGCTTTCATAAACTTTATGCAGGAGCCGCAGGTCGCGCTTGAAAACGCGGAATACATCTATTATGCGTCTCCCAACACAACGGTCAAAAATAATGAGGAGCATTCGCTCTTTGAAAACGAAGCGGTATATCCTTCCGTCATGCCGGAAGGTCAGTATTTTTCAAATCTGCCGCAGAATATTCTTGAGATACAGGCTGACCTGTGGACAAAAGTGAAAAGCGGAAGACTTTCCGCAAACAGCGAGCAGGAAGAACGTAACATTTACATCGCTTTTGGCGCTGTAGTAGGTCTGGCATTGCTGGGCGTTGCGGCAAAGCTTATATACGATTCTAAAAAGAAAAAATTTGAAGATTTAAGTGAGGTCTATGGGCAGGATATTGACAGTATCAAATAGTGAAGATGCTAATTTGGCTTCGGGAATTGTCGGAACCCCCAAATGCATCATTTTTGATTTGGACGGTACGCTTATAAACACGATCGACGATCTGGGGCTCGCTTGTGATTTTCTTCTCAAAAAACATGGTATTGAGCCTAAGTGGACTGTTGCCGATTACAAAAATTTTGTCGGCAACGGCGCCCGTCTGCTTGTTCAGCGCGCGTTTGACAATAAACTGAGTAAGCGTGATTTGGACAGCATTTACGAAGAATTTAAAATCAAATATAATGAGATAAAGCTGGAGCATGCGCATATTTATCCTAAGATGAACGGTGTGATACGCAAACTGAAATCCCATGGCTATATTCTTGTTGTATGCACGAACAAGCCGGATACGGCGGCAAAAGGTATGATCAGCGCGCTGTTTCCCGAAAACAGCTTTGACATCGTTCAGGGCGCGCTGGACAGCAAGCCGAAGAAGCCCGATCCTACCGTTGCGCGCGAAATTATAGATTCGCTCGGCATATCGCCGGACAAATGCCTGTGGATAGGTGACAGCAGTGTCGATATCGAGACCGCCTCTAATCTCGGCTGCCGCAGTATAGGCGTTACATGGGGTTTCAGACCGATGGAAAACCTCGTCAGCGCCGGCGCCGATGTTATCATAAATTCTCCCGAAGATATTTTAAAAATTTTAAAAATAGATATTGACAATATATGATTAATCTGTTATAATCTCAATCGTTGCGAGCGAGAGTGGCGGAATCGGCAGACGCGCACGTTTGAGGGGCGTGTGGGGCGACTCGTACGGGTTCAAGTCCCGTCTCTCGCACCAAAAAAGGAAATTCCACATTTGTGGCGTTTCCTTTTTTTATTTCGTCAGACCGCTGCCGGATTCATTAGATGGATTTCGGTTTATGGATAAGGGGAGAGCTGCTTGAAGATAATAACTCCGTCATTTTATAAGGATTTTAAATGTATAGCCGGGGATTGCCCGGATTCCTGCTGCCAGGGATGGGAAGTGGACGCGGATCATGAGTCACTGAGCTACTACAAAACACTAAGCGGACCCCTCAGGCAAAAAATAGACAGTGTGCTTGATAAAGACGAATACGGAAACACGGTTTTCAGGCTAACAAAAAACAAAAGATGCCCGTTTTTAAATAGTGATAACCTTTGCGATATGCACATTGCTATAGGTGGAGAGCACACTCCGTATACCTGCCGGAATTTTCCGCGGTTTATAAACGATTTCGGTGCAACGCGTGAGATGGGAATTTCGTTCTCCTGCCCTGTGGCAAGCGAGATGATGTGGAATCTTGAGGAAGATTTTGAGTTTGAAGAAACAGTAAATTCCGCTCCGCCTGTCCTAAACGATATTGACGCGGAACTCTATTTTTATTTGCTAAAAGCCAGAAAAAGGGCGTATGAGATCGTCAAAAACAAACAACTGCCGCTAAATGAGAGAATCATTCTTCTTTTAGAATTCGGTCTGGAAATTCAGAAGGATATTTACGGATATGATGAAGGTTTGCCCTGCGTTTCTTTTAAAGAGATCTTTCATAACGCAGAGGTAATCAACCCGGAATGGACCCAAAAGGTCAGAAACGGAAAATTTGATCGGTCTGTAATCCATTCTAAAAGCTGTGAAAATATCGCTGTATATTTTCTGTTTCGTTACTTTATGCAGGCTGTTTATGACAAAGATGTTTTATCTAAAATCAAAGCAGCGGCTGTCGGCGTGCTTATACCGGCTTTTTTCGGAAATGATTCGTGGACGATCCATCTCTGGAGCAAGGAAACGGAACACAGTGATGTTAATATGGCAAGATATAATAAACTTCTGCGAAACGACGGTATACTTTCTGTTGAGAATCTGATTAAATATTTTACATAAATTTCGGCTGTTTCATCCATCGAAACAGCCTTTTTCTATAATTTTTTTGATTTGTGTTAAATTTTTGTATTTCAAAAAGTATTAGAAGTGAAAGGAGGTTTTTGAGTGAATCATCATGATGAAATCACACAGATCATTATGCGAAACAGCAATATGGTCTATTAAACCAACAGCAATATGCTGTTAGTGAAAATGCAATCGATTTTACGGATGACGGTATGCTCACTATGAAATGTAAATAAATCAAAAAAGATCCGGCGATTGCTTGCCGGATCTTAAACTGATTATAATTTTGAAGCTCTGTATGCCGCACCGAGAAGTCCCGCATTGTTGCCGAGTTCGGTGTTGACTATCTTTACATTTCTGAAATTATCCATAAGTTCTTTGTATATTTTTCTGTCTATCAGCTCAATAATATATTCTTCACTCATGATGCCTCCGCTGAGAACGATAAGTGACGGATTAAATATACAAATAAGGCTCTTGAGCCCGATAATGATTTCATCGATCCAGATATCTACAACATGTCTGATCTCAGGATCCTCTATATTTTCTTTCTGAAAGATCTGAAATCCATTAAGGCTTTTTCCCGTTACTTTTTCAACCGCCTGAGTCAGCGCTTTAGCGGACGCGTACTGCTCATAACAGCCCTCTCCGCCACAGGTACAGGGTCTGCCACCCGCATGCGTTATGAAATGCCCGAATTCGCCGGCAGAAGAATTTGAGCCTTTATACAGCTCGTTGTTTATATAAATCGCTCCGCCAATCCCGGTTCCGAATGTGAGACAGATAAAATCACCGCAGCCTTTTGCCGCGCCGAAAGTTGCTTCACCGACAGCAGCGGCATTTACATCATTTTCAACAAATGTAGGAATGCCTGTTTTGCTTTCCACCATTTTTTTGACCATCATTCCTGTATAATAGGGGATATTATCCGTTGCGTAAACGACGATCCCGTTTTCGGAATCCACCTGACCCGCCGTGCTTATGGCAATACGGTCGATATTATCAAAGCCATCGATAATCTCAAGCACTTTATTTATGATATACTGACCGCCTTTAGACGCCTCCGTGGGAACGGATTGGATCTCGGTAAGCGTATAGTTTTCATTGCATATGGCGTATTTGATATTCGTTCCGCCGATGTCAAAAGCAAGAATCCTCATAGGAGCCCTCCGTCAAATATCTATATTTGAATTATAACAGCCGCTTTTTTTAATTTCAATATTTTATTGAAAAAAAACATGTTTTATGATATTATTTATTATATACAATATGTTGATTTTGTTAATAAAGGAATTTTAATATGCCTAACGAATATAACGAGGAACATCTGGACAGCCCCCTGGTTGTGCACAAGGTTACGGACGCGTCCTACCGCGAAACGGAGAATATGGTTGACGTCAATATAACCCACATTGAAGAAGAGACAGCCACTCTTGAACGGCATCGTTTTAAAAAAGAAAAAAAGAGCAGCAAATGGCCTGTGATCATCACATTTCTTGTTGTGGTCATTGCCGTGTTCTGCTATCTCTATTTCAGCGGAACGATTGGTGGCTTCACAAAAGGCGAAACCACAACGCAGCCTGAAAGTGAGAATTATACGATTCCGGCTAATCCCTATGATGGAATCATTACAGTCAAAGGCACTTATATTTTCTTTGAAGGAGAAGAAGTTGACGGGATAGACGGTCTCACAAGGGAGATCCGCTATCTTGATGCCGGTACGCAGTTTGTCGTTCAGGATGATGACGCAGACGATACATTCTTAAACGAAGAAGTGCTTCCGTTATTATCCGATTACGGTATTGACGTCACAGAGGTAAGATATGTTGTGTCAAGCGGTCTGACAAGCAAATACGAAACCAACGCGCAGAACAGTGCAGCTGACACGGAACAATAAGGAACTTATGGAATTCAAATTTATCAATGACACCGGTCTGCCGGAGCAATTAAAAAAACAGCTAAGTGACCTTGCCTTAAAGGACGAGGTCGCTTTTTTGCGCATTTGCGAGGATTATTCCAACGGTAAGACTGCGGCGCTCAGACACTTCAGTGATATAAAACGCCTTGCGGCTGCCTTAAAAGCCTCTGAATTCACCTATCAAAAATATAGAAACAAAGGCATACCCGATAAAATATTCTTTGATACGCTGCAGGATATCGGAATATGGTGCCGCGAAAACGGTTTCAAAGGTCTGCACAATTATCAGTGGATCAGAAATCACGTTGCCTTTGAGCTGTTCAAGATCGGCAGATTACAGTTTCAGCTTTATCCCTGCAAAAACCCGACAATGAAATATGCCAAGCTTCCTTTTTCATATGGCGATCATGTGATCAATGTTCATATCCCCGCCTGCGGAAAACTCGATTACGGGGAATGCAAACAAGCCTTTTATGAGGCTGTTTTATTCTTTGAAAGATTTTTTCCCGAATTTCACTGGGATTATTTTCTGTGTGAAAGCTGGCTTGTGTACGGGAAAAATAATGAATTTATGAATGCGAACAGTAACATTCTTAAGTTTGACAGTCTGTTTAACATAAATTATTCTATCCATTATGAAAACCAGACCTATGACAGGCTTTTCGGCTTGAAAAAAGTTCCTCTGTTCAGATCGCAGATAAAAAAACTGGATGAAAGAACAAGTCTTCAGAAAAGCGCAAAAGCCTACAGACTCAGCGGCAAAAGATTCGGGATCGGAATTGCAACAATAAAAAAGCAGACGGTTATTTCGTCTGCAACAAAAACAATATAAAAACATCTTTTAATTCTGAAGCGCTTTGTATTGAGCAACAGCGAGCCGGTCGCATCTTTCATTATACGGATGACCGTTGTGCCCCTTTACCCAAACAAATGAAACGCTGTGCGCTTCAAGCAGTTTCAAAAGCTGCTCCCATAAATCAACATTCAGCGCTGGCTTTTTATCTGCCTTTCTCCAGCCGTTTTTGCGCCACGAATAGACCCAACCCTTATTTACAGCGTCGCAAACATATTTTGAATCCGTAGTCAGTTCAACATCACAAGGCTCTTTCAGCGCCTTGAGCGCCATTATAACTGCCGTCAGCTCCATACGGTTATTGGTCGTTTCAGCTTCGGCGCCGCTGAGTTCTTTTTCCTTCTCTCCGTAGACAAGAACGGCTCCCCATCCTCCGCAGCCCGGATTTCCGCTGCAAGCGCCGTCCGTATATATGCGAACTTTTTTCATAAACTTCAACTGCACTTTCCTATTAAATATTTGATCAATATTGGAATATTTTATCATTGTTTTTGGTAATAATCAATATTGAAAACATATTAAAATAATTGATATTCCATACACCCATCGCTTGACAAGTTCCAAATATTACTATATTATATACCCAACATGTTTTGTTCGGAAAAAATCTAAAAATATAAGGAGATATTTATGTCAAAACAAAATACGGCTGCGGATAAGAGCGCTGCGGGAAAACGGAATTCCCAGAAGCGCATGTATACTTACCGCAAAGTCACTAAAAAAACACCTGAAGCTGCCGCGAGAAAAACAAGAGGCAGGGCAGCAGAACATATCAGGGTTGCGTTTTTGGGCGGTATGAACGAAATCGGTAAAAACATGACCGTTTACGAATACGCAGGGGATATGTTCATTGTTGACTGCGGTCTGGCTTTCCCCGGGACCGAGCTTCTCGGAGTAGATTCGGTAATACCTGATTTTTCTTATGTGGAAGCAAACGCAGACAAGGTCAAAGGTCTTATCGTAACCCATGGGCACGAAGACCATATAGGAGGTATACCGTATCTTCTGAAGAAATTTAATATTCCGATTTATTCCACAAGACTTACGATCGGTCTGATAAAAGGTAAACTGGCAGAGCATGGGCTTCTCAACAAGGCGAAACTGCATGAGATTAACCCTTCAGATAAGGTAAAACTCGGTAAATTTACGGTTGAATTTATTCATGTAAACCACTCGATACCCGATGCCGTGGGGCTCGCGATATCCTGCGCCGGAGGAACGGTTATCCATACGGGAGATTTTAAGATAGACACCACGCCCGTAGACGGTGATATGATAAATCTGCCGAGATTTGCCGAATACGGAAGCAAAGGCGTACTTGCGCTTTTGCAGGATTCCACAAACGCAGAAAGACCCGGTTATACGATGAGTGAAAAAAAGGTGGGCGAATCCTTTCTGAATCTTTTCAGGAAAGCCGGAAAACGCAGGATCGTCGTTGCAACCTTTGCGTCAAATATCCACCGTGTTCAGCAGATAATCGATGTAGCAAAGCACCTTAAACGCCGCGTTGCCGTTGTGGGCAGAAGCCTGGAAAATCTTGTTCAGGTGGGCGAAGAACTCGGTTATCTGAATGTTCCCGAGAATATTCTGATCAGCATTGACGAGATAAGGAATTACAGCGACGATAAACTTGTTATCATCACAACAGGCTCACAGGGCGAACCCATGAGCGCGCTTACGAAGATCGCAAACGGAGAGCACCGCAAGGTCACCGCGTCCCCAAATGATTACGTTATCATTTCGGCAACACCGATTCCCGGAAATGAAAAAATGGTCGGAAACGTTGTCAACGAGCTTATGAAGCGCGATATTGAAGTCATATATGAGAATATGTATGAGGTTCACGTTTCGGGTCACGCCTGTCAGGAAGAACTTAAGCTTATGATGGGGATCGTGAAACCCAAATATTTCATTCCCGTACATGGCGAACAGAAACATCTGAGAAAACATGCAGGTCTCGCCGAGGCGATGGGAATAAGCCGGAAAAACATATTTGTGGGCGATATAGGCAACCACATTGAAATCTCTGAAAAAGGCATCAAACAGCTTGAAGATGTTCCGAGCGGAGATGTTTATGTGGACGGCATCGGCGTAGGCGACGTCGGGAACATCGTTTTGAATGACAGAAAGCACCTCTCGGCAGACGGTATTATAATCATTGTTGCCACAATCGATTCCGAAACCGGTGAAGTTCTTTGCGGACCTGACATTGTGAGCAGAGGCTTTGTTTATGTGCGTGAGAGCGAAGAACTCATAAATTCCGCAAGAGACCTTGCCTGCCGTGTGATCTCGGAAACCTACAACAGCAGGTATCATGACTGGAACAGTGTTAAAACCAGTCTTAGGGATGAGATATCTCATATGATGTACGAAAAAACCAAAAGAAACCCCATGATACTTCCCATTATCATGGAGATATGACCGGCATGGCGGCTGATCCGCCTAGCCTACATACTGAATTCGGAGGGATATAAATGAAAGTTATACTTAAGCAGGACGTTAAAAATCTCGGAAAAAAAGGCGAGCTTGTAAATGCTTCTGACGGATACGCAAGAAACTTCCTTTTCCCGCGCGGACTTGCCACCGAAGCGAACGCCTCCGCGATGAATGATTTCAACAATAAGGAAAACGCCAAAAAATTCCATAAACAAGAGGAAATCAAGGCTGCCGAGGCAGATGCGGCAAAGCTGGAAGGAAAGACCTTTAAACTGACTGCAAAAGCCGGTTCAAACGGCAAGCTTTTCGGCTCAGTTACAGCCAAGGATATTTCAGCAAAGATAAAAAGCGATCTGAATCTTGATATTGACAAACGAAAAATAACTGTTGAAGATATCAAACAGTTCGGCACATATGAAGCCGAGATAAAAATATATCAGGGTATCAGCGCGAAAATTTACATTCAGGTCTCAGAAGTCTGAAAAAGAAACGGATGATTTAAAATGCCTCAAACAAATTCAGGCAGCACAGCGCTTCCTTACAGTCTGGAGGCGGAACAGGCTGTACTCGGTTCCATTCTTATCGATCCCGACTGTATGGAGGAAGTTGTTTCAATTGTTAAGCAGGAATATTTCTTTCTGCCGCAGCACAGAGCGATATTTACTTCAATGATGACGATGTTTACGGGGGCAAAGGCAAGGATCGACCCTGTTGTAATTGCCGATGTTCTTGCCAAGGAGGGGCATTATGACCTTGCCGGCGGACGTGAATATCTTATAACACTGAGAGACAGTGTGCCGTCTACAAAAAATGTAGGCACTTACGCTAAGATCGTTGAGGAACAGTATTATCTCAGAACTCTGATCACTGTTTCGCAGGATATCATCGAGTCGGCTACCTCAGGAGAAGCCAATGCCTCAACACTGCTTGATTCCGCGGAACAGCGAATATATGATATCCGCCAGGGGACTAAGGACAGCGATCCCAAAAAAATATCCGATGTTATCGTTAACGATGTTTATGACCGCTTACATAAGCTTACCGGCGAGGATAAGGAAAAATTCAAAGCAATCCCCTCCGGGTTCGGAACGCTTGACAGGTATATTACAGGTCTCAACAAATCTGATCTGATTCTGATCGGCGCGCGTCCTGCGATGGGTAAAACGTCCTTTGCGCTTAATCTGGCTCAGAATGTTACCATGTACGCTAAAAAGAAATGCGTGTTTTTCAGTCTTGAAATGACTAAGGAACAGCTTGCCGAAAGGCTTTTGTCAGCAAGAGCAGGTATTCCCAGCCAGAAGCTACGCACCGGTGAGCTTACCGATGATGAATGGGTTCGGCTCGGAAACGCAGCCGGCGAATATGAACAGGTTGAGCTTTATCTTGACGACGCCTCAAACACGACCGTGCCCGAGATCAAGTCAAAGGTGAGACGGATGAAAAATGTAGATATAATCATTATTGACTATCTCGGTCTTATCCAATCTGCCGTCAGAAAGGAAAACCGTGTTCAGGAAGTCTCCGAGATCACGCGAAATCTTAAAATGATGGCAAAGGATCTGAATATTCCCGTAATCTGCTGCGCCCAGCTTTCCAGAGGTACCGAGGGCAGGGGAAAGAGCCATAAACCTCAGCTTTCCGATCTGAGAGAATCCGGATCCATCGAACAGGACGCTGATATCGTTATGTTTCTTTACCGCCCTGATTATTACAGAAACGAGCAGGACGAGGACAAGCAGGATGAGATAGACGAAGCGTCAACCGAGCTTATCGTTGCCAAAAACAGGCATGGTGCCACAGGTACCCTCGAAATGACGTTTGATAAGGAATTCACAAGATTCAGATGCGTTGAAAAGAAGTATGAAGAATAAAATTCTTAAGACGGTAAAAAAATATAATCTGCTTTCATACGGAGAATCCGTGCTCATCGCACTTTCCGGCGGGGCTGATTCCGTTCTGCTGACTCGGTTTCTGCTTGCGATACGTGATGAATTCGGTTTAAAATTAAAAGCCGCGCATGTGGAGCATGGCATCAGAGGCAATGAAAGTATGCGTGACTGCGAATTCTGCAGAGAGCTCTGTATGAAAAACGGCATAGAGCTTAAAATTCTTCACATCAACGCGCCGAAAGAAGCTGAAGAAGCCGGAATGGGCGTTGAAGAATACAGCAGAAAGAAAAGATATGAATTTTTTGAGACTTTCGGCTGTGACAAAATCGCAACCGCGCACAACCTTTCAGATAATGTAGAGACCATGCTGTTTCGCATCGCAAGGGGCACATCTCTTAAAGGTCTATGCTCGATTTCTCCCAAAAGGGAAAACATAATCAGACCCTTGATAGAAGTGACTTCAGCGGAAATCAGAGAGTATCTTGATTCGAACTCGATCGATTACTGCGTTGACAGCACCAACAGCGATAACGCATATTCCAGAAATTTCATAAGAAATGTGTTGATACCGCGTTTCGGTAAACTGAATCCCGAATTTCAGGCAAATGCTGCAAAGCTTATTGAATCTGTCACATTGGATGAAGCATTTCTGGAGTCACATATTGACAGCATATATTTGTCTGTATGTAGAAATAACAGACTTGATGTAGATCGGCTTTCAAAACTGTCCGAAAGCGAAAAGAGACGTATATGCGCAAAATGGCTTTCAGAAAATTCATTTCCGGTCAATCAGGTCAATATAACAGGCATTTGCGGCTTGATCGAAAGGAATTCCCGCTTTAAACTGAACGGAGATGTCTATGCAGTGTCGGCTGCCGGTACGATACGCTTAGCGGATCTTGGCAAAAAAACAAATGATTTTGCATTTAAAGTTGTAAAAAAAACGATTTCTGTAAAAGAATTTTTAAATAAATGTGAATTTAATAACAAAAAGTTTGATTTTTACTGTGACTGTGATAAAATAGTTGGCAATGTGGTTGTGAGAAGCAGACAGGAAGGGGATAGAATCACCCTTGCCGGACGAAACTGTTCAAAGAGTCTGAAAAAGCTTTTTAACGAACTTCACATACCACCCGAAGAACGCCGGCGTATTCCCGTTATAACCGATAACTGCGGCATAATCGGTATTGGGGGATATGCGGCCGCAGAAAGAGTTGCTGTTGACAGCAACACATCCAATGTTCTTACACTATACATCCGTACGGAGGATAAACTTTAATGAACAATATGTCCAAAAACTGGAAATCAGCAATATTTTACATTCTCATTCCGATTGTGCTTGTGGTGCTTGCATTCACCTTCGCGAACAATCAGAATAAAGCTGATTTAAAATACAGTGAGGTTGTAAATCTTTTTAAAACGAATCAGGTTTCCGAATTTGAATTAGATCTCACATCGGGCACTCTTTCATATGAGCTGTTCAGCAAACCTGACGAAACGCAGGATTACCGCGTGCCGAGCGTAACTTATTTTCTTGACGATATAAGAGACAGTGTTAACGCGTATAACGAGGCGCATCCCGACGCACAGATCGAATATAACTATAAGCAGAGTAATTCCAGAAACTGGTTCGTAAACCTTATTCCATATCTGCTGATCATCGTTGTCGGATCGCTTCTCGTGTGGTTCATGATGAAAAAAATGGGAGACACCATGAACAATGAGACCAACCGTACTCTCGGCTTCGGCAGAGTGAAAGCAAAAACGGTTGAAGATAAAAACAAAAAGACCTTTGCCGATGTGGCGGGGTGCGATGAAGAAAAAGCAGAGCTTGAAGAGCTTGTTGAATTTCTTAAAGATCCTCAGAAATTTACGGATCTCGGCGCAAGAATTCCAAAGGGCGTGCTTCTTGTAGGCCCTCCAGGAACGGGTAAAACGCTTCTTGCCAAGGCGGTTGCCGGCGAAGCGGACGCACCCTTTCTTTCCATCTCCGGCTCTGATTTCGTTGAGATGTATGTCGGCGTAGGTGCCAGCCGAGTCAGAGACCTGTTTTCACAGGCGATTAAAAAAGCTCCCGCGATCGTCTTCATAGATGAGATAGACGCTGTTGGCAGACACAGAGGCGCAGGCACCGGCGGCGGAAACGACGAGCGTGAACAGACCCTGAACCAGCTGCTTGTTGAAATGGATGGCTTCGGCACGAACAGCGGCGTTATCGTTATAGCCGCAACGAACAGACCGGACGTCCTTGACCCGGCTCTTTTAAGACCGGGCAGATTTGACAGGCAGATAACCGTCAACAGGCCGGATACGCAGGGCAGAGAAGATATACTGAAGGTGCATTCCAAGAATAAACCGCTCGGTCCTGACGTTAATCTTAAAGATATTGCGCAGCTTACCATTGGCTTTACGGGCGCGGATCTTGAAAATCTTCTTAATGAAGCGGCTCTTCTTGCCGCTAGAAGACATAAGAAAGCGATTACGGACGAAGAGATACAGGATGCAATAACACGCGTTGAAATGGGCACCGAAAAGAAATCGCATAAGTACAGTGATAAGGCTAAAAAGCTGACTGCATATCATGAAGCCGGTCACGCGGTAGCTTCGTATTTTCTGGAAAATCACGATCCTGTTAAGGAGATCTCTATTATTCCCCGCGGTCTCGGCGCCGGCGGTTATACCATGTATCAGCCTCAGGAAGAGAATTATACCTCCAAAAATGAGATGCTGGATTCGCTTGTTTCTATGATGGGCGGACGTGTTGCGGAAGCCCTTGCGCTTGACGATATTTCCACGGGAGCGTCAAACGACCTGCAGCGCGCAACTCAGATATGCCGTGACATGGTTGCTAAATACGGCATGAGTGATGAGATCGGTCCCGTTGTTTACAGTGATGAAAACAATGAAGTATTCCTTGGCAAGGATTACGGTCATGTAAATAATTACAGCGAGGAAACTTCGGCGCGCATTGATGAAGAAATTGAAAAGATGATGCGCAAAGCTTACGAGAGAACGCTGAATATTCTTAAAGAGAATTATGATAAGCTGGAGCTGATCGCGCAAACGCTTCTGTCACGTGAAAAGATCAACGCAGAAGAATTTGACTCTCTCATGAAAACGGGCAGTCTCCCAGAAGAGACCGTCCTTGCAGCCGAGGCGGCGGATCAAACGGAAGCCGAAACGGACGATACAGCCGTTTCAGAAGATATAACGCAGAATCTTTCCGAGGAAAGTGCCGGCGAGCAGATCGAAAACGGCAGTGATGACACTGTTGATGAATAATATCAAAGAGATTACGCAAAAAAATAAGGTGTGAGTATTCACATCTTATTTTTTTGTTGAACAATTATAAATAAATGAAATAATTAAAAGTATTTTGTAATTTTAAGACGTAACTTTTCATCATATTGTTATAAGATTTACAAAATCTTGACAAATGCACAATATCTTGTATAATATATGAGTAAAAATATGAGCGGAGGTAATTATGGCAAAAAAGAAAGAATATACCAATGAAAGTATACGCTCTCTGAAGGGTGCTGACCGTGTAAGAAAACGCCCTGCGGTTATTTTCGGTTCGGACGGTATTGAGGGCTGCCAGCATTCCGTTTTTGAAATAATGAGCAATTCTATTGACGAGGCGCGCGAGGGCCGCGGAAATAAAATCATAGTTACAAGATTTGCGGACTGTTCCGTTGAGGTACAGGATTTCGGCGCCGGAATTCCCGTTGATTTTAACAAGGCTGAAAATGAAGAAAACTGGAAACTTCTTTTCTGTGAATTGTACGCAGGCGGAAAATATAATAACGGTGCTGACAACTATGAGTTCTCACTCGGTCTGAACGGGCTCGGGCTCTGCGCAACACAGTATGCTTCCGAATATATGGATGCGGAAATACACAGAGACGGATTTTGCTACACGCTTCATTTTGAGCATGGAGAAAATATCGGCGGATTGAAAAGAGAGCCGTATTCAAAGAAAGATACGGGTTCAAGAATCAGGTGGAAGCCGGATCTCAAAGTATTTACCGATATAAACGTTCCGCTCGAATATTATCAGGATACGCTTAAACGGCAGGCAATCGTAAACGACGGCATTACTTTTATACTCAAAAACCAAACTTCTTCCGGGTTTGAGACCTTTGAATACTGTTACAAAAACGGTATCAAAGACTATGTCGAGGAGCTTGCCGATAATACAGCGATCACCACTCCGCAGTACTGGGAATGTGAAAGAGTGGGAAAAGACAGAGCCGATCTGAGCGAATATAAGCTGAAGATAAAGGCAGCTCTGTGCTTCTCTTTAAAGAAACAGTGCAAGGAATACTATCACAATTCAAGCTTTCTTGAGCATGGCGGCTCTCCGGACAAGGCTTTCAGAAGCGCATTTTTAAATCAGATCAATGCGTATTTAAAAGCAAACGGCAAATACACCAAATCGGACAGCCAGATAAATATTCAGGATATTGAGGATATACTTATATTTGTAGTTTCTTCATTTTCCACACAGACCTCATATGAAAATCAGACGAAAAAAGCCATAACCAACAAGTTTATTCAGGAAGCTATGACGGACTTTTTCCGCAAACAGCTTGAGGTCTATTTCATAGAAAATAAAATGGACGCCGATAAGATAGCCGATCAGGTGCTTATCAATATGCGAAGCAGAGTCAAGGCGGAGAATACGCGTAAAACGCTGAAAAATACTTTGCAGACCAAAATCGATATGACCAACCGCGTCCAGAAATTCGTTGACTGCCGCTCCAAAAATGTCGAGGAGCGAGAGCTTTTCATCGTTGAGGGAGATTCGGCTCTCGGCGCCTGTAAACAGGCGAGAGACGCGAATTTCCAGGCAATCATGCCCATACGAGGGAAAATACTCAACTGCCTGAAGAGCGAATACAGCAAAATATTTAAAAATGAAATCATAACCGACCTCATAAAAGTGCTCGGGTGCGGCGTTGAGATGAGCTCAAAAGCGGCAAAGGACCTGTCCGCTTTTGATATCAACAACCTCAGATGGAGCAAGGTGCTCATATGCACGGATGCGGATGTGGACGGCTTTCAGATCCGCACACTGGTTTTAACGATGATATACCGCCTGATGCCGCAGCTCATTGAGCAGGGCAAGGTCTATATCGACGAATCCCCGCTGTATGAAGTCACCTGTAAGGATCAGACTTATTTTGCCTACAATGAGATAGAAATGGCAAAGATAAGAGAAGAGCTCGGCAATCAGAAATATACCGTTCAGCGTTCAAAAGGTCTCGGCGAAAACGAAGCAGATATGATGTCGCTGACAACCATGAATCCTGCCACAAGACGTCTTATTCTCGTTACACCGGATGAGGCGGAAAAGACTTCTCAGATATTCGATCTTCTGCTGGGGGATAATCTGGACGGCAGAAAGCAGTATATTACGGATTACGGTTATCAGTATCTTGACGCGGCTGACGTAAGCTGATAAAAAAGAATGATTAGGTGAAATTATGCCAAGAAGAAAAAAAGACAGTGAAAAAGAAAGTACATCAGGGCTTAACGAAAATGTCCATATAGAAAACGCCGGCACGGTCAAGAGCGAGGTCATCACTCAAACTCTGAAAACAAATTATATGCCGTATGCCATGAGCGTTATATTATCGCGCGCAATACCTGAAATTGACGGTCTCAAGCCGTCTCACAGAAAGCTTCTGTATACGATGTACAATATGGGGCTTTTAAAAGGGCAAACAATCAAAAGCGCGAACATAGTTGGCAGAACCATGCAGCTTAATCCGCATGGTGACGCCTCCATTTATGAAACCATGGTGCGCCTTTCGCGAGGCAATGAATCGCTGTTGTATCCTTACATTGAATCAAAGGGAAATTTCGGAAAAGCTTATTCAAAAAACATGATGTACGCAGCGTCCCGATATACCGAAGCCAAATTGGCGCCGATCTGCAACGAGCTGTTCAGCGATATTGACAAAGATACCGTGGATTTCGTGCCCAATTATGATAACACGATGCAGGAGCCGCGTCTTCTGCCCGTGACATTTCCAACGGTGCTCTGTAATGTAACGACCGGAATTGCCGTCGGAATGGCAAGCTCCATAGCTTCATTCAATATCAGAGAGATCTGCGAGACTACGATCGCTTTAATGAAAAACAAAGCCCATGTGATCTCCGACACACTGGTCGCCCCTGATTTTGTAGGCGGCGGATATGTTATTTATGACAGAGATGAGCTTGAAAAGATATACGAAACAGGAAAAGGCTCCGTTAAGGTCCGCGCAAAATACAGCTACGATAAATCCTACAACTGTATAGATATCACCGAAATACCGCCCACCACAACTTCGGAAGCGATTATAGACAAGATCGTTGAACTTGCAAAAGGGAATAAAGTTAAGGAGATCTCGGATATAAGAGATGAAACCGATCTGAAAGGGCTTAAGATTACCATAGACCTGAAAAGGGGAACAGACCCGGACAAGCTTATGCAAAGGCTTTATAAGCTCACTCCGCTTGAGGATTCATTTTCCTGCAACTTCAATGTTCTCATAGACGGCAGACCGGGCGTCAGAGGAGTTCGCGAGCTTCTGAACGAATGGGTGAAATTCAGGCTTAACTGCATTACAAGAAGATTAAACTTCAGCCTTAATAAAAAAAGAAAGCAGCTTCATCTGCTCAAAGGTCTTTCCAAGATTCTGCTTGATATTGACAGAGCCATAAAGATCGTTCGTGAGACTGAAAACGAATCAGACGTTGTTCCCAATCTTATGATAGGTTTCGGAATAGACGAAACACAGGCGGAATACGTAGCCGAGATCAAGCTGCGCCATCTTAACCGCGAATATATTTTAAAGCGCATTCAGGATATAGAAAATCTTGAAAACGATATAGCAGAACTTGAAGAAATTCTTTCAAGCGATAAGCGAAAGAAAAAAATCATTATATCCGAGCTTCAGGATGTCATAAAAAAATACGACACAGGCAGAAAGTCTGAGATACTTTATGAAATTCCGCAGGAAGAAGAGAAAGCGGAATACGAAGCTGCGGATTACCCGGTAACGGTATTTATTTCAAAAGAAGGCTATGTTAAAAAGATCAAGACCGCTAATCTTCGTATGAGCGGTGAACAGAAAGTGAAAGAAGGCGACGTAATCGAAAGAAACGTTGAATGCTCCAACAGAGATGAACTGCTTGTTTTCACTTCTTCGCATCAGGTCTATAAAGCCAAGCTCGACGACTTTCCGGATACCAAAGCTTCTGTTCTCGGTGATTATCTGCCGTCCAAACTTATGATGGAGGACGGTGAAACGCCCGTATACACAGCCGTTTTAAAAGAATATAAGGGCTATATGATCTTTGTTTTTGAAAACGGAAAGCTTGCGAAAGTCGATATATCGGCATACGAAACAAAAACAAACAGAAAAAAGCTTATAAACGCTTTTTCCGATAAAGCGCCTCTTGCCGCAGCGATTTACCTTGAAGAAGATAAAGACATTGTTTTATGCTCGCAAAGCGGCAGACATCTTTTAATTAATACAGCAGTGGTGCTGCCGAAAAGCACAAAAAATACGCAGGGCGTACAGGCGATGACACTCAAAAAGAAAAGCGATAAAGTGATTTCCGTTCATCTTTACCGCGAGGGAGAATTTGAAAAGGAATGGCGGTTCAGACCTAAAAATATTCCTGCCGCAGGCGCAATGCTCGGGGCGGCTGATGTCGGCGAACAGCTTTCCTTTGAATAATGATATATATGTAAATACCGCTTTTACAAGCGGCAGACGGTAATGCAAACGCTTAATTATTACCGTCAAAACTATTATTGTATATAACGCAAAAAAAATTCAAGTCAATTCATGCCAAAAAACACTTGCAATAAAAAGAACTATGTGCTATAATCCTTTAGTATTAAATATGTACGGAGGATTTTCAAATGCTTTGGTATCATTATGTATTCGGAGTAATTCTTATAATTGTTTCCATCATCATTATTGCAGTTGTTTTGTTGCAGGAGGGTCGTTCGCAGAACCTTTCGGGCGCCATTGCCGGCGGTGCGGATACTTTCCTCGGTAAATCAAAAGGTCGCACGATCGAAGCAAAACTTGAAAAAATAACAAAATGGCTTATTGTTGCATTTTTTGTTCTTGTTCTTGCTGCGTTTTTGATTTTCCTGTTTATAGGCTGATGATTTATTTTTGAAGTAACCTTGCGTTATGCAGGGTTATTTTTTTTGGTGAACAAATGGATTATGTTATTTTTGACCTTGAATGGAACAATGCATACGATTACAAGTTAAAAAAAGGACTCAATGAAATTATTGAAATAGGGGCTGTAAGGCTCAACAGAAATCTGGAGATCACAGACACTTATAAACAGTTGATCAAGCCAAAGCTTTCGAAAAAGCTTTCCAAGCGTTTCGTTGATCTTACAAGCATAACAAAGGAAGAGATTTCCCTGCAGGGCATACCTTTTGAGCAGGCGATACGCGATTTTTCCCGCTGGTCGTCAGGCAGAGATGTTCTGTTTATGAGCTGGTCAAACAGCGATCTTTACGTGCTTGTTTCAAATTATAAAAGGTTTTTCGGGCAGACAAATGTTTCTTTTATGAAAAAGTATATGGACGCGCAAAAATACTGCCAGTCTTTTTTTGAAAAAACAAATGATCAGATAAGTCTTGCGCACTGTGCGGAAAAACTTGAAATCAATATTAAAGAAGAAAACCTGCACCGTGCGCTTGAAGACTGCTATGTAGCTGCCGCCTGTTTCAAAAAGGTATATGACAGAGCACGTGTCGGCGATATGATAAAAGCCTGTTCCGATGATTTTTTCGGCAGACTGGCTTTTAAACCGTTTATTATAAAAGAGCCTGTTACGGAGCACTATAATTTTTACTCAGAAAAATTCGAATGCCCGTCCTGCGGATCATCTATGAGAAGACTGAGTGATGTGCAGACAGTCAACAGTTCTTTCAAGGCAGCTTATTCCTGCAAGAGCTGCGGAAAAAAGTGCTGGTGCTTTTCAAGGGTAAAAATGCTTTATGACGGAATTTCGGTTTCAAAAAGGGTGATTGAAATGAGTAAACATAAGGCAAAAAATTTTTAACAAAATATTTCTTTATTTAATTGTAAAAATATAGTATAATAATTTCGCTGTTTATCTATTTACTTGTAAGGAGGTATGGTTATGGCAAGTGATTACGATGATCTGCTTGAATCCTTCATGAATAATTCCGCAAAGGTTTATGACGAGGATAAAAAGAATCTTAAATCAGAATCAAGCAGCAAACCTGCCGCATACATCGAAAGCGAGAATACTTCAAAACAGCATGTTCAGAGAACAAGAAGTAAAAAAAACATAAAAAAAACTCGTTCGCCGAAAAAGAGCAACGGGAATAAAAGCAAGGCGCCTGCTTCGCTTGTGCTGCGCATACTGCTTGGGATACTGCTTGTAATTGCAGTAGTGTGTGTTGTTTGCTTTTCCGTGATTGCAATATACGGCTACAGCTACGTTCACGGCGATCCCGTTTTTAATCTTACGGAAGAAAAATATTCGCAGAATCAAACCTCTTTTATTTACGGATATGACAGCGACGGAAACGAGGTAGAGCTGACAAGACTTCACGGTGAGGAAAACAGAATCTGGGTGGATCTTGACAACATGAGCCCTTATTTAAGAAAGGCTTTTATCGCTACGGAAGATCAGCGTTTTGAAAGCCACCATGGTGTGGACTGGATCAGAACGATCGGCGTTATCGTTGTGCCGGACAACTACGGTCAAGGCGGCTCCACCATCACTCAGCAGCTTATAAAAAATCTTACCGATGAGAACGACGTTACGATTGTCAGAAAATTCAATGAGATACTTTCCGCTCTGAATCTGGAGCGAAATTACAGTAAAGATGAGATCATTGAAGCATATATGAACACAATCTATCTTTCCGAAGGATGCTACGGCGTTAAAACTGCCGCTGAAACTTATTTCGGAAAGGATGTTGCGGATCTGAATATTGCCGAGTGCGCCTCTTTGGCAGCTATTACGCAGTATCCGAGCCGTTATGATCCCCTCAGGAATCCCGATAAAAACAGGACCCGCCAGATGTGGATACTGAAAGAGATGCTCTCTCAGGGCTTCATAACACAGGAAGAATACGATGACGCCGTTGCTTACGAAATGGTATTCACAAACAGTGAGAACTATCAGGGAAGCCAGATATCGGATTCCGAAAGCGGCTCGAATGAAAACAGAATAGATTCATACTATGTCGACTATGTGATAAAAGCTGTTCTTGACGATCTTCAGAAAATGGGTTATACGGAAAGAAAAGCACGTTCACTGCTGTACGGCGGCGGTCTGAAAATCTATACAGCCGTTGATTTTGAGGTTCAGGAAGCAATGGAGGACGTTTATGAAAACTACCGCCGCATGCCGGATGAAACCGTTCAGGGCGCAATGGTCGTCATGAATTATGAGGGCAGGGTACTTGGACTTGTCGGCGGAACAGGCGAATATTCAGGTTCTCTTGAGCTTAACAGAGCATTCCAGTCGCGCAGGCAGCCGGGTTCATCGATCAAACCGCTTTCCATATATGCTCCGGCATTTGAAAAGAGCCTGAATGACGACAGCGTTGATATTTACTGGTCCACATTGATTGAGGATCGTCCTTTAATGGAAGTTGACGGCAGAATGTGGCCCACAAACGAGGGCGGCGGATATTCAGGCAGGCGTGTAACCATTCAGTACGGTATAGCCAACTCTCTTAACACGGTTGCTGCACGAACACTCGATATGATCGGTGTGGACTACGCTTATGATTTTCTGCAGAACCGTTTTCACATCTCGTCCTTGAGCGCAGCAGACTGTGATTTCGCGCCAATGGCAACCGGTTCGTTTACCGAAGGTGTAACCGTGCTCGATATGACTGCCGCATATGCCGCAATGGGTAACGGCGGAGTATATTATCAACCATATTGCTACTATAAGATAGAAGACAGTCAGGGCAATGTGCTGATAGAAACCGATGCCTCCAAAAACAAGGAACAGGTATTATCGGAAAGCACCGGGTGGCTGATGAACAAGATACTCCAAACCGTTATGACTTCCGGAACGGGACGCAATTACAAAATCAGCGGCGTTGAGTGTTTCGGCAAAACAGGTACGACTACAGATTCAAAAGACAGATGGTTTGTCGGCGGCACGCCCGAGTATGTTGCGGCAGTCTGGTACGGATACGATATGCCTAAAGAGATCGTATACAGACTTTCCTCAAACCCGTCAGGCACGATCTGGGAAACGGTTATGAATAATATTTATGATGCAAAAGGAAAGAATGTTACCGAGTTTCCGGAATATGACGGAATCGTAAACCGCTCATATGACAGCTCAAACGGACTTCTTGCAAATTATTCAAGCGGTTCCTCCGGCTGGTATGACAAGAATAATCTTCCTTCGTATTCTTCAAGAACCTACAGCCGTTCATCGGACAGTTCTGATGAATCCGACAGCAGTTCAGACGAGAGCGGTGAAACAACCGCGGCATCTTCTAATGAAGAAACGAGCGAAAGCGCAGAATAAATACGTTTTTAACAATAACGGCGTCCTTTCCGTGATGCCGTTATCGTTTTATGAACGAGGTTAAATATGGTCATTATGTCAGTAGACTACGGTGATGTCAGAACAGGTGTTGCTTTCTGCGATAAAAGCGAAACACTGGCTTCCCCGTATACCGTTATAACTGAAAAATACGCGCCTAAGCTTGCGCAGAAGCTCTGTGCTATAGCAGCGGAAAAACAGGCGGAAAAGATCGTTGTAGGTCTTCCTGTAAATATGGACGGCAGCCGCGGTTACCGCTGTGATGAATGCCGTAATTTAGGTTCGATGCTCAATGAACTGTCAGGCTTGCCGGTTGATTTTCAGGACGAACGTTTGACAACGGTTATTGCGCATGATTTTTTAAGCGCAAACCATGTTAAAGGTAAAAAGAGGAAAGAAAAGGTAGACGCTGTTTCCGCAGTTATCATCCTGCAATCCTACCTTGACAAGCATAAATGATAAATACATGCCGTAAGATTTTACGGTGATGTTTTGGAATTTAGAATAAAAGATCTTGCAGTTAAGATAGATTACACATTTGTTTTCATTTTATGTGTTGCAATCGTTTTCGGCTATGACAGTGTTTTCCGCTTTGTATCATACTGTGTTCTTCATGAAACAGGGCATCTGGCCGCTTTGCTTATCGCCGGAGGAAAACCGGGAACACTCGTGTTTTCTGCCTTAGGCATCGGGTTGAAATATGATTCACCGCTTTCCAAAGCTTCGGAGGCTTTCGTCATTTTTTCAGGTCCTGCCGTAAATCTTTTGCTTTTTTTTGCTGCAGCGGACGAGATGAACTTATTTCTTGCCTTGCTGAACCTTATTCCCGTATTTCCGCTTGACGGTGGAAGATTACTAAAACTCCTCGCCCCGAGAGCGTATGTATATGTCAGTTTCGGGATATTGGCGATCATCACTGTATTCGCCTTATATCTTTTAATCAATCACGGTATATTCACGCTGCTCATGATCTGCGTGTATCTGTTTATATTCAATATGAGGTCACTATGAGAAAAGAAATAGAAAAAATACTTCAATATGTACAAAAGCCCGCAAGATATTCGGGCGGAGAGCTTAACAGCGTAATCAAAGACCCTGAAAGGGTAAGCCTGCGTTACGCATTCTGCTTTCCGGATCTTTATGAGATCGGAATGAGCCATCTCGGAATGAAGATACTGTATTCCCTTGTAAACAGCAGGGAAGAGTATTGGTGTGAACGTGTATTTGCACCCGATTCCGATATGGAAGAGCAGATGCGAAAAAACAATATTGAATTATTCGCGCTTGAAAGCGAAGATCCGATCAAGAGCTTTGATATTGTCGGTTTTACGCTTATGTATGAGCTTTCATACACCAATGTGCTGAATATGCTTGACCTTGCCGGAATACCTCTGAAATCGGCAGACAGACAGGCTCTGACTCCCATTATCTGCTGCGGCGGCCCCTGCGCCTGCAATCCCGAACCGATTGCTGATTTCGTGGACCTTGTTTTTCTCGGAGACGGGGAGGAATCCACGCTTCAGGTGCTCGACCTGCTCAACGCATGCAAGAAAAACGGAGAAAGCAAAACGGATTTTCTGAAGAAAGCGAAAGAGATTCAGGGCGTTTATGTGCCGTCTTTTTATGAGGACAGTTATAATGAAGACGGCACTTTAAAAGAATTGAAACCGCTTTACGGCGCGCCTGAAAAAGTAAAGAAAGCTGTTGTTTCCGATATGGACAAGTGCTTTTACCCCGATAAATTCGTTGTTCCTTTCATCAGTATTGTTCATGACAGAGCTGTGGAAGAGATATTCCGCGGATGTATCAGGGGATGCCGCTTCTGCCAGGCGGGATTCACTTACAGACCGATACGCGAAAAAAGCGTTGAAACCATTAACAGACAGGCAAAAGCACTCATAGATTCAACAGGGTATGACGAGCTGTCGCTCTGTTCACTCTCCACATCGGATCACAGCTGTGTAAACGAAATGCTCAGTTCGCTGATAGACTGGACCGAAAAGGATAAAATCAATCTGTCTTTGCCGTCTCTGCGCGTTGACAACTTTTCGGACGAGCTTGTTGAGAAATTAAACAGAGTCAGAAAAAGCGGTCTGACTTTCGCGCCTGAGGCTGGCACGCAGCGGTTGAGAGACGTTATCAACAAAAATGTCACGGAAGAAGAAGTGCTTTCTACCTGCAAAAAAGCGTTCGATAACGGCTGGACCTCGGTAAAACTTTATTTTATGATGGGACTGCCGACCGAAACGATGGAAGATATAGAAGGCATAGCCGACCTTGCCATGCAAGTGGTGCACACCTTTTATAAAAATCCTGCCAGACAAAAGGGAACCGGCGTTCAGGTCTCCGTAAGCTGTGCTTCATTCATACCGAAGCCGTTCACTCCTTTTCAATGGGAAGCGGAGGATTCGATGGAAAGTTTGAAAGCAAAGCAAAAGCATCTTCTTGAATCTATTCCAAGCCGAAAAGTAAAAGTATCGTATCATGAAACTCCGACATCGCTTTTGGAGGGTGTGCTCGCCAGGGGCGACAGAAGATTGTGCCGTGTTCTTTTGGACGCTTACAGACTCGGCTGCAAATTCGATTCTTGGGACGACCGATTTCGTTTTGACGCTTGGATGAAAGCTTTTGAAATGAACGGCATAGACCCGTATTTTTATACCCAAAGAAAAAGAGGGTTCAGTGAACTTCTGCCTTGGGATCATCTTGATTTCGGCGTATCCAAAAAATTCCTTGAAAAGGAAAACAAAAAGGCACACGAAAACAAAACCACTCCGCACTGCCGTATGAAATGCGCAGGCTGCGGTGCGAATATGCTGAACGGAGGGCACTGTGATGCGAGAGGTTAGACTGCTTTTTTCCAAAACGGGCAGATGCAAATACATAAGCCATCTTGATATCAACAGATGCTTTTCACGCGCGATAACCAGAGCGCATATCCCGCTTTGGTATACCGAGGGATTCAATCCGCATCCGTATATGTGTTTCTCACTTCCGCTGCCGCTGGGAGTTGAGAGTATGTGCGAGAGCCTTGATATACGTATTACGGGCGATATTTCCGACGAGGAAATCAAAGTAAGGCTCAATGGAACGCTGCCTGATGGAATTCAGATTCTCGATGTTTACGAGGATTTCAGAAACTGCAACGAAATCGCTTATTCCGATTATGTTATGAAATATGAATTTGCTGATAATGACACTGCTCTTATTAAATTGAAGACGGTTCTTGAAAGCGATGTTATCACTGCAAAGAAAAAGGGAAAGCAGGGAAAACGAAAGGTAATCAAAGATATCGATATAAAACCTCTTATAGATAAATACAACATTTCTGTAAGAGACACAAATATTGTGCTTAATGTCCGTCTTGCCGCAGGGCAGAGCAGAAATTTGAGCCCCGAACTGTTTTCTCAGGCGCTTCTTGACAGCGCAGATCTTGAATTTGAATGGAAAAATATATCCAGATTGGCCCTGCTTGACGCAAATTATAACAAATTCAGGTAAAAAACACTTGCATTTTCCATCAGTTTATGATATATTATTTAAGCATTTGTTCCGTTGCTGTCCCGCAACGCGTTAAATGCTCGGTATTTTAAGCATTTAAGCGGATGGTCCTCTTTCGTTTTCCGTTATGAACATCCGAAAATAAAAAGGAGGAAATTTTAATGGACGCACTTAAAATTATTGCCGAAGGCAGCATGAAAAAAGAGCTTCCCTCATTTTCAATCGGTGACACTGTAAGAGTGGGTGTTCGTATCCGCGAGGGTAAAACAGAAAGAATTCAGATGTTTGAGGGCACAGTTATCGCCATCAAAGGCTCGGGCATTTCAAAGACCTTCACTGTTCGCCGCGTATCCTACGGCGTAGGTGTTGAGCGTGTATTCCCGCTTCATTCTGCAAATGTGGATTCCGTAGCTGTTGTACGTAAAGGTAAAGTCCGCAGAGCAAAACTCTATTATCTTCGTGACAGAGTTGGTAAGGCTGCAAAAGTTAAGGAAGATATCTGACGTCTTAAACCGCCTCAAGCAGGCGGTTTTGTTTTTAATCTTTAATGTTTGCGTTTTGTAATTCGTAAAGAGGTGAGAGTGTGCCTGATTTTCAGAAACAAAATGTCCAGTGGTTTCCGGGTCACATGGCTAAAACAAGGCGGCTTATTAAAGAAAGCCTGAAACTTGTAGACGGGGTTGTGGAGATCGTAGACGCCAGAATTCCGCGCTCAAGCTCAAATCCCGAGCTTGGAAAGATCATTCAGAAAAAGCCGCGCATCGTTCTTTTGAACAAATGCGATATGGCAGATCCGTCTGTAACCGATATGTGGATAAGCCATTATTCCAAAAAAGGGATTACGGCAATTGCGGTTGACTGCAAAACCGGCAAAGGGCTGAACAGATTCTCTGCTGCCTGCTCAAAAGCGCTGTCCGATGTTATCAAAAGCAACAGAGAAAAGGGAATGAGCGGAAAAGCCCTGCGCTTTATGGTTGTCGGCATACCAAACACCGGCAAATCCTCTTTTATAAACAGAATGGCCGGTAAGAACAAAGCAGTTGTTGCGGACCGCGCAGGAGTTACCAAAAGCAATCAGTGGTTTTCTGCGGGAAAAGGCATAGAACTGCTCGACACCCCCGGAGTTCTCTGGCCAAAATTCGAGGACAGGGAAGTGGGCGATAAACTTGCCTTTATCGGTTCCGTGAAAGACGAAGTGACCGATACGGAATTAATCGCCTGTCGTCTTTTGGAGGTGCTGACAAAAACCCATCCCGAACTAATCGAAGCAAGATATAAAATCAATGATTTTTCCGATCTTCAAAGCTGGGAAGTTCTTGAGATGATCGGTAAAAAACGGGGCTTTTTAATCAAAGGCGGTGAAATAGACACGCTTCGCGCCGCAGCGGTTATATGTGATGAATTCAGAGGAGGAAAGCTTGGCAAAATAAGCCTTGAGCTGCCGTGATTATGGATTGGCTGTTATATGAAAATGAGGCGCTTGCAAGCGGATATGATATCGTTTGCGGTGTTGACGAAGCAGGCAGGGGTCCGCTTGCCGGTCCTGTATACGCTGCCGCAGTTGTTCTCAAAAAAGGGCAGACGATTGAAGGCGTAAACGATTCAAAAAAACTTTCGGAAAAGAAAAGAGAAGAGCTTTTTGACAAGATCGTTTCCGAATGTTCTGCGTTTTCAGTCGGAACGGCAAGCGAAAGAGAAATAGACGAAATAAATATTCTTCAAGCTACGTTCCTTGCGATGAAAAGAGCCGTTGACGGCTTGAGCATAAAACCTGATATAGCGCTTGTTGACGGCAATCAGATTCCGCCGCTTGACTGCGCAGTCAAAACAGTGATCAAGGGCGACGCGAAATCCGAATCCATTGCCGCAGCGTCAATCATCGCAAAGGTCTCAAGAGACCGATATATGAAAGAAATGGCTGCCAAATATCCTGAATATCAGTTTGAAAAGCATAAAGGATACGGCACAAAGCTTCACTACGAAATGATAGAAAAATACGGGATATGTGAGATTCACAGAAAGTCATTCTTAAAAAAGGTGCTCGGAAAATGAATGCAAACGGAAAACTCGCTGAAATGAAAGCATGCGAATATCTGCAAAAGAAAAAGTATTCGCTTGTAGACTTCAACTATTCCTGCCGCTTCGGTGAGATCGATCTAATTATGAAAAACAAAAAATACATATGCTTTGTTGAGGTTAAGATGCGAAATGAAAAAAGTATTGCGTCTCCTATGGAATTTGTGGACAAAGCAAAACAGAAGAAGATCGCCGCTTGCGCAGAGCTTTACCTTGCGTCTCACAAAACAAAACTTCAGCCGAGGTTTGACGTGGTTGAAGTATTTTGTGAAAATAATGTAATTAAATCTATTAAACACCTTGAAAATGCGTTTCAATTATATTAGAATATTTTAAAGATTTTTTTAGGAGGACTAATATGCTTTACACGTCCACACGCAACAATTCGGTCAAAGTCAGCGCGGCTCAGGCTATTTCACAGGGAATAAGCGAGGAAGGCGGTCTGTTTGTACCCTGCGAGTTTCCGCACTTTTCAATAGATAAGATAAAAGAAATGGCATCTATGCCGTATACCGGCAGGGCAAAAACCGTACTCAGGGAATTTCTGGATGATTTTTCTGAGGAAGAACTTGATTACTGCATCAACGGTGCATATGCAAGCGGTAAGTTTTCTTCCGAAGCAGTTGCGCCCACAGTTCATATCAAAGGCAACAAAAATATCCTTGAACTGTGGCATGGTCCGACCTGCGCTTTCAAGGACATGGCTCTGCAGCTTCTTCCTTATCTTATGACCGTTTCCGCCAAAAAAACGGCTCAGGGCAAAACGATTGTTATTCTTGTTGCCACATCCGGCGACACGGGCAAAGCCGCTCTTGAAGGCTTCAAGGATGTTGAGAAAACAAAGATCCTTGTTTTTTACCCCGAAAGCGGTGTTTCGCCTATGCAAAAGCTTCAGATGGTAACACAGGAAGGAGAAAATGTTGCCGTATGTGCCGTCAAAGGCAATTTTGACGATGCACAGAGTGCTGTTAAATCCATTTTCACCGATAACGATGTCAAAGAACAGCTTGCGCAAAAGAACATGATGTTCTCGTCTGCCAATTCAATAAACTGGGGCAGACTTGTTCCGCAGATTGTTTATTATTTTTCTGCATATTGCGATCTGATAAACGCAGGCTCTATCAGTGCCGGCGATCAAATGAATATTGTTGTACCTACGGGTAACTTCGGTAATATACTTGCTGGATATTACGCAAAAAAAATGGGTCTGCCGATCAAAACACTGATTTGCGCGTCGAATTCAAACAACGTTCTCACAGACTTTATAAAGACAGGCACTTATGATAAGAACAGGGAGTTTTATACCACAACATCTCCCAGCATGGATATTCTTATATCCTCAAATCTTGAAAGGCTGCTTTATCATATGAGCGGAAATGATGATGCTGTTATCAATACGCTTATGAACAAGCTTACATCAGACGGGGTTTACAGTGTTTCGGATCAGCTTTTAGAAGAAATTCAAACATGCTTCAGCGCCGGTTTTGCAACAGAAGAAGAAGTTAACGCAACGATAAAATCGCATTTTGAGAATTACGGATATCTCTGCGATACGCATACTGCTGTTGCGCTTAACGTATACGATGAATATGTAAAAATAACGGGCGATGATATACCGGCTGTGATCGATTCCACCGCTTCTCCATACAAGTTTTCAAAAAGCGTTCTCAGCGCGATTGAAAACGGTAATCTTCCCGACGCAGATGAATTTGAAATGGTCAGTGAACTTTATAAAAAAACAAATGTTCCCGTTCCTGCTCCGCTTGCATCACTCAAGGATAAGAAAATAAGGTTTGCCGAAACCTGCGAAAAAACAGATATGGCTGAAATGGTTTTCAAACTTCTTGGCATCTAAAAAATTAACGGCCCTGTTTTCAGAGCCGTTTTTTATTTGATTATTTATTTTGTGTTGCATCCGTCGCAGCACTGAAATGTTTCACACTTCGTTTCAGTTGTGGTTGTAGCCATGCTGCTTCCCACTGTTATATGACCTGCAGTGCAACTGTTGTCCTTGTTATGATGAACGCAGTTTTTAACCTCACAGCAGATGCCTTTGATCTCGTCCATTGCTTTCACTCCCTTCAACTATATTTTTAACCGCTTTTGAGCAGTTATTCATTTTAATTTTTTGAAAGGTAATAAATATGTCTTTATTTGCTATTGCAGACACACATTTGTCCTTCGGAACAAATAAGCCTATGGATTCTTTTGAGGGATGGCAGAATTACACACAGAGACTGCAAAAAAACTGGAATAAATTGATTTGTGAAAACGATGATGTTGTGATAGCCGGAGATATAAGCTGGGCTATGGATTTCAATGAACTGAAAGCGGATTTTGATTTCATAGAATCTCTCAACGGAAATAAAATCATCTTGAAAGGCAATCATGATTTCTGGTGGAACACAATGTCAAAGCTCAACAAATTTTTAACTGAAAATAATTATAAGACCATCAGATTTCTCTATAATAACTCGTTTGTCTGCGGCAGCTATTCTGTCTGCGGCTCGCGAGGCTGGTATTTTGACATTGAGAATGAAAAGGACGAAAGGGTGCTTCTGAGGGAACTGGGAAGAATAGAGCGCAGCCTGCAAAGCGCAGAAAAGGACAACAAGATCGTTTTTCTGCACTATCCTCCCGTAACACAGAATTCCAAATGCACACAGATCATTGATTTACTTGAAAAATACGGTATAAAAAAATGTTATTTCGGGCATCTTCACGGAGACGCAGCAAAATACGCCTTTGAGGGGAAAGAAAACGGCATTGATTTTAAGCTTATTTCCTGCGACAGACTAAAATTCACACCTTATTTAATTTTAAAATACTGATTTTTCTTGAAAATAGAACATTAATATGCTATAATGCCTATTCGATGATAAATAAATATAAATAATATTATATGAAAAATGTTAGGAGAGTTAAGCGATGGCACTTAAATCATCAAATAAGATCGATACCAATACCTATGAGCTTGAAGTCACGGTAGACAGTGAAACTTTCAAAAAAGCCTGCACGCAGGCTTATCTTAAAGGCAGAAAAAACATTCAGCTTCCGGGCTTCCGCAAGGGCAAAGCGCCGCAGGCTATGATTGAGAAAATGTACGGCGAGGGCACCTTTTATGAAGAAGCGCTGGATATCGTTTATCCCACCGCTGTTTCACAAGCGTTTACAGAAGCAGGTCTGGAGGTTGTTGCGGCGCCTTATGATCTTGAGATTCCCGTTATCGGTAAAGACAGCGGCGTTGAAATGAAAATGAAAGTCACAACCTATCCCGAAGTGAAGCTCGGAGAATATAAAGGACTCAAGGTTGAAAAAGAAAACACTGAAGCAACAGACGAGGATATTGAAAACGAGCTTAAAAATGTTCAGGAAAGAAATTCACGTCTCATCGTTGCCGATGACCGCGCTGCTCAGAACGGCGACACGGTTTCACTTGATTTTGAAGGTTTTGTAGACGGTGAAGCATTTGAAGGCGGCAAGGGTGAGAACTATCCGCTTGAGCTTGGCTCCGGTTCATTCATACCCGGTTTCGAGGATCAGGTTGCCGGTCATAAAGTTGACGAAGAATTTGACGTAAATGTTACTTTCCCTGAAGAATATGCCGAGCAGCTTGCAGGTAAGGACGCCGTTTTCAAGTGCAAGATCCATGAAATTAAGGCAAAAGAACTTCCCGAACTCAATGATGATTTCGCACAGGAAGTTTCCGAATTTGATACGCTTGAAGAATACAAAAACGACCTCAAAAAACAGATCTCCGATAAAAAAGAAGCGGATGCCAAAACGAAAATGGAGAACGATCTTCTGGAGCAGATCTGCAATAATATGGAAGTCGAGATTCCGGAATGCATGTTCACTCAAAGACAGGATGAGATGCTTAAGGATTATGAATACAGGCTTCAGTCCCAGGGTCTGAATCTTGATACCTACCTTCAGTATATCGGACAGGATAAGGAATCCTTTAAGGAAACTTTCAAGGACGGCGCTGAAAAACAGGTGAAAATATCCATCGCTCTCCGAGCGATCATTGAAGCTGAAAAAATCGAGGCTTCTGATGACGATATCAATGCTGAAGCAGAAAAAATCGGCACACAGTACGGAATGGATGCCGAGCAGGTCAAAAAGATACTTCCTGCGGAGCAGCTTTCAGAGGATGTAAAAAGAAACAAAGCGGTTGATATCATTATTGATTCCGCGGTTGTTGAATAAAAACCAAAATACATAATATAATTATTTAAAAGGAAAGTGATTATCGATGGCATTAGTACCTTATGTAATTGAACAGACCGGCAACGGTGAGCGTTCCATGGATATTTTTTCCCGTCTTTTGAACGACAGGATTATCGTTCTTTCAGACGAGGTAAATTCCCAGACCGCATCACTTGTTGTCGCGCAGTTGCTTTTTCTTGAAGGCCAGGATAACGAAAAAGATATAAATCTTTATATCAATTCACCCGGCGGCTCAGTAACAGACGGTATGGCGATCTATGACACTATGCAGTATATAAAATGCGATGTTTCAACAATCTGCATCGGCATGGCTGCTTCCATGGGAGCTTTCCTCCTTTCCAGCGGTGCAAAAGGTAAAAGGATCTGTCTTCCCAACGCTGAAGTTATGATACATCAGCCGCTCGGTCAGGCTCAGGGACAGGCTACGGAAATTGAGATCACCGCCAATCACATATTAAGAACCAAGAAAAAACTGAACACCATCCTTGCGGCAAACTGCGGAAAATCAGTTGAAGAAGTCACAAGGGATACAGAAAGAGACAACTGGCTGTCTGCGCAGGAAGCTCTCGAATACGGTCTTGTAGATAAAGTTTTCGATAAAAGATAATTAAAAAATGTATCAGAAATAATCATTCATAATATAAAATAAAGTTTTTCAGCCGCAAATTTTAATGCGGCTGAATTATTCATCACGCCTTGTCCGGCTGCACTGGGGGCAATCGTGATATCCATTTTTGAAAGGCTATGTGAATTCTTATGCCAAATGACGATAATATAATAAAACGTATGGCACGATGCTCCTTTTGCGGAAAATCCGAAGCAATGGTGCACAGACTTATCGAGGGTCCGGGAGTTTATATCTGCGATGAATGCATCGAACTGTGTAATAATCTGATTGAACAGTCTGCCGATGCGTCATATAACCTGCATAAAAGCCGCAGCAGTGATACACCGCTGCCGACTCCCCAGCAGATCAAAGATAAGCTTGATGAATATGTTGTAGGCCAGGATGAAGCCAAAAAAACACTTTCTGTTGCCGTTTACAATCATTATAAGAGAATTTATTCCGGCAGAGACGAAAGCAATAAGGATGGCGATGTGGAGCTTCAGAAAAGCAATATTTTGCTTTTAGGACCCACAGGCGTAGGAAAGACCATGCTTGCCCAAACTCTTGCAAAAACACTGAATGTGCCTTTTGCGATCGCGGACGCAACCACACTTACCGAAGCCGGTTACGTCGGCGAGGACGTTGAAAATATACTTCTGAGACTGATTCAGGCTGCTGATTTTGATATTGAAAAAGCCCAGCGTGGAATCATATATGTTGACGAGATCGATAAGATCTCCAGAAAATCAGAAAACCGCTCAATAACAAGGGATGTAAGCGGCGAAGGCGTTCAGCAGGCACTGCTGAAGATACTTGAGGGCACTGTTTCCAATGTACCGCCCGGAGGCGGCAGAAAGCACCCGCAGCAGGAATTCATACAAATTGATACCACCAACATTCTGTTTATCTGCGGCGGTGCGTTTGACGGTATAGAAAAGATAATTGAAAAGCGTATAGGCTCTAAAGTTATGGGCTTTGGTGCGGATATCGAGCATGAAGCTTATGACAGTGATAAAATTATGCACAAAGTTGTTCAGCATGATCTTGTGAAGTACGGTCTCATCCCTGAGCTGATCGGAAGAATTCCCGTGATCACCGTTTTGGATAATCTTGACAGGGATGCCCTTGTAAAAATTATGACAGAGCCTAAGAACTCCATTGTAAAGCAGTATACAAAACTGTTCTCAATGGACGGCGTATCGCTGGAATTCAAAAAAGAAGCACTTACAGCCATTGCGGACATCACCCTTGAAAGAAAGACCGGTGCAAGAGGTCTTAGAAGCGTTCTTGAAAATGTGCTTAAGGAGCTGATGTTCAGCATTCCCAGTGATTCTTCTGTTGAAAAAGTTATAATCACTGAGGATGCAGTCAGAAACTCCGCGGATCCCATTATTATGAGAAAAGCGAATAAATCTTCCGAATCAAGGAAAGATTCCGATCTGAAAAATGCTTAATAAGATAAAGGCAGGTAAAATACTTGCCTTTTATTTATTTATATTATATAATACTTACATCTTTCAGGTGATGAATATGAATAATGAAATTTTAAACGACAATTACATAGATCTTCCCGTAGTCCCTCTAAGAGGACTCGTTGTTTTCCCGGAGATGGTGCTCCATTTCGATGTCGGCAGAAAGAAAAGCGTTGCCGCTATCAGGGAAGCGATGAAAAATGCACAAAAAATCTTTCTGGTTTCACAAAAAGACCCTGCCGTGGACGAACCGGCAATCGACGACCTGTATGAGACCGGCGTTATCTGCAATATCAAGCAGATGATAAGAATCCCGAATTCCGACAACCTCAGGGTTGTGGTTGAAGGCGAGCAAAGAGCACATCTGTTTGCTTTTACGCAGATCAGACCGTATATTATGGGTTCTGTGTTTCCTATCGAGGAAGAAACGCCAGCAGAAGACAATGAGGAAAGAGCTTACTGTAGAGCGCTGAAAAAGGAATTCGAGCGCTATGCGTCATTTATACCTAAAATCTCTAATGACGTTAAAGTCAAGATCTTATCTATCAACAACAGCGGTAAGCTTTGTGATTACATATGCACCAACTGCTTTTTTGACTACACCGAAAAACAGACCATTCTGGAAACCATACCGATTTCGGAAAGACTCATGAAGCTGTTTTTGCTCCTAAACAAAGAGAATTCCACACTTGAAATCGAAAGTGAGATTCACGAAAAGGTTCAGGAAAACATAGACAGAAATCAGCGCGAATATTACCTGCGTGAAGAAATGAAGGTAATAGGGGAGGCGCTGGGCGACACAGACAACCCTGTTGAAGAAGCTGATGATTATAAAAGCAGAGTGGAGAAGCTTGCCTGCACTGAAGAGATCAAAAACAAACTGCTTTCCGAATGCAGCAAGCTTATGAAAATGCCGCAGGGCTCGCATGAGGGAACTGTAGTCAGAAATTATCTTGATAAGTGCCTTGAGATTCCGTTCGGAAAATTTACCAAAGATTCAATAAATCTTGAATCAAGCAGAAAACTGCTGAACAAAGAGCATTATTCGCTGGACAAAGTTAAGGAAAGAATCATTGAATCTCTTGCTGTCTACAAGCGTAATCCCGAGTTCTCGGGGCAGATTCTCTGTCTTGCAGGTCCTCCGGGAGTCGGCAAGACATCAATTGTAAAAAGCCTTGCGAAAAGCATGAACCGAAAATATGTTCGTATTGCTTTAGGCGGAATCCATGACGAAGCAGAGATCAGAGGACACAGACGTACATATATCGGCGCAATGCCGGGCAGAATAGCGGAAGCGGTTATCAAAAGCGGAGTGATGAACCCCGTGATACTGCTTGACGAGATCGACAAAGTCGGCAATGATTATAAAGGTGATCCTGCTTCTGCGCTGCTCGAGGCGCTCGACCCGGAGCAGAATTTCAGCTTTACCGATCACTATGTTGATTTCCCGCTGGATCTAAGCAAAGTTTTGTTCATTACCACGGCAAATGACACTTCCACGATTCCCGCGCCTTTGCTTGACCGTATGGAAGTTATTGAACTGAATTCCTATACGGCGCTTGAAAAATTCCATATCGCTAAAGAACATCTGATAAAAAAAGAAATGAAACGGCATAAACTGAATGCACGTGAATTCAGGATAACGGACGAAGCCATATATATGCTGATCGACTGTTACACAAGTGAAGCCGGTGTAAGAAATCTTGAAAAGCGTATCGCCGCAATATGCCGAAAAGCCGCAGTCGAGCTTGAGAGCGGTGCAAAATCATTCAGAGTCACCCCGAAAAATATAGAAAGTGTTCTCGGTCCGAAAAAGTTCACTCAGGAGAGAATCCCCGAAGAGGATCTTGTTGGAACTGTTAACGGACTTGCGTGGACCAGTGTAGGCGGCACTTTGCTTCCCATAGAAGTTTCCGTGCTTGACGGCACAGGCAAAACGGTGATTACGGGAAATCTCGGAGATGTTATGCAGGAAAGTGCCAAAACAGCAATCTCTTACGTGCGCTCGATTGCGGACAAAATAGGTGTGGACGGAAAATTTTATAAAACGAAGGACGTCCATATTCACGCGCCGGAAGCCGCCATACCAAAAGACGGACCTTCCGCAGGTCTCGCAATAACAACGGCGCTTGTGTCAGAGCTTACAGGCATACCGATAAGGCGAGATATTGCCATGACAGGTGAAATCAGTCTCAAAGGCAAGGCACTGCCCATCGGCGGTCTGAAAGAAAAAAGCATGGCGGCATTCAAAGCAGGCTGTTCGACAGTCATCATACCTCAGGATAATTTAAAAGATCTCAGCGAAATCTCCGAAGAGGTAAAGCATTCTGTTACATTTGAACCTGTAACATCTTTCAGTGAGGTCATGGCACTGGCGTTAAAATATATGCCGTCACCGAGCGGAAATATAGGAAACAACACAATACTAAGTGAAACGGAGCAAAACGGAGAAACCGTAACGCAGTAAATATGAATTTTAACAACGCAGAATTTGAAAGAGCTTTCGGGATTTCGGCTCAGCTGCCGGAATCCGACAGAGCGGAAATCGTGTTTGCAGGACGATCAAACGTCGGTAAAAGCTCGCTTCTGAACAGAATTTTCGGCAGAAAGGGACTCGCACGCGTGAGTTCCGTACCGGGTAAAACAATTACAATAAACTTTTACAGTGTTGACGGATACCGATTTGTTGACCTGCCCGGTTACGGATACGCAAAAATCTCCAGAGCCGAAAAACAGAGGTTTGCAGAGCTTATGGAGGGGTATTTCACAAGCGGAAGAAATATCGCTCTTGCCGTTCAGCTAATCGATATGCGCAGAAAACCCACCGCTGACGATTACACGATGCTTTCCTTTTTCAGAGAAAACAAAATCCCGTATATAGTTGTTCTTACAAAATCGGACAAGCTGAATAAGACCGAATTCAGGAAACGACTGGATGCAGCGCCGGAGGAAATCGGCAATGAAGCGCTGGCAGTCATTCCGTTTTCCGCTTTGAGCGCAAGCACAACGGAAGAAATAAGAAATATAATATCTAAATTTTTGCAGGCTTGATATAGGAGGAGATTATGGCAAAAACACCGTTTTTAACTAAAGAAAAGGCACAGGAGATCATCAAACAATTTCCTACACCGTTTCACATTTATGATGAGTCCGGAATAAGAAAAAACGCCGAAAACTTAAAAAAAGCTTTTTCATGGAATAAGGGATACAAAGAATTTTTCGCCGTAAAAGCAACACCGAATCCCTTTTTAATCAATATATTGCGCGAATACGGCTGCGGCTGCGACTGCTCGTCGAAAACCGAGCTTATGCTTTCCAAAGCCATCGGAGCGGTCGGCGAAGATATTATGTTTTCGTCTAATGACACGCCTTACGATGAGTTCAGATACTGCAACGAGCTTGGCGGTATAATCAATCTTGACGATATATCTCATATCGAGGTTGTGGAAAAGGCTTGCGGTTCTCTTCCCAAGAAGATGAGCTGCCGCTACAATCCCGGCGGCGTATTCAAGATCAGCAACGGCATAATGGATAACCCGGGTGAAGCAAAATACGGAATGACCAGGGAACAGATCTTTGAAGCGTTTAAAATCATGAAAGCAAAGGGCGTTGAGGAGTTCGGAATCCATTCATTCCTTTGCTCAAACACCGTTACGAACGAATATTATCCGATGCTCGCAAAAGTTCTTTTTGAGCTTGCTGCAGACCTGAAGAAAGCACTTGATGTCAATATAAAATTCATCAATCTCTCGGGCGGTATCGGTATTCCTTATCTTCCCGATCAGCAGCCAAATGATATTTTTGCAATCGGCGAAGGCGTTCATAAAGTTTTTGACGAAGTGCTCGTACCGTCAGGACTCGGCGATGTCGCTATTTATACAGAACTCGGCAGATTTATGATGGGGCCTTACGGCGCGCTTGTTACAACGGTCATCAACGAAAAGCATATCTATAAAGATTATGTAGGCGTTGACGCTTGTGCCGTCAATCTTATGCGCCCGGCAATGTACGGCGCATATCACCACATTACCGTTCTCGGCAAGGAAAACGAACCCTGTATCAAAAAATATGACGTAACCGGCTCTCTTTGCGAAAACAACGACAAGTTTGCCGTTGACAGAATGCTTCCCGAAATCTCGGTAGGCGATATCGTTTACATTCACGATGCCGGTGCACATGGTTTTTCAATGGGCTATAATTATAACGGCAAGCTGAAATCGGCAGAACTGCTTCTCAGATCGGACGGAAACGTTCAGCTTATACGCAGAGCGGAAACTCCCAAGGACTACTTTGCAACATTTGACTGTTTTGATTTTTACAATGATCTTATAAACGGCTAAAAAGAGGGGCTTAGCCTCTCTTTTTTAATATTTTCCTTTACTATCAGACTTTAATGTGCTAAAATATATTATATTCTGTATTGAGGTGATACTATGCCGCTTAAAAGAGATAATCAAAACATCAATTTCCTGTTTGAATCCATTCTGCAGCTTGAAAACATAGACGAATGCTACGATTTCTTCGAGGATTTATGCACTGTGCAGGAGCTTAAAACACTGAGCCAGCGCATTGCAGTTGCCAAAATGCTGTCTGATAAATGTGTTTATACAGATATCGTTACTCAGACCGGCGCCTCGACCGCGACAATAAGCAGGGTAAACCGCAGTCTGCAATACGGCTGCGACGGTTATGACCGCGTTTTTGCCCGGCTCAAGGAAAAAGAAACGGATCATGATGAGAGCATATAACCGTTTTGCAACCGTATATGATGAGCTGACAGACAATGTGGAATATAAAAAGCGAACGGATTATATTCATCGTTTTTTCAAATTATATAACATAGCGGCAGGCTCATCGGTAATTGACCTTGCCTGCGGAACCGGCAGCTTTTCGGCATTGCTGGCTGAAAAAGGCTATGATGTTACCGGCATTGACTCCAGTGATGATATGCTTACAGTCGCAGCTTCTAAATGCGGTGGGAATGTAAAGCTTTTAAAAGCGGATATGCGCAGTTTTCACCTTGAAAAGCAATGCGATGCCTGTATCTGCTGCCTGGATTCAATAAATCATTTGGAAAATATAGATGATGTCAAACGGACGTTCCGCAGCATAAACGATTCGCTTTTCAAGGGCGGATTGTTTATTTTTGATATGAACACGCTTTATAAACATAAAAAGATTCTTGCAGACAGCACTTTTGTGTTTGATAAAGAAGATTATTTTTTGTCTTGGGACAATGAATATGCGGGCAACGGTAAAATAAATATTTTTCTTGATCTGTTTATCCGTAACGGAAACATGTATAAAAGATATTCAGAGGAGTTTTCGGAAACGGCATACAGGCTGCAAACGATCAAAGCCGCTTTAAAGCCGTTTTTTGAAATAGAAGGTATTTATGACGACCTGAGCCTTAAAAAGCCCGAAAGGACGTCAGAACGCTTATATTTCATTTGCAGGAGCATATAATTCTATGGGAAAGATAGTAAGATATATATTAAAAGACGGAAGCGCTTATATAATAGCTGCCGATTCAACAGACGCAGCGCGCGAAATGGAGCGGATACATAAGCCGTCCGCCGCCGTTTGCGCAGGTATGGGCAGACTCATGACCGCAACGTCGATTATGGGGGCAATGCTAAAGGATCCAAACGACAGCATTACGCTCAGATTTAACGGGAACGGCCCCGCAGGTTCGGTAATCGCGGTATCCGATTACAGGGGAAACTGCCGTGTAAGCATTGAAAATCCCATTGTTGAACTTCCGCTCAACAGCAAAGGAAAACTCGATGTAAGCGGCGCATTGGGAAATTCAGGTTATCTTTACGTTGTTAAAGACATAGGATTAAAAGAGCCCTTTATCGGAACGACCCAGATCGTCAGCGGAGAGGTCGCGGAGGATATAACCAATTACTTTGCTGTTTCGGAACAGACACCAAGCGTCTGTGCGCTCGGTGTTCTTATAAATCCCGATCTCAGCGTGAACTGCTCGGGAGGATTTCTTATACAGCTTCTGCCGGGATGCCCTGACAGCGTAATCGATGTCATCGAAAAAAATATTTCTGTTTTGCCGTCTGTTACCGACATGCTTCACAGCGGCGCAACACCGGACGATATGGCGAAAAAAGCACTTGCAGGATTTGAGCTTGATAAACTCGATGAATCTCAATTCACTTATAAATGCAACTGTTCGCGTGAAAAAGCCGAGGCAGCAATGCTTTCGGCAGGAGTAAACGAACTTAAGGATATGGCAAAGGAAAACAAACCGGCTGTAGTGGAATGCCACTTCTGCGACAAGCGATATGAGTTTTCACATGATGAAATTTTAAAATTAATAAAAAAACTTGATTAATTTTAAAAAAAGTGTTGACTTTTATATTAAGATATAGTATCATAATCACCGTTGCACACCGCAACAGACGGGAGTATAGCTCAGCTGGGAGAGCATCTGCCTTACAAGCAGAGGGTCACAGGTTCGAGCC
>UQDP01000005.1 GCA_900539845.1 uncultured Oscillospiraceae bacterium | reverse complement strand
TCTCAAAAGATGTGAACGGAACATACATCAGCGGAACGAACAGCACAAGCTACACCATCAAGACAGAAAAGCCTGCCGATCAGTACTATGTAAGAGTAAGGGCATACAAGCTCTTCAATGACAGTACCATTTACGGCGCGTTCTCTAAGCCCGTAAGCCTTGCTGGTCAGCTTCTGCCCGTAACAGGCGTTACGATCACAGCCAGAGGCGGAGACGGAGAGAGAGCCAGAATAGACTGGAACGCTGTGAACGGCGCTGTGAGATATGAAGTCTACGAGATCACGAACGGAATCAACAGACTCAAAGGCGAAACAACAGACACCAATTTCACATTCACGGATCTTGTGCCCGGCTGGACATATGAGGTTAAGGTAGTGGCATACAACGCTGCCGGTGAAAGCGCAGAGAGCGAAGGCTATACGTTCGGCGCAGCTTGCCCAACCGTTCAGAATCTGAAAGCGGAAATAACAGACACGAACACAATAGAAGCGAAGTGGGATGTAACAACGAGCCACGGTTACCGTCTGGAGTGGTCTACGAGCGCTGATTTCTCAAAAGATGTGAACGGAACATACATCAGCGGAACGAACAGCACAAGCTACACGATCAAGACAGAAAAGCCTGCCGATCAGTACTATGTACGAGTCAGAGCCTACAAGCTCTTCCAAGATACCACGATCTACGGCGCATTCACACAGCCTGTTGGAATGAATCATATGGTCTGACTCTAAAAAGGCGTCAAAAAAATCCCGCATTAGATTGCGGGATTTTTAGTTTTCTTCCATTATTCTTCGCTGCCGTTTGATTTTCGTTTTTTCTTTTTATTGATCTTATTGATATAGACCGCCACATAAGCTATTACTGCAAGTACAATCATGATCAGGATGATTTTAACCGCAGTGAGTGAAAAAAAGTTTTTAACGGCATTGATCACAGTCAAAAATGTTGAAAGCTCCACGTCCTGAGCCGCTACAAGCTCAACCTGCGCTATAACCTCATCTGCATATATAATATCTGCGGTGCAGACCGTCTGCCCCTGCTTTACGGGAGCCGAGATGCTTTCCGGCTTATCCTTTGCTTTAAAAACGATATTGGATTGATTCAGGCCGTTAGGAACGATCTCCGTAACATCTTCTTTGGCAACAAGTCTTACGGTATCGGCATCCTTTCCGTTTTCAACCGCAACTTCATCCAGCACTTCATTTTTGGCTATTATCGTGGAATACTTCAGGCTGCCGAACGCCCAGTCAAACAGAGTGGCAGCGTCTATAAAAGAACATTTTTCGTCATATCCGTCGTGATTATAGTCTATGACGGGAGCTCCGAGAACGATTGCAAGATAATTATAACCGTCTTTGCTTGCGGTTGTGATAACGCAGTACCCCGCCTGCGAGGTGGAGCCGGTCTTTATTCCCTTGGCATACTCGTAATAATAGGAAAGATAGCCCCGGCGAAGCATTAAGTTCGTGTTGTAATAATTCATACCGTTATACTCGTATTCAACCGTATAAGCAATCTTAGTAAAGGTGGAATTTTTGAGAGCATCCAGAGAAATTTTAGCAAGATCCGAGGCTGTTGTGTAATGATTTTCATCGTGCAGACCGTCGGGATTCACAAAGTGCGTACCCGTGCAGCCTAAAGAAGCCGCATAATCGTTCATCATTTTCACAAAGTTTTCTCTTGTGCCGCCGACATGCTCCGCAAGCACCTCTGACGCGTCGCACGCCGAATGCACGATATTCAGATACAAAAGCTGTTCAACGGTAAGGGTGTCGCCTATTTTAAGCCCGGCGACCTGTGCGCCCGTTCCGAGCAGTATGTTGAACGCCGCTTCGGAAACGGTTACCTGCTCCTGCAGATCGGAAACATTATTGAGCGTTACCATAGCGGTAACGATCTTTGTGAGCGACGCGGGATACATTTTTTCATCCTGATTTTTCTGCGCTACAACGGGATAGGAATCATCGTCAAGATTGATGAGCATATACGCCTTGGAATAAAGTTCCACATCAGGCTCATAAACAGCGGCATTTGCCGAAAACGCGCCGAAAACTAAAGAGGTAACGGCAATCAGCATTGCCGAAAGGAGAGAGATAAATCTTTTCATACACTTGACACCTTTTAGATTAAACTATATTATATAAATATCCTGAAGCAAGAGATATAAATCCGAAATCGCCTAAAACGGTCTGCTTCAGGCAGCTTTCCGATTTTCGCTCTTGTAAGGCGCCGGCCTGACTGCGTGCTCAAAACGAAAATCTGCACAAAATCAGCTTTATTTTAGGTCTGCGATTTTTTATGGTGCGGATTTTTCGTCAGGCAAGGCACAAAACGCAGTTCATTCTTTCGGATGAACGAGTATTTTAACAAAGCATGAGGGAAAATCCGCCCATAAAAAACGGTTTCGGATTTATTTCTCTTGCTTAATGATACTGAATCGCTTTATTGATATTCTATCATTTTTTGCGGCGGTTTAAAAGTCCAAAATTATTAAATTTAGGTGAAATTATGATTTATATTACGGGAGATACCCACGGAGACATAAGCTGGTTCAAAAATCCGAAGCTGAAAAAGCTCGGCGAAAAAGACACACTGATCGTCTGCGGAGATTTCGGCTTTTTGTGGGACAGAAACAGCGCGGCGGAAAAAAAGAATCTTGAAACTTTGAAAAGCAAGAAATACACGATCTGCTTTCTGGACGGCGCACATGAAAACTTTGATATACTGAATGCATACACGCCTTACAGATGGAAGGGCGGCAACGCGCACAAAATAGCGGACAATATTTACCACCTTATGCGCGGCGAAGTATTCACACTGGAAAACAAGACCTTTTTCGTTATGGGCGGCGGCGAAAGCGAAGACCGTGATATGCGCGAAGAAGGTGTTTCCTGGTGGGAGGAGGAAATGCCGAGCGGCGAAGAGATCAAAAACGCCGAGGATAATCTGCGCGATAACGAATACAGGGTCAATTATATTCTTTCCTATGAAGCTCCCGCTATCGCAAAGGATTTTCTTAAACTGCACACAAATCAGGCGGCGAAGCTTTCACCTCTCAACACTTATTTGCAGAACCTCACCAAAAATGTGCAGTACTATCACTGGTATTTCGGCTCTCTTCACACGGATATGCAAATCACCAGCCGAATGACCGCTGTTTTCAACAAAATATACGAAATCAAATAACGAAAAGAAGTGCAAAAATGGCATACGAAGTACCCGAAAGGTTAAAAAAGCAGCTTGATTTCATTTTGCAGGCGGATGCGGAAAAAGAAATAGAGCGACGCACACTGCTTTCTAGCGGAAAACGATTTGAAAATGACGCCGAGCACGCCTGGCATATGGCGCTCATGGCAATTTTACTGAGCGAATACGCAAACGAAGAAATCGACCTGCTCAAAACCGTAACAATGATATTAATACATGATATAGTTGAGATAGACGCAGGAGACACATACTGCTACGACTATGAATCGGGAAAAACACAACGTGAGCGCGAAATTAAGGCTGCCGACCGCATCTACTCCCTGCTTCCTAAGGACCAGGGCAAAAAGCTGCGGGCGCTGTGGGAGGAATTTGAGAAAAACGAAACACCCGAAGCCAATTTTGCCCACGCTATGGACTGCCTGCAGCCGACTATGCTGAACAATGCCTCCGGCGGCGTGATGTGGAAGAAGAACGGCATCAGGCTGACGCAGGTGCTAAAAAGAAACGAATACACCCCAAAAGGCTCTCAAGCACTGTGGGATTACCAGCTTAACCAGCTGATCATGAAAAATGTTGAAAAGGGCAATCTGAAAAACGAATAAAAACAAAGAACACACAGCAGTTGCTTAAGCATTGGCTGTGTGTTTGTTTTTACGGCAAATTAGAGTTTAACCGCCCTCATAAGCAGACGCACATAATCAACATACCAGATACCGTCTTTATAAAGCGACGGTCGGCAGATCTCAACCGTGTCTTTTATGATATTATCTTTATCTTTTTCCGCCACTCCGTCAAACGCGGTTGTTACGAACATTTCGATCCAGTTTTGAAGCCCGTTTTCGCCCGCCTGAGCAGTCGGCCGGTCATAAAGCCGCGCCAACTCAACTCGGAAGCCATGCTTTTCAAGAATCGGCGCAAACTCTCCTATGGAACGGAAATTGAAATCAAGTCTGTATTCATAACCGTATTTATCAAAAGCCTGAAAAAGCGCTTTGTGGACGGTGTCCGCACAGCCTTTTCCGCCGAATTCAAACACAAGCTCGCCGCCGTTTTTAAGATTTGCTGCTATATTTTCCACCAGTTTATCCTGATTTTCGATCCAGTGAAAAACAGCGTTTGAAAAGATCGCGTCCGCTTTCCTTTCAAGTGAAAAATCACAGGCGTCCGCGCGCATAAAATCAATATTCGGATGCAGTTCCTTTGCTTTGGCGAGCATATCGGGAGATGCGTCAATTCCAAGCACTTCGTATTTTTCGGCAAGTTTCTGCGTAAGAGCGCCGTTTCCGCAGCCGAGATCAACAACGAAGCTGCCCGGCCGGGCAGTAACAAGGCTGAGCAGGCTTTCGCCGTATTGATACACAAACTGAAATTTTTCCGTGTAGTTTTCTTCATCCCATTCTTTTTTCATAATTATACCTCATGTCTTCATTAAATCTATGATCGTTATATGATGCAAAATATCAAATTCCGGCGGATAACCGCCGAGCATTTTTAAATGCTCTTTTTCAAACTCTGATATTTGAGCTTTCGGTAAAGACGCATCTATACCTCGGCAGGCTTTTATCCTGCCGTTCCAGCTTTCTCTTGTGAAATGAACGCTTACATCAAATCCGCCGGCATAGCTCAGTTCAAAATATTTTTCCGCGCCCGGCGGGCAGGAAACTTTTCCCTTTTGATAGCCCCCTCCGCTCCACAGCGGATTATATTTCAGGATCAGTTCTTCGCTTTTACCGGCTATTTCATCCTCATACGGCAGCCATTCCATCTGAAGGATAAGAAAATGCCCCTTTTCTTTAAGAAAATCATGTGCTTTGGGGAACAGAATATTTCTGTCAAAATACATAAAGCACTGGCAGGCGGTAACAACATCAAAGGTGTCATCCGAAAACTTAAGATCTTCGGCAGGCGAAACAATATATTCAATATCCATACCGGCACTGAGTTTTTTCGCATAGGCAATCTGATTTTCCGAAATATCCGCAGCTGTGAAATCAGCGCCGTACTTATAGAGATTCCGCGGCAAAACACCCGTTCCGGTGCCTATATCAAGCACTTTCTGCCCCTTTACACAGCAGCCGAGGCTAAGTATTTTTTCATAAAATTCCGGCGGATAGATATCCCGGTATTTTGCGTAATCGGCTGAGGCTCTGCCCCAGTCAAACGCTTTGCCGGAGTCGATTTTTTCATGGATCATGCTGTTCTCTCTTTCTTTAATCCGTAAAACGAAAGCGGCAAGCCGTCTATCTCTGTTGCGAGCTTCTCCGTCTCAAGATTTTTATAATATTCCTCCGGCGTGACCGGCTTCATTCCGATTTTCTGCATTACCCTGCCCGAGCCAATGTTTTCGGTTATGTAAGACGCATAAAGCGTGGTTATGCCTATATCATTGAACAGATAATCACGCACTGCTGCCGCCGCCTCGGTCATAATTCCGTTATTCCAATATACGCTGTCCAAAGTCCAGCCAAGATAAGCGATATCATCAACGAGTTCTACCACTTCTATGTTTCCTATCATTTTGCCGTCAACCGTTATCGCCCAGTGATATTTGTCATCGTTTTCATACTGCGACGCCCACATTTTGCAGACAGCTTTGGACTCGTTCATATTTGTGTGCGCGTTCCACGAAACATACTTTGCCACCTCAGGCTTGCGTGCATATTCATATACATCCTCATAATCACACTCTCTAATCTCTCTCAGCAGCAGCCTATCGGTCTTTATGATCTGCGTTCCTTTATGGTTTAACATTTTATCAACTCCTTTTTAAATTTTTAAGCATTTTATAATACTTCCCATATTCATCTTGAGCGGTTTCAAATACAGAAAATCCGTTTTTGATATATAATCCATACGCAGCTGCATTATCACAATCTACTCCGAGCGAAACTTCCGAATATCCGAGCAGTATCGCCTTTTTGATTGCAAATTGAATAAGCTGACTTCCGATTCCCTGTTTTCTGTATTCTTTTTTTACAATAAGTCTTGAAAGATAAATTCTCTCACCGAATATTGTGTATCCTTTCTCTGGCATATTAATCACCAGATCAACTTCGCCTATAAACATACCATTTCTTTTGTATATATAAACTGATCGGTTTTCTTCTGTTATCTGCTTTTTAAAATCATCTGTAAACGGGCATTTTTCCATATCCCAAATATTAGAGCATTTACCGTATTCATCTATACCGATTTCACAAATCTCATCTTTCACAATGATCACCCAATAAACAAAAACAACCGCTGACGATATGCTCATCAGCGGTTTTATATATGGATAAATATGTATCCGAACCCGTTAATGAACACAACAAAGAGACCCTACGAGCACGAGCTGCATAAGGCGGTTAACTCTGTTGCGTTCAAAGCGAGTTGAAAACATAGCCGTTATATCCTTTCCTTAAATTGATTTAAGTGTAGCAAAAACGCTAAGATTTGTCAACAACAGGTTTATTCCCGGCGGAAAACTTGGCGTTCACGATATAGATGCCGACACAGACCAGAACGAGCGAAACCAGATTTTTCACGTTGAAAGCCTCCGCCGTTTCACCGAGAAACAGCGCTGAAAGCAGAACGCCGAAAACTGGATTCATAAAGCCCATTACCGCCACGCGTGAAACAGGATTGTATTTCAGCAAGAGCCCCCACACGGTATACGCCACAGCTGAGATGAGAGCAAGATACAGAATCGCAAGCACGCTTTTTATATCCACCTGCATATGGATCCTGCCGCCGGCAATCACAGCAAAGAGCGCCATAACAATGCCGCCGATCAGAAACTGCCAGCCGGAAAGCATTACGGGATCTTCATTTACCGAATACTTCTTGATCAGCACGCTTGAAACCGAATAGGCGAACGCCGAAAAAAGGATTGCTCCCTCTCCGTTCAGAGAAAAGCCGCTGAAGCCGCCTGCTTCAAAATTAATAAGCACAACTCCGGCAAAGCCGATGATCACGCCGATGACCTTGGGCGCCGTTAACTTTTCCATTCTGAACACCAGAGCGGATAAGATCAGCGAAAGAAACACATTGAGCGCAACGAGCACGCTTGATTTTACACCGCTGGTGTGCGCAAGGCCTATATAAAACGCCGTGTATTGCAGGATCGTCTGAAACAGGCTTAAAACAAGGCAGTGCCCGATCTCCATTTTACTTTTCGGATAAAGCGGCTTTTTTGCGATAATCGAACCGAAAACGATAACAAGCGCGCCTGCAAGGGCAAACCTGATTCCGGCAAACAGGATCTGTGAGGCGGTATCGCTTTCGCTTATGGAAAACATTTCATAACCGATCTTCACCATCGGGAAAGCGCTGCCCCATAAAAAACAGCAGAGCAACGCAAGCGGCGTCATTATATAGATCTTTGAAAGCTTTGAATCATTCATTTATTCCGAATACCCTATTATATATTTCTTCCACATCGCTTTTCTCAAGCACCGTGGGATTGGTAAGCAGCTTTGCAGGATTTACGCTTTTAACGAATTCTTTAACCTGTTTCACCGTTGCAGAAGGCGGTTTGAGATCGAATTCCTTTATGATGGAGGAAAACAGTTCTGCACCGTCCCTTGAATCTTTACCGCCGAGCAGAACGCCGAGCGCATCCAGTGTTTTAAGAACATGAGCACGACCCCTGTTATCGTTTACACACTCATTATGCTCATTCATATATTTCCATATTTCAGCAAGGCAGGCTGCAACGGAATGCCCATGCGCCGTGGAGCAGTTCATGGTAAGATTATAACACATGGCGTGAGCGGAAGTTGTGGACGTGATATTAATTGCCTTGCCGCCGTAATAGGAGGCGAGCAGCATTCCGCGGTTTGCCTGGGGTTCGTTTGCGATATATCCCTTTTTATTCTCAACAAAAAGGCGGATTGCCTTTTCGGCATATTCCCTGCTTTCGTCATTACTTTTAACGCTCCAATAGCTTTCAATGGCATGGCTCAGAGCGTCAAGGCAAGTAGCGCGGCGCTGATACGGCGGCACAGTACTGATAAAACTTTCATCAAGCAGGATGAAATCGGGCAGAAAAGCATCGTTTGACACGGAATACTTGACATTTTCATTTACATAAAACACGGAATATTTGGTGGCTTCCGAGCCTGTGCCCGAAGTGGTGGGAACGGCAAAAAAGCCGATATCATTATCCTGCATAGGCTGTGTCAGAGCCGTTTTAACATCATTTGTAACGAGCAGCTTTATCATCTTAGCCGAATCGAGCGGCGAGCCGCCGCCCGCACCGATGATAAAATCACACTTTTCCTTTTTAAAAAGCTCTGCCGCGGAAAGCATATCCTCATATCTCGGATTCGGGCGGATATTATCCCAAACCGTAAGATCAAAGTTGGAGCTGAGATATGCAAAAGCAGGTGTGCTTTCAAACGATTTTCCGCAGCAAAGAAAAGGTTTCCTGCAGGAAGAAACCTTTTCAAACTCATAAATATCCTTTAAGATAACGCCTTTAGTCCGCATTTGCAAGCCACTCGTATTCCTTAACATAAATTCTGGTCTTATCCCACGGATCGCCGTCCAGATGCCTTATGAGCCACACATAATACATTTCATAGCCGGGCGCCGTGACCTGCTGATGCGCGTTACCGCCCCTTATGCAAAGGCAGTCGCCGTTCATAACTTTATACGGTGTATCGCCCTCAAAACCTGCTCCAAAGCCCTCCGGGCGGTCGAAGCAATAATAATAAAGCTCCGGCTGGGGATGATGATGCGGCGGATAGGAGGTCCACTTACCCGGCTGACCGAACACCTCGCCCATGACCATATTGGAATAGGGCGCGTTATCAAGATCAAACATAGTTGAAACGATCCTGTGACCCGCGCCGCCCCACTGACCTTTACCGAATTCCTGATAAAGGCAATTTTCGGGATTATAAAAAACAGGCTCCCAGGTTCTGTCATTATCCGTCTGCTGAACAAGAACTTCACTTGCTTCCAGCGCGGTGACTGTTGCTTTTACCTGTTTTGGGAAATGCACCGCATACGGCTTTTTCTCAAACGGATTTGCCCGTTTGCAGGTCTCGTCAATCGTAGCTCCTACTTTAAAACTGACCTCGCCGGAAAGCAGCAGAACGGCGCACTCGTTTTTCTCCTCGCAGATTGCAAGAGCTTCGCCCTTTTTAAGCTTTTTTACATAGATGTCCATCAGCATTTCCGGGTTGACTCCGTTCCTTTCGCAGAGCACCTTTTTGCCGTTTTCATCATAATCAGGTCTGTAAATCATTAAAATCAGTCCTCCGTTTCGGTAATAAATGAATAAATATCATCATAAACTTCTTCTTTATTAAGCTCGTTGAGCACCTCATGGCGGCATTCGGGATACAGTTTTTCCGCAACTGCCGTATGACCGCTTTTGATGAGTTTATCATACACCTCGTCGATACCTTTTGAATACTCGCCGACAGGGTCTTGCGCTCCGCTGATCAGCAGAACAGGCAGATCTTTTCTTATTTTTGAATACCACTCATCACAATTCGCAGCGGTATTGAGATGAAGAAGATCGTTCATTCCTTTAATGGTAAACATAAATCCGCATAGCGGATCTGCAACATATTGATCAACGATACGGTTATCGCGTGTGAGCCAGTCATAAGCCGTGCGCTTTTCAAATTTTGCGTTATACTTTCCGAAAGCCAGCTGATCCATAAGCTTGGAGCGGTGGTGAGCGCCTTTGACTGCGGCAATGAGATCGGATACTTTGATACCGATACCGGCAGCGTCGTTTGTGCCGCCCGTGCCCATATAAACGGAACAATCGCTCAAGGAAGGATATCTTGCGTCAAAACAGCGAACAACGAAAGAGCCCATAGAATGCCCGAAAACAATATGCTTTTTATCGGGATACTCTTTTTTGGAAAGCTCAAAGACCGTTTTATAATCCTTGATCAGCCCGAGCCATCCGTCCTTTTTACCGAAAAAGCCGAGATCATCGGGATTCTGATTTGATCTGCCGTGATTTGCCATATCGTGCATAAAAACGGCAATTCCCTTTGAAGTGAGATAATCAACGAAATCCGCATATCTCTCCATATGCTCCGCCATACCGTGATGGATTGCAACAACGGCCCGCGGCGTCTGCTCGGGAACGAATTCACATCCGTGGATATCGCATATGCCCGTAGCCGACCTGAAAGAAAAATCTTTTACTTTCATAAAAGCACCTCTTGAAACGCGCCGAAAACGGCGAAAGGAAAATTATGCCTTACAAATTTATATTATCACAACACACCGGTAAAATCAAACGGCGGTATATAATTTTCATCGGCGGAGGACAGCTCCTGCACATAAGCATGGTTCAAGCCGCTTTGAACGGCATAGGAAACCACCTTTTCATATTCGCGCCGGGTGAGCTTTCTGTTTATTTCCGGGAACTTTTCCAGATCGCCGCACGGCGTATACTGCGCCATCAGGCTGAGATACGCGCCTTTAAAGTGATTTTTACAGTAATCGAGGATCTCCAAAGCCGAATTTGTGTTTCCGGGCAGAATAAGGTGGCGAATGATCACGCCTTTTTTCATCAGCCCGCCTTCAAACACGCATTTCGGCTGCTGCCGCAGCATTTCCGCTATCGCCCTTTGCGCTGTCTGCGGATAATCCTGTGCGCGGCTGTATTTTGCGGCTTTATCGTTTCTTATGTATTTAAAATCCGGCAGATAAATATCAACAATGCCCTCAAGCGCTTTCAGCGTTTCCACACTTTCATAGCCGCCGCAATTATATACCACGGGAACAGGGCACTTCCATTTTGAAAAAAGCGCTTTGAGCTGAAGCGCATAATGTGTTGGATTAACAAGATTTATGTTTTCAGCGCCCGAAGCAATCAGTCTTTCAAAGATCCCGATAAGCTTATCTTCGCTTACTTCCGCACCTTTGTTTTTAAGACTGATCTCATGGTTCTGGCAGAAAACGCATTTCAGATTGCAGCCGCTGAAAAACACCGTGCCGCTGCCCTTTTTTCCGCTGATACACGGCTCCTCCCAATAATGAAGCGCCGCCCTTGCCACACGGAAATTCTGCGGCGAAGCGCAAAAGCCGTTCTTTTCCTTTCTGTTCACGCCGCATTTTCGCGGGCACATATTGCAGATCATATGAGTTCCCTGTAAATATCCGCCTTTTTAAACGGCGTTTCGGCGGCAATCTCCTTGGCTGCACGGCTGATGCTCATACCGCCGTCCACAAGTTTTTTTGCTCTCGCCACCGCGTCCGCAAGCGTGATCTCCTGCTGCTCGTCTTTTTTACCGTCTATGATAAGAACGATCTCCCCCTTAAGACTGCCGTCCGCGTATTTTTCGGCAGCGTCCCCAAGGGTCGTTCGTATAACTTCCTCGTGCATTTTTGTGAGCTCGCGCACGATAGCGAGTTTTCTGTTTCCGAAAGCGGCGTACATATCCTTAAGCGTGTTGGCAAGCTTGTGCGGCGCTTCATAAAACACCATGGTGCGCTTTTCTTCCTTGAGCTCATCCAAATGCGCAAACCGTGATTTTTTGGAAACGCTCAAAAAGCCCTCAAAAGTGAATCTGCCCGTATCCATACCCGAAACCGCAAGCGCGGTCGCAAACGCAGTCGGACCGGGCACGGCGGCAACGGTGATGCCGTATTCGGCGCACTGCGCAACAAGCTCCTGCCCGGGATCTGAAATGGCAGGCATACCCGCGTCCGTAACGATGGCACAATCCTCTCCGGCAAGGATACGCGAACAGATCATCTCGCCGCGTTCGCGCTTATTATGTTCATAATAACTGACCATCTCTTTTTTGATTCCGAAATGGTTTAAGAGCTTTAAAGTAACCCTTGTATCCTCCGCCGCGATAAAATCGACCGAGTCAAGCGTTTCAGCCGCACGCTCGGAAAAATCCGAAAGATTTCCGATCGGCGTGCCGACCACATATAATGTACCTTTCATTTATCATACCCATCCGCATATGAGCCGTAGACCGACAGCATTTCTTCTGTAAATTTACCGTTATCCTTTTTGATCTGCAGCTGAGGCTCGATCCTTAAAAACGGCTTTGCGTTTTTCTTACCCTCTATGAGAAACAAAAACGGCTCTTCACCGCTTTTGTCAACCACAAAACGCAGTCTTTTCGGCTCAAGGCTGTATTTTCTCATAATGCAGACCGCGTCCGCAAGCCGTTCCGGGCGGTGGCACATACAGAACCTGCCGCCGAATTTAAGCAGATAAGCCGCCGCTTTAACAGCATCCTCTATATTGCAGCAGATCTCGTGCCGCGCGATCTTGGCACTGTCATTTTTGGATTCGATCCCCGTTCCCACGGGTTTATACGGCGGATTCATGGTTACAAGCGAAAATCCCTCCGCCGCAAACTGAGAACGGATCTCGCGAAGATCGCAGAGATGAGGAACAAGCCTGCCCTGCAAAGCATTTCTTTCTATACTGCGCCGAACCTGCTCAACGGCGTTTTGCTGGATATCCAGGCAGTGCACCGTGCTTTGATCGGGATTTCTGAGCCACAGAAACGGAATGATCCCGCAGCCCGTACCCATATCCATTGCCGTATCGTTATTCTTAGGTCTTGCGAAATACGCAAGCAAAAGCGCGTCCGTGCCGAAAGTATGCTCCGGGCTCACTTCTATATAGATAGCATCGGAAAGCCTTTCTAAACTGTTCTCCATAAAAGACCCTGCCTTATTCATCATCCGAAGAGAGCTTGAGAACTGCCATAAACGCCTCCTGCGGCACTTCCACCGAGCCGAAACGGCGCATTCGCTTTTTGCCCTCTTTCTGCTTTTCAAGCAGTTTCTTTTTTCTTGTAACATCACCGCCGTAGCATTTGGCAAGCACATCCTTGCGCAGCGCCTTAACGGTTTCCCTTGCAATGACCTTGCCGCCGATGGCAACCTGTATCGGAATTTCAAAAAGGTGGCGCGGAATATGCTCCTTGAGCTTCTCGGCTATCTTTCTTGCGCGCGGATAAGCCTTGTCCGCGTGAATGATGAAAGACAGCGCGTCTATGATCTCACCGTTGAGCAGCACGTCTACCTTAACCAGCTTGCTTTGGCGGTATTCCGATATCTCATAATCAAAAGAAGCATATCCCCTTGTGCGGGATTTAAGCGCGTCAAAGAAATCGTAAATGATTTCATTGAGCGGCAGTTCATAGCTGATATCGACCCTGTCCGGCGTGATATAAGTCATATTTTTAAATATGCCGCGCCTGTCCTGACACATATCCATAATCGTGCCCACAAATTCACTTGGGGCATAAATGCTTGCGTTGCAGAACGGCTCTTCGCAGTAGTCAATATTCGCCGGATCGGGATAATTGGTAGGATTGTCTATTTCAAGCATAGAACCGTCCGTCATATAAATCTTATACACAACGCTCGGCACGGTCGTAACAAGGTCAAGATTATATTCCCTTTCCAGCCTTTCCTGAATGATTTCAAGGTGCAAAAGTCCTAAAAATCCGCAGCGAAAACCGAATCCGAGCGCGCCCGATGTCTCCGGCTCAAAGGAAAGCGACGCGTCATTGAGCTGCAGCTTTTCTAGCGCGTCTCTGAGCGCCTCATAATCAGCGCCGTCCGCCGGATAAACACCGCAGAACACCATTGGATTGACTTTTCTGTAACCCGGTAGCGCCTCTGCGGCGGGATCGGACGCAAGCGTTACGGTATCGCCGACACGAGCGTCGTTCACGGTTTTGATGGAAGCCGTAATATACCCTACCTCGCCGGCGGAAAGCTCGTCTGCTTTCTCCATGGAAGTCGCACGCATATATCCGACCTCAACAACATTAAATTCGGCTCCCGTAGCCATCATACGCATCGTATCGCCGGCTTTGATTCTGCCGTCCATAATTCTCACATAAACAATTACGCCGCGGTATGAATCGTAGACCGAATCAAAGATAAGCGCTTTGAGCGGCTTGTTCTCATCGCCCTCAGGCGGTCTGATCTCGTTGACGATATATTCAAGGATCTGCTCCACATTTTCCCCTGTTTTAGCGGATACTCTCGGCGCATCAAGGCATGGTATACCTATAACGTCCTCCACCTCTTCAGCAACCTCCTGCGGATGAGCTGCCGGCAGATCGATCTTATTAATCACCGGCAGGATATCGAGATCATGATCCAGCGCAAGATATGTGTTTGCAAGAGTCTGCGCCTCCACACCCTGAGACGCGTCAACGATAAGCAGCGCCCCCTCGCAGGCGGCAAGGGAACGTGAGACCTCATAGTTAAAATCGACATGTCCCGGCGTATCTATCAGGTTAAATTCATATTTTTCACCGTTTTGAGCCGTATAATCCAGCTTAACGGCATGCGCCTTGATCGTTATTCCGCGCTCTCGCTCAAGATCCATGTCATCCAGTATCTGCTCCTGCATATCCCGCTTTTCAACGGACTGCGTCAATTCTAAAAGCCGGTCGGCAAGGGTGGACTTGCCATGATCTATATGGGCTATTATTGAAAAGTTTCTTATGTTCTTCTTATTTGCGGACAATTTATTTACCTCTGTTATGATTTTTTTGCTCTTTTTCGAGCCGTTTTACCGTTTTGATCTCATTTCTGACCTTATCTTTTGAAGAAAAAGCTTTCTCAAAAAGTCTTTTGAAATAATAAAACCCCAAGAGCACAGGGTGCTTGTTAAGCTTTGGATACATACTTTTCATTTGTGCGGCTGCCGGAAATATCCTGCTTATAAAATATCCGAAAGTATTGCCGCCTTTATTGTTTTTATAGTTTTTATACGCCTCGTCAACGTTTGTTTTATTTGAGCCGTAGATTCCGTAAACAAGGGCTGTATTGAAAAACGCGCGCTGTTTATCAGTCAAAGCGCGGTTCTCAAACAGTGAAAATGAAAATCCGCGCACTTCATCTTCAAAATCAGTTAGCTTCATTTCGGCAAGCTTCCGGGATATATAATCCCTGCTCATACCTTCTCCGGCGTTTTTCAGGATAAGATAGGTATCAACAATAAACCGTATACCAAAACCGCCGAAAAGATAATGCTTATACATATGAGCAACATGGTGAAGATACAGATCTTCGGCGCTCATAATATATTCAAACGTATGATCCGATAACTTCTGCGCATGACTCCACACAAATGAAAAATCCGGGCAGAAGCCGTAAGCGTCTTTGAACAGTTCACGGTGAAACTCAAAAGTATAATACGGTTTTTTAGTAAAATCATCCGAATTACCGCCGTTTGAAATAAGCGTGTATCCTCTTGCGTTCATCAGAGCAAGCAGCGCTTCCCGTTTATCGGGATCATACAGAATATCAATGTCGCTCATCTGGCGCATGCTCTGTTTGGGATAATAGTTTCTTACAACCGCGCCTTTGAGCAGCATATATTTTATACCGTTTTCAGCGAGTTTGGACTTTATGGCATTCAGCTCATTCTGCATGGCTATAAGGCGCACGAGCTCGCTTTTTGAATAATCGTTGAGTTCGCCTGCGATATCCGCGGGCAGATATTTAAAATCCACAGTCTGCGCAACGATCGAATAAACCTCCTGCTTTTTTGAAAGCTTCAAAAAGGCGTTCCAGTCCATGCTTTCGGGCGGTTTTTCGGCTTTGGTGCCTTTTACTGCCGCGCGCAGAACGCATAACAGATATTCGGTTTCTCTGCTGTTCAGATCCATCCTCATTATTCTTCCAGTATCCCCGCTTTTCTGATCATATCCAGAAGTTCGCGCACATCGGCTCGGATAACGGCCTCGGGAGCGTCATATTTTTCAAGCATGGCTTCAACAATGCTGTCCTCCGTCTGCTCTGTTTTAAGCAGATTGAATATAAAATTGGCACTGGGATTATTATTGATGATCCCGTTGAAGCTTTTTGCAAGCTCGCCTGTTGCAATGGCAAAATCCCTGCCGTCAATATTGCCGAGCATAATATCCCTGTTGAGTTTCATTTCATCAATCCTTTCGGAAATAATTGTTTTATTATATACTGTATTTTAAAAAATACAAAATTTTTTCAGCATCTGAATCAAAAATGGAGTTCAGCAGTCCCAACGGTATTTTTTCATATCCACACAGCCGTCCGCCCTGAATTTCACGCCCTCGCGTTCTAAAAGGAAACGCTGCTGTACCCATCCGGGGGCGGTCCTTCCGGCAAAGTTCACCACTCGGTGGCAAGGGTAATCACCGTAAAACTCGGACATACCGATCACTCTTCCAACGAGCCTTGCGTTTTTATCCCTGCCTATCAGCCGCGCGATCTGACCGTATGTAGCCACCTTACCCTCAGGTATCTCCTCCACAACGGACAAGATCTCATATATCAGCCTTTCATCAAGCACTTTTTTCATACTCATTCTTTAACCAACAAGCAACAGCTTTCCACATGCGCTGTTCTGGGAAAGAGGTCAAAGGCTTTCAGGCGTTCGGGGCGATAGCCCTTTTTGTTTAATATCTCCAGATCGCGGGCAAGCGTGGCACTGTTGCAGGAAACATACACAATTTTTTCCGCGCCCAAGCATTCAATTACGTCGAACAGCTCTTTCTGACAGCCCTTTCGCGGAGGATCGACTATGACCACATCAGGTTTTACGCCTTTATCGGTCAGTATTTTTGCACCCTCAAACGCGTCCGCGCAGATGAACTCGGCGTTTTCTATGCCGTTTATCTCTGCGTTTACACGAGCATTCTTCACAGCGGATTCCACGATCTCCACTCCGTACAGCATTTTGCATTTATCGGCAAGCGTCAGTCCTATAGTTCCTGCTCCGCAGTACATATCAAGCACGGTCTCACACCCGGTCAGTTCCGCGAATTCAGCAACGCAGGAATACAGCTTTTCACACTGGTCGTGATTGACCTGGTAAAAACTTTCGGGCGAGATAACAAACTTTTTGCCGAGCAGGATATCCGTTATTTTATCACTGCCCCATATGATCTTGGTTTTTGTGCCGAGGATAACATTGGTTTTGTCTTTATTTATATTAACTGCTGCGCTTTTAAGGTTCGGCAGCGCGTTTTTTAAAAGGGATACAAGATATTCCGATTTAGGCAGAGTTTCGCCGTTTATGACGGCGCATGCCATGATCTCGCCTGTGGCGAACGCCTTGCGGAAATAGATATGGCGCAAAAACCCCCTGCCGGTCTTTTCATCATAAGAATCCACACCGCTTTCAAGCGCCCACTTTTCAAACGCCCTGATTCCCCGTTCAAAATCCTTCGGCTGTATGCGGCAGTTATCTGCCGGGATCACCCGATGACTTTTAAAAGCATAGAAGCCCGCCGTGAAAGCGCCGTTTTCTATTCTTACAGGGTATTGCGCCTTGTTTCTGTAATGCAGGGTATCATCGGCGCCTACGATTTCACTGACCGCAAGATCCAGATGCCCTATCCTGCGTATATTCTGCTGAACAAAATCCTTTTTGGCGGCAAGCTCCGCTTTGTAATCCATATTCCTGAACGAACAGCCGCCGCATTTATCGGAAACAGGGCAGTCAGACACGATTCTGAAGGCAGACGGTGAAAGAATTTCTTTCACGACGCCCACTGCGTAATTTTTGGTTGTTTTGATGATATGAGCAATGATTTCATCACCCGGCACGGCATTATTGACAAATACCGCCATACCGTTATATCTGCCCAAGGCGCTGCCGAGAGGAGTTACACAATCGATATTCAGTTTGATCTCATCGTTCTTTCCGAGCGCCAATATAAATCACCACTGTATATAATAGCATATATAATTTAAAATATAAAGAAAAAAATAAAAGAAATACGCGATAAGAATGGTAAGCGAACAAAAACGCCCCGGCCGCAATGACCGGGGGAGTTAAGCAAACGTTATTTCAGTTTGGATGCTGTTATTTTACGCTGAATCAGTTTTACGATCTCAACGACCGGGATAACCATGAAAGCAAGCAAAACCGAGATTGCATACTCAAGGGCGGAAATAGCCGCGAAATCAAAAGCGTTTGCAAGGAAAGGAACATAGATTACAAGCGTTGTAAGAATAAGGCTGAGCGCCATTGCGCCGTATAAAAACTTATTGTGTGTTTTCAGTCTGAAAATAGATTCACGCCTGGATCGCATATTGAACGAATGGAAGATCTCTGCAAGTGAAAGAGTCAGAAACGCCATCGTCATACCGTTTTGGTGAATGAATTCTTCCGTTCCGTGCGCAAGATGCATACCCGCATAGTAAGCAAGCAGCGTCACAACCGAGACCATTGCACCCTGCCAAACAACGTCGATACCCATTCCGCCGGCAAAAATGCCGTCCTTGCTGTTTCTGGGTGCACGGCGCATAATGTCCGGCTCGCCTTTTTCAACACCGAGCGCCATTGCGGGGAATGAATCGGTTATCAGATTGATCCACAGCAGATGAACAGGCTCAAGCACAACAAAACCTGCAAGTGTGGCAATAAAGATAGTGAGCACTTCCGAAAGATTCGAGGAGAGCAAAAACTGTATGGATTTTCTGATATTATCGTAGATTCTGCGTCCTTCCTCAACAGCGGCAACAATTGTTGCGAAGTTATCGTCCGCAAGCACCATATCGGCAACATTCTTGGTTACATCCGTACCCGTGATTCCCATTCCTATGCCTATATCCGCGTTTTTAATAGACGGAGCGTCGTTAACGCCGTCACCCGTCATCGCCGTTACCTTGCCGTTCTTGCGCCAGGCATTGACTATTCTTACCTTGTGCTCCGGCTGAACACGGGCATAAACGCTGTATTTCTCAATATCACGCTCAAGCTGCTCGTCTGAGATCTCGTTAAGCTCAACACCTGTTACAGCCTGCGATTCATCGGTTGCGATTCCGAGTTCCTTTGCTATTGCCACAGCCGTGTCCTTATGGTCGCCGGTGATCATTACGGGTCTGATTCCGGCAGCCTGCGCTTCCTTAATGGCGGCAAGCGCCTCGGGGCGGATGGGATCAATCATTCCGGCAAGACCTATATAGCATAGTTCTTTTTCGAGCGATTCAGCGGAAGTGTCCTCCGGCAGGGAACTGTACGCTTTCATAGCAACACACAGCACCCTCAGAGCCTTATCCGCCATTTCCTTGTTCTGAGCAAGGATCTGTTCCTTTATCTCATCCGTCATCGGTACTCTTCTGCCGTTCACAAGCGCCTGCGTGCAAACTCCCAGCACAACATCGGGAGCGCCCTTTGTATACTGAATATATCCCTTATTGAGAGAGGCGTGAACGGTTGACATCATTTTTCTCTCGGAATCAAACGGTGCTTCGGCAACACGCGGAAACTCCTCTTCAAGATCATGCTTCGGCATTTCAAGCCGATTTGCCCAGTCAACAAGCGCTGCCTCCGTAGGCTCGCCTTTAACCACGCCGTCCTCAAGCACAGCGTCTGAACACAACGCCATTGCCTGCGCCGTCAGTTTTTCGCTGTCCCCCCTTGAATCGGTAACCGTCATCTTATTCTGGGTAAGCGTTCCTGTCTTATCGGAGCAGATGATCTGTGTGCAGCCGAGTGTTTCAACGGCTGTCAGCCGGCGTATAACCGCATTGCGCTTGCTCATTTTTGTTACGCCCATGGAAAGCACGATGGTTACGACAGTTGCAAGACCTTCCGGGATCGCCGCGACCGCAAGCGAGACCGCTACCATAAAGGTATCCAGCATCGTATCAAAGGTAAGCGCCTGACCGTTGGTTATCGTTTTAATGATATCAAACGCGAATATGAACACACAGATACCGAGCACGAGATAAGAAAGCACTTTTGACAGCTGATTGAGCTTTATCTGCAAAGGCGTTTCGCCTTCCTTGGCGTCATTGAGAGCGCCTGCTATCTTGCCCATTTCCGTATTCATACCGGTGGCGGTAACGACCGCTTCGCCGCGCCCGTATACTACGCTTGAGCCCATATAACACATATTTTTTCTGTCGCCAAGCGGGATCTCGTTCTCGCCTGCAAGCGTTTCGGACTGCTTATCAACAGGAACGGATTCGCCGGTCAGTGCCGATTCCTCTATTTTCATGGAAGCGCATTCCAGAATGCGGCAGTCCGCCGGCACACTGTCTCCGGCTTCCAGAACCACAACATCGCCTGTAACAAGTTCTTCGGAAGGAACAGTCAGCAGCTTTCCGCCGCGTTTAACCTTGCTTTTTGCCGCGGCAATCTGCTGGAGCGCGTCAATCGCTTTTTCAGCCTTGGTCTCCTGATAAACGCCAAGCACCGCGTTAATAATGACAACAAGCAGAATAATGATCACGTCTGCGGGAAATTCACGCTCATATACGGAAGTAACAGCGGAAACAACGGCAGCAACTATAAGGATAATCGTCATCGGGTCTGTAAACTCCATCAGAAACCTGTGCAGCACAGACTCTTTTTTACCCTCCTGAAGCTTATTTCTGCCGTTTTCTTCAAGCCGATTTGCAGCCTCCTGCTCACTGAGACCGCTCTGCGAACTTTTATACTCACCAAGCACGGCTTCGCTGTCTCTGAGATATTCCTTCATTTTAAATCCCAAGCCTTTCCGGCTGCCGAAAATAGAGCGACTCGCACCCGCGGCAGCCAAGCGGGAAACGAAATACGGGCAATCCGCAACGAGCAATATGTTCAGCTATTAAAAAAGACCCGTATATAGTATTTCTACCATATACGAGTCTCATTCTTTAAAACTAAACCAGCTTAACAAAAGCAAGATGTTGATTTAGCGCACACAATATAAATACGTGCGGAATTACTCCCTCATATTGATTGTATTATACCACATTTTTCGCTAAAATTCAATTTGCAAAATCCGCAAACTGTAAAACTTTGAAAAAATTCATTTGCGGCAAATTATTTGTTGATCTGCTTGGAGTATTTAGCAAGATAAACCGTGCGCATAAGGAAACATTCCATTTTCGGAACATAGTGTTCACGGTTGAAGAGATTTACATCAACAGCCGCTTCACAGCCCTTATCCATAATGATTTCAAGCGCCTGCATATCGCCTAAGTCATTTCCGAAGACCATTGCGCCGTTGCCGTCTATAAGAACGGCGTTTCTGCCTGATGCAGCCTTACCGATCTTTGCGGCACAGTCATCTGTATCACCGTCTATCCAAGCGCAGTTTTTCACATCAATGCCAACGATCTGAGCAAAATCATCGATCATAGGCTTCATATCTTCTCCCGTGCAGGAATAAGCCACGGCATATGGATTGGTGATATGCTTGATCATGGAAACACTGAGGGTATCGTAAATTGCCTTATGGATCTTTGCGCACTTCGGAGCGATGCCGTTAATACCGAGACAAGTCTCCAGATCAACATCAACCGTCTCTTCACCGACTGTAAGCGTGAACATATTTCCGTTTCTGACGGAAGAACCGAGATCGCAGATGGATTCCGGCATTGCGCCTGCTCCCGCTTTTTTGAGATAGAAATTGAGCTTATCATCCTCGGAATATTTTCCTGCCCATGAGTAGCGCATATAGTTATCTTTTATAACGCGTTCGCAGCAGACCTCAAGCTTATCCGCAAGCTCAAAAGCATGCTCATATGAGTCGCCCATACAAATCGTGCCGTGATGCATAAGCATGATTGCCCTTGCGGCAGGATTCATCATTATGCACATCTCAACCTTTTTGCGCAGTGAATCGGTGGTAGACATTGCATAGTCCGCAACAGGAACCTTGTCACCGAGAACAGGCCGCAGATCACTGTAAACATTTCTGATTTCCATGCCCGTTATGCTGACGATGGTTGCATATTTCTGATGGGTGTGAATAACAAAGTCAACTGTGGGATGATGCCTGTATGCGGCGGCATGAACGCCTTTTTCCGAAGAAGGCTTTATATCGCCTTCATAGGAGCAGTCATCAATATTTACAACAACAAGCTCATCCGGCGTAAGCGTCTCATACGCTCTGCCGGAAGGAGTGATTACGAACTGGGTATCTGAGATACGGGCTGAAACATTACCCCAGGTACGGGCAATAAGACCCGTTTCTATCAGTTTTTTCCCCGCTTCAATAACCAGCCTTTTTGCTTCTTCAATTTCGTATGCCATAATTTTCCTTTCCCCTTAAAATCCAGGTACAGAAACAAAGCGCCGGTTTTTGATACGAAAGCCGGTACAATGCAACTGCGTAAAAAGTCAAACAGGAGACCAACCTGCCTGCCGCAGGTCATATCCATACCTATATAGAATTCAACAATCAAATAAGGGCGGCTATTGGTAATATCAATCAGCCGTAGCCACCCTTAAGATAAGATTTATTTAGTAATCAATTTTTTCGCACTTTGAAAGAACTTTGTCGAAACGGCGGATACATTCGTCAATATCCTCTTCGGTATAAGCCGCGGAAGTGTAAAGACGTGAGCCTGCAAGCGTAACAAGTCCTTCAGCCATATATGCCGCGCCCATATACTGCATCTCCGTCTGGCGCAGACCGGTCTGCTTAAGTACATGCGGAATCGTCCACGGTCTCTTCCAGTCTACTTTGAAGTGCATCGTTGCAACAGTATGAAGATGGCAGATAGAGCCGATATTGTAGCAAACGAAAGGAAGATTGTATTTCTTGATGGATTCATTGATGCCTTTAACAAGGCGGTCAGCCATCTGACCTGCTATCTGGCAAGCATTTCTCTTTTCGATCTCGCAGATAACGGTGTAACCTGCGCAGCATGAAATAGGAGTAGCCGCCATTGTGCCGCCGCACATAGCCTTATGGATCTTTTTGCCTTCAGCCTTGTCAAGACCGGCGCCGAGATATTTCATAACTTCTCTGTGACCGCCTATGCCGCCTGCGCCGGGATATCCGCCTGCGATGATCTTTCCGAAAATGGTAAGATCGGGATCAATGCCGTAATAACCCTGAGCGCCGGAAAGACCGATACGGAAACCTGTAACAACCTCATCCGAAACAAGCAGAGCGCCGTACTTGCGGCAAAGCGCCTGAACACCTTTCGGGAAATCCTTGTCAACCGGGCGAGTAGCCGATTCGGGACCGCAGGGCTCGATGAATACGGCAGCAGTACCGCCGCGGAATTTATTGATGATGAGCTTCTTTTCAAGGCTCTTGAGATCATTGGGGAAGAATTCCTGCGTATGCTTGAAAACGAAAAGCGGAACGCCGTGAGACTGCATATTGAGTGTTCCGGGAACACGCATGCCCCATGCGAGCTGATCGGACCAGCCGTGATAAGCGCCGCCCATTTTGATGATGTTTTTATGACCTGTTGCAAGACGCGCAACACGAACCGCGCACATACAAGCCTCTGTGCCTGAGCCGAGCATACGGAACATCTCAACAGACGGAACACATTCCGAAATCTTCTTCGCAAGCTTATACTCATACGGATGGAAAAGACCTGTTGACGGACCGCAATCCTCAAGAAGCTCTATAACTTTCTGCTTTACAACGTCATCGTTTGAGCCGATTATTGTGGGGCCGCCTGCCTGAAGAAAATCGAAATACTCATTTCCGTCGATATCATAAAGCTTATTTCCCTTTGCCTTTACCATAACAATCGGGAACGGATAGTTGAAAGCAAGGTTGTGCTGAACACCGCCGGGAATGATGGTTTTTGCCTCTTCTATCATTTCCTTAGACTTTTTGCACTTTTTGGCAAAATATTCGTCTTCATATTCCTTAAGAGCAGCTCTGTTTATGGAATAAATTGGTTTTTTGATGAGCGCGTCAAGCTGTGCTGTGAGAACGGCTGCATCAGGATACTCGGTGATGGCAAATCTTGTATCCATTAATGAATTCCTCCTTTTAGATTTAAGTTTCTGTGAGCAGCGGCTCACCGTTTTTTGCCGTGAGCAATCACTCACTAAGATTACTCTTTAAGTATATCACTTTTGAACGATTTGTCAAACCTCTAATCGGATTTTTTTGTTAAAATCTGTTCAAATTATTGCAAGATTGTTAAATTCGTGTTAGTATAATAACAATATATATTAAAATGGGCAGGGGGATTTGTGTGAGTTGCACAAAAAGGATTTTAAGCATTTGTGCAAACATACAAAATTAATTAAAATGTCTGATAAACACCACAAGGAAGCCTTTGAAAGAATCACGCCGAAAAGGCAGAATGAAATACTTGAGGTTGCGATAGAAGAATTCTCTTCAAAAGGGTATAAAAACGCAAATATAAATATTATTGCCCGAAACGCAGGCATAAGCATAGGGCTTATGTATAAGTATTTTGCAACAAAGGAAGACCTTTTCCTGACCTGCATATCAAGAGGCATGGTTCTTTTGCAGGAAACACTCGAGAAGATAATGAAAAGCAACAGCAAACTCCTTAAGAAAGCGGAAATGGTCATAAGGGCAACCTGCGAACTTTCAAGAGAATACAAGAATTATATAAAGCTTTACAACGAAATCACCGCCGAAAAAGACGGGGAACGCGCTGTGGAATACGCAAGGGAGATCGAAGGGCAGACAAGCAGAATATATATCACCGCCATTGCGCAGGCGCTTGCGAGCGGAGATGTGAGGCAGGATCTTGATCCAAGACTTTTCGCCTTTTTCCTTGATAATCTTCTGCTCATGCTTCAGTTTTCATTCACCTGCGAGTATTACAGGGAAAGGCTGTGTATTTACACGGGCGTTGACATCAAAGAGCTTGATGATGAAGAGATCGTTAAACAGTTATTGAAATTCATTGAATCGGCATTCACATTCTCTAAGGAATGAAAATATAGGAGGAAATTATGGCAAAATACGTTATCACCTACGACATAGGCACAACCGGCATCAAAACTTGCCTGATCGAGATCGACAGGGAAATGAAGATCCTCGGCTCCTCATCTCTCGGTTACGGGCTTTATGTTGACGATCAAGTGGGAGTCAAAGGCGGCGCGGAGCAGAACGCGGACGAATGGTGGGAGGCTATGTGCGTTACCACAAAAACGGTGTTTGAAAAAGTTCCCTACATAAAAAAAGAACAGATCGAAGGAATATCGTTCTGTTCCCAAATGCAGGGTCTTGTGCTTGTTGACAAAGAGGGCAACTGCGTGCGCAACCCCATGAGTTATATGGACCAGAGAGCGCGCGAGGAACTAAAAAAGGGTATCGCCCACGGCGTTAAGGTCGCAGGTGCGGAAGTATCCAAGCTTCTTAAATATCTTAAATACACGGGCGCGGTAAGCTCTTCGGTGAAAGACCCCATATGGAAATACAAATGGGTTGAAGCACATGAGCCGGAAAACTTCAAAAAAGTCTACAAATGGCTGGATGTTAAGGAATATCTGATCTGCCGCGCGAGCGGTGAATTCGTTATGACAAGGGACAGCGCTTTCGCCGCCCTGCTTTACGACACACGAAAAGGCCACGAGGGCTGGTGCAAGCCCATATGCGATATGGTTGGCGTTAACATCAACCACCTGCCTGAGATCAAGGACAGCACCGAAAAAGTCGGCGAAGTAACAGAAAAGGCGGCGGCTGAACTCGGTCTTGCTCCCGGCACTGCCGTTTTCGGCGGCGGCGGAGACGCGTCACTGATCGGTGTAGGAACAGGCTGCACAGAGGTTGGAGACACACATATCTACAGCGGCACCTCCGGCTGGATAGGTACGATCGTTGACAAACAGGTGGTTGACGCGGGCGCCATGATGGCAGCCATAGTCGGCGCTGATCCGAAAACTTATAATTATTTCGGCGAGCTGGAGACCTCCAACAAATGCGTTGAATGGGTAAAGGATCATCTTGCGCTCGATGATATCGGCGTATATCTTCAGGATAAAAACATCTCCGATTCGGTTGAGGCTCTCAATATAAATCTTTATGACTATATGGAAGATGTCATAGATCAGATCCCGGCAGGCTCAAACGGCACTATTTTCACGCCTTGGCTGCACGGCAACAGATGCCCCTTTGAAGATCCGAACGCGGCAGGAATGTTCTTTAACATAAAGATCGAGACGGGCAAAACGGAAATGATCCGGGCGGTCGTTGAAGGCATATGCTTCCATATGAGATGGATGCTTGAAAGACAGGATCTGAAAAAAGAAGTCAAGATCTCAAACCCCATCCGTTTCTGCGGCGGCGGCGCACTTGGCGCGGTTACCTGCCAGATCCTTTCCGATATCCTGCAAAGAGATATCGAAGTTGTGGACAGCCCGCAGAACGTAGGCGCGGTGGGCGCGGCAGCATGCATAGCCGTCGGGCTCGGACTTATCCCCGATCTCGGCCATGTTAAATCGCTCATCCCTGCCAAACATATATATCACCCCAATAAAGAAACAAAAGCCGTTTACGACAGAAATTTCAAAGTTTTCAAAAACCTCTATAAGAGCAACAAGGAAAACTTCGCTATCCTCAACGGCTGATAAATCAAGCGTTACAGCAAAAATGTAATATATATTGACAAAGTCCCGTTTTGCGGGACTTTATTTTTTTTGCATGCAAAGCACACGAAAGAACTTTACATATTTTTTATAATTCCTTTATGCCGATTTTATTTTAATATTTACATAATATATTTGAGGCAGAAAGGGGCTGAGCAAAATATGAGCAAGAAAAAACTGATCGGCTTCATTGTGCTTTTTACTGCCGTATGGACTCTTACACCGTTTGTGACCTCTTCCCACGGATATATATATTCCGCTCCTTTGTCATCGGCACAAAAGGCAATTGCTCTAACCTTTGATGACGGACCGGGTGAATACACAGAAAAATTGCTCGACGGATTAAAAAAAGAAAATGCAAAAGCGTCATTTTTTCTGCTCGGAAAACAAGCTGAAAAGCACCCCGAAACAATAGAGCGGATATATAATGACGGACATTTGATAGGTAATCACACCTATTCTCATACGTCCCTTTTTGAAACGAATACGAAAAATTTTATTCATGACCTAAAAAAATCAGAAGACATTATTAAAAACATAACGGGAAACGATGTACTGTTTTTTCGACCGCCACATGGCTTTTACACCGGAAGACGGCTCAATAAAATTGAACGTATAGCAATACTATGGTCTAATGACCCTGCTGACTGGAAAAACACCAACAGTGACTATGTTTGCAGCTATCTATTGGACCATGCGGAAGACGGCAAAATATTTCTGCTGCACGACACAAAAGAATCAACCGTTGACGGCGTGCTGAAAGCAATCCCCTTATTAAAAAAACAAGGATTTGAATTTCTGAGAGCAGACGAACTGCTTTGCAGAAACGGAAACGCGCTGAGGTGCGGACTTGCGTATCGGATGTGCAAAAAGGAAAGGAAACCGCTGTATTTCTGAATTGATGCAAAGCCATGATTTTACAATAAAACGGTTTGGGAAATACCCAAACCGTTTTCATTCTAAGGCTTATGCTCTGGCAACCATTTCGCCGTACTTTTCTTTGCTTTCTTTTATAAAGAGTTCAACCTGGCGGGCTGACGGCATCGCATCCGAACAGCTGTGCGCCGAAATCAAGATAGACGCGGACGCGGAGCCAAACTCAAGGCAGTCGATGATCTCCTTACCCTGAAGCAAACTGTAAAGGAAAGCAGAGCCGTAGCCATCGCCGCCGCCGAAGCCTTTGAGCACAACTGCCGGGAACGGCTTGATCGTATAATATTTACCGTCATTTGTATAAGCGGTAGAACCCTCTTTGCCGTGCTTGATCACACAGATAGACGCGCCGAAGGACTGCCAGTACTGCGCAGATTCCCTGTCCGAAGATTTAACCCCGACGATTCCTTCCGTGAGGTCAAATTCCTCGCGCGAACCCATGATAACATCGGCGTACTGCGCCGCAAGGCTGTAATAGACCGCAATCTCATCCTTTGATTTCCAAGTGTATTCACGGTAATCGATATCAAAAATAATTCTTACATTATTCTTTTTGGCAAGCATCATCGCCTTGAAGCAAGCCTCTCTGCTCGGGCTTTTGGCGAGAGCGGTGCCGCTTATAACGATCGCCTTGGCACTGCTTACATATTCCTCGTCCACATCAGCAGGGTCAAGGCAGAAATCGGCAACATTATCCCTGTACATAAGGATGGAGGATTCCTCTTTTGAAAGGATCTCGGTAAAAGTAAGCCCGATCTTCTCGCCGTTCTTCGCGCGTGTAACATGGCCGGTGTCTATTCCCTCTTTATCAAAATAGTTTACAACGAAATCGCCGAACTGATCATCGGAAACGCAGCCGAGAAAACCCACTTTGCATCCAAGCCTTGCAAGGCCGACCGCTATATTTGCCGGAGAACCGCCCACATATTTATTAAAGTTGGACGACTCGGAAAGCGGCATATACATATCGGTGGGATTAAAATCGATCGCGATTCTGCCGACCGGAATAAAATCCAGCGGTTTGCTCATATCAAATTCTATGTATTTCATAATTTTTACTCCTTAAAACCGCGCATGATTCACGCTTTATTATCTGTGCCGAATATCAGAATATGACGCTTGGCGTTTTTATAAGCGCCCTCCACTTCTGCGGCCTGAAGGTCATAATAACCTTTGATCTTATCACTATTATAGCAAGCTCTGACCTCGTTTTCAACACAGTCAAAGGTTGCCGTTGCTATATTTATCTTTTTGATTCCCGTTTTTGAGCAGCGCACAAAATCTTCGGGGCTGATACCCGTTCCGCCATGAAGCACGAGCGGCACGCTGACCTTTTGCTCGCACTCCTCCAGAATGTCAAATCTGAGTTTTGGGGTCGCTTTATAATTACCGTGTGCGTTGCCGATCGCTATTGCAAGCGCGTCCACATTTGTTTCAGCAGCAAATTGAACAGCATCGTCAGGTTTGGTGCAGTTTATGGCAATATCCTCGCTGCCGTCCTCTGAGCCGCCCACACAGCCTATTTCCGCCTCAACAGCCGCGCCGTATGCTTTCGCCATAGAAACGATCTTTTTGGTTTGGGCTATATTCTCCTCAAGCGGAAGATGGCTTCCGTCAAACATAACGGAAGTGAAACCGATATCAAGCGCCGTTTTAATCATTTTTTCTGTCTTGCCGTGATCAAAATGAACGGCAACAGGAATTTCTGCGTTTTCAGCGGCGGCAACCATCAGCGGACCGATAAGCTCCAGCGGAGACTGTTTGAGTCTTACTTCTGCGATCTGAAGTATAATCGGAGCTTGAAGTTCCTCTGCTGCTTTGAGAACGCCCAGAACCATTTCCATATTTGCAACAGAAAATGATCCGACTGCGTAATTCCCTTTCTGCGCAGCCGCAAGCAATTCGCGCATATTTACAAGCATAATAATTACTCCTTAAAAATAAAAGCGGGTTGGTCTGTAAGCCGAGTTCTGTTATTGGCAGCCATCTATCTCGACGCGCCATTGCTGACGCGCTCCAGCCACATTTCGGGATTCTGTGTCGAGCAAACAACCTCCCAGTCTGTGTTGCAGCGGATAGGGTTTACATGGCAGCGGATGTCTCCACCCGCTCGGTGAGCTCTTACCTCGCCTTTCCATCCTTACCGCTTTCGCGGCGGTTTATTTCTGTTGCACTTTCCCTATGGTTACCCACGGCGGCCGTTAGCCGTTATCCTGCTCTGTGCTGCTCGGACTTTCCTCACATATAAATATGCGCGGCTGCCCGACCAGCCCGCTGACTAATATTGTAAATTATAAATGAAAAACTGTCAATAATTTTATTAAGGCTGTTGCAAACAAAAAGGAAATATTGTAATATTGTTAGGAGGTGATCAAATGGCGCCAAGGAATTATAATGATGACAGAGACCGAAGCGTGCCGCCTGAGGAGGATTATTACGGACGCGCGCCCATCGATCTGGATTTCAACAGCAGAGAAAACAAACGCGGCGAACCAAAAATCGAGGAAGAAGACGGAATAAACCCAACGCTTGAATATGACCGCTATTACCGCGAACAGGATACGCAGAAGATATATAACCAACAGCAGGATATAAGACAGACACGGCCGCAGCAACGACATGATTACCCGGATAGCAGAAATGACGATCTGAGATATTCGCCGCGCAGCGGAAAGAAAGACGCTGAAAGCAACAGAAGAACAGCGGGATCTGCGAAAGCCAAAGCAAAGAAAAAGGGCGGCAAGGCTCCCAAAATTCTAAGTGCAGTCGTTGCAGTTGTGCTTGTGATTGTTATGGCCGGTGTGGGAATGGTTGAAGCAGTGCTCGGAAAGATCAATTATGATGAAAAAGAGGAAAACGCCTATGTTTCCGCAAGCGAGCTTCAATCTTCACGCAAAGTTACAAACATTCTGCTGCTCGGCGTTGACGCCAGATCAGAAGACAAAGATGAGGCAAGCCGCGCAGATACCATGATGCTCATTTCATTTGATGGCGAAAATAATTGTGTGAAAATAACATCTTTTTTGCGTGACACTTGGGTCTATATTCCGGTGGCAGACAAAAAGCAAAGACTGAACGCAGCCTGCACATACGGCGGATACAGCGGAGTTGCGGACACGATTGAATACAATTTCGGAATAGAGATAGACGGATATGTTGTTGCCGATTTTGAAATGTTTAAAGTTATGGTAGACAGCATTGGCGGAGTTGAAGTTGAGGTCACGGAAAAAGAGGCAAAAGAAGTTACGAACCACCCCGGCCGATACGGAAACGTTAAACTTGACGCCGGCACATACACTCTTACCGGCGAACAGGCGCTGGCATATTGCAGAATCAGAAAGATTGACACTGACTGGAAACGTACAGAGCGCCAGAGAACGGTTATTCAGGCAATAATAAAAGGTGTTTTGAGCAGCGGCCCCATAGGCGCTTACAAAGCTGCAAGCAATGTTGCCCCTTATATAGAAACGGATCTTACAAAAGGAGAAATAAGAAGTCTGGCTCTTAGAGCTGTTCCATGTCTGACAGGCGGTTTTGAACAAACTTCCTGCCCATTTGACGGTACCTGGGAATATGCAAATCACGGCGGAGCTTCCGTAATTGACCTGAATGTTGATGAAAATAAGGACAAGCTTATAGACTTTATATATTCATCGAACAGCAGTGAAAATGAATAACCTAAAAATGATACCGGCGGTTGTGTTTTGAACACAACCGCTCATTTTTTTACATTCGCATATAGAGAACAAAAACTCCCCTCTTATGAGGGGAGTCTGTTTTTATCCGAATATATCACCGTGATCGTCGCCATCGCCTAAATCCGAATCACCGGGGTCAATAACACCCGGAGAAGTAGTATATAAATTGTTAGAAGGAAATTCATATTTACGAATCTGCATTTCCGGTTCTTTATACAACAATTTCATAATCATTCCTCCTATCTTTTATTAATAAATCGTTGCCTGCGTTTTAACATCCGAATAAGCATAAAATTCATTTCCGTCCGCATCTTCATAAATCGCATAAGCAACTAATGAACAGCTCGGATAGCTTCTGTCGGAATTAAAGCTTACCGTAAACTGATTACCGTTCTGACCTGCGCAGGTATATTTTGAAGCAGAAAGATTGAATACAGCCTGAGCCGGATCAAGATCCGCAAGACTTAAATCAGTATGATTTGTATTAAGTCCGTCAATTACAAAACCGAAAGACTTAATCTTAGCACCTTCCGGTAAAGCGAACGAGCCAACGAAATAGGTTTTACCGGAACCGTCAACGATAGGATCTGCAACATCCACACTTGCCGCCTGCTCTTCGATCTCAGTTACAGCCTTAACTGTAATATCCTGACAAGCATAGAAGGAATACTCGCTGCCGTAGCAGAGAACCTTGCCGTTTGCATTGTTGATATAGGCAACCGCGTCAGGTGCGGACAGTGTTACAAGCTCATTATATTCGGGATGAACCGTCTGAAGTGTTGATCCGCCTTCATCAATAAGCGTAACGTCATATGATGTGGGCGAAATGGTCGTATAGTTTACAACAACATTCATATTGCCAGACACAGGAATCGAAGTACGCTCACTGCTTCCGTACAATGTTTCCATATCCTCTGAATAGAAACCGTCAAGCTCGTAGAACGGAATATTATGCTGGATATCAAGAGCGTTGCCGCGAATACTGCCTTCCTCGGAATACTGAACGTCAAGAAGCTTACCCGTATTCACACCGTCAAGCGCAAGATAGAACTTAATGCAGTAGAGTGAATTATCCGTTGAAGCTCCTGCCGTGGTATAAACCTCAGTATAGCCTCTGACATTGAAGGTATAGGTCGTATCCGTAACCTGATATTTGTTTGCGGCACCGCCGTCCAAATTATCGGTATAAACATATGTTGCCCAGCGGCAAACCTCATCCGCATCTGACGGATTGGTAAGGGTTATGGAATCACCGTAATGGAACTCGGTTGCACCGGCTTCTGAATCTGTATAGCTGAAAGTACCGTCGCCGTTATCAACTACCCACAATTCATTATCTGCCTGATCTATAACCGTAACGGTGTAAGGAATCCAGTTTTCGGTAAGCGCAGTACCTAACGCCATATTATAGTTGTCAAAATCATAGCCGGTATAATCTTTTCCGTTTACGGCTACAGTTGACTCAACGGTTATACCCTCAACAGCGGACTGAACAGCAGTTACATCATAAGCATCTGCATTAAGAGTGGATACCTTTGAAAGATTTGCCTCATAAACGCTGCCGTCGGTAATTCCTTTATTGAACGCTTCAAGAGCCGCAGTAATTGCTGCTGCCTGCGTGTCGATTGCTTCCTGATAATCTACGGAAACCTTTGCCTGCTGCGCTTCATCATAGTTATAATATCCGATTGCTTCAATAGCGGTGTTCACTGCTTTGAGCGCAGCGGAAGTATATTTAACAGTGCCGTCTGCAGACGATGCGAGCGCAGCTTCAAGCTGAGCCTTAGCCGTGTTAAATGCTTCCCAGTTTGCAGGGTCATACATAGCCTGACCGCAAAGGTCACAGTACTGATCGCTGTCTTCATCAACACAGTTTTCTACTTCATTGAGATCACAGCGAGAACAGGTGTGCGTATGAGTTGAACCATTCTCATCGGATGTATAAATATCTGTATGCGCAAGAGAACCTGTGGCATTTCCGTTGATTTCATAGCCGCAGACATTACAGATGTAATGCGGATTCTCATGGGTGCTGTCTTCAGCCTCTACCATATTGTGTGAGCCGTCAGCCGTATTGAGCTGAAGACCTGTGATCGCGTTTGTCAGATTATTATACCTGGTCTGAACCTCAGTAACGATCTGCTCGTTTGTCATATCGGTATAAGCCATATTAGCCTGAGCGGCGGAAAGCGCAGCGCTGAACGCTTGCCAACTATCCGCTGTGTAGCAGCTGAAATTGTTGTTCTGACAAGCTGCAACAATATTGGAAGCCTCAGCAGTCTTTTCGATCAGATCCGAAATATCAATGATCGTAACAGTTTGCTTAACATCGGTATTTACTCTGTTTCTTGTCGTCGAATAACCAAGCGTTTCATTCTGAATAACATAGAAGAGCTCATAGATATCGGGAGTCACATAATCTACCGCTCTGATTCCGAGATCTCCTACTGTAACGGTGGTCTCGCCGTAGATCTTTGTGTTGCTTTGATTGCCGCGAACATGAACATAGTTGGAAGCGCCCTGCGATTCCGTCTTCATAAGCGCCTGGTGATAGGTATACTGACCGCTGTTTTCTTCCAGCACAGCGCCGCCCTCTTTCCAGAGAACTGACATCGTGCCGCCGTCAACGGATACAGTATCCTGACCTAATGCGCCGAAGCCGAGACCATGATAAAGAGCTCCGCGGTAATTGCTCCACTCATACCAATAGTTATCGAAAGTAAGATCGTACTCTGTCGTATAGGAAGATGTGCCCGAAACGGTTTTGAAATAGGTGATGTTAGTGATTGCGTCACTCAAATAAGACCTAACATTATCTGCATCGTATCCCGTTGTGCTACCGACAGTCTGTGAAACGATGGTGCCGTCAGGAATAACGGTGAACGCATATTCAAGAGAACCGAGGGCAACGGCTATGTTGGAAAGCACTTCGGTATATTCAGCTATTATTTCAGTCTGATTGGTAAACGGCATTGCGTCAAGCGCAGTCATCAAAGCTGTAGCGGCAGCAATGGAGTCCATGACTTCTGTGTAATTGGAATACTGACCGCCGTTAAGGCTGTTGGCATATTCAACAGCCATATTATAGCTGAACATGACGCCGCCGATAGCGACCTGTGCATCATGGCTTACACGAAGCGCAGCCGTTGCGTTTTGAACATCGGTCAGAATCGTATTATAAATCGCTCTGTCTTCTTCATTATCTTTCAGAGTGGTGCCGGAAGTGTAGCTGCCGTTATTGTAATAAGCCAGTGCGGCATTGATCTTTTCCGTCAAAGCAGAATAAGTAGCGGTTGTATAATAAGCAGGCGTGAGCGTATTGTAATACTGAACAAACAACGCCTGCAATGCGCTGTCGTCAATATATCTCTCCGCAGTTACCAGCTTGCTGTAATTATCCACAAGAGTAGCATTTGTGCTTGTTGCATCCGTAAAGCGTGTGCTCTTGCTCGCAAGGGAACTGAAAGTTGAAGTAACATTATTATATGTTCTTTGGAAAACGGTGAAAGAGCTGGATGTATAATATCCGTCCTCATTATTTCCTGCGGCAACAGGTGTGTAAGCAGCATAATTCTTTGCCAGATCAACATAGCTCTGCATATTTACTGCTGTTCTGACATTGTTGCGGGTGCTGTTCAGATCCGAAGCCGCTCTTGTCAGCGCATTTGAAAGCGTAGCAACCTCGCTTGCAATATCGCTGCCGGTGATATACGACTGCGGATTGAGCGCAGTAGCCGTATCGATCGCTTTAAAGTAATTCAGTACCTGAGTATAAGAGTAATCGCAAATATTGGAAGTATAATTATTTATAGCATCTATAAGACCTTTATAATTAATTACATATATATTTGCGCTTTGCGTAAATGTGCCGGATCTGTTTGCCTGGTCATATGTAATCCAGTCCTGTGAAGCATACTGTATGGAATAGTTACTTCCGAAGCTGCTCAAATCGCCGTTCCAATACAGCGTATTGGAATACCTGTTAGGACTGTTTTCCGAACCTGATGATTCTGAGCCGCCGCTGCCCGGATTTTGAATATATGAAAATGTGGACGAAGTATTTGTCTGATAACCGGGGCTGTTGCCATAGCCATGCCAGTCGTGGCGAAGCTCAAAGCCCGCTGTTGTGGGGTTCATACTCCTGGTCTGAGAATTTCCCACCGTCCTGATACGTGCCTGGAAATGCGAGATCGGCATACCTACTTCGTGAATGCCGTCATACATAAGAACGGCATCACCGTACTGAACGCCGCTGCGGGTTATCGTATTGTACCAGTTACCTGTCTCCACAGAATTATATGCAGCGTTCGCACCGACACCGTAAGCATACAAAACATTGGACATAACATCGCCGCCTGTGAGCATATCGGCGGTGTAAGAGCCGTCTGCTGCAGCTGTGGCAGTCGCCTCATAAGGAGACCATACCGTCATCTCGTTCATTTCAGTCTGAAGCGTGTTATAAGCAGCGTCAACCTCTTCCGCATCCTTTGTACCTGCAGTTACCATAACATAGGTGAGATAGGCGTCATACCAAGCCGTGTAAGAATCAGCTAAATTGGTATAGATCGTACTGCTTTCAACTCTTGATTCATACTGATCGATAAGAGTTTTCAGATCCTCAGCGGTGTGTTCCGCAGCATAGGAGCTGAAAGGCATTGCGGCAAAGGTGGAAAGCACCATGATTGCTGAAAGAAAAACAGCAAGAAGCCGCTTGGACTTTTTTGTTTTCATTGAATAACCTCCCTTAAGATTTGGCAGATGAAACACCCCCGCACAAAAGCCCTGACCCGGCTTTTCTTATATGCAGTTTATTTTATCTGTCAATCCATAACAAAAGGGTATAATACCCCTATATAAATTTACATGATTTACTATACCATATTGATGCATTTCTGTCAATAACAGTTTATTAACAAAATATCAAAATTCGTTTATAATTTATCCATATTTTAAGGCATTTTTCTATTACGGAATTTTATTGCACTGTGAAGATTTATCCACATCCGATTGTGAAATAATATACATTATTTTCTGAATATTCTCAAATGTTTTGTATAATTATACAAATATCGTTAATTGTCTTGACTACTCTGTTTTATATGTTTATAATGAATAGCAGTCACAGGCAAACGCCGTGTCATTCAAAATATTCGGAGGAAGTAAAATGGCAAAGGAAATCAAAAAGGTCGTTCTCGCATACAGCGGCGGTCTTGATACATCTATCATCATTCCGTGGTTAAAGGAAAACTATAACAACTGCGAGGTCATCGCGGTAAGCGGAGACGTAGGTCAGGGCACCGAATTGGAAGGCCTTGAAGAAAAAGCAAAAAAAACAGGCGCTTCAAAACTTTATATTGAAGATCTGAAACAGGAATTCGTTGACGACTATATCATCCCCACCGTTCAGGCGGGTGCAAAATATGAAAACGAATATCTGCTCGGCACGGCATTTGCCCGCCCGATCATTGCCAAAAGGATCGTTGAGATCGCAAAGGCAGAAGGTGCTGACGCAATATGCCACGGCTGCACGGGAAAGGGTAACGATCAGGTAAGGTTTGAACTTGCAATAAAGGCTTTCGCTCCCGATATGCAGATCATAGCACCATGGAGAACATGGGAATTCAAAAGCCGTGAGGAAGAGATAGAGTACGCAGAACAGCATAATATCCCGCTTAAAATAAACAGGGAAACAAACTATTCAAAGGACAAAAACCTTTGGCATCTGAGCCACGAAGGACTTGACCTTGAAGATCCGGCAAACGAGCCCAAATATGACGAGATACTTGAAATGGGCGTTTCGCCTGAAATGGCGCCCGATAAACCTACATATGTTACGATTCATTTTGAAAAGGGCGTGCCCACAGCCGTTGACGGTGAGAAAATGAACAGTGTTGCGCTTGTTGAAAAACTGAATGAACTGGGCGGCGCAAACGGCTGCGGACTTGTTGATATGGTTGAAAACAGACTTGTGGGAATGAAGAGCCGCGGCGTTTATGAAACACCCGGCGGAGCAATTCTTTACAAGGCTCATGAGACGCTTGAGCAGATCTGCCTTGACCGCGAAACACAGCACTATAAATTCCTTGTGGCGCAGAAATTTGCCGAGGTGGTTTACTACGGTCAGTGGTATACGCCGCTTCGCGAAGCGCTTTCCGCTTTTGTTGAATCCACGCAGAAGACGGTTACAGGCGATGTAAAACTGAAGCTTTATAAAGGTAATATTATCAATGTGGGCGTAACTTCCCCTTACAGCCTTTACAGTGAGGAATTTGCCACATTTGACGCTGACGAGGTCTACGATCAGAACGATTCGGCAGGCTTTATCAACCTGTTCGGACTTCCGATCAAGGTTAAGGCGCTGCTGGACGAGCAAAGAAAAAATAAAGACTGATTATGCTTAAGGCGCGCCTTTGCGGCAGCAGAGGTGCGCCGATATTTATATAACGGAAAGATGTGAAACTATGGCTCAGCTATGGAAGGGCAGGTTCAAAAAAGAACTTGCAAAGGAAACCAACGACTTTAATTCCTCAATAAGCTTTGACAGCAGAATGTTTGAGGAAGATATAAAAGGCAGCATGGCGCATGCAGCCATGCTGGGAGCGTGCGGCATTATAGACAAAAGCGAAAGCGAAAAAATAATCGCAGGTCTTCAGGATATTCTGAACGATATCAAAAGCGGCGCTCTTGAAATTGACGAAAACGCAGAGGATATACATACTTTTGTTGAGGGCGAACTGACCGAACGCCTGGGAGACACCGGCAAAAGGCTTCACACCGCGCGCTCAAGAAACGACCAGGTGGCACTGGACATAAGGCTGACACTCAGAAAAGAGATAGGGATAACAGAAAACAAAATTAAAGAACTAATCGGCGTTATCTGCGACAAAGCGGAAGAGAACAAACAGACCATAATGCCCGGATACACCCATCTTCAGAGAGCGCAGCCGATCACATTCGCCCATCATATTATGGCGTATGCGGCTATGCTTTGCAGGGACCTTGACCGCCTTGCGGACACAAAACGCAGAATGAATGTATGCCCGCTCGGCTCAGGTGCGCTTGCCGGCACAACATATCCCCTCAACAGGGAAATGGTTGCAAAGGAGCTTGGATTTGATTCAATCACCCTTAACTCGCTGGATGGTGTTTCCGACCGTGATTTCTGCATAGATCTTGCAGCGGCGCTTTCCATAATCATGGTGCATCTTTCAAGATTTGCAGAAGAAATCATCATGTGGTGCAGCTGGGAATTCAAATTCGTTGAGCTTGACGATGCCTTTTCCACAGGCTCATCCATTATGCCGCAGAAAAAGAATCCGGATATAGCCGAGCTTGTTCGCGGCAAAAGCGGTCGTGTTTTCGGCGATCTCGCCGCTCTTTTAACGGTCATGAAAGGAATTGCCCTTGCGTACAACAAAGATATGCAAGAGGATAAAGAAGCGGTATTTGACGCCGTTGACACAGTCAAGATGTGCCTTAACGCATTTACACCCATGATAAAAACGATGACTGTTCTCAAGGAGAACATGAGAAACGCCGCGGCAAAGGGCTTTATAAACGCCACTGACTGCGCAGATTATCTTGTGGGAAAAGGGCTGCCGTTCAGAGACGCGTACAAGGCAACAGGCGAACTGGTTGCGCTTTGCATAGACAGAGACCTAACGCTTGAAACGCTCCCGATTGAAGAATACAAAAAAATATGCCCGTTATTTGATGAAGAGGTCTACAAAGCCATAAACCTTGAAAAATGCGTTGCAGACAGACTTGTGCCCGGCGGTCCGAGCGCGGAAAGTGTTGAAAAACAGATCGAAGCCGCAAGAAAAGTCATTTCTTGAATTACAAAACAGATAAATTGTAAATAAACTTTAAATTCATTGACACGGAGCAAAGCATTAGTTTATAATGAATTAGCGTTATATGTAAAATAAGGAAAGGCTTAATACAGATTATGGCATATAAACTTGTGGTTGATTCCTGCTGCGATATCACCGAAGATATGAAGGATTGGAAGGATTTTGAGATCGTTCCGCTCACCCTTCAGATAGGCGATTATGTAATTCAGGATGATTTCAATTTTGACCAGGATGATTTCATCTCAAGAATGGTTGCAAGCAGCGAGCTTGCAAAATCCGCCTGCCCGTCGCCCGAGGCATTCGCAAAGGCATGTGAGGGCGACTATGACGAAGTATACCTGCTTACCATAACGGATAAACTGAGCGGCACATACAACAGCGCCGTTCAGGGCGTGCAAATATACCGTGACGAACACGCGGACGGAAAAAAGATACATGTTTTCAATTCGCTTGCGACATCGGGTCTTGAGACGATAATGGCGCACAAAATAAAAGAGCTTGCGGACAGCGGAGCGGATTTTGACGATGTGGTGAGCACTGTTGAAAAATACTGCGTTGAAAACTGCGGTCTCTATTTTTGCCTTGAAAGCCTTGACGCGCTCAAGGGAAACGGCAGACTGTTCAACCTTGCGGCTAATGTGATAGAGGCTCTGAGGGTAAAGCTCATATGCAGAAGAACGGATTACGGAAACATTTCTGTTGCCGGCAAGGATCTCAATCAGAAGCGCGCGCTTTCAAAGCTTGCCAAACTCGTTGCCAAAGACACTGACGGCCGCGATCTGAAAGATAAGGTGTGCATAATCAGCCATGTGTGCTGTGAGGAAAAGGCGCAAAATGTTAAGGCGCTGATCGAGAGTGAATGCGCATATAATAAAGATAATGTGATCGTCATAAAAGCAAGCGGACTCAATTCGCTTTATGCTTCAAACGGCGGAATCATCGTTTCATTCAGCAAATAAGAAGTATTTCACATTAAAAAAGCGTTTTAAACCTTTATTCGGTTTAAAACGCTTTTTCTTTATTTCAATTTAAACGATATTCGGAATCGGGGAAAGACTGCGCTCCAAAATTCCATTCATATAGGCAATTGCCGTGCCGTAATTTGTAAAAGGCACGCCCTGTTGCTGCGCGCTTTTCATTCTGTATTCCATCTCAGCGGCATTCAGCATACAGCCACCGCAATGGATAACAAGACGAAACTCTGACAAATCCTGTGGAAATCCGCTTCCGCTGCTCCAGTTCAGATCGAGTTCTGCTCCCGTTCTCTCCCGAAGCCAGCGCGGCAGCTTGACAGTGCCTATATCGTCGCACTGCCTGTGATGCGTGCATCCCTCGCTTATCAGCACTTTATCACCGTCTTTAAGGCTGTCAATTACGCGTGCGCCTTTCACCGCCGTTTTCAGAAAGCCCTTATACCGCGCCATAAGAATCGAAAAGGAAGTCAGCGGAACCGACTCCGGCACGATTTTTGATACGACGCCGAACACCTGTGAATCGGTCACGACCAATGCAGGCGGCTCTTTCAGCGCACCGAGCGTTGTTTCAAGCTCTGTTTCCCTTGTTACGATTGCAGCTGCGCCGCTGTCTATAACATCTCTTATCGCCTGCTGCTGTGGCAGTATCAGTCTGCCTTTGGGAGCGGCGGAATCTATCGGGGTTACAAGCAAGACTATATCGCCCGCGGAAATCAGATCACCCACAAGCCGCACCTGCTTTTCGGGCGGTCTGTAAATGCCGGCAAGCATATCCTTCAGTTCCTCGATCCCCTGCTTGTTCAATGCGCTTGTATAAACGATCCGCGATGTATTTCGGGGTGCGTCTTTCAGCAGATCGGACTTATTTTTCACGGTTATATACGGGATCTCTCGTTCACAGAAAAGCGATATAAGCTCCTTTTCACAGTCGTTCAGTTCTCTTGAGGCAACCGTAACAAGAACCGCTATATTACACGAACGCAGAATTTTCCGAGCCGAGTCCACCCGTTTTTCGCCGAGAGCGCCCGTATCGTCAAAACCCGGGGTATCAATTATCATAACAGGTCCTAAAGGGAGAAGCTCCATGGCTTTTTTTACCGGATCGGTCGTTGTTCCGCCGATCTCACTGACAACCGACAGCTCCTGCCCGGTTACAGCATTTACCAGACTGCTTTTTCCGGCGTTGCGGCAGCCGAAGAATGCTATACTTACCCTCTCGCCCGACGGAGTATCGTTAAGTCCCACAAAATCACCTCCGAATCAGATTTTACAGATGAAGGATCAGAAACGAAAATCTCTTTCACCTTTTTCTATTTTAACAAGCCGCTCACGAACGATCTCTTTAACCTTTTCGCTGCCTATATTCCCGATCTCCTTTTCAATAAGCGCTTCTCCTTTTTTCCTCGTATCCTCGCTTGCGTAGTCCATCAGAAACTCTTTTAAGGTCATAAGCGCATTCGGATGGCAGCAGTTCTGTATCTGTCCTGATTTGCACAGGCTCATAAAGCGGTCGCCCGTTCTGCCTTCACGATAGCATGCCGTGCAGAAAGACGGTATATAACCGGCGCCCATAAGCCAGTTGACCACCTCATCCAGCGTGCGGTTATCCGAAACGTCAAACTGTTCTGTGTCATGCGGTCTTTCCTCCTCGGTGTATCCGCCCACAGAAGTCCTTGAGCCTCCGCTGATCTGGCTTACGCCGAGACGTATGATTTTTTCGCGCACGGCAGGGGTTTCACGTGTGGATATGATCATACCCGTATACGGAACGGCAATCCTGATACATGCCGCTATCTTGCAGAACATCTCATCACTGAGCGAATTGTCAAAATCATTCGGGTCGATATCGTCCGCCCTTTTGACCCTTGGAACGCTGATGGTGTGAGGTCCGACGCCGTGCACGGCCTCAAGGTGCTCTGCATGCATAAGCAGTCCGGCAAATTCGTACCTATATTTATCCAGCCCGAAAAGCACGCCGATGCCAACATCGTCTATGCCGCCCTCCATTGCTCTGTCCATAGCCTCGGTATGGTAGGCATAATTGTGTTTCGGTCCTGTGGGGTGAAGATATTCATAGCTTTCCTTGTGATAAGTTTCCTGAAAAAGGATATATGTACCGATCCCCGCCTCTTTCAGCTTTCTGTAATTTTCCACGGTTGTAGCGGCAATATTTACATTCACTCGGCGTATGGCGCCGTTTTTGTGCTTTATGGAATAAATGGTTTTAATGCATTCCAATATGTATTCAATCGGATTGTTTACCGGGTCTTCACCCGCCTCGATCGCAAGGCGCTTATGCCCCATATCCTGAAGCGCGATTACCTCTTTGGCAACCTCCTCCTGGGTGAGCTTTTTTCTTGCGATATGTTTGTTTTTCTGATGATAGGGGCAGTAAAGGCAGCCGTTCACACAGTAATTTGAAAGATACAGCGGAGCGAACATGACGATTCTGTTGCCGTAAAAATCCTTTTTTATCTGTTCGGCAAGATCATAGATCTCCTTGATCTTTTCCGCATTGTCGCAGGCAAGGAGAACACTCGCCTCTCTGTGATCCAGCCCTTTTCGCTTCTTTGCCTTTTCCAAGATTGTGTCAACGAGTTCCAGATCGTCCTTATGCGCATCCGCGTACTTCAGAGTCTCACGAATTTCGGCGTCATTTATAAATTCCTCCGCCTTAAGTGATTTAGGATCGTATTTTATCATATTCTCAAAACCTTTCTCAAATCATTATAATCTACATTTTTCAGGGTCTGTAATCGCCTCTGTCCACAACGATCTCATAACCTGCACGGCTCATCTGCTGCTTCAAAAGCGCAAGCCCCTCTGCCGAATCGGCGCCCGTGTGTGCCTTGTTATTATACAAGGTATATTTCTCTCGCTCATTTTCAGGGGTAAGATTCGGCATGATCACATTTGCGCCGGCATTCATACCGTTTTCATGTCCCCTGCCGTCAACAGTAGCAAGCGCGGTAGTTGCCGGCAGCAAAGCATGCGGCAGAGTGAGCCTGATGAGCGCCAGCATAAACAGCGTAAGCTCCGCCGAGCCGGCCTTAAAGCCGCCGAACGGTGTGTCGCAGTGCGGCACAAAAGGCCCTATCCCCACCATTTCCGGCAGGATCGCTTTCAGAAACATAAATTCCCCTGCAAGGTCGTCAGCAGTCTGATACGGAGAACCAACCATAAAACCTGCGCCGGTCTGATAACCAAGAGACTTTAAGTTCTTTAGGCACTGCACTCTGTGCTCAAAGCTCATATCGGGCGGGTGCAGGCGTTCGTAATGATGCTTAGCCGCAGTTTCATGCCGCAGCAGATACCTGTCCACGCCGGCAGCTTTCAGTTTTTGATAGCTTTCAAAGCTTCGTTCGCCCAGCGAGAGTGTTACTGCACAATCCGGGAAAAGCGATTTGATCTCACGCAAAACAGTGCAGAGCATATCATCATTATAATACGCATCCTCGCCGCCCTGCAAAACGAAAGTGCGAAAGCCCAGCTCATACCCCTGTTTCACGCAGTTTAGAATATCATCCTCATAAAGGCGGTAGCGGGCAAGGTTTCGGTTTGAACGGCGTATCCCGCAGTAAAGGCAATCGTTTTTACAGTGATTCGATATCTCGATAAGACCGCGGATATATACCCGGTTGCCGTAAACCGAATCCCGGACCTGCCTTGCGTTTTCAAAAAGATAATCCGCGCACTCCTGTCTGTTTTCGATCAGCAGCTTATACTCTTTCTTTTCAAGAAAGGTATTTTTGCGAAGCTGATCTATAAGACGTTCAAACATTTGCATAGGCTGTTTTCGCCGACACGCCGGTCAGTCTTCCTATTTTTCCGCCCAGTGTGTTTATAATATTCTGCTCAGCGTCGACAGCAATTGAAATTATATTTATATTCTTTTTCTGATACGGCACGCCCATTCTGCCTATAATATAATCACCGTATTCGCTCAGAACAGCGTTCAGCTCAGCGGCGGACTCTCTGTTTTCAACGATAATGCCTATAACAGCTACTCTGGTATCCATTCTGTCACACTCCCAAAATGCAAGAAAAAAACCGCGCAATATTGCGCGGAGATACTTTTGAATAAAACCTTTTATCTGCGCGCTTTCGGTCAGGGTAAATCAGCTTTCCGTCAGCCTGCGTTATTGTTAATATTTTAACACTTTCAATCGATTTTTTCAATACCATATTGCTTTAATTTTATATTAAATGTATAATTTTAGTATGCGAACGGTAGAATTTACGATTAAAAACAAAGATTCGGGAAAGAAGATACGCGATTTTTTAAGGGAATTCGGCGTGTCCTCTTCCCTGCTGACAAAACTGAAAAACTCGCCCGTCGGAATTCTCAAAGACGGTGTTCCTGCAAAGGCAATAGACGAGCTTCACAACGGTGACAAGCTCGTCATCAATATAGAGGAAAGCGGCACGGCGCCTAACTATTCCGGCGCTGAAATTGAAATACTATATGAAGACGAAGATCTGATCGCCGTCAACAAGCCGCCGAACATGCCTGTGCACGAAAGCAGAAACCACAGGGGCGACGCACTTTCCAACGCTGTCTCGCTTCACTGCCCCGGCGCGTTCAGAGCCGTTTACAGGCTGGACAGGGATACGAGCGGTATTGTGCTCATCGCAAAAAATGAGCTGGCAGCGGCAAAGCTTGCAGGCAGCATAAAAAAGGATTATTACGCTGTTGTACATGGAATGATAAACGATAGCGGTGTGATTGACGCGCCCATCAAACGTGAGCGTGAAAGTATCATAAAGCGCTGCGTTGCGTCTGACGGAGAAAGAGCCGTTACGAGATATACGCCTGTTGCACATTCCGAAAAATACACGCTGCTTAAGCTGAATCTGGAAACGGGGCGCACGCATCAGATAAGAGTGCATCTCGCGTATCTCGGCTATCCGCTTGCCGGTGATGATATGTACGGCGGCAGCTGCGAAAAAATAAACCGTCAGGCGCTCCACTGCCGTGATATCCATTTTATTCATCCCATTACCGAAAAGAAAATGCACCTTACCTGTGATTTTCCGCAGGATCTGAAATCGCTTACCGAGGAGATGATATAATGCCCGCGTTTTCCACCCACTACCTGTTTGCCGAAGAGCTTATGGACAGGCTTGCCGGACTCGCGGATTTTCGTCTGAACAGGGACGCTGTTTATATCGGCGCGCAAGGGCCGGATATCTTCTTTTTTCACCGCGCGCTTCCGTGGCAGAAAGGGAAATCGCTCAGAAAAGCAGGCTCTGCCATGCACCGCTCAAAATGCGGTGATATCATGGATTGCTTTCAGGAATACTGCAAAAGCAAGGCCGAGCCGGACATCGCAAAAAGCTATGTTTACGGATTTATCCTGCACTACGCGCTGGACAGAATCTGCCATCCGTATATCTATTTTATTCAAAACAGGATAACGGATAAATTCAAAACTATGAATCCGCATTCCGTTCACAATATGATCGAGCTTTCACTCGATTCCGTGCTTTTGCGTGAGAAAAAGAACATCCGCAATCCAAAAGCGTATAAGACCGAGTATATGCTCCATTTCACACAACGGGAGCTATCAGAGATTTCCTCCGTTCTCGCTTCCTCAGGCAAACTCTTTTCGCCTTATGCTTTTACGGATGAGGATGTTGCATGCGCGATAAAAGACACACGCGCAGCCCAGAGGCTTCTGCTGGATGCTGCCGGAAGCAAGGAAAAATTTTTAAAGCTTGCGGAACGTCTCGTCTCCCCTTTTACGGGAAATTTCAGAATTTCGTCATTTCTGAGAACGAATGACTTGGAAAAAGCGATAAAATATGTTAATATGAATAACAGAAAATGGAGATCACCCTATTCCGGCGAGATCAGGAGCGAGAGCTTTACGCAGCTTTACGAGCTGGCAAAAGACGACGCAGTTGAGATGATAAAGCGTCTTGACTCCGGCTGCACGGGAGAGGAGATCACCTCGAACCTATCATTTTTAACAGGAGTGAGATCAGAATGAAAACCATACCGAGCTTTCAGATAGACCATAACAAGCTTAAGAAAGGGATCTATATCAGCCGCATTGACGATGATATAACAACATATGACATCAGAATGCGAGAGCCGAACAAAGAACCTGTCATGACCAACGCGGCAATGCACACGATCGAGCATATTTTCGCAACCTATGTGCGCAACACTGAATTCGGCGATAACATTATCTATTTCGGCCCCATGGGATGCCGCACGGGATTTTATTTCCTGACGCGTTCCCTTTCGGACGGATATTCCGTCAATCTGATAAAAGAAGCGTTTCAGTATATTGCCGATTACTGGGGAATGATACCGGGAGCAACGATGAAAGAGTGCGGCAACTGCAAGGATCATAATCTGGCGCAGGCAAAAGAGGAAGCCAAAGAATTTCTTGAGGTCATAAAGGACTGGACCAAAGAAGACCTTAAGTACCCAACCGAATAAGGAGATCTTATGGAGCCTTTATTCAAAACACAGACAGTCCATACGTATGAGGAATACAAACGCTGGAACCTTTCGCTGAACAAGTCGCGTTTTATTGTTATGGCTGTTCTGCTCATTTTGCTTTTATTTATTATACTGTTATATAGCCGTTTTCTGCTGTTAAACGCTTCCACCTTGATCCTTCTTGTATTTTTAACAGCGATTTGCGCAGCAGTTTCAGCCGCCGGTGTAACGAAAACGCTAAAAGCTTCTTATTATTCAAACAAAGCGCTGCAAAAATGCCCTGTTATCCAAATAGAATTCTATGATCACTTTTTTGAATCAAAAAATGAGAGGCATTATTCAAAATATTTTTATGAGGATATTTACAAAATAGTTGAAACAAAAACCAATTTTTACATCATGACCGCAATCAACTCCGGCACGATCGTGGTTAAGCAAAACTGTGCGCCGGAATTGATAGTATTCATTCAAGGCTTAAAAAAACAATAATAAATAATCAAAAAGAGAGGGGTAAATGATTATGAAAAAGGTTTTTAAAAACGTGATCGCCGTTCTTACGGTCATCACCATGTTGGCGGCATGCTGCCCAATGAGCGTGTTCGCAGCCGACGACGGTGCTTTGCAGTTTAAAGAGGATGGGAAATTTAAGATCCTTATTCTTTCCGATCTTCAGGACACAAATGAACCCAGGCAGGAAACAACCGACATGATCACTTCGGCGATAGGAAAAACAGAGCCAGACCTGATCGTTCTGCTGGGGGACAATATCGCCGGCTGGTGGAAAGGCGTGGACAAGACGCAGACCGATGAGGCTATTGACAGCGTTGCAGAGCCTATTGAAGCAAGCGGAATACCGTTTACGCTTGTTTTCGGCAATCATGACCATGAAGGACTTGCCAGCGCCGAAAACGGTTATGATGAAGAGGCGGCAAAAGAATACATACTGCACCGTTTTCAGAATTACAGCAACTGCCTTGCCGTTGAAGGCGAAGAGATGACAGGTGTGGGCAACTATAATTTAACGATCAGGGACAGTTCGGGAACAAAGGACATCTTCAATCTCTGGTTTATGGATTCCAATCCGTATGCATCCGAAGAGGAAGGCGGCGGCTACGGCTATGTTCACGAGGATCAGATTCAGTGGTATCAGCGCGTTTCCGATCAGCTCAAAGAAGAAAACGGCGGCGTTCCGATGCCGTCTCTGCTGTTCCAGCATATAATCGTGCCCGAAGTGTATGAGATGCTGACGGAAGTTTCGGAAGGAACGGAAGGCGCAGTGCGAGGCAACGGAGGTCACGAGGACAAATATTACATAGCAAACGAGGAATATATCTATCAGGGCGAGGTCAACGAAGGACCATGCCCGCCGAACAGCAATCACGGCCAGTTTGAAAGCTGGGTAAATCAGGGAGATATAATCGGCGCGTTTTTCGGACACGATCACGTGAACTATTTTGCCGGCGAATATCAGGGCATCAAGCTGGTGGCCTGCCCTGAAACAGGCTTTTACAGTTACGGCGATCAGCATGGTGTGCGCACGGTAACGCTTGATGAAAACGACCTGACTGATTTTGAATCCGAAGTCATGATGTATAATGACGTTCTGGACTACGAGGTTTCAAACAGCACGATCGCAAAGATAGGCTACGGCTCATACAAAAGCACGTTCCTGCCGGCTGTTTTCGGAACAGTAGGTGGCGTTCTGGCAGTCTGCATCGTTATTGCTGTAATCATTATTGTGGCTAAAAAGAAAAAAGCAAAAAAACAATAAATAAGGCGAATCCAAATATACACTTAAAAGTATTGAAAAATTCAGCTTTTGGAGAATAGAATGACGATAGACAATAATCCAAAGGAAATCGAAGCCATGCATGAATTCCGCAAAGGAAACCGTGCTAAAGGGCTTGCGCTTCAGGAAGAATTTGCATCGCAGTTTCGGGAAGAATATAAGGAAAAAGACCACTGCCCCTGCCTGAAAGCCTGCCGTTATCACGGCAACTGCAAGGAATGTGTTGCCATACACAGAGCCCACCAGGAGCATGTTCCAAACTGCCTGAGACCGATGCTGAATAAAAAAATCAAATTGCTTTCGGAGCTTACGGAACATACCATCTGTAAGGAAGTCGATTCCCCAAATGAGATTTTAAGGAAAACAAAATAGGCCCATATAACTTTTAAGGGTAAAGTAAAGCTCCCGTTTGAATGTGCATTCAGACGGGAGCTTTTTCAACTGTAAATTATTGATTAGAACTGTACTGCGAATGATAAGCTGCAACCGAATAGACCGGCGGCAGGATCAAGCATAACAACAGCACCGCAAACGGCGCGGCAAGAGAGCCTAAAAAGGACAAAACCATCATCAGCGCGCTTGCTGACAACCACATTGCTCCGGCGGCACTGCGCGTTTTCTGATAAACCACGGGACTTTTCAAGGTGGGAAAGATTCTTAGGATAACATCGGGCAGCCCTCCCGCTTTTGGAAGGAAACCGGCGGCTGCCATAAGAACAAATGAAAAGACTGCCGAGATGATAAACGCAGGTTCTTTAAGCACCTTCAATGAATATCCTATAACTATATAATAAGAAAAATACACGATTGCAGGCATAACAAGCCTCACTGCCCTGCTGCCTGCAAACGCTCGCATTCTTATTGCCTTGGCGGCACAAATGCTCAGCTGCAGCACTGCGGCGATCAACGGGATCACAAAGAGAAAGACATTCTTATTCATAAAGGAATCCGCAGTTCGATCCGCCGTAAAATGCACCGCCATTTTATTGGGAATCTGTGAATAAAACAACCCGCCTGCCAAAACGGGCGCAAGGCATATCAGCGCCGTCATAATATCAAATAGAGAAAAAGACGTTCTGTTTTTCATCAAATCACCGTATCATGGCATCAAACAAATCTACCGCTGAAGTCAGGTTCCAAAAGCGGAAGCCCGAGATCGTGCACAGCGTTTTCAATAAGATGTTCCATCGATTTCTGTTTTACCGGCATGCCGGAAAATGTCATATAATATATAGTAAGCTCCTCAAAAGTGGGGCTCATTTCATTTTTCACCTTCACTTTTGCGCCGCTGAAATCGAAAGTGAACTTTCTCACATGTGCGGTTTCGATCGGTCTTATCCAAAGCTTTAATGTTCCGTCCGGCTGCCAAGCGGCTTTTGAATACGCATGGTAATGCAGATCGCCGAGCGTGATTTCGCTGACGCCGTATTCTCCGTTCATCCCGGCGCGTATAACATTGGTCTCCTCTTTTTCACTCCAAGTGAAAACAAGCCCGTCATCATCAAATACAAACTTCATGGCTTTTATATTTCCCGGCTTGTTATAAAGCATATTCAATATGGATATGGAAATGACCGAAGCATATTTATTGCTTTTGCACTTTATAATCCTGCCGCTGATCTCCGCCTCTTTTGCCGTATTTCTCGGCTGTGCCGGAAGATCCTCAACAGCACACTCCGATATCGTTTTTAAAAGTTCCTTATGCGCTCTTTCGTTTTCGGGAATAACGCCGTTTTCAAAGCATTCGGGAAAGTACTTCCAGAACACTTTCATGATCTTATAATCCTCTGATTCACCGCAATTGAGCACCACAAGGGCGTCATATTCCGGGAACATAAAGCAACGCTGCCCGAAAAGTCCGTCCGCTCTGAAGCTGTTAGAAACGGGATTTCGCCAGAACTGGTAGCCATAGCCGCACATATTGTCTATGTATCCGTCGTGGACCGAATCCGTATGCTTTTGTGTTGCCGTTTTGACCCATTCGGCAGGCACGAGCTGCGTTCCGTCTATCCATTTTCCGCCATGAATATACGGCAGAAAGAATTTGGCAAGATCTTCGGATCTCATATAAAGTCCCCAGCCGGCAGAGTTATTGCCTTTCCCATCCTGCTCCCAGAAGGGTTTTTCTATTCCGAGCGGCTCAAACATTCTGGGATATAAATAATCGACCATGCTCATTCCCGTGACCTTTGATATAATTGCCGAGAGCATAAAGGTGTTTTCGGAAAGATAATTGAATTTTGAACCCGGCGGCATAAAGAAAGCCGCGTCAAAAAACTGCTTTACCCAGTCTTTGCCGCCTTTTTCCTCAAGCAAGGTTATCAGCTTGCCTGAGCGCATCGTCAGCAGCATTTCCACTGTTATTTTATTATTCGGCGACATACCGGCGCTTGCGTACTCGGGGAAAAATTTTGATATATTATCGTCCAGCTTTAACAGCCCTTCACTGACGGCAAAGCCGACGGCAGTCGATGTAACCGATTTGCTCATAGAATAGAGCACATGGGGATACTCTTTTGAATACGGTTTCCAAAACCCCTGCGCACAGACCTTATCGTGGCGCACAACGGTAAAGCTTTGCAGACCAAGCTTTTTTTCATTTATCTCATCAATAAAAGCTGTAATTGCCGAACTTTTGATGCCGACACTTTCGGGAGAAACATGCGCAAGTTCGGTTTTTGTCAGTTTTTTCATAACGAACACCGCCTGAATATAAATATTTACAATTTAATATTAACCCAACCGAAAATGATTTTCAACACAAACCTAATAAAATCCATTTTTTTGTAATAATTTAACAGTAAGCAGGAAGAAATTTGCAAGGAAAAATATATAAACGGCGTTTTTTTTAACTTCATGTTGAAAATAAAAATATTATGATATAAAATAAATATGAACAAACCATTGAATGATTTAACGGAGCAGCTCATGACTGAAGAAAGAACGCTAAAAATAACGGCGCTTTGCAAAAAAGCGGTTATCGTTATTGTTGATTTCATACTGTATTTTATTGCAAATACGGCTATAGTATACCTGACCATGGGGGGGCATGTCCGCTCAACGGAATACAGCTCCATTCTGTTCAGCTACTGGCATCTTTTTATAACGCTCACGCTGCTTTGCATATTCAACAAGCTGCTTGATCTTTATAAGAGCGTGTGGACATTCGCAGGAGTTGATGAGATCGCAAGAACGATCGTGGCTGCGCTGCTTTCGGCTTTTTCACTGTTCTTAGTGGACAGAGTTGTGTTTTCCCAATGGCTCGGCTATTCCGGCTGGATACCTTTTTACGCTTATTTTCTGATGTTCGTTCTTGAATTCGTTGCGCTCTGCGCTCCGAGGATCGGATTCAGACTTTTTAAGCGCTATACCGGCCGTGCCACGAGCCTTTCAGGCAAGCACAAGCGTGTAATGATCGTTGGCGCCGGATTTATGGGCGACTTTTTCATAAACGAACTTATCATAAATAATTATAAAGACGGCTATCCCGTATTAGCAGTGGATGACAATCCCGCGAAGCTTCATAAACGAATAAACGGAGTAAAAGTCCGCGGTACCTGCTCCGATATTCCCGAACTTGCTCAGCGCTATGATATCGACGTTATTATGATTTGTCTGCCGTCCGCGTCAAGAACACGCCAGAAAGAGATAATAGATATCGCGCTTCAGACCAAATGCAAAATAAAGATATCCCCTTCTGTCAACGAATTTCTTGAAGACGGCGCTTCTTCCAGAAAGATCAGAAATATTGAGATCAAAGACCTGCTTGCCCGCCCGGAGGTCAGACTTGACAAAAAGGTGTGCCGCTATCTTATCGGCAAAACAGTGCTTGTTACCGGCGGAGGCGGTTCAATAGGATCTGAACTTTGCAACCAGGTCGCTAGATACAGCCCCAAAGCAATCGTGATTTTTGACATATATGAAAACTGCGCCTTTGAGCTGGCTAACGAGCTGCACAAAAAATATTCAGACACAATAGATATTCATATCCGCATCGGATCCGTGCGCGATGTTAACAGACTGCGCGAAGTCTTCGGCGAATTCAAGCCCGATGTGGTATTCCACGCGGCAGCGCACAAGCATGTGCCTCTTATGGAAAACAGCCCCTGCGAAGCGGTAAAAAACAATGTTTTCGGAACATATAACGTTGCCCTCATCTGCAATGAGTTTGAAGTTGAGAAAATGGTCACTCTGTCAACAGACAAAGCTGTGAACCCGACAAATGTTATGGGCTGCACAAAGCGGATAACCGAACTCATTGTTCAGTATATGAACACCGTGAGTAAAAATACCGTTTATGCTGCGGTGCGTTTCGGCAATGTGCTCGGCTCACATGGTTCGGTAATTCCGATCTTCAAAAAGCAGATAGAGGACGGAGGGCCCATCACGCTTACGCATCCCGATATAGAACGCTACTTTATGACTATCCCGGAGGCGGCGCAGCTTGTTTGCCAGGCAGGCGGACTCGCAAAGGGCGGAGAGGTTTTTGTGCTGGATATGGGTGAGCCTGTAAAAATCAGAGATCTTGCCGTGAACATGATCAAGCTTGCCGGATACGAAGTGGATGATATAGGCATAAAAATAACAGGGCTAAGACCCGGGGAAAAGCTTTATGAGGAACTTGCGCTTGAAAGCGAAATGGAAACACGAAGCAAAACAGCGCTTGAAAAAATATTTGTAACGCAGCCTATGGATATTGATGAAAATCAGTTTAAAAACATGCTTTCCGATCTTTCAGATATTAACGATGCAAACGTTAGGCAAACGCTGGCAAAATATGTTCCCAATTATCATCCCGCGGAAAACTCGGGTGAAGAATACTGATATGATCTTACAGCCGAAAAAGCGGTGTGAAAATGCAATTCACACCGCTTTTGTGTTTTTAATATATACTTATTTCTTTTAATATTCCCAAATAACGGTATCTGCAATACCGTTTTCGGAAACCGCCTTGACCTCGTTTTTGCCTTTATGAAGTTTTACACCTCTGAACACAAATATGTGATCATGGGCAACGGGTCTTGCCTGCTTCTCGCCGGTTTTTCTTCCGTTTACATAAAGGGATATATTTTTTTCGTTGGAATAAATTTTAACATCTATGCGCCGTTTTTCCCTTTTTTCGAATCTGCGGGAGGTTATATAAACGACCCGTTCTCTGCTCCAGTAGGATTTATAAAGGAAAAACGCGTCCTTTTTAATTTTTCTGTCATATGTAACAAGACCCTTGTCGTTCCTGCCGGGAATACCGCCCTCGTTTCGGCTGTCTATCGCAAAATCAAACATATTCCAGACGAAAGTGCCCCAGATTTTATTGGCTTTGGGCGACATGAAATATTTAAGAGCATGTTCGTGAACAATCGACTGCCATTCCTCGGAATGAAATTCGCAGACGGTATCTTTCGGCTGTTTCGGCTTCTCCGTGTGATGAGAAACATTGGAGCCTGCTCCGTATTCTGAGACCGCAACGCCTCTGCCGCCGTTTGCCCTGATATGCGCGGCTGTCTGGGCAGCAAATAATTTTGCCGAGCCCCAGTACCATCCCGGATAAATATTACAGCCCTTTATATCCGAGCTCCATTTATCGCCTGTGTAATGGTTCGTCGCAAGAGCGGTATATCTGTTTGTATCCAGAGAATGGGCAAGGGCATTCAGTTCGCTCATCATATATGCAGCGGTATTATCATATTCCGCCCGGACTTCATTGGACATGCTCCAGCAAAATATAGACGGTCTGTGATATTGCTGCAAAATCAGCTCCGTATATTGCTGTTTGGCATTTTCAAGCTGGCTCAGAGTTACTTTCCTGCTTGCTTCTTTATCCGTTTCAAGGGGGGAAAGCTGCATTCCGCCGATATTATCCACAAACGGGATCTCAGCCCAGACGAGTATGCCGTACTTATCGCACTGCTCATAAAAGTGCGGATGATGCGGATAATGGGCAAGACGGATGGCATTCGCGCCCATCTCATAGATCAGCGCAAAATCCTCCTCGTGCTCCTTTTCCGTGATCGCCCAGCCCATATTTTCTCTGTCCTGATGTCTGTTCACACCGCGCAGAGGATAGCTTCTGCCGTTGAGGAAAAATCCTTTTTTAGGATCTATCTTAAAATATCTGTAACCAATATATTTTTCAACCCTGTCCGTCTCCTCGCCGTTTTGCATGAGGGTGCACACAACTTTATAGCGGTACGGCGCGCGTCTGCCGTCCCAAAGCTTCGGATTTCTTACGGGAATGACTGTCTGCGCCCTGCCGCCGCTGATTTCGGCTGTTTCCTCTGCGATGGGAGCACAATTTCCCGAAACGATCTGATCCAAATCAAAATCAACCGTATCAATATAGCGGCACGCTTCAAATGCACTTTGCTCATAAATGGAGACCTGCATAACGCAATCGCTGTCTGCGCCGCATATTTTTGCCCTTACGGACGTGTTGGCACACTCTGCAACATCGCAATTGTTCGGATAGGAAATATAAACGCCGTCAGAACCGAAATCATCAAGTGAAAAGTGCGCACCCTTTACTTCTATCAGATTCACCTCTCTGTAGATCCCGCCGAAAAAGGTGAAATCGGCAGTCAGCGGTATAACATTCGGGAACGGAGAATTATCCGCAGTTACGGCAATTTCGTTTTTTCCGTTTTGAACGGCAGCTGTTATATTGAAACGAAACAGCGTATAGCCGCCGCGGTGCTCGCCGATATGCACACCGTTTACAAAAACATTGCAAACGCTGTTTACGCCGTAAAATTCAAGATAATACTCTGCATCATCCTCTTTATCAATACTGACAATTTTCTCATAACAACCGCAGCCCCGGTAATAATCACCGCCGCCGTCCTGCCCGTCGATAGAATTCCATGTGTGCGGAATATCAACCTTTTCGGCAGCTGCATCCTTTTTTGCCGGATGCTCTGAAAACCCAAACCTCCATCCCTTGTTCAAAGAAACCGTTCTTCTCATCTTCTAAGCCCTCTCTTTTGTGTATTCTGTATATCTAATATAGCAAATAACGTCGGATTTTCAAATAGGTAAAAGTGAATATTCCAAAAAGTTTATATAAAAATGCCGTTTTTTATTTGAAATTGGAAAATAATTATGAATTTATTACAGAAATATAAATTAAATATAAAAATTGGCACTCTAATATTGACAGTGCTAATTTTCATGATATAATAAAGATGAACTTGAAAGAGAGAGAATCTCAGAAGAGTTCAAAACCGCAAAACAGGTAACAAAAGCTCGCCACCGCGAGGATATATCCCCACAGCTACGAGTAAAATCAATGGTTTGAATGGAGGAATGACTTATGTTGCCAAGCATTTTCGGTGAAAATTTATTTGATGATATGTGGGACGATGTTTTTGATACGATGTCCGGATTCAGCCGTCACAATCCGCTGTACGGAAAACACGGCAAAAATATTATGAAGACCGATGTTCGTGAAACCGATAACACATACGAACTCGATGTTGATCTTCCCGGATTCAAAAAAGACGAAGTCAAGGTAGATCTGAAAGACGGTTATCTAACCATCAGCGCCTCAAAGAGTCTGGATAAGGACAGCGAAAAGAAAAGCGGCAGGTACATCCGCAGGGAACGTTACTCCGGGCAGATGGCAAGAAGCTTTTATGTAGGCGATGACGTTCAGCCCACCGATGTAAGCGCTAAATTTGAAGACGGAATACTCAAGGTATCGCTTCCGAAAGCGGAACGCAAAAATCTTCCGCCGAGCAGCTCTATTAGCATCGAATAAAGAAAACAACCGGGGCTAGCATCAAAATCCGGCAGTAAAACAAATATAAAAGGACCTCCTGTGACGGATTTCAGTCCGTTACAGGAGGTTTTTCTTTGCCATGAAACACCGTTATTAATACCATTTGTTTATCCAACCATCTGCGTCGGTGGCGGATTGTGTCGTTTCTTCCACTTGTGTGGTATTCTCAGTTGCGGAGGTTGTTTCTGTTTTGCTTTCTTCGGGGGAAGTTTCTGTTGTCGGATCAAACGGCACTTCGTTATCAGCATCTTCCGTTTTTTCGCCGGATGACGGTGGTTTTGCATTTGAATCTGAACCGTTAGTGCCACCGGCTAAAACAGTTGTGTTTGCATTCGTCACATATTCACCGTTTTCTTTGGTAACAGCATTTCCGTTCGTTAGCGTTTCTATTTGAGCAAAAACTGTGTTGCCGTTTGTGTCTGTAACCGTTTTGCCATCCTCATCCGTAGCAGGTTCGTAATAAAGTGTTTGCCCCTGACTGTCCGTAACGGCAGTCGTTGAAATATTTTCATTGCTTCCGTTTACGGAACAGGCTGCAAAAGCACTTACAACGATGACTGTTATCAGAACAATTGTTACTGTTTTTTTCATTTTAGTTCCACGGTACCTCAATATCAGTATCCGGATCATTATCGCCGCCGGCGCTTGTTGTGATGATATCAACGGTTTTGAATTCTTCAATTTCGGCATACGGTTTTGCGTACTTTTCTTTCATTTTTTACACCTCCCTGTTAATTAAGTTATACACTTCACTTCGTGTGTTTGAATCCATTGTATCGTCATTCAAAATGGCATTTGCAACATCGTTGAAACTTCGAGTCGTAACCGGCGAGTAGAAATACATGCCATCTATGCAGACATATGCCCTTGCGGATATTTTGCTGTCATAATGGCTTGCCGGTATGCCGGTGAATACAGCGTTGTACTGCGAGACGGTACCCTCCATATTGCGCTTTGCGGCCTCTGTCGTGTATGTGCCTTCATTACCCGCCTTAAGCTGCGCATTGATGTTGTCTTCATCTCCGCTGAGTTCATCAAAGGTGTATACAAATCCGTATTCTACATCTTCTGAAAGCGATTCATAATCAAAGCCGATCTCTGAGGAATCCAGTGTAAATCCGAATCGCAAGCCGGAATCCCGTGTCCTGATCTGACCGCCTAAAGCCTCTGCCATATCGTCCGAACTGATGAACTCAAATCCGTTTTCAGTTGCAACTGTGTGCGCATAGGATTCCTGTGGAGCGACAATTTTTAATTGCGGCTTTTTTAAAATATTGAAAAAGCTCAATTCATCCGATAAATATAGCGTGGTAGTGGTATTAAGAGGAAATGTACCATCTGTCATATCTATAGTTTGCAAATTAGGAGCATAAATGAATTTAAGTTTATTTAGAAATTGCATATCATTCATTTGGTGACGGTTATTATAAACATAATTAAACCCAGTTGCTTTTGGAGCATAAATGAATTCAAGTTCGGTTTCCAGTGTCCCGTTTTCCAGGTATTCAAGAGACTGTTGCCACTGAAATGCAGGTATAGTGCTCGCTTTTGGTAAATAAAGATATTTCAAATCTACCGAATCACAAAACACTTCAAACTCATCAGCAAAACTTACAACACTTTCTAAATTGACTTCCTCAAGTGAATAGGTATATCTAAAGGCAGCTTTGCCAACCGTTGTGGTTTTCGGTGCACTTATGTATTTTGCTTCTGTAGCTATAAACGCGTAATCTCCTATTTCTGTACAATTCGAAAGGATTATTTTTTCAAATGGTGAATGAGCCAACCCATTTGAGCCGACTTTTGTGAATTGTTCAAAAGGCACCGCATCTTCGCTTAGTGAATCACAGTATGCGAATACCGATCCAGATATTTCCGTAACATTTGGGATATATATACTTTCCAAATTACTGCAATTTTGAAATCCACCGTTTAATTCCGTAAGTTTCGGCAAGGAAGCAGTATAACACGGTGTCCCCTGAAATGAGCGTTCTTGCGTTTCTAAATTTGGAAAAGTTGCTTCTTGTATTGCTGTTTGTGCGAAAGCAAGTTCTCCGGCATCGAGCACTTTGCCCTTAAAAGAAAGATCTGTTAAAAGCATACACTCGTAAAAACATTGCCCGCTGGCAAACAACACATTAGGCATATATTCAGAATAAAGACTATAGCAAGACATAAAGGCTTGAATACCTACGCCTATAGCGCCAGGAGCAATGATTACTTCCAAAGCACTTTCTTTAAAAGCTCTCTTTAGTATCTCAGTGATACAATCGGGAAGCTCCACATATTCTACATCACTTTGGAAAAAACATTCTTCTCCAATTTCTAACGCCTCTACGCCGTTTATTGTATCGGGAATAATAATGGATTTATGCTCACCATTATATGCCGTTATAGTCCCTTGATCCGTGATCTCAAAATCATTCTCATCCGCCTCATAGATCACACGGTATTCAGAGAAGGTGTAATCGCTTTTCAGTTTGTTGTTTTCATCATAGGCAACTGTTAAAATTCTAGAATGCTCGGTCACTTCAATGGGGTCGGTATATACCGTTCCGTTTGTAAGGCTGGGAACGGTCATATCAGTCGTGTAAATGATCTTGGCGTTCGGGTCACTGCAGGAAAGTTCAACAGCGATCGGTTCATAATAGTCTCCGCCGGTATAACTGAATTCAACATCACCGAGTTTCGGCTGATCAATCAGACTGTAGAAATTCACAAGACCTGCCCCGCACCACACTATATCTGTTCGTTTCTGTATGGGAACGGCTGTTTCTTTTATTTTGCTTTCCACTTCGGCAGGGGAAAGTTTCTCGTTTTGCATCAGAACGGTTGCTGCCGCGGCTGCTACAAACGGAGCTGAAGCAGATGTACCTCCGAAATCTTCACGATACCCTCCTCCTATTTTTGCTGTATATATCGTTGAATTACCTGGAGCTGCAATATCAACTAGTTCTCCGTGATTCGACCAACTGCAGCGATTATTCTTTTCATCTGACGCTGAAACTGTTATTACAGATTGAATTCCCGCCGGCTTATACAATTTTGCTTCTGATGTTTGGTTCCCGGCTGAAACAGAAATGACAATACCAGAGTCTATCAGCTCTTCAAACAATTCAATATTTATTTCATTATCATAATCAGGAATACCAATACTCATATTAAGAACATCAGGAGGATCAGGCATAGATAATATATATGAGAGACAACAAAGCAAGGTTGAAGTATATACTTTGCGATCGTCTCCAACTAGTTTATATGGTTCTATTTTTACATTATCAGGTGTACTGAGAGCTACAATTCCGGCTACACTTGTACCATGCCCATCCATATCCATACAATCGTTTTGACTATCATTTGATCCAAAATTCAGATCCGTTCTTGTAATCCTGCCGGCAAACAGTTCGTGTGTATAATCTAAGCCGGTGTCTAATATTCCTACCGTTATATCGGCGTAATCTTTGCCCGAAGACGAAAAATATGCAAGCGTTTCGGGTATTTCCAGTATGTCATATGCCCAGTTATCATTCGTTTGCGATGAGGATGCGTCCGAATTCATCTCATCCAATGAAAGAATGGAATCATACTGAACGGTGTAGCCCTGCTTTTGGTAGGTTTCAAAAGCAGCGTCGGCGTCCTCATCGTTTTCAAACTGAATGAATGCATAACCAAGGCCGTATACGGATTCAACGGCTTCATAGGTATTGATCCGTGAATCCGTTTTCACGATCAGCCTTTCCTCAACGGTGCGTTGTGTTGTTTCGGTCTCTTCGGTCAGTTCATCGGCTTCGTTTTCTGTATCATACTTTTCACACATGGCGGATACCTTTTCGCTGACCAAAATAGCATTATTCTCCTCAATTTCCTGTGCTATGGCAGGAAAACTTGCGCTCAGCACGGAAACAACCGTTACTGCCGCCATGAATATGCTGAGTATTTTTTTCAATTTTACACCCCTTAAACGGATCATCTGTTTATTTATAGTTCTAAAAATGCAATCCATTAATTTTATATTAACACATTTCAAACTTTTTTCAATACTTGAATACAAAATTCGAAATGAAATGATAAAAAATAACAAACACGCTGTACATCTTTTACAACGTGTTTGTTTAAACTGTTTTTATTTAGATTTTATTGTTGTTATACGATCAAAAGTCTTTATAACTAATCGTGAATCTTAAGGCTGTGGAGCATTTTTACAAACTCCGGGCTGTAATGATCCACGATCTCACTGTGACCGATATCAAGCTTGGTGATCTGTTCCATATCCTCTTGGCTGAGTTCAAAATCCCATACGCTGATATTCTGCTCCATACGCTCTTTGTGCGTGGATTTCGGAATAACGGAAACGCCCCTTTGGATATTCCATCTGAGTGCAGCCTGAGCAGCGGATTTTCCGTATTTTTTACCGATTTCGGAAAGCACGGGGTGATTGAAAATATTGTGATTGCCTTCCGCAAACGGGCCCCAAGCCTGCGGCACTACTCCGAATTCTTTCATCGTGTCTAAATTGAGCTGCTGCTGGAAAAACGGATGCATCTCCACCTGATTGACCATAGGCTTGATATCAACCGTAAGGCACATATCCGCGATCACCTGGGGATAGCAGTTTGCCATACCGATCGCACGGAGCTTGCCGGCTTTATACGCCTCTTCCAGCGCGCGCCATGCGCCGTAATAATCACCCATCGGCTGATGGAGCAGCATCAGATCAAGATAATCAAAACCAAGCTTTGAAAGCGAAGCGTCAATCGCCTTTTCAGCGCCCTCATAGTTCATATCCTGAACCCAAACTTTACTTGTAACAAAAACATCTTCACGCTTTACGCCGCTTTCGCGCACTGCCTCGCCGACCGCGTTTTCATTCATATACGCCGCAGCCGTATCAATAAGACGGTAGCCCGTATCGAGTGCGTCAAGAACGCAGCGTTTTGCTTCCTTGTGATCGGGTATCTGAAAAACGCCGAAGCCCTCCTGCGGCATTTTAACTCCGTTTGAAAGTGTTAAAAATTCCATATTCTATTCTCTCCTAATTATTTCTGACCGTCCATATCCGGCTGCATAGACGCATATGCTTCTTCCTGCTGAGGTGTGGCATTATAATATCTTATATTTTTATTTATCTTGGCGATATCCGCCATTTCCTCATCCGTCAGCGTGAAATCAAAGATATTGAAATTATCTCTGATATGTTCTGCGTTTGCCGAACCGGGGATAACGATAAAGCCCATCTGCGTATGCCATCTGAGAATAATCTGTGCGTTTGATTTGCCGTATTTTGCAGCCAGCTTTGCGAACACGGGCTCGTTGATCAGGCTTTTATCTCCGTGACCGAGCGGATACCATGCCATAAGCCTTGTTCCGTAAGGCTCAAGCTCTTTCATGGTTTCATCCTGCGTGTAATAAGGATGCGCCTCAAGCTGAATAACATGCGGCTTGATCTCCGCTTCATTCAGAAGCCTTTTCAGCTTTTCGCCGTGAAAATTTGAAATGCCTATGGATTTTACGATACCGGCTTTATACGCTTTTTCAAGCTGACGGTATCCTGCCATGAAATTGCCTGCCGGCTGATGGATAAACAGCAGGTCGATATAATCCGTACCCAGCCTCTCCAGCGTTTTTTCAACGGCGGAATCCTCCTCATAAACCGTGGGCCAGAGTTTGGTGCTGAGGAAGATCTTTTCCCTCGGCACGCCTGATTTTTTCATTCCTCTGCCGACCGCTTTTTCATTCACATAGGCATTTGCCGTATCCACAAGGCTGTAGCCGCATTTGAGGGCGTTATATACGGATTTCTCCGCCTGATCGGGAGTAAGCATAAAGGTTCCTATGCCTATGGACGGGATCTCCTCACCGTTTGAAAGTTTAAATTTTTCCATAACTGTCTCTCCGTTAATAAATTTATAATAAGTTTTCGTTTTTGAGCCACTTTTCGATCTGAGGCTTTGAGGATGAAACTCTGCTGCCGTTCAGGGGTAGACCGTCCGCCACCTCGGAATTTGGGCAGAGCTTTTTGATATCCGCAACGCTGACACCCATTCCGCTGCCCTCATTCGTGCAAAGGGGCAGAATCTTTTTGCCGCTGAAATCATACTTTTCAAGGAAGGTGAAAACCGCCGCCGGCATAGTGCCGCAGTAATTGGGATAAGCCAAAATGACTGTATCATACGCATCCAGACTGTGCGGCGGATCTGTAATTTGAGGCCTTGCGCCGGATTTGAGATCCTGCGCCGCCTCGTGCACACAGGTTTTATAATCATCCGAATACGGGTGTACCATTTCAATTTTAAAGGTATCTGTTTGCACACACTCGGAAATCAAACCGGCTGCGATTTCCGTGTTGCCCACCTCAACATATCGCATTTCGCCGCCGAAATAGTTTTCTCCTGCTCTGGAAAAATAAGCCGTCAGAATTTTACTCATAAAAAATCCCCCTTTATATTCCATTCTCACTATTTATCAGATATGGTTCTATAAGCGGTTTGAGCGCAAAGCCGCAAAACTCCTCCGTTCGTTTTGAAAGGCTGTGTTCCGCATCGCTCATGCACCAGCAGACCAACAGTCCGTAAAGCTGGGCAATTATGAAATTCACAAATTTTTCAACGGGCGTCTCTTTTGAAATCTCATTTTGCTTTATGGAATTCAAAAAAATATCCGTGAGTGCTTTGATATCAAACTCCAGTTTGCTGCCCTTTTCGGCATCTGTAAGCGCATTGGGGTCAATCACATTTTTAGTCCACTGCTGCGCCATCTTCACACCCGTGTGCTCTATATGAGAAGAAAAATGAACCGAGTAATACACCAGTTTATCAATGAAAGTGCCGTGCAAATTTTTCGTGCGCTCGGCAATTTCGCCGAATTCTCTGAAACTGAGTTCCTGCACGATATCTTCCTTGCGTTTAAAATAGGTATAAAAAGTGCCCTTGGCAACGCCGCATTCGTTTGTAATATCCTCAACGCTTACTGCATCAAAGCCGCGCTCATTTATGAGTTTTTCACCTGCTTCAAGAAGTTTTTTTCTGGTCACCAGCGCCGATTCCTGCCTTTTTCCCATTCGCCTTCCCCCTTTTCAGCCTCATAATATCACATTGTTGACTCATAGTCAATGACTTTAAGTCAATAATTATGTGAACTTTTTGTGAACGGAATGCAATGCAAAATATAAAGCATATTCATCATCACTTTGCGCCAAACGATTGGTCAATTTTCTCAGTGAATGAATTTAACCATAAGAAAAATAAATAAAAAAAATAACATCCTTGCCGTAAAGCAAGGATGTTATTTGGTGGGAGAGAGTGGATTCGAACCACTGAAGCTGAATAGCGACAGATTTACAGTCTGTTCCCTTTGGCCGCTCGGGAACTCTCCCATAAATATGGAGCTGGTGAACGGACTTGAACCCCTGACCTGCTGATTACAAATCAGCTGCTCTACCAACTGAGCTACACCAGCGTTTCTTAACGCTTTAATAATATAGCATAAGTAAACCGCTTAGTCAAGGCTTTTTTTAATTTTATTGACCGAAATTTATGTTTTGCATATAATACAGTTGAACGATTTTTTTGAGGTGATACTATGTGCGGAATCGCAGGGATGCTGTCTAAAAACATAGATTTAAGGGAACGCAGACCGCTTATTGAAAAAATCAGCGAAAGCCTTAAAATGAGAGGTCCTGACGGCTTCGGGGATATTACAAAACCATATGTTTCACTTATACACAGGCGACTTTCCGTTATTGATCCCGAAAGAGGCGCGCAGCCTATGGTGTTCGGAAAATACACTATTGTTTATAACGGCGAGATTTACAACACGGATGAGATCAGACAGGAGCTCATCAGCGCAGGATATTCCTTTGACACGCATTGCGACACAGAAGTTATCCTGAAAGCCTATCATTGCTGGAAAGAAGAAAGCTGCAAAAAACTGAACGGTATATTCGCATACGCCGTGTGGGACGATGAAACGAAAGAACTGTTCCTATGCAGAGACAGAATAGGCGTAAAGCCTTTATACTTTACTTATAAAGACGGTATCTTTGCTTTTGCCAGCCGCATAAAAAGTTTGCTTTTGATCCCGGAGGTAAGTGCAGATGTAGACGAAAACGGTTTGAATGAGATATTTATGCTTGGACCTGCTAAAACGATCGGCACAGCCGTTTTCAAAGATATACAGGAACTGCCGCCTGCAGCCTATCTGAAATTCAGTAACGGAAAATACGAAATCAAAGAGTATTGGCGGCTTGAAGCTGCGGAACATACGGAAAATGAAAGTGAAACCATAGAACATACGCACGATCTTGTAACAGACGCTATCCGGCGGCAGCTTGTTTCCGACGTGCCGCTTTGCACATTTTTAAGCGGCGGTCTTGATTCCTCGATCATAAGCAGAGTTGCAAGTGATGATTATAAATGTAAAGGTAAAACACTTGACACATATTCGGTGGATTACACCGACAATGATAAATATTTCAAACGAAGCCTGTTCCAGCCCAACAAGGACAGCGACTTTATCGATATGATCTCCGACTATCTCGGAACAGATCATAAAAACATAGTTTTAGATAACAAAGACGTTGCGCATGCTCTTATTGAAAGCACCTATGCCCGCAATCTGCCGGGATTTACAGACGTTGACTCCTCTTTGCTGCTGTTTTGCCGTGAGGTAAAAAAAGAACAGACCGTAGCCCTTTCGGGAGAATGCGCGGACGAGATTTTCGGCGGCTATCCGTGGTATCACAACAAAGACATTTTATTTGAGGAAACCTTCCCTTGGAGCCGTTCAACAGATGTTCGCCAAAGCATACTGAAAGACGGGCTGCTGCCGAACGGAGCGGAATACGCGCATCAGCGATATCTTGAAACCGTGGCAAAAACCTCTTATCTTGACACAGACAGCAGAACCGAACGCAGAATGAGAGAAATGTTCCGCCTGAATCTTGACTGGTTTATGCAAACGCTGCTTGTGCGCAAGGATGTGATGAGTATGGAAAGCTCACTTGAGGTACGCGTGCCGTTTTGCGATTACAGAATCGTTGAATACGCCTACAATATGCCGTGGAGCATCAAATCATTCGATGGGCGCGAAAAAGGCGTGTTGCGTAAAGCGTTTGAAAATGAACTGCCGTATGAGATAACTTGGCGCAAAAAAAGCCCATATCCCAAAACGCATAATCCGATCTACTTTAAAGAAGTCTGCAAAATGACCCGGCAGGTTTTGGCGGATAAGACTTCTCCCCTGCACGATATGCTGAATATCGGCAAAATCAATGAACTTATGGAAAACCCTGATGCATTGAACGAACCGTGGTACGGCCAGCTTATGCGCGGACCGCAGGTGCTTGCATATATCGTGCAGATCTATTACTGGATCAAAGATAACAATGTTCGTTTTGTGTAATGAATGAATCATCTCCGCACAGTTCAGTGCGGAGATGATTTTTTATATTCAAACTAAAATTCAGAGAAAATTAAGTAAAGTGTTTTGCTTTACACAGTGCCGATATAAAGATATGTATGATTGGGCATAAGCAGAATGTTATTCTGCGCAAATTCATCAAAAAGGCTTTTCAATTCGTTCACAAAAGCCGAATAATTAGGGGCGCTTTCAAACGGCGCATAGGACGATGAAAGCATACGCTGGACAAACGAATCCCGGCTGTAATACAAGTCATTTTTAAAAGTGATCTTCTTGAAACCGCCGCTGAAAAAGCTTTTCAGATCCTCATCTGAATTTCCGCCGCTGAAGCCCTTAAAATTCGGGCAAAGCCTGCGGCATATCTCCGCAAGACGAACTGTAAGCGGCGCTTTTTCATCACGCGAATTGTAAAGTAGAATCACTTTACCATTTGGTTTCAGTATTCTCTTACATTCTGCGGCAAAAAGCTGCGGATCAAACCAGTGAAACGCCTGTGCGGCGGAAATATAATCTACCGAATCATCCGGCAGGCCGGTATTTTCCGCGCTGCCGTTTACGGATATGAAATGATCATACCCGCTCAAAAGCAACTCCGCCTGCCCGCGCATATCGTCATTAGGCTCAACCGCGTACACGGTACACCCCATTTTAACAAGCGGTTGTGTGAATTTCCCCGTGCCGGATGCAATATCGGCAAAGACCGTGTTTTCATCCACGCCCAATTCACTTTTTAAATATTCAAAAAGTGCATTGGGATAGGACGGTCTTGCAGCACTGTATACCTCCGCTTTCCCGGTGAATTTTTCTGTGTTGTTCATAATCCAAACCACACTTTCTTTAAACAAAGAATACAAATGAGTTTTTTGACCGTGTCACAGTTTTAACCACATTACAAGCTCAGCGTCTGTTCCGCCGCAGCCGTATTCATATATAGCGATCTGTGTTTCATCGGCGGCAATACCGTAGCACCTGTCACTGTTGTTCTTTTCTACTTGATCTGCAAAATAAACTTTATCATCATCAAGTATTTTTGAAATATGACCATTAGGGAGCTTACATGTAAGATTGATATAATCGCCGTTAAGTTTATTCAAAGAACTTAACTTTTTCAATTCCGGAATACCAAGCTCATACAATCTTGCTAAAATTTTTTCCTTCATAAAATATTCCCCTAACCATTTTTAGTATTATATAATTATATATGATATGCCTCAAACAGCTTGTCAAGATACGGAAAAACATTTTGCGGAATGAATTTTTCGTCCGCAACAAGTTTTTTTATATCCTTGGTTGACGCCCACATGGCGTCGCAGGTCTCACCTGGCTGAAGTTTCACGCACTTAATATCGCAATCGTGTTCAAATACCCAGACATCCAGAAAATCGGGGAACTTCTTGTGCTGCCTCAAGGCAGTCGTGAACAATTCGCCCTTTTGAGGGTCAAGCTCTATGCCCAGTTCTTCCCGCGTCTCTCTGAGAGCAGCGTTCAAACTGCTCTCTCCCGAAACGGCCGAGCCGCCCGTAGGCTCCCACAAAAGCGGAAAGTGTTTGTTCGGCGTTCTCTTTGAAATGAGCCACTGCCCTTTTGAATTTCTTATCCAGACATTCACAACGATGTGGTATTCATCCTGCCGCATAGGCTTACCGCGCTCCACCGTTCTTCCTGTCAGGTTTCGGTTTTTATCGTAAATATCCCAGATCTCACTCATAGCTGTTTCTCCGTATTATTTTATAGCGAATAAAGCCTTGGCTTCATTATCAGCATATGTATCCTCAAGCAACTCATTGTAATAAGTTTTATCAACTGTGATTTTACTACTGTCTATACAATCCAAAAACGCTTTAACATTTGAATAATTGTTGTCAAAATCCGAAAAATCAAATTTTTCTTTTTTACCGTTTATCGTTACTGTAACGACAGGCTTGTAATGAGTAGCAGTCGGGACGCGTAAAGTACCAGACCCGGCATGAGAAAAATACATTTTTATATAAAGCTCGGCACTGTTGATCTCATCATATTCCGTTATGGTATCTTCTGCCATCAGATGATTGTTTGAAATATTATGCGTCGTTGCGCTTGTTACGGAGTAAAATTGCAGGATACCGCAGACGATAAAAACGAGCATTGCAACAGCTATCAAAGAAAAAGAAAAACCTGCATATTTTTTCGCTATTATATCTTTACCGTTAACAAAGTCTTTAAAAGAAATATCAAACTCCATCAAGGAACCGGAATTTATAAATCCACCGATCATAACGATGAAAAACATTATAAAATAAAGTACTGTGAAACCGTTTGTTTCCGGCTTGCAAAGTAAAAGTTCTCCATTATAAAAATATTTGTTAAGCACGGTGAAACTATCCGTGAATATTGCAAATATAAAAATAGTTATTAGCGGAATAAAAGATATTAAAATATACAAAAACTTATCTTTTTTAGAATGTTGAAAACGCTTCTTCTTTTTCCTTTTCTTCTTATGTTTAGCCATTTAATTCCCCAAAAAATTTATTTACTGCTTCGGGTATCTGAGAAAAACGAGTTACCTGCGGTGAATATGTATCCTTTTGTTCGCCGTTTCTGTTAAACAGAATGGTTTTAAACCCAAGTTCTGCCGGCGGAACAAGATTTTTAATCCTGTCATCAATAAAAACGCAGTCTGAATAATCCTCACCAAAGCATTTTACCTTTTCAAAGATGTGCTTATCCGGCTTTCTCTGTTTGACATCGCCGCTGATGATAACGGTTTTAAAATACCTGTTCAGTGAAAACTTATCCCGCAGATAGGCGGACCATTCCGAAACATCATTTGAAATGATGCCGAGCTCGTAGTTTTTGCACAGAATGTTCAAAGTCTCTATACATTCATCATCAAGCGTAAGACAGGTATCAAGATATGCAAGCTCAATTTCAGGATAATCAGCGCCTAAACCTACCCTCTCCCAGAACGCCTTTGATGTGATCCCGCCCAAGCTGGCACGCATATATTCCTTGCAGATCTCAGCTCTCGTTATCGTTTTGTTTCTTGCAGTTATGAAAGGTACAAGCAGGTCATTTGTATCGTCACCGACTGTAAAAATCACGCCCATAACATCAAAAAATATGCGTTTTTTCATTATGATTCTCCTTGGAAAAATCCTCTGCGGGCAGCCTCAGCCACAAGATGCGGCTGTATATTTGGGTAAGTCCATTTTTCAGGCAATTCAGATGTAAGAATGATTTTTTCTATTTCACTGTGAAGTTCCCTTTCGAACGCTTTGATATCGGCAAAATAAAGCATTCCGAATGTTTCCTCGCCGCTAAAGTTATTTTCATCGGTAACAGAATAAACGCATATGGGCTTTATTTCAAATTCGAGCGCGCCCGTTTCCTCATACAATTCTCTTTTTGCAGTATCGTCTATATTTTCACCGGGTTCACGGTGCCCGCCCGGGCATTCAAATGTGTTTCTCTCCCTGTGCTTGCAAAACACCCATTTGCCGTTGCTTTTGGAAAGGATCACCGCGAATTTTAAAAGGGCATCATCCACTTCATCTCGCTCGTAAAATCTAACCATAAAGCCACCCCTTTTCTCTTCATATTGCAAATATACCATACCTATCCTCCAAAAGCAAAAAACAAATAGGTAACAGTTTTAAAAACAACACCTTACTAAAAAAGCCGGAGCATTATGTTGACTTATAGATAGATACAGTATACAATAAAAAACGGTTACTGTAAGGAGGCATCTTTATGATTCAATGCAAACGGTGCGGATCGGCTAAAACTGTAAAAAACGGCACTGTCAGGGGAAAACAGCGCTATTTATGCAAGCAGTGTGGCTTTCATTTTGTTGAGGGAGATCAAAGAGGATATGATGACGCACTTTTTTTAAAGACGCTTTGTAAGCTTTTTCAGGCGCTCGGAAGCAAGAAATACAGCACGATCGAGAGATATCTGAAGCGGGACAAAGCGCAGATCTTTCGCTGGATGAATGAAGAAACATTTGACCATAAATGCCGCTGCCCGGATTATTCTACCGAATGCTACAGCATGAGCCGTCTGTTTCGGGAAATGGAGCAGTCCGGCATAGATAACGGGGAGCCGTTATTTCTTGCCGAAAACAAAATCAATGATCTGTATGTTGCGGTAATTGTGCAGCGGCGCGATAAAAAGCGGTAAAGGGAAATATTCTCTTTACCGCTTTTTTCATGTATCTATACCGGATTTCTTTCGGGTCAAAGAAAAAAATGTGCTATGATGATGACATCTAATATGGAATCGAAAAAGGAGACGGAAAACATGAATTTTATGAAATTTAAGATCACCTCATTCGATATAGAATATAAACCGCCGATACAAAACAGTATAGACAAAATGGCGGATCAGGTTGCTAAATTATGCGGAAAACGGCTGAAGGTATATGGTAACTCAAAGCCCGCTATCCGCAGACTGGAATCGGAACTTGCCGTGATGAAACAGACCAACACTGCATTTGAGTTCCTTATGCTGAAGGAAATTTCGGATCTGTCGCATGAGGAAGGGTATCCGCTCTTGGAAGAAGGAAAACTTTCAGGTTCTTTGATTGCCTTTTTACTCGGAATCACTTCTTTTAATCCCATACTGCCGCTCGGCAGCAAAGAAGCTCAGGAAGAGCCTTTTGCGTATACGGATATGATTTGGGCATCCGTACAGCATCCTAAAAAACCGAGTTTTTCAATAGTAATTGCAAAATCAGTCAAAGATTTGATTTGGCAGCGGTTAACGAAAAAGTTCGGGTATTTAGAAAGTTCAGAAGAAACGCTGCACAGGCTTAGTTTGCTAACAGATACATCGTGTGATGACATCGGGGAATTGGCAAAACTTACCGGACAATTGCCTAAATTAAATCAATTCGGCAATGAAGTGTATCTTGCGGTTATAAAAGATCTTGCCGATACTTATAAAAAAAGATTAGGCGACTCTTTTGCCAAAGAATTAAAAAGCATTGCTTCGTGTGATTTTTACACTTTAACACAAATCTTAGGGTATATTCACGGTTCGTTTTTTCAGGAAAGAACAATGAAAGATCTGTATGATCCCGGTTTCTTTACACTGCGGGATGAATTTCTCAAAGTTTTATTATCCTGTGGAATTCCGGATGATATTGTATTTGATTTTGTGGTGCGCGGTGTTTGGAGCAGAGGCACTGGGCGTGAAGAATACGCTCTTATTTTGGAAAAATACTCAGCTCCCCAATCTTTAAAAGACTATTACAGCAAGGTTACGAATTTGTGGCCGGTATCCGCCTGCGTCAGCCGATTAGAGATAATGTGCACAATTAAGTGGTATCAAATCAATTATCCGAAAGAATTTGCCTCAGTTTATCAAAATGATCTTGAAAAATCCGAAGATGACTGAGTTAAAATCATAAGCGATTAAATTTTAACGAAATGAGGTGTTATTATGTCTCAGCAGTATAACGCAATGTCTCAGGTATGCGCAACCTGCAAACACTGGGGCGGATCGCGTGATCTCAAGCAGTACGGCGATTATGTTGAGCTTGACAGCCCTATGCAAACCGGTACTTGCTACAGCCGCGAAAGTGGCTGGTTTAACGGTTCACCGGTTCAGGCAAGCAATTATTGCAGATGCTGGGAAAAATGGAGTGCACTTAGATAGTACATACTTTTCCACCTAATGCGTCCACAATCAAAATGCGGCAGTGCGATGCAAAAACTTTGTGCTGCCGCAGATACTATCTTAAAATCAACTGCCGGAATACTAGCAAATACTTATAAAATGATATAAATAATAAAGGTTTTAATAAAAAGAGTGCTATAATGTTTAATGTAAGAACGAATTTATTATGGGGGTGAAACTTTGAAAGAAGGCATAACCTACTCGCCTGAATTACAGTGCCTTTGGGATCTGTTGCAACGAAGCGAAAAAGGAAACAACGCTGACGCGCAGTTTAATCTTGCAAATTTTTATTTGCATTTAAAGCATGAAAGGGCAAACAAAAAAGCATTTGCCTTGTTTAAAAAGCTGGCAAAGCAGGATTACACACCTGTTCAGACGGACGCGCAGTATATGCTTGCCGAGTGCTATAAAAACGGATACGGAATCCAAAAGAATTATCCACGGGCGATCAAGTGGTACAGATCGGCAGTAAATAATATCACATACGATCTGATGCACTTCCCCGACCCGGTTGGAGAGACTGCATACAAAGCATTAAAAAATGCTGCCGAAGATAGGGATATGGATAAGACGCTGGATGAAATTCTTTTCGGCAAGATTACAGCCGAACTGATCGACTGCGTAACAGAATCAGCCGAGAGAGGCGATGTAGATTCACAAATATACTTAATGGATCTGTATAAATTGGGAGCAGACGACATAGAGGAAGACCCTGAAAAATGCGCTTACTGGGCAGAACGAGCAGCTGAAAACGGTAACGCAGAGGCTATGGACAAGTTAGGAAATATGTATTACTATGGTAATGGCGTGGAACAGGATCACGAAACGGCGCTGTATTGGCTCGAAAATGCCATAAATCGGGAATACGGAGCCTCCGCTCATCTTATCGGCAAATATTATAAATCCAAAAACAAATACAAAGAATCCGCAAAATGGTATAGACTCTACGCCGAATATGAAATAAAGCAGCGTAACAAACGGCTCGGCCGGGTGAAATGACGAGTTATACCGGGCAAGCCTTAAAATAAAAATCAAAGGAGATCTTATTATGGATTTGAAAAATGTATCAACAAAAACGCTTGTAGAAGAATTATCCAAAAGAGAAGCCGTAGAAAAGATCACAGTTGAACCATATGAGGAGTATTCCATATCCGCAGGCGAACATAAGATCAATGAAGCAGGTCCGGTTGTGATACTGAGAATTTGGGATTGAATAATAAGGAGATTTTAAAATGTATAAAACAAACTATCCAGATTTAGAAGATTTGGTGAAAGCACTTGAAAAAGAGTATGACGAGCAAAAACAGATTCAAAAGTTACAGGAAATAAATTCAGTTTTACTTACACAATACGAAATTCGAATTAGTGATAATGAAATTATTCATCCCCTACGTATTGAAGCGTATTATTATCCATATAACACTCCAGGTAAATTTGATGATAAATTTGCTCACCCAAGTTCCAAGAAAGTTGGCAATTTTGGAAAACTATATTTTATTGAGGAAAAATACGGATATCCCGGAATTGATCTTTGCTTGTCTTTAGGACAATACTATCTCTCATTTTTAATTAAAAACTCATATATAAAAAATAAAACTTTTAAACAAACGGATTTGTATGAAAAATTTAAAGATCAATGGGCGGAAATTGAAGCTAAAGACGATATTTTACATAAAATTGCAAATAACGAAGAAACAGTTTTTCATACTGTACGTGTGGGATTACCAAAAGAACGGCCGTTATCAAAAGAAGTGCTTGCTTCACTAATTAAAATTGATATGAAAGGGGCAAACAAAAAAAGTCTTTATAATTGGGAAAAAAACTATGGAAAGTTGTGGACAATAGCAAATTATTTATATGATCATCCTGAAAAGAACAACGCCGAGTGGATACGCCAAATACTAGGATATAATGGTTTTAATGAAATAAATAAATATTTGAGCAAGATTATAGAGAAAAGAGAAGTTAACTAACATGCTTTACTTATCTTTTCTTTTAAAAACAAACAATAAATACAAACCCGCAACTGAACGGCTGTTTGCTGCTCTAACCGCTAAGAATGTTAAGTATAAATTACTTGACAGCGCTCGTGATATCTGGCTGCGGGATTTTATGCCGGTAAAGACGAAATCGGGTAAATATGTATCGTTTCGGTATGCACCGAGCTATCTTAAGGATAACCCCGAACTGCGCACTGATTTTCGCAGAGAGATCGCGCCGCTGCTTTCGCTTGAAAACCTGATTTATTCCGATATTAATCTGGACGGCGGCAATATCGTCTTTTCCCCCTCGCGGGAAACGGCTGTAATCAGCGACAGGATTTTTGAGGAAAATTGGGAACTTTCCTCTGCCGAGCTGGTGCAGGAATTGGAACAGCTGCTGGAGGCAAGGGTGATCATCATTCCCTCGCTTCGTTCGGATATGACCGGTCATGCTGACGGCATGGTGCGCTTTATAGATGAAAACACCGCGGTCGGCAACGCATCCAAATCTCTGTTTGGGCTGGAGGCGCATATCAAAACGGCTATGCGAAATCACGGAATAGAGATTTACGATTTTCCTTATTTCGATTCAAAGGGTAACAGCGCCGTGGGCTGTTATCTGAATTTTTTGGAAACGGAAAGCGCCATACTCCTGCCCGTATTCGGTGTTGATATGGATAAGAAAGCGATCGACACGGCAAAACATATTTTCAATAAAACGATCGTCCCGGTCAATATCAATGAGATAGCCGAGGACGGCGGCGTGCTCAACTGCATAAGCTGGGAAGAATAGCTTGGAAAGGAAGATTGTTATGCAAAGTGGATCGACTATAGACACGGGCTTTATCTGCTGTGGAACCTGCAGATATTGGACAGGCTGTACGGAATATCATTTTCCCGGAACAATAACGATCGATAGTAGCTCTAAAGGCAGATGCAATAAGACATATCTTGGCGCGGAAACCGGTGCCATGGGCAGTTGCATGAATTGGGAAAGACGATATGATTAAAGTTCATTACGCTGAATAGTTTGTAAAAAAAACAATTTAAAATAATTAATTATTTTCTTTAAAAAGAGCCTTGACGCGGATGAAAATATCCGGTAATATTGAAAGTCCGCAGAAGCGGCAAGTGCTCTTTGATAATTAAATAGCTATTTAATATAAAAAGTCCTGAGAGTATACTGCCACGCGGTAACTCTCAGGATTTTAATTTTTTGGGAAAGGAGTTATTATATCGTATTCTATCCCCTGCGGGGATAGGCAAGCATATTGTTTGTATATACAAACAGAAAACCGGGAGCACCCGGAACCCCCTAAAATTACGAAAGAGAGGTACATGCCAAAACCAACAACAAAACAAAAATGGTCGCGATGAGGTTTCGTGAAAACGATTACGAAACGATCCAAAAGAAAGCCGATAAGGCAAAAATGAATTTTACTGAATTTGTTACAAGGTCAGCATTAGATAAACCAATAATCATTATTGATGGCTTGGACAAAGTTCTGAAAGAACAAAAGGCAATAGGAAGAAATCTGAATCAGCTTACGATGCTGTGCAATATGGGAAAGATCGTTTGTCCCGAACTGTCGGAAATGATAGACCGGTATTCCGCCGTATATGACCGTCTGAACGATATTTCAGGGAGGTGCAAATGAATGGCAATCATAACCGCAATTCCCGAAAGGACACAAAACAGGACCGCAATGAAAAGAGTTCTTGCTTATGTGATGCAGGACTACAAAACAACATATAAAGGAGTAAAATTGGTAAGCGGTCAGAACTGCGTGCCAGAAAGCGCGTACACCGAATTTATGGCAACAAAGAATCAGTACCGAAAATCAAACGGTGTATTCTTTAAGCAATATGTTCAGTCATTTAAGCCCGGTGAGGCAACGCCTGAACTGATACATCAGATCGGCGTGGAAACAGCAAAATTCTTTGACGGATTTGAAGTAGTAATTGCAACACACATAGACAGAGATCACTGGCACAATCACTTTGTAGTAAACAGCGTTAACTGTGAAAACAGTTTAAAAATTCAAATTAACGAGAAAGGACTTGAAGATCTAAGGAATTACTCGGATAAGATCTGCCAAAGATTCGGACTGGAAATATTAAAGCCATACACGAAGCCAAAACAGAAAGCAATAAACACGAAAGAATACCGAGCGGCAATGAAAGGCGAAAGCTGGAAGTTTGCTCTAATGGCAACTATCGATCAGGCAATGAAATATTGCAGAACGAAAGACGAATTCAAAAAATATTTAAAGCGGTACGGATATGATGTCAAATGGCAAGAAAACTACAAGTACATAACCTACATTTGCCCCAACAATATGAAATGTCGTGACATCAGGCTGCACCAGGACAAATACAAAAAGGAGATGATGGAACTTGAGTTTAGATTACGAGAACTTGAAATGGAAAAACGCAGAGCATCTTACCAAAATGGAAGAAGCAACATCAGTAACGATAGTGGACAGGGACTGCTGGCAGGAGTTAATACAGTTACTGACAAATCAGCAGACGCTGCTGGAGAATACAATAGACAAAGATCAGATGGTAAAACTGACAACCTATTCAATCCATCAAGTGGAAGCGAAATTGAAGTATCAGACAGATCAAATAGCGGACAGAATATCGAGTCGGCAGCAACAGGCTGGGAAACTGAGCGAGAACATCTCTTCAGCAGCAAAAGTGATAAACAGCAGTATAGAGCAATTTCAAAAATCGATGATGAAGAAATGGCTGCCGTTGATGATAGCGATTCCGTCAGCAATACAGATCCTGTTGTTTCTGGGCTTTATGCTCTGGCAAGCGCTGCTGAAATAATCAGGCAACCAAAAACAAAAACGCCCAAACCCATCAGAAACAAAAAGAAAGGCATAGGCCAAAGAGAAGATGACCACAGCGGAGATTATCAGGATAATAACGAACTCTACTACGGTCAATCTATGTAAAAAAACAACAGCCTGGTGATCTCTCACCGGGCGGAAAGGAAACCCTATGAACATTTTTACAACATCAACAATCGAACATTGATGGGAGGTGATAAGACAATCCTTTTAGAAACTGTGTTGCCTTATGGCAACAAACAAAATACCACAATATGAAATTGATGCACTAATAAGAACTTTTTTACCGGATATAAAAGCATTCTTTGAATCAGATGCAGGCAAAAAAGAATTTGAAGAGTGGATAAAACAAAAAGAGAGCAAACCATAAATGATAAAACGGCAGAGTATTCACACACTCTGCCGTAATTTTCTATATAAAAATAAAAAATCCGAAAGTATCACCGATGACGGTGAGTTTCGGATTTTTATCTTTTGGTGGAGATGGCGGTAATCGAAACCGCGTCCTGAAATAATTCATCAGGGCTTTCTACATGCTTAGTTTGTTATTTAAGATTCCCCCGGCGATACGGCAGCAAACAGCCTTATCGCTTCGGTAGGCTCTGATACCTGACGGGAGCCGAGCCGCTCTCCCGTTCATGTTCGCCGCTGCACGACGCCCGTTCCGAAGCCGCGGCACGCAACGGACGGACGAAGGCTGCTTAAGCAGCCAAAGCTACTGATCTATTGTTGTCAGTTAATTTTAGGGTGCTGCTTTTAAAGCGGTGCAGCTCCTCTGCATGCTTACCGGGACTCCTTATCCCAGTCGAAATCCTTTCATCCCCGTATTTATCTGTGTTCTTTAAGAGCGCGCTCTATCGTGCGCTGAGCGTCTCTTTTAGCGGCAGTCTCGCGCTTATCGTGCAGCTTTTTACCCTTGCACAGCCCGATCTGCAGCTTTGCCCTGCCGTTTTTTATATACAGCTCAAGCGGAATGATACTCAAACCCTGCTGCTGATTTTGCTCAAACAGCTTTCTGATCTCTTTCTTATGCAGCAGGAGCCGTTTTTTACGCATAGGGTCTCTGTTAAATATATTCCCCTGCTCGTATGGCGAAATATGCATTCCGATGGCAAACATCTCGCCGTCGTCCACACCGCAAAACGAATCCTTCAGATTCACCCTGCCCTGACGGATGGATTTGATTTCCGTCCCGTACAGCTCTATGCCTGCCTCATACTTGTCAAGAACAAAATAGTCGTGGTAGGCTTTTTTGTTTCGTGCGATTACCTGAACGGTATTGTTTTTGTTTTCCAAAGCCTGCCGCTCCTTTCCGTTATAATAGGCTTCTGCCCTCCAGCGCTCTGGAAAGCGTGACCTCGTCTGCATATTCAAGATCAGCGCCTACCGGCACCCCGTATGCAAGACGGGAAACGGTTATCCCCATCGGTTTGAGCAAACGGCTGATATACATAGCCGTTGCCTCGCCTTCGACCGTTGGATTCGTTGCCATAATGACTTCTTCAACTTCACCGCTGTTCAGCCTTGCGAGCAGTTCCTTAATCTTGATCTGATCGGGACCGATATTATCCATCGGCGATATCGCGCCGTGAAGCACATGATAAGTGCCGTTATATTCATGCGTTCTCTCAATCGCGGCAACATCACGCGGATCTTCCACAACGCAGATCACGCTTTTATCCCTTGTTTCGCTTTTGCAGATGGGGCAAAGCTCATCATCGGCAAGATCGCAGCAGATCTTGCACTGCCTGATCTTTGTGTGCGCGTCCGTGATCGCCTGCGCGAACTCCTGTGCCTGCTCATCACTTAAGCCAAGCACATAAAACGCCATCCTCTGTGCTGTTTTATGCCCGATTCCCTGCATGCGCTCAAACTGCTCGATAAGATTCTGCAGCGGAGCCAGATTATATGCCATAGTTATTACCTGCGATTATAAATTAAAGTCCCGGAATATTAAGGCCGCCCGTAACGGAAGAAAGCTCCCTTTCCTCTTCCTCATCTATCTTGCGCATAGCCTCGTTAAGCGCTGCCATAAGCATATCTTCAAGCATTTCAACATCTTCCGGGTCTACAACTTCCGGATTGATTCCGATTGCTTTTATCTCATGCTTACCTGTGACGGTCACCTCTACCATGCCGCCGCCGGAAGAAACGACATATTCTTTTTCCTCAAGCTCTGCCTTTTTCTTCTCAATATTTTCCTGCATCTGCTGAGCCTGCTTGAGCATTGCCTGCATATTCTGCGGACCGCCGCCCATGCCCTTTGGAAGTCTTGCTTTCATAATTTTTCTCCTTTATTTTAAGTATTATTCCTTAATATCTATATCCACGCTGCCCTGCGCTTTTGAGATGAGATCCTCCAGCGGGTCGCGCTTTTCATGTTCTTCTGTCTTTCTTTTGAAAAGCCCGAGTTTATAATGAACGCCCGTCACATCATAAAGCGCCTGTTTGATTGCTTTTGAATGGGTGGGTATTTTTATAAACTGCCTTAAAGTGGGATTTTTGCTGTCTATCAGAAAAAATTCACCCCGGATATAACCGCCCGATCCGTTTAATACTCCGTAAAGCGCGATATCCTTTTTATAGATCTCCTCCATAAAATCCGCCCATTGCGTAAATTCTGTCTGCTCCTGAACGGGCGCCGGAGGATTGCCTGCAGGCACAGTCCGGGCAATCGGCTTTTCGGGAGTCATGTCAGCCGTATCCTCTGAGCCGGAACCAACAGCAATATCAATATTTTCTTTGAGATCGGGCTGTTTATCCTCATGTATACGCGCAGACTCATCCGCTCTGTCCGCAGCCGACGGTTCGGATTTCTGCTCCGCCGGTTTTTCCACCACAGGCGTTTCGGCTGTTTTTGCCGGAGCATCAGCGATCCTTGCAGGTGTGTTTTCTATATGTTTAACGGCGTTTTCAAGCGATGAAATTCTGTCCAGAACAGAATCCATTGAAGTGTCCAGCTTAGGCTCACAAAGCTTTATGAAGCTCATTTCCATCTCTATTCTGGAATTCGCCCCGCCCTTGATTTTAACAAGCGTATCCTGAAACAGATCCAGCGCATAAATGATATTCGGCAATGTAAAATTGCCTGCCGCCGCTTTTATACGGCTGTATTCATCGTCGGTGCATATAATAAGACCGCGGCTTTTCGTAACGGTTTTAACAATCAGATAATTGCGGAAATGATTGATCATCTCAACGCACAGCCGCTCCATATCATAGCTGTTCTGATGAAGCGAGGCAATGATATCAAGTGCCCTGCCGCTGTTTTTATCATAAACCGCTTCGGCAAGCTCATAAAGCGATTCTCTGCCCGCGATTCCGGCAACTTCGGAAACCAGCTTTTCATCTATATTTTTGCTTCTGCCCGCACACTGATCGAGTATGGAAAGCGCGTCTCTCATGCCGCCGTCCGCTATACGCGATATAAGAATGGCAGCCTCATCGGATAACTGCATATTCTCAAGTCCGGCAACCTCTTTGAGCCTGACAGCCATGGTTTCCGGCTGAATACGCTTGAAATCAAAGCGCTGGCAGCGCGAAAGGATCGTTGCAGGCAGCTTGTGAACTTCTGTTGTTGCAAGAATAAAGATCACATGTGCCGGAGGCTCTTCCAGCGTTTTAAGAAGTGCATTGAAAGCGCCTTGAGAAAGCATATGCACCTCGTCTATAATATAAACGCGGTATTTTCCCCTGGACGGAGTATAGTTAGCCTCTTCACGCAGCTCACGGATATTATCAACGCCGTTATTTGACGCCGCGTCGATCTCAACAACATCATAGATCGTGCCGTCGTCCAGACCGCGGCACATCTCACATTCGTTGCACGGCTCACCGTTATGGCTGTTTTCACAGTTTACGGCTTTTGCAAGGATCTTTGCACAGGTAGTCTTGCCCGTACCTCTTGATCCTGTAAAAAGATAAGCATGGGAGACCCGGTTTTCGCGGATCTCATTCAGAAGTGTGGAGGTTACATGCTCCTGGCCGCACACATCGGAAAAGACCTTGGGTCTGTACTTTCTGTAAAGCACCTGATACATATAACTTCCTCCTTCCTGCGTCTATAAAAACACGGCTGCATTCTCAGCGTAACGTACAGACTTGTCTGCGGCGCACAGAATAATCCACTTATTGCTGCTCGGTTCCCCGCCTGACAAGGTTCGTAGCATCCCGTCGCACAGGGCCCATACGCTACGCTGAAAATGCAACCGCTTTAAGTTGCACATATATTATATACTAAAACGATTCCGAAATCAACACTTTTTCTATTTCAGAAAAATATATATAATGCATATCTTTATCGGAATACCATTTATCCATAATGCTTTCGTCTATAAAGCTTTTTTCATCAAGATAAAGGCAGGCTTCCTTTCTGCAGATAAGCACGAGCCTTGCCTCTTTAAAATAAGGGGCTTTTTCGTCATAAACGGGAGTGAGCCCCGTTTCCTTTACCTTATCGCAGTCCCTGCCGCTGTGAGAGCCGCAGAAGCCGAGCGCATTTTTATACGCTTTATCAAAAAAGCAGAGTGAAAAATAATCTTCCCTGTCCATAAGTGTTTTGGTGTACCGGCTTTCCCTGACATAGACGGTTGCCGTGTCTTTACCCCAAAGCTCGCCTATTCCGCCCCATGATACCGTCATAGGGTTGCAGGAATTTTTGTTTTTATCCTTTGCCGTCAGCAATGCCCAATCATCACTGATCAGCTTCACGGCATTTTCGTTCAGCTCTCTGATGTTTATTTCTTTCATATCTCTGATCACCTCAACAATACATTATTATAACAGCGGCAAGGAAATTATGCAAGCACTCAGATGAAAGCATATGTTTTCGCTGCTAAATAGGGCGCAGGCAATGCTGCTTCGGAATGATATTAAAGATATTCTCGGTTTTACGCACTGCAACGGCACGCAGATTCTTATCCGTATCCGTAACCTCGATGGGGCAACCTGCCGATATTTGTTTATACACGCTGTCCTTGTTGCAGCCAAACATATACAGACTCTGCGGAGACTGCGGCTTAACATATTTATTCAGACGGGCAGTAATCAAATATTTCGGTGCGTCCGTGTATTTATATCGTTCTATTTCGGTTTGACGGTCAAGCATACGAAGCTCAGACGGATAAAAAAACGGCATCTCCGGCAGCTCGATCTTTCCTCCGCGGCGTAAAAAACAGCTTCCGCTTTTGCCGCTTTTGATATGTATAATCGGTACGATTTTTTTATTCAATATGTCGGTTTCAAGATTGGTCAGGTCATGTACGTCACGAAAAGACGCAGGATGATATACTGCATCGGATCTGAAAAGATAAACATTCCACCTGCCGGAATCGAAAACGAAAAAATAAAACTTTTTCTTTCCCTCAAAACGAATACCATAGAATCTGCCGGAAACAATATTTCTGCTTCTGACTTCATAATAAAAACCGTCTTTATGCTTTTTTTCTATACAAAACAAATCATTCTCATAATCCGGCTGCATATTACAAATCATTATAACCACCATATATATTTTACCATAAAATATAAAGAAATTTTGTTGCATTTTGAAAAAATTATAAATTTTATCAGCTAATACAATTAAATTATATTATAGAACGTTTAGTTCTGCCTGTCAATAGTTTGCCCTTTCGAATCATATAATAAGAAAAAACGAAAGGCGCACAAAAACATGCAGTTAAAACGGCTTAAAGATTTAAGGGAAGACAATGATCTTACGCAGAAAGAGGTTGGAGACGGCATAAATATTTCTCAGCGTCTTTACTCCTATTATGAAAGAGGAGAAAGAACAGTACCGCCTGAAATATTGATAGCATTTGCGGATTTTTACAAAACGAGCGTTGATTATATTCTGGAAAGAACGGATGATCCAAAAGACATAAAATAGAGTATTTTTATTATATAATTTACGATTCAGATCGGCGGCTGCCGGTCTTTTTTTCATAAAATCAGGCGTATTATTTGAGAATCGATATAAGATTTCTACTTGCAAACAGCAGTCTATCTGTTATAATTAAATTACATGATCATTGATTTTGTAAAAAAAGGAGCGTGATTCCAATGAAAAAAACCACAAGTTTTATGCTTTGCGTTTTGATTCTGATCTGCATGTTTACTGGCTGTTCCGGCAAGCAAAATGCGGACGGCAACGCATCAATCCAAGCTCTTGCACCTGTTGACGAAACCGTGAGCATGCACACGTTCAGCCAAAAAGCGTTTTTGAGCGGTCCGGATTCATTGATCGGTATGTACGCATACGGGCAAGAGGAAAAAAGCAGACCGAAACCGATTGAATTTGAATGGGAATATAACGGCACGGAGCATACGCAGTTCACACTGAACATAAGTGAAAAGGAAGATATGACAAACGCCGTTTCCTATACCACAGATCAAACCGAATACACCGTATACAATTTGAAGATCGGCACGGATTATTATTGGACAGTCAGCACAGAAAATGCAACCAGCGATGTTTCATCATTTACAACAAACAGTGAGGCGCCGCGCAATCTTTACATAGACGGTATAACAAACGCAAGGGATCTGGGCGGAAGAGAAACCGAGAGCGGAACTGTAACAAAGCAGGGGATGATCTTCAGATGCGGTCGCCTGAACGAGAGCAATGTGCCGTATGTGAATATAGAAATAACCGAAGACGGCAAACGCACGATGCTGGAAGAGCTTGGTATAAAAACAGAAATCGATGTTCGACTTGCTTACGACAGCGAAAACGGCGGCATAACGGAAAGCCCGCTTGGGAACACTGTATCCTATATCAACTGCCCTATGGAATGGGACGGCGAAATGCTTGGCGACAACAAAGAGCAGATCGTAAAAGTATTTTCCATTCTGGCAGATGAGAATCATTATCCGCTGTTCATACACTGCAATATCGGAACGGACAGAACCGGCATGCTTTCCTTTATGATAAACGCGCTGCTCGGTGTGCCGGAAGAGGAGCTTTATAAAGATTTCCTGTTTTCAAACTTCGGCAATATAGGTGGCAAAAGACCTCTTGAAAATTTACTTGAATCCGACTATTATAAAGCAATCGAGCAAGCAGAAGGCGATACACTGAGTGAAAAAACATACAACTGCCTTGTTGAAACGGGTGTTGCCGGCGAAGATCTGGACGCATTGATTCGTATCATGACCGCATAGATATCCTTTAATATAAACTCATCCCCGGGTGCAATATAAAATACGCCCGGGGCTTGCTATATAAAAAACGGCACGCCGCTTTGGCGTGCCGTTCTTTTAGGAAAGGTACAATTATTTGAGTTCAACAGTTGCGCCTGTCTCTTCGATCTTAGCCTTGAGAGCCTCTGCGTCTGCAGTGGGAACAGCCTCTTTGATGGTCTTGGGAGCGCTGTCAACGATCTCTTTAGCTTCTTTAAGGCCAAGGCCTGTAGCCTCTTTAACAGCCTTAACAACCTGGATCTTGTTGGGGCCAACATCTGTAAGAACAACATCGAATTCAGTCTTTTCTTCTGCTGCTGCAGCGCCGCCTTCTGCGGGAGCAGCAACGGCAACAGCGGCAGCCGCGCTTACGCCGAATTCCTCTTCAACTGCTGATACGAGCTCTGAAAGCTCAAGAACTGTAAGAGTTTTAAGCTCTTCAACGATTTTGGTTACGTTTTCTGATGCCATTTTAATTTCCTCCGAATCAAATTTAGTTAAAAGTTAAAATAAAATTACTCTGCTGTGTTTTCTTCAGCGGACTCCTGTGCCGGAGCCTCTGCTTCGGCTGCAGCCTCCTCAGCTGCAGGCTCTTCTGCCTTTTCGCTTTCGCAGGCATCTGCGCCGCCCTTGTCAACGATAGCCTGAACCGCGCGTGCGAACGCTGCAATAGGAGCGTTGAATACGCTGCAGACAGTTGCAAGAAGAACTTCTCTGGACGGAAGCTTAGCGAGCGCTTCGATCTTTGAAACCTCGATCACTTCGCCGTCAAGATAGCCTGACTTTACATTAAAGAAATCATGGGCGTCTGCATACTTCTGAAGGATGCGGGCAGAAGCCACATAATCCTCAGCGCTGGTTGCAATAGCGGTTGTGCCTTCAAGAACTGCGTCCATACCCGAAAGGCCGGCAGCGTCCGCTGCTCTTTTAAGGATAGAGTTTTTAACAACCGTATACTCTACGCCCGCCTCGCGAAGCTCTTTACGCAGCTTGGTGTCATCCTCAACGTTGATACCCTTGTAATCAACAACAACACCTGCGACCGAGCCCTTAATTCTTTGAGCAAGCGCGTCAACCTGCGCCTTTTTCTTTTCAAGAACTACTGTGCTTGGCATGAATTGTACCTCCTTGTTTATTTGCCGCAATGCGGACTTTAAAGGCTGTTTACCAAACAAAAAGTGCACTCCGCAAAGACGGAATGCACAACATTTACTTTATCATATAATACGCTTACCGCGTTTATAATCAATATAAATGCTCATTCCTCGGCAGGCGATTCAATCTTACGCCACACGGCACCTGCTGTCTTTGGTTGAACAGCGAATGTATTTTAACACAGGGCAAGCGCCCTGTCAATACCAAATTGAATGAAAAATATAATTTACTCGGCTGAAGCGGAAGAACCGACTTTGTTGGGATTGATGCGAACACCGGGACCCATTGTTGAAGCAACCGCACAAGACTTGATATACTGACCTTTTGCTGCGGCCGGCTTAGCCTTGATGATAGCATCAAGCAGGGCATTAAAGTTCTGCAGAAGCTTCTCAGCACCGAAAGACGCCTTGCCGATCGGGCAGTGAATGATGTTGGATTTATCAAGACGGTATTCGATCTTACCTGCCTTAGCCTCTGTTACTGCCTTTGCAACATCCGTTGTTACCGTTCCGGCTTTCGGTGAAGGCATAAGACCGCGGGGACCGAGAACTTTACCGAGACGTCCTACAAATCCCATCATATCGGGGCTTGCGATGGCAACGTCAAATTCCATCCAACCGCCCTGAATCTTTGTAACAAGATCCGCATCGCCTACAACGTCTGCGCCTGCCTCCTCGGCAGCCTTTGCAAGATCGCCTTTAGCGAAAACGGCTACGCGGACATCCTTACCTGTTCCGTTGGGAAGAACTACTGCGCCGCGGACCTGCTGGTCAGCGTGACGTGAGTCTACACCCAAACGAACATGAACTTCGATTGTCTCATCAAATTTTGCCTTTGCGGTCTGAACCGCAAGATCAAGCGCCTCTGCGCTGTCATATAATTTAGTACGGTCTACAAGCTTAGCGCCGTCTGTGTATTTCTTTCCGTGTTTCATAATAAATTACCTCCAGTGGTTAATCGGATTTTTCCTCCCACAAGGGAATCAGTCTTCTACTACTATACCCATGCTGCGGGCAGTGCCTGCAATCATGCTCATTGCAGCCTCAAGAGAAGCGGCGTTGAGATCGGGCATCTTTGTTTCAGCGATCTGCTGAACCTGTGCTTTTGTGATTGTGGCAACCTTATCCTTGTTGGGAACACCGGAAGCCTTTTCGATTCCGCATGCTTTCTTGATAAGAACTGCTGCGGGCGGTGTTTTTGTTACGAAAGTAAAGGAACGGTCCTCGAAAACAGTGATAACAACCGGAATGACAAGACCTGCGTCATTCTTCGTTCTCTCATTGAATTCCTTGGTGAACGCGGGGATATTTACACCGTGCTGACCAAGCGCAGGGCCAACCGGGGGAGCCGGAGTAGCTTTGCCTGCGGGGATCTGAAGTTTAATTAAACCTACTACCTTTTGAGCCATTGTTATTTCCTCCTAAATATTGTGGTATGGCGGGGAAGCTCTCCCCTCCCACGCACCTTGCGGCGCATAATAAGCGGCAGTGCCGCGAATTACCTAAAAATGATCAGTCCTCTGCCTTTTCAAGCTGGTCAAGCTCAAACTCAACAGATGTTTCACGGCCGAACATAGATATCGTTACCTGAACGCTGTTGTTATCGGTATCAACACTCTCAACAGTGCCCGAAAAGCCCTCAAGGGGTCCGTCAATAACATTTACCATATCGCCGGCGGCGTAATTGACTTCTACGCTGACCTTTTCAACGCCGAGCTTACGCACTTCCTCTTCCGTGAGCGGAACCGGTTTGCTTTCGGGACCGACGAAGCCCGTGCAGCCCCTGATATTTCTTACAACATACCAGGTATCATCATTCATGACCATCTTAACAAGAACATAGCCGGGAAAGATCTTTCTTTCAACTTCTTTTTTGGAACCGTCGTCCTTGATTTCAACAACTGTTTCGGTGGGAACTGAAACTTCCTGTATCAGATCGTGAAGATTTCTGTTTTCAACAACGGTTTGAATGTTGCTTGCGACCTTGTTTTCGTATCCTGAAAAGGTATGGGCAACATACCATTTTGCTTCTTCCATTAAATAAAAGCCTCCGAAAAATGAATTTCCGGCATTATTCAGCCGCCTGTGTTGTTTCCGGAACCGTAGTGGTCTCTGTGGAAACCGTCTCGCTCACGGAAGTCGTGGTGTTATCCGCAGCGCTCTTAAGTTCCCTGAGCCCGAGTGAAAGAACCGAATCGACAGCATAAATCGCAACGCCTAAAATGATAACGACTACAAGGACGATAACAGAATTCTTTATCGTTTCTTTTGCCTTAGGCCAAACAACCTTTTTGCGCTCTGAATTTACACCCTTTAAAAATTTGCCGGCGGATTTAAACGGGTTCTTTTTCTTTGACTTTTTCTTATCTGCCTTTTGAGAAGCCTTCTTTGAAGCGTCAGCCTTATCGGCTTTTTTTGAAGTCTTCTTAGGCTCTTCGGCATTTGAAGTCTTTTTGTCAGCCATTTTAATCCTCCGTTACTTTGTTTCTCTGTGAAGCGTGTGCTTTCTGCAGAACGGGCAATACTTATTCATTTCAAGTCTGTCCGGTGTGTTCTTCTTGTTTTTCATTGTGTTGTAATTGCGTTGTTTGCATTCAGTGCAAGCTAAAGTAACCTTAACTCTCATTTAGGCACCTCCGTTTTTATTTCGATATTAAATCTCCCTCCCGCGGCGAGAACAGAGCCGCTGAAAAAAGGGCAAAAAAATTAACCCCTTTTCGAGGTATTGCTACTATACCACAATAACCGGCGTCAGTCAAGTAAAAAAGCAAAAAAAGTTTGCATTTGCCGACAATTTAATATATTATAATAGAAAATAAGGCACATGCGGTATTTCGGAGAAAGTATGACGGCAATTATTATAGGCGCGGGGGCTTCCGGGCTTGCCTGCGCTGTCAGATTAAAACAAAAACTGAAAAATGCTGACGTAACGGTGCTTGAGCGGCTGGAATCCCCGGGCAGGAAGATTCTGGCAACAGGCAACGGACGCTGCAATATAACCAACACAAAAGCGGAAAACTATAATCTCAATTCGGAATTCTTTTCCGATATCGGGCTTGTTCTCAGGGAACAGGAGGAAGGCCGTGTGTATCCGTATTCGCTCAAAGCAGAGACCGTGCTTGCCGTTTTGACCGATCAGTGCGAAAAACTCGGTGTAAAAATAATAACATCCTGCAAAGTTCTGCGCATTAAAAAAAGCGAAAGCGGATTTTCCGTCCGCACCGAAAAAGGCGAATTCACCGCTGATTATGTTATTGCGGCAACGGGCGGCAAAGCACAGGGCGCGCTTGGCTCAGACGGAAGCGGGTATGCGCTGATGCGCTCACTCGGGCACAGTGTTACAACACTTTACCCCGCGCTTGTGCAGCTCACGTCATCCAGCAGATACCCGAGGATGATCAAAGGCACACGTGCAAAATGCGGTATCGGAATTTTCATTAACGGCATTGAAGCCGCACATGAAAGCGGCGAAGTGCTTTTCACCGATTACGGACTCTCAGGAATTGCAGTTATGAATGTTTCGGCAGCAGTCTCCGGCGCTTTTGCGTCCGAAGAAAAGCCGAAATGCCTTGCCGTGCTGGATCTTATCCCTGAGCTCTCAGAAAATGAAGTGCTTGAGCATATCAGCCGTTTCGGCAGTCTTAAAGGCATTCTCGGCACAAAGCTTTCCGGCATAACGGAAAAGCAGGCGGGGGGCGACCCGAAGCTTCAGGCACACACGGCTAAAAACTGGCGGCTTATCATAACGGGAACAAAAGGCTACGACTTTGCGCAGATCACCTGCGGAGGAATACCGCTCAACGAAGTGGAAACCTACGAATCAAAAAAGACAAAAGGGCTATACATCTGCGGAGAACTGCTGGACAGACAGTTCCCCTGCGGAGGATTTAATCTTGATTTTGCGTGGGGCAGCGGAATCGCTGCGGCAGACGCAATCGTGAAAGCGTGCGGATCATATGATAAGGATTAACGAAATAAGGCTGGATCTTGACGACAGCGAAGAACTGCTTTGGGCAAAAGCTGCCAAGATTCTTAAAGTGAATAAGAAATATATCAAAGGACTTACAATCTATAAAAAAAGCGTGGATGCGCGCAAAAAAGACGACGTTCATTTTTCATACAGCATAGACTGTGAGATCACGCTTGATGAAAAGCAGATCGTATCAAAATGCAAAACAAACAAAGTTTCGCTTGTTGAGCCGTATCACTACGATATGCCGGAGAACAAAAGGGTCTCAAAATTCAGACCTGTAATCGTGGGATTCGGACCTGCCGGAATGCTTGCAGGACTGATTCTTGCAGAGGCAGGCCTGCGCCCCATCATATTTGAGCGAGGAAAAGCGATTGAAGATCGGCAGAAGGATGTTGACCGATTCTGGAAAGAACGTGTGCTGAACGAGGAATCGAACGTTCAGTTCGGCGAGGGCGGCGCAGGCACATTTTCGGACGGCAAACTCACAACAGGTATCAAAAGCCCGTTCATCCGTAAGGTTTTATCCGAACTTTACGAAGCAGGCGCGCCCGAGGAAATACTTTATTCCTCGAAACCGCATATCGGCACGGACAGGCTTGCCGTTGTGGTGAAAAACATACGAAAAAAAATAGAATCGCTCGGCGGAGAGGTACGCCTTGAGTGCAGAGTGGAAAAACTGATTGTTTACAACAAATTCATTCAGGGCATAACATACGCACACCGCGGCGAAAGATTTGACATGGAGGCGGACAGCGTGATCATGGCAATCGGTCACAGCGCAAGGGACACGGTTGAAATGCTGTACGATCTCGGCATTGAGATCATACAGAAGCCATTTTCCGTCGGCGCAAGAATAGAGCACCCTCAAAGCCTGATAAACAAAGCGCAGTACGGCAGATTCGCAGGTCATCCGAAGCTCGGCGCCGCTGATTACAAGCTTTCCTGCCACGGACTGCATGAGCGCGGAGCGTACACTTTCTGTATGTGCCCGGGCGGCACGGTCGTTGCCGCGGCAAGCGAAAAGGGCGGCGTTATCGTAAACGGTATGAGCTCCCTTGCAAGAGACGGTAAAAATGCGAACAGCGCCCTGCTCGTGGGAATCGAGCCGAAAGATTTTCCGAGTGAGCATCCGCTTGCCGGAATTTACTATCAAAGGGAGATAGAGCATAACGCTTTTCTGCTCGGCGGAGGAAATTACAGAGCGCCTGCTCAGCTTGTGGGGGACTTTCTTGCCGGAAAATCAAGCAAGGAGCTGGGTGATGTTGAACCCACCTGCCCCACCGGCGTTACACTTACGGACATAAGCGAATGTTTGCCGCAAAAAGTTACGGCAACGATGAAAAGCGCGATCGTTGAAATGGATAAAAAGCTGAACGGATTTAATCTTTATGACGCTGTTCTGACCGCTCCCGAAACAAGGAGCTCCAGCAGCGTGCGTATACTGCGTGACGAATTCTGCCAATGCAATGTGCGGGGGGTTTACCCGTGCGGCGAAGGCGCCGGATACGCGGGCGGCATCGTCTCGGCAGCTGTTGACGGAATCAAATGCGCGCATGCTGTTTTAGAGGATGTTCACTGAGCCGTTTAAACAGACCTTGAGGTGAAATATGTTTAAATACATTTTGTTTGATCTTGACGGCACGCTGACGGACGCCGCACCCGGGATTACAAATTCAATAAAATACGCGCTGAACAAGTTCGGAATCAGCGAGCCTGACGAACACAAACTGAGAGCCTGTCTCGGACCGCCTTTGATTACTTCGTTCACGGAGTTCTTCGGATTAACGGAAGAGGACGCACTCAAGGGAGTGGAATACTACCGAGAATATTTCAGACCATACGGAATATTCGAAAACGAGGTTTATACAGGTATTCCTCAGCTGCTGAAGAAACTGAAAGAACAGGATAAAACGCTCATCGTTGCCACATCAAAGCCTGAGCCTTTCGCCGTGCAGATCATCGAGCACTTCAAAATGGATAAATACTTCGATTTTATTGCCGGATCAAATTTGGACAACACCCGAAGTAAAAAAGCAGATGTGATCAGATACGTCCTTGACTCCGTTAACATTTCCGACTGTTCTGCCGCCGTAATGATTGGCGACCGAAAACATGATATTATCGGAGCAAAAGAAACGGGCTTGAGATCGATAGGCGTACTTTACGGATATGCGGCTGTAAACGAGCTTGAACAGGCAGGAGCGGACTTTATTGCGAAAACACCGGAAGATATTTTTGATATTATAAATAGTAATTAAGTATTGTTAAAAACGGGCTGTGAAATCACAGCCCGTTTTTATTCATAATGGTGACTGTCCTCTATCTGAAGTTCATTTAAGACCTCAAAATATTTTGCCGGCATCTCCTGCTTGGCGGACGATTTCGCAGAATTTTTCCCTATATTTTTGCCTAACCGGCTGAAAAGCGCCTTCCATGACGCTCGGCGATCTGCTTTTCCGTTTTTCTTAGTGCTGCTCTCGGCATCCGCCGCTTGGGTGATGCCGTTTTCGCTTGCAAAAACAGCGCTGCTTATGATCGTATCCGAAAGTTTGTTATAGAACGCCGTTTCATCTTCGTCCTCAAAAGTATAATCTATCGCCACAGGCGTTTTAAACCATTTTTTAGAGAGCGCTATGAGCGCCTCGGCTGTGCTTCTGACCTTGATATTTTCACAAAGGGACAAAAATCTTTGCGTATCCATATCAGGGTAATACCGCAGGACGGCGTCAATATCCATGATCATGCGCACCCCTGCTCCGCCGTTTTTCAGATGGCAGGCGGTATGTGTAATCACATAGAGCAAGTGATAGATCGGCTTCAGTTTATACGTATACCCCGTGTTTTCGCTTATATCATCGAACGGTGTGGAATAATAGATCTTGCTCTGAACATTGATGCTTTCAAGCTCTGTGTGAATATCAAAAACTTCCCCGCCGCAACGCACCTGCGCGAAGCTCTGCTTTAAAAACTCTTTTTTAAAGCCGCTGCTTTCAAGCGTTCTCATCGTTTCTTCGTAGTCGGACGGACTGATAACAACATCCGTATCCCTGCTGGCGCGAAGCTCGGGCGCCGGATATAAAAAGCGAAGGACCGCTCCCTTTATGAGCATATGAGGAATCCGGGACGCGGTGAGCACTTCAATCAGATGCGTCATCGCTTTCATTTTTTCCCCATAATTTTTTAAAGTTCTGTCAAGGCTCTGTTCAAATGCCGAAAGCAGCTTGCCCTTTGGTCTGCTTCCATGAGGAAGCTCTTTGATCAAAGAAGCAATGATTGCCGTAACGCTGTGATTTTCGGCAAGTCTGAAAATCTCCTGCCAGTCTGTCTGCTCACTTCCGCGCGGCTTTTCGTCATTCAAAAAGCACGAAAGAAGATAGATAAAATAATCAGCCGTGCTCACATTGTTCCCTCCCCTCTCAGCAAATTGGGATCCTATGATCCTCTTACTAATTATAACAGATAATCGTAAAATTTCAATCGGTTGAAACACTGTTACATATGTTCATTTATGTATAATAATAAGGATTTCTGTTGACAACCTTTTTAAGGTATTATATGATTAATACCCAAACAAAAATCAACATATCACACATAAACACTTAACAATCATAAAGTATTGAGGGAATATGGAAGAAATCAATCTTGAAATTTTCGAGGCTGAAAAGCACAGGGAAAAGCCACTTCCTGAGAAAAAGCCCGATAAAAACAAAAGAAAAAAGAAACAAAGGATAATCATGATCATCCTTGCCGTTGCGGTCATCGCTGTGGCAGCCGTTTCCGCGGTCATTACATATCCGCTGCTCTCGAAGACGCACAACCCGGACAGATTTGTTGAAGCTTATGTAAACAGTGCGCTCAATAAAGATTGGGAGACGGTCTACGATTATATGCCTTATACGGATTCGCCGTTTATATCCTACGAGGGATTCACGGATTTTATACAGGAAAATCCTCAGGAAAATGCGTTTGAGAACGCAAATACCGAATCGTTTGTCATTGAAAAAGACAGCATGGACGGAGATTTTATCTATTACAGTGTTGATTATCCTGATCAAGAGCAAAATTGGCAAACGGCATATGTTACCGTAAAGAAAGTAAAAGACAATTTTTGGAAATATGATAAATATAAGATAATCCCGAATCAAAGACTCGTTTGCGAGGCACAGATCTACGCTCCTGCCGGCGCGAAAGTTTTCATAGACGGAATAGAACTAACAGAAGTACGCAATGAATACGGTCTTGATCCCGCAAACGGAAAAGAAATCTCATATTCTGTTTTTACTTCGGATTATATGTTTTCCGGCGAGCATGTGATAACCGCCCAAAATGCCGGATGCGATGATTATGAAAGCACGGTCGAGATCAACAGGGAAAACGCGGATGTATATCTTGAACTGCGAAATTCTGAGGAGAACTTCAACGGCCTTTGCGAAAACGCAAAAAATGCCGTTCAAAGCCTTTATTCACTGGCTGCGGGAGAAACTGCCGATAGCTCAGGAATCAAATTTTCATCCTCCTTCGGCGAAGACGGATTTCAGGGGCTTGTTAAGGAAACGGGAGAATTTGTTTATTCGGAGCTGAACGGCGTCTCCGTTTCGGAAATTAAAATAATAAAAACCGAAATAAGATCCGAATATGACCCGAATACCAAAATCGCCTATAACACAAGCGATGAAATAAACATCAATTTCAAGTTTGAATACAAATACAAAATTTCCAACACTGTTGAAAACACTTCTGAAGAAAGATACGATTCGGGCTATGCGGCGGTAAGGTTTATATATGAAAACTCCGAATGGGTCATTGACAACATTGCCGTAAGAGCGTTTTTCTGACACAAAATGAGCAAATAAAAACCGAGGTTCCTATTTATGCCAAACAGAAAAAAAACAAACTCAAATAAGAAAAATAAAATAATCTATAAACTGACAGCAGCTGCAGTGTGTATTGTGTTGGCCGCTGTGGCAATTGCCTGCGTCTGCGTGAAAGCGCAGCTTATCTCCTTTAACAAAATGCAGATGCAAAGCGAAGGATACAGTGTAGGCAGCATTTCGGAAAACAGTTCCGTTAAACACCTGCCTTATACATTATCGCTTCCGGAAGAAACGGTCGAAAAAGGCTGCGCAGTAAAGGTGCTTGCCCAAAACGAAAAATGGAGCAAGATCGTGTATAACAGCAACGGCGCTCTGAAATGCGGATTTATAAAGACGGAACTGATCGAAAACATGCAGCCTGAATCCGTAAAAGCAGAGGCATTAACGTTTGACACCGGCAACCTGACGGCGCGGGTCGGCGAAACCGTGGACATTAATGCCAGACTTTATCCTAAAAATGCAAATGAACAGATATTCTGGAGCAGCAGTGACGAGAGCGTGGCAAGCGTTGAAAACGGAAAAGTTACCTTAAACAAATGCGGTACTGCCGTTATAACGGCAAAAACGGAAAACTGCTCGCAGAGCATCGATATCCGTGTTATTGACGAATCGTTTGAAATCAGTTTCAAAAAGGCAAGCTATTCCTTGGATCTCGGCTCTTCCCTGAAACTGAATTCCGAGATAAACTGCGACTGTAAAAATATTGATTGGGAAACGAGCAATGCAGATATCATCGCGGTGGAAAACGGAAAGGCAACCGCTAAAGCGGCGGGCGCTGTTGTGATAACGGCAAAGATAAACGGCGCAGAAGCAAGCTGCCGCGTCTATGTAAGAAACGCCAATCAGCACGCTCCGCGTCCTTTGAATACGATGAACGCATACGGGAATATATACAATTATCATCCGTCGGTCTATTATTTCGAGGGAGGCTGGAACGGCTACAAATACTGGTGCGCATATACGCCTTATGAAAAAAACAATGATTATTGGGAAAATCCCCACATAGAAGTGAGCAACGATCTGAAAAACTGGACGGTGCCGAAAGGGTTCTCCAACCCCCTTGAACCGGTTCCCGAAACATATGAGCGCGGAAAGGTATACAATTCAGACACCGAACTTGTTTACAACACCGACACCAAACAGCTTGAATGCTGGTGGAGATTTTACGACAAACCAAACAACAGAGTTGTGCTGCGCAGAAAGGTTACGAAGGACGGAACCAACTGGAGCAAAGCCGAGGATATGCTCACGGGCGAACTATATAAATATGATTTTCTCAGCCCGGCGATCATTTATGAAAACGGCATATACAGAATGTGGGCGATCAATCAGAATACAGGCCATTCTCTTGATTACAGAGAAAGCGCAGACGGCAGAAACTGGGGAGAAATCAGGCAGATCCGTATTGAATACAAGGATAAGGAACTGGCAAACTGGCACATTGATCTTATCCACACGCCAAAAGGCTATGAGGCGCTTATATCGGCATATTATCCGAAGGAAAATGACAGGACGCATATGTCGCTTTACTACGCTTATTCCGCCGACAACATCAGCTATACCAAGGCAGAAAAAATATTTTCTCCGTCTGACTCGGACAGCGCATTTGATAACAGAGGTCTTTACCGTTCCTCCCTGTTTTATGCCAACGGCAAATATTATATGATATACAGCGCCCTTAACAAAAAGACCGGTCCTTCCGGTATGGGAATCATCTGCGGCAAAAATGTATTTACAATGCACTGATAAATATTGTATAATAAAAATGGTTTTATAATTAAAAATTAAAGGAGAGGGTTGATTATGAAACGCATTTTAAAAGTGCTGAGTGTTGTTCTTGCAATAGCATTTTCAGCAACCATGTTTGCCGCTTGTTCATCTCAGGAAGCTGATATGAGCTGGAAGGACAAGGGCTATGACCTATCCCTGCCTACTCTTGGCGAGGAAGGCTGGTATCTTGTTTTTGAGGATGATTTTACCGGCAGTTCGCTTAACGAGGGAATCACATTCGGAGAGAATTACACAGGAAACCGAGAGATCTGGACAACTTCACCGCATGCGATCAGATGGGAAAGCAATGATCCCGACAAACCTGAGGAATCCTGCTGGTGGTGCCCCAACGCGGTATCTCTGAGAGATGGTAATCTTGTGATTACATCACAATATGAAAACAACCACACCTGCGACGGCAACTGCCCTGCCGAAGGCAGATTCACGGGCGGCATCGAAACGCGCGACATCATAGGCAGCGAGGACAGCAACAAGGGCGAAAACGACGAGCTTCTTTTTGCGCAGGCATTCGGCTATTTTGAGGTGCGTGTAAAATTCCCCGACGCGGACGGAATGTGGTCGGCGTTCTGGCTCCAGTCGTCTAATATGAGAAAGCCGTCCGCCGAAGGCGTTGACGGCACCGAAATAGACGTATTTGAAAGCGCGTTCAGAAAAAGCAAAACCAGCAAGATGGGGCATGCGCTTTTGTGGAACGGCTACGGCGAATTTGCCGACTCCGAGCCTTATATAACAGAGCTTGAGCAGGACTTATACGACGGCTATCACACCTTTGCTCTTAAGTGGACTCCCGAATATTATGTATTTTACATAGATGGTGTGGCTACCTGGGCAACGACCGGCGGAGGTGTTTCCCATGTAAAAGAATTTTTACGTCTCACCTGCGAGATCGACGCGGGCGACGAATGGGGTCCGCATGGTCAGAAAATCGGCGCGTTTGATACGGAAAATCCGAGCGAGTTCCTTGTTGACTATATTAAAGTTTGGCAAAATTCAAACTATGAGCAATATGAAATAGACGATTCAAAATTCGCAGGAACTCTTGATACGGACAATTGACAATAAGGAAGCACTGAAGATTTCAAAAGGCACGGAGCATCTATCCGTGCCTTTTAACATGTAAAGCAGGGTTTACATATACCCTTTTTTCCGCGAAACCTCTCTTAAGCACTCATGGCATCACCATATGCCGTTGCCTTCTATCCGCCTTTCTATCTCCGCAACGATATCGCTCATTTTTACATCCAGCGCACAGGAAATACGGTAAAGCGTTTCAAGCGTAGGCTTGCGCTCCCCCCTCTCTATTGCGCTCAAATGCGTTCGGCCGATATCGGCAAGCCCGCTGAGCACTTCCTGACTGAGATTTTTTTTCTTTCTGAAATCGGCTATGACATCGCCCACTGTTCTCGGATCAAGCATTGGTATAAACATAACTGCACTCCTTAACATTTATATTAAAAGTGTAGTATTTTTTTTGCCGAATTATGAATACATATGTTGACATTTTGAATACTTATGTGTTATTATGAAATTAACAAATATACAAAGGAGAACCGTTATGGAAAACCGAAATGAATTTCAAAACGCTCAGCAGCAAAATCAATACGGCACACAAGGCGGCGCAGATCAATATAATATGCCGCCGCAGAAGGTCAAAAAACCTATTTATAAAAAATGGTGGTTCTGGCTCATCATCGTGATTGCCGCATTGGTGATTATAGGAAGTATTTCAGGCGGTAATTCCAAGACTGAACCTCAAAGCGCAGCATCTGCCTCAACAACAGAAGATACCGATTCATCTGTAACTACAACCGAAAAAGAAACAGAACCGGATATCCCGGTTGAATATAAGTCAGCCCTCAGAAAAGCACAGACCTACAGTGATTCCATGCACATGTCAAAACAAGGAATATATGACCAGCTCACCTCCGAATACGGTGAACAGTTTTCAGAAGAAGCAGCTCAATATGCAGTTGATAATGTAAAAGCGGACTGGAAAGAGAACGCCCTTGAAAAAGCCAAAACATATCAGGAAAATATGGCTATGTCACCTGAAGCCATACGCGATCAGCTCACCTCGGAATACGGAGAAAAATTCACGCAAGAGGAAGCGGACTACGCAATTGAAAACCTCAATAAATAAAATAATAAAGACGGCTTAATAAATTTCAGCCGTCTTTTCTTAGGTCTTTATATCCGATTTTTGTTTCGACAATGACATTTTCTTGACAATGTAAGCATATATATGTTATTATGAAATTACAATAAAGAGAGGAGGTTTGCATTATTATGGCAGACGACAACTTCAACAACGATTATAACCAACCTCAGCAGAACACACAGCCGGACTACCAAACGAACCCGCAGCAGCCTGACGGTCAGCCTTGGCAGGATCATCAGGAAGCCCGGCAGCAGACACCGCCGCAGGGCTATCAGACTCCTCCTCAACAGGATTATCAGACTGCCGGGCAGCAACAGTATTACAACGCACAGCAAAATTATCAGATGCCTCCGCAGCAATATTACCAGCCGCCTGTGCAGGATAAGGCAAATGTGGGATTGGCAATACTCTCCTATCTCATTCCGATTGCAGGACTGATCATTTACCTCACGCAAAAAGATACGAAACCGAAAAACGCCAAGGTGTGCGGCAAATGCGCGCTGGCAAGCGTCATCATAAATGTTGTTATCATAATCGTGTCAAATATTATTTTGGCAGTCGTAGGCTCATCGGTAATGGACTACACCGAAGATACATACGACCAGTATTACAACGATTATTATGATGATTACAGTGATTCTTTTGATGAATACTATTACGAATAATTAAGAACACGAAACGTTATTGAAAACGATGAGGATATAATCCATGCCAAATGAATATAACAGCGAAAGCAGCACGCCGCTTCAAAGCGGCAGCATAAACACACCGAATACGGATCCCTCGTCTGAAAACACCTCAGGCTCACAGCCGATTAACGGACAAAAGGCCTTTGAGGACCAGATGCCGCCTCAGCAGCCGCATCCAAACATCCCGCCCCGGCAGGATAACCAGCAGGCGCCCCCTCAGCAGCCGTATTACAACGCGCCTTACGGGCAGCCTTACTACGCTAATCAGCAACAGCCGTACTATCCTCCGTATCCGCCTTATCCCCCACGGGAGGAAAAGGCAAACGCAGGACTTGCTGTTCTTTCCTGGTTTATTCCCCTTGCGGGACTGATCATATACCTTACGGAAAAAGACACAAAACCGAAGACCGCATCTGTGTGCGGCAAATGCGCGCTGGCAAGCTTCATTATAAACGTGGTGCTTGTGGTCGTATTTTACATTGTGTTTTTTGCGGCTTGGGCAACGGCCTTCTCAACGATTACCGATTACGATTTCGTCGATGATTATATCCCGGCGTCATCCGGCATTTGCGAATATTCGAATTATAATGAGAGCGCAGCTTTTAATTACGAATTTTAATTTACAAACATAGAAAGTAGGAACGCAGATGAACTGCGTTCCTGTCAGCGTGTAGAAAAAGTTATAAATTCAGAAAAGTATGTGTCCCTACACGCTGAACAGGGTTCGAGAAATCGAGCTGAATTTCGCATTTGGCAATTCGTAGGCGTACGATGGTACGTTAGAATTGACAAAGGCGGAAAGCGCAACCCCGCCCAAGTCCAGTACTTGGGCGGGGTATGATTTTGAAGAATATAAAATGGAGTGATGTGGACATTGCCCCCTAAAATTTTTCTATTTATAAGATAAAATGATTATTTTGCGTGCTTCAGCCGACTTTATCGACAGACTGAACAGGAACGCAGTTCATCTGCGTTCCTGTTTTCTATATGGTTTATGCGGTTTCCGCGTTTAAACGCAGCTTGCTCGGTTTGTAAACCGAAGTTTGCATTTTTCTTTCTCTTACATTCTCATGAGAGTCCTTCCAGCTGAGAATGATCTGCGGAGCTGCAAAGATCTCATCCAGTCTTTCAAAAAAGGGCAGGCAATCGCCGTAATCAAGCGCCCTGTGATCGGCTGCAATGGTTATGGGCAGGATCGATCTGATTTCTATTTTCTTGTTTCCGTTTTCATCCGTAACCACTGTTGGACGTTCCTGCACGGCATTTACAGCGAACGCCGTTGTCTGCGGAGGAATGACCTCCAGCAGAAAGCACTGCCCTTTCTGCCCTCTGTATGCCGAACCGAGATTTGAGATCGTTGTTGTGCCCTGCTCTATATCATGTTTTGTAAGTCTGTCGCTTGCGGGAATGGAATAATACTCTTTTTTTGCTTTGCCGGACAGTGTATGCACCTTGTGTTTTCCGGGCATTTTTGAGCCGAACAAACGGCATACCGTTTGTTTTATCTTTCCCTTTTTCAGCCCCTTAATCGTATTATCCATGGAAACTTCAAACATAACCTCGTTCATATCGCTGTTGTTCGCGCGCCTTACTGTATCGGCGATAGCGGCAGTCATCTGTGTTAATGACTTGTTTCCCATATCGTGCATATTAACAGTCATCATTTCGCCTGAATTGAGGATCATGGGCATGGAAATATCTATTTTATCGTGGTAATGCAGCGAACCCCGCACAAGTTTTCTGTTAAAATCAAGGGTCGTATTCATCTTGGGCGCCGCTTTTAAACCCTCACATATAATTTTCATAACAACTGTGTTTACTGTTATTTTATTCTTTTTATCACAAATTCCCTCGTTAAGCTTTTTGTAATAGTGCATAAGTTCCGTTACATCCGCCTCATAACTCATAGACATATGCGGTATCTGCTCCCAGCTTTCGGAGGTCATATTTGAAACGATTTTTCTTGCTATTTTAAAATTTTCTGTTTTGTAGACCGACATATTAAATTTGCTCCTTAAAGTAATTTCGTTTTCAGCTTTTTGAATCGCTGTAATGACAGATTACCAAAAAAAGGAACAGTCCGCAATCAACCCTGCTTTACATCTACGCAATTTCGGTTTACATTACGGTTTACAAGACATTCCATATAAAATAAGCGGCCTGATCTCATCAAATCAAGCCGCTGAAAATTATTGATTGTGTTTTTTATTCTTCCTTGTAAACGCCGCCCATATGTAATAAATGGGAATCGTAAGAAAAATCACCCAAAGCGGATGCCACAGGCTCAGATAAAATCCTCCTAAAAGATATATGATTAGGACTGCCGCAGGGTAACAGAATATAAGAAGATTTTTCTTTTCCCTGGCGATAATGCCGGTATAGAAAAGCGGAATGGTAAGAAGAAAGATCCAAGAAGTCTTCCAAAGGCTGCTGTTTAAAACGCCGAGCAAAACCGTTACCAGAACAGCTATGCAGGGATACGCCGCAAAAAACCATCCATGCTTTTTCTTCTCTTTTACGGCATTTTCGGAATTCGGCTGTTTTTCACCCGCATCGGCGTACTGAGACGCAGAGGAGCTTTCAGTTTCGCTCTTGTCCGAAATCTCTTCGGCATTCACACCGCAATTCAGTATGGTGTCAACAGATATTCCGTACAGCTTTGAAAGCTTCAGCATATTATCGGTATCGGGAACAGCATAGCCCTGCTCCCATTTGGATATAGACTGCCTTGAAACGCCGAGCTTTTCGGCAAGTTTTTCCTGACTGAGACCGTTATCCGCTCTCAGTTTTTTTAAATAATCTCCCTGTTTGATAGACATATTGATTCCTTATTCAGCAAAATAATAAAATATAAACTATTATATATAATTCAACATTATTTTGCAAGTCTTATGGTAACCTCAGTTCCTTCATTTTCCCTGCTGCTGAGTGAAACACTTCCGCCCAGATATTCCGCCGTATGCTTAACAATGGCCAGACCGAGACCCGTGCCGCCGGTTGCCTTTGAACGTGATTTATCCACCCTGAAAAATCTTTCAAACACCCTGCTCTGATATTTTTCGGGAATCCCTATACCCGTATCCCGGACGGTTAAGGATACGAAGTTTTCTTCGTTGCGCACAATAACATCGACCCTGCCGTTTTCAATATTATATTTTATCGCGTTTTCAACAAGGTTATAAACGAGTTCCTCAATAAGTGATTTTGTGCCTTTTACTTTACATTCTTCGCCGCTTATATTCATAACAACGTTTTTCTTTTGCGCTTTTACGGATAACGCTTCCACACAGTATTCAACTACCGGCATAAGATTTACATAGTCGATTATGGGCTTATAATCATACTCTTCAAGCTGTGAAAGCTGGATTATATCGTGTGTCAGGCTGATAAGCCTTTGTGATTCTTTGTATATTATACCGCCTATCTCGGGCACATCCTTCGGCTGCACCATATTGCCCTGAAGCATTTCACCATAGCCGGAGATCGAAGTCAGGGGCGTTTTCAGCTCATGCGACACATTTGCCGTAAAACGCTTTTTCATATTCAGCAGGTTTTCCTTTTCATCAAGCTGGATCTGGATCTTATCCGCAAAGGGCTTCAGCTCGTCAAACATACAGTTTTTGCTTATATGCGCCACATCGTCTGCCATTTTTCCTATATCGCGGCAAAGTATTTTGGAAACCGCAAACGCCGCCGCGAAAGAAATGATCATCGCCGCAACAAGCGCGGGGATTATCATAAGCACTGAATATTTAAAGACATCACTGAATTGGGCACTGCTGTTATTCTTTGCATAAACCGCCGCAAAAACAGCGAACGCCGCGAATGCCACCGCAACCGACGAAGCGGATGCGATCAGCGCGGCGTTGAAGATCCTTCCCGTAATTCTTCCTGTCAAATCAATCACCCAACTTATAGCCTACATGGCGTATTGTTTCTATGAGCGAACCGCTTTCACCAAGCTTTTTTCTCAAAGTAAGGATATGGCTGTCCACCGTGCGTGACTCGCTTTCACTGTCGTATCCCCAGACCTTGTTGAGAAGCTGCTCGCGCGTAACGGCAATACCTTTATTTAAAATAAGATATTTAAGTATTTCGTATTCCTTAAATGTGAGTTCAACTTCCTTGTCACAAGAGTAAACCTTGTGCTTTTTATCATCCACGGTAATGGTCTGATAAGTATAGCTGCGCCTTTCGTCCCTGTCGCCGGAACGCCTTAAAACCGCTTTGATTCTGGACAGAAAGATCATGACCGAAAACGGCTTGGTTATGTAGTCGTCGGCACCGCTGTCAAGTCCCTTTATAGCGTCTATTTCCGAATCCTTCGCCGTTACCATAACGATCGGCAGATGCTTATATTCTGAGCTTGCGCGGAGTTTTTTTGTTATTGAAAGCCCGTCCTCGCCCGGCAGCATAACGTCTATAACCACAAGATCGGGTCTTTCACGTTTCAGTTCATCATAAAAGCTTTTGGGATTGTCAAATCCGCGCACATGATATCCGTTTCCCTGCAGCGCATATGATTCAAGCTCTCTGACGCTGTTGTCATCCTCAAGAATATAAATAAGCGGCATATCGCTCACCTCCGTTTTCCATTATCTCAGTTCAGTGAATATTTTTCAAGATAGGAATCAAGATTTTCGATAAATTCCTTATCGCTTTCTTTTAACTCTCGGGTATATTCGTGAACATTATATTCTCCGCTTTCCAGTTCGATCATAGATACTGCAAGGCTAGCGCAGTGATCTGCCATTCTTTCAAGCGCATTGATGATATCGAGATACAGAAATCCCTGATCGACAGAGCATCTGCCTTCTTCGATTCTTTTAAGATGGCGGTTTTTGAGCTGCTTTTTGAGCTTGTCTATAACCTCTTCCAGCGGCTCGACCTCCTTGGCTTTCGCAATATCGTTCATTTTAAACGACTCTATCGTAACGTTCACGATCTTGGTTACGGCAGCCATCATAACAGACAGGTCATATTTTGCCTTTTCGGAAAAAACAATGTTCTTTTTAATAACATTTTTCTTTATCTTGATAACATCCTCGCAGTAATCAGCGATTTTTTCAAGATCCTCTATTGCGTGATGCAGAACGAACACGTTTTTACTGTCCTCATCGGAAAGGTTCAGAGAACTTACTTTAACAAGGTATGTCTCCAGTATCTCTTCATATTTATCCGTTTCCTTTTCATTGTCTGAGATGATCTGCGCTTTTTCCTGTGTGTAGTTTTTCAGAGCGGAAAGCGCTGTCATGGCTGTTTTTTCAACCAGATCAGCCATTTTTTCGGTTAACTCTCTGCTTTTTTCAACAGCATAAGAGGGATTCATCAAAAAGCGGTCGTCAAGCAATGCGGGGGTCTTTTCCTTTTTGCCTTTATCATCCCTGATTGTTTTGCAGGCAAGCTTTTCCAGCTGCTTCGTAAACGGAAGCAAAACGAGTGTTGAAAAGATGTTAAACACGGAGTGAACAATAGCTATTTGCGACGGCGTTACCGCGTCAGACATAAATCCGAAATCAAAGATCGCATTTGCGCTGTAAAAAAGCACTACGGCAAGTATGACGCCGATAATATTGAAATAGAGGTGCGCGAACGCTGCGCGCTTTGCGTTTTTGTTTGTTCCCACAGCAGATATAAGCGCTGTAACGCAGGTTCCGATATTCTGACCGAGTATGATCGGAAACGCCGTTGCAAACGGCACTGTGCCCGTGAGGGAAAGTGCCTGAAGTATTCCGACGGACGCACTTGAAGACTGGATGACAGCAGTGAGTATCATACCTGCAAGTATACCCAGCAGGGGGTTGCTGAATTTCAGCAGCAGAGACGTAAACTGAGCATTATCGGCAAGGCCGCTCATAGAATCGCTCATAAACTCCATACCGATCATCAGTATGCCGAATCCGGCAAGTATGCCGCCTATATTCTTTCTTTTTTCCTTTTTTGAGAACATAAGAAGGAATACGCCTATAACAGCCAGCACCGGCGCAAAAGAAGACGGCTTCAGCAGATTGACGATCAGGCTGTCCCCGTCGATTCCTGTTAATGACAATATCCACGCGGTTGCCGTTGTGCCTATATTGGCGCCCATAATGACGCCGATAGCACGTGACAGCTCCATTATGCCTGAATTAACAAAACCGACCACCATAACAGTCACTGCCGAAGAGGACTGAATAACTGCGGTAACAACGCAGCCGAGCAAAACGCCTTTATAGGTCTTGTCCGTCATTTTTTCAAGTATACGTTCCAGTCTGCCGCCTGAGATCTTTTCAAGCTGATCGCCCATCATATGCATTCCATATAGGAACAGGGCAAGTCCGCCTACCATTGACAAAACAGAATAAATACTCATTTTTACTTCTCCAAAATCAAACTTTTTTAATTTCGAACCGATAATATCAAGAATAAATCAAAACAATATATCTTTTATGTCAAATCTATGTAAAATCGGCCTTTTTCAACATAATCCAATCATTTAAAAAAAACGCCGGTATTTACATTTTTAAATACAATAAAAATAATAAAGCCGGCAAAACACGGCATAATATATGCGAAAGGCTATGGTGATAAAAATGAAATACTTTGTAAATGAAAACTGCATAGGCTGCGGACTCTGCACAGAGATCTGCCCTGATGTGTTCAGTCTGAATGACGAAGGTGTTTCCGTTGCAACAGACGGAGATGTTTCAGCCGAGCTTGAAAAGAGCGCGGACGAAGCGCTTGAAAGCTGCCCTGTTTCGGCAATCGAGAAAGAATAATATAAAATTATATAAAATATAATGACAGGGCATTAAAAATTTAATAGACTATTAACATTTACAACCGCCCGCCTAAGTGCTAAAATTGTAAGCGAAAAAAAGAGCCGGTGATGAAAAACATGAAATGCAGACAAATGTCCGATTCCTTTTTGCTTGGCGCAATTTTAGCCCTGGCGGGCGGTTTTTTGGACGCGTATACATATATCTGCCGAGGCGGAGTCTTCGCCAACGCCGAGACAGGAAATATTGTTTTAATGGGGCTTAAGCTTGCGGAAGGTGATCTGAAAAGTGCGCTCAATTACCTGATTCCGATAACTGCTTTTGCCTGCGGGGTGCTTGCAAGTGAGCTTGTCAAAAAAAAGTTCCGATCAGGCGCCGTCCTGCACTGGCGGCAGATCACGGTTGCGCTTGAGATCATCATCCTTGCTGCAATCTCATTCGTTCCGTCTACAGACAAAAATAATATATATACCAACGCCCTGGTAGCCTTTGCTGCATCCCTTCAGGTTCAGAGCTTTCGGGTGATCAGCGGTGTTGCGCTGACAACAACGATGTGCACGGGGAATCTTCGCAGCGCTACCGAACATCTTTTTTCCGCTGTTTCAAAAAAAGACAGAATTTCGCTTATAAAATCGGCAAAATATTTTTTTATTATTGGATTCTTTATAGCAGGCGCCATAGCGGGCGCTTTCGCCGCGCGACTTCTTAATATAAAGGCAGCGCTTGTTGCCGCAGGGTTGCTTGCAATACCGTTTGCACTTATGTTTGTGGATCAAGATAAAAAACAAAAATAAATACGGAGGTTACGGAAATGATTAAAGAGCTTTTCAAAACGCAAAAGGGTGTAAATTCCGCAGAAGCGCAATTTAAAAAAATGACAGAAACGCCGATCAATAAATTGATCACATCCCTTTCCGTGCCCACTGTTATCAGCATGCTGATAACGAATATTTACAACGCCACCGATACATATTTCGTTTCAAAGATCAACATAGCGGCAAGCGGCGCAACAGGTGTTGTGTTCAGTCTTATGGCAATCCTTCAGGCGTTCGGCTTTATGTTCGGTCACGGTTCCGGGAGCTGCATAAGCCGCCATCTCGGCGCGCAGGATATAGAAAAGGCAAAGAGATATTCTTCCACCGGTTTTTTTCTTTCGCTGATCGCCGGGACTGTGATCATGGTGCTCGGATTGATATTTCTGACCCCTCTTATGACGCTTCTGGGCAGCACTCAAACCATTTTGCCTTATGCCAGAGATTACGGGATCTACATACTGCTTTCCGGTCCGGCTATGACTGCGAGCTGCGTTGTAAACAATATTTTGAGATATGAGGGAATGGCGGCGCTTGCAATGGTTGGTCTGACTTCCGGCGGTATACTGAATATTATTTTAGACCCTGTTCTGATCTTTGCCTGCGACATGGGCATTTCAGGAGCAGGTCTTTCCACGGCGATATCGCAATATGTAAGCCTTGCCATACTGCTTATAATGTATTACAAGGGAACCGCACAGAGCAAAATGCATGTAAGATTCATTACGCTAAAGCCGAAATTCGTTGGAGAGATCATAGCAACAGGCCTTCCCAGCCTTGCAAGGCAGGGGCTGAACAGTGTTTCCAATATGGTTCTGAATATCGAAGCGGCTGTTTACGGAGACGCCTGCATAGCCGCCATGAGCATCGTTGCCAAAGTTTCCAATCTGCTGTTTTCCGTGTGCGTTGGAATCGGTCAGGGATTTCAGCCGGTCTCATCATTTAACTACGGCGCGGGAAAATATACACGTGTTAAAAAGGGTATAATATTCACCTGGGGGTTTTCCACGATTGTTATATTTGTACTGTCGCTCGTTTGCTTTATTCTTGCCCCGCAGATCGTAACCATGTTCAGGCATGAAACAGAGGTGGTTAAGGTAGGAAGCGTTGCGCTGAGATTGCTGTGCGCTTCCCTGACGGTACTGCCTACTGTTATGATCGGAAATATGACTTTCCAAAGCATAGGAAAGAGCGGCAGAGCGTTTTTCCTTGCGCTTACTCAAAACGGGCTGTTTTTTATTCCGCTCGTGCTGGTACTGCCCGGATTTATGGGGATTTACGGCATTGAAGCCGCCCAGCCCATCGCATATGTTATGGCTGCCGCTGTGACCGTGCCTTTCATAATTGCCTTCATAAAATCACTGCCGGAAGACAGAACCCCGAAACAAAAGAAGTCGGTCAAAAGTGAAACGCAACTGAATATTACTGAATAAATATTTCTTGACTGACGATCGGAATTGTGCTATATTTTTAGCAGACTGAAATAAAGGAGTGAAAAAATGTATAACTTTTCTTGCAAATAAGCCGGAATATTCAGCAGCATCGCCGTGCTGCACCCGTTTGCAGGAAAGTTGTACCGTTTTCGCCTTTGTATGCCGCTTTGTTGCGGTATAATATGCTTTTTTAACCGCGGAACGCTTGCACGCTTTCCGCGGCTTTTATTTTCGGCACGGCAAATGCCGGATATCGGCTTTAAGCAGACTTTAATAAAATCGGGAGGGATTATTTATGTCTTTGATAAAAGCTGAAAATCTGACTTTTGCCTATCCGGGCAGCTATGATAATATATTTGAAAACGCAAGCTTTCAGATAGACACAGACTGGAAGCTTGGTCTTGTGGGAAGAAACGGCAGAGGAAAAACGACCTTTTTAAAGCTTTTGCTGGGTGAATATGATTACAGCGGCAGAATCATCCGTTCGGTTGAATTCGACTATTTTCCGTACCGGGTAGATAACAAAAGCCTGATAACAGCGGAAATCCTTGAGCAGATCTGCCCGTGTTGTGAGGAATGGGAGCTGCACAGGGAGCTTTCCTTGCTTGATATAAGAGCCGACGCGCTTTACCGCCCGTTTGAAACGCTTTCAAACGGTGAACAGACAAAGGCTTTGCTTGCAGCTCTTTTTCTTAATGAAGGGCATTTTCTGCTTATCGACGAACCGACAAATCATCTGGATTCTGCGGCAAGAAAAATGGTTGCAGAGTATTTAAAAAGAAAAAAAGGTTTTATACTTGTATCTCACGACCGCTCGTTTCTGGACGGCTGCGTGGATCACATTCTTTCGATAAACAAGGCGGATATTGAAGTGCAGAGCGGAAATTTCTCATCCTTTTATGACAATTTCACAAAACGGCAGGAATCGGAAGCTGCGCAGAATGCAAGGCTGCAGAAGGATATAAAAAGGCTCGGCAGTTCGGCAAGGCAATCCTCCGTCTGGTCCGACCGCATTGAAAAATCAAAAACAGGCGCTGCGGACAAGGGTTATGTAGGTCACAAATCAGCAAAGATGATGAAACGCTCCAAGAGTATTGAAGCCAGACGGCAGCGTGCGCTTGAACAAAAGCAAGGGCTTCTGAAGAATGCCGAAAGCACAGAAAGCCTTAAGATTCTGCCGCTGATTTACCGTTCGGACACACTTGCAACACTCGACAAAGCAGCCGTGTGTTACGGCGGCAGCCCTGTATTCAAGCCCGTTTCGTTTACGATAAAGAACGGCGACCGCATTGCCCTGTGCGGTAAAAATGGGAGCGGAAAAAGTAGCCTTATGAAACTGTTGGCAGGAAAAGAGATCGATTATAGCGGCAAAATAAATATCGGTTCTGGGCTTACGGTCTCCTATCTGCCGCAGGACGCTTCCGGCTTAAAAGGAAGCATTAGCGATTTTGCGAAACACAGCGCAATAGACGAGAGCATCTTCAAAGCGCTGCTGCAAAAGCTCGGTCTTAGCAAAACACAGTTTGAAAAGGATATGAGCGACCTTTCACAAGGGCAGAAAAAGAAGGTGCTTATAGCGAAAAGCCTGTGCGAAAAAGCACATCTTTATATCTGGGATGAGCCGCTGAACTATATAGATATATATTCAAGGATACAGATTGAAGAGTTGATAAATGAATTTTCGCCAACCGTTTTGTTTGCCGAGCATGATGCGTCTTTCATAGAAAATATAGGTGCCGAAACCGTTGAACTGATAACAGAATAAGTAAATATAAGATTGCACAAGCATTCAGGCGCAGCGTTTTTCGTGCTTCGCCTGAATATTTTTATTTGATTTACTAAATACAGCAGGAAGTAGTTTTAAATGATTTTTATTAAATATTTTACAAATAACCTTTATTATGGTATATTATATATAACAATATGCTGTTTATTGTTATAAGGAGAATAGAATGAACATAGCGGTATGTGATGAAAACGAAAACGCAAGGAATGAACTGACAAAAGCAATTGAAGAATATTACGATCAGAAAGCACTCAAAGCAAAGATATTTCAATTTTCCTGCGGTGAACTGCTGCTGAAAAGCAATCAGAGTTTTGATGTGATCTTTACGGATATAAAAACGGGAGAACCGGGCGAAATGGATACCTGCAAAGAACTGAAACGCGAGAATCCGTATATTCCTATTATTCTTGTAAGCGCAAGCGATGAATTTCTTGACTATGCTTTCAAGCTTCCCGCATTTCGTTTTTTATCAAAGCCGCTGAATATTTCAAAGCTTTATTCCGCATTGGATGACGCAACGGAGCTTTTTAAAAACGAGGTCATCATTTTTTACGACGCATTAACTTGCACGAATATCAAATTAAACGCAAACGATATCATATTTTTGGAAGTTGATAACCGAAAGACGAAAATCGTTACCGTTTACGGCACATATTGTTCAAATCAAAAGATCTCATACTGGAAAAACAAGATCAAAAGCATTAATTTTATATGCCCTCATTCCAGCTATCTCACCAATCTGAACTACGCCGTTTCGTATAACAGAAAGAAACTTGTGCTTGCAAAGAAAAATGAAAAGGGCAGAATAGAGCGACTCTATGAGATTTCAATCGCTCCGAAAAAACAGACAGAGATAAAAAAACAGCTTTTCAATATTATCGGAAACAGATAATACGCGGACTCCTATGCACCGTCTAAAGCACATTGCTTTTGGGGGTGCATATTTTTATTGAATTTCAAATAAAACGGGCTTTTTAATTTTAATAAAATATTGCACATATTATATTAATGTGATAGAATATTAAATAATTCTTTTGGCATATTCGTTATATATAATGTTTTTAATAAAGCCGTTCAAGGAGGTTCAACTCTTGGTTAAGGATATAGACGGCATACGTGTTCATTATGAGGTAAAAGGCAGCGGCGATTATATTTTTATTCTTCACGGCTGGGGCGCGAACATTGGCGTTTACGCTTCCGTTTCCGATCTGCTTGCGCAGAAATTCACCGTTGTCACTCTTGATTTTCCCGGTTTCGGCGGCACGCCCGAACCGCCCGAGGTGTGGAGCGTTTCCGATTACGCAGATTTCACCGTGAAATTCATCTCTTCTTTCGGGGTCAAAGATGTAATGCTGTTCGGCCATTCTTTCGGCGGCAGAGTGATCATCAAAATGGCGTCAACAGAAGATCTGCCTTTTAATATAAATAAAATTATTTTTACAGACGCCGCCGGAATCATGCCCCAACGCGGCAAAAAGCAGACTTTCAGAACTCGTATTTACAAAATAGGCAAATTCTTTCTCAGCCTCTACCCTGTCAGGAAGCTTTTCCCTCAGGCGCTTGAGGCTCTGCGCAAAAAGTTTTCCTCAGCGGATTACGCAAACGCCACGCCGCTTATGCGCGGCGTACTCGTCAAAACGGTAAACGAAGATTTGACGCAGTATTTAAAAAACATAAAATGCACAACACTGCTTATCTGGGGCGTAAACGACACAGCTACCCCGATTTCCGACGCGGAAATCTTTGAGCGGGAAATATCCTCCTCAGGCGCGGATGTGGGGCTTTGCAAAATAGAAAACGCAGGGCATTATTCATTCCTTGATCAGCCGTATGTGTTTCAGAATATCCTGAAGTCATTCCTTAAAATAGGAGAGTAAAATGTATCTGGCATTAAATATAATCTGCCTGCTTCTGGCGGCAGTTTCAAGCGTTTTAACGGTCATCCGCACAACGCATATGTTTCAACTCAATTCTTATAAAACAGCCGTTCAGCTTAAATGGATGGGCGGCAATTTCAGGCATTATATAATAAATATTATCCTGCTCGTCATTTCCATTGCGGCTACGTTTACAAATGCCGTCTGGCTCTATATTGTGTTTTACGTTTTCGCGCTCATATCGGCACTTGTTAACAGGCCGATGAAAAACGCAAAAAAGCCGCTTGTTTACACCGCGCGCGTAAAGCGCATGCTCGTAACGGACTGTGTTATCTGGCTTGCAGCGTTTGCCGCTGCGTTTTTTGCCGGCGGGGAGCGCTTTGGTCTGCTCGGAATGGGTATATTGCTTTCACTCGCTCCTCTCCTTCCCGTTATAGGAAATATCGTCAATTCTCCCATAGAGAAAGCAATCAGGCAATACTATATCAATGACGCAAAAAAGATGCTCAAGGCCTGCCCCGATTTAAAAGTAATCGGCATAACAGGCAGCTACGGCAAAACAAGCGTTAAATATTACCTTTCAACAGTGCTTAAAGCAAAATACAATGTGCTTATGACGCCCGAAAGCTATAACACCCCGATGGGCGTTGTAAAGACCATCAGGGAGCAGCTGCGCCCCACGCATGAGGTGTTCGTTTGTGAAATGGGCGCGCGCCATGTTGGAGATATAAAAGAGATATGCGATATTGTCTTTCCCGAATACGGCATTATAACCTCGATCGGCGAACAGCATTTGGAGACTTTTAAATCCATTGACAATATCATTAAAACAAAATTTGAACTTTATGATGCCGTTTCGGATAAAAGCAAAATGTTTTTAAACGGCGACAATGAAAATATCCAAAGCAATCTCCGCAAAAAAGCGGATACAGATTATCACACCTATGGTTTGAATAACGAAAACGAGACTTACGCTTATGACATAAGCGTTTCTCAAAAGGGCACAAAATTTTCTGTTTGCTGCAACGGCGAAGTGATAGAGGACCTCCAAACGCCGCTGATCGGCGAACACAATGTAACAAATCTAACGGGCGTTATAGCCGTCTGTGTTCAGCTCGGCGTGCCGGCGGATGATATTAAAATGTATGTCAAAAAGCTTTCCTCACCGCCGCACAGGCTCCAGCTTACACGCAGAGGAAACACGGCTATAATTGATGACGCCTATAATTCAAATCCGGCCGGATGCGAGGCTGCGCTCAAAACGCTCTCGCTTTTTGAAGGCACCAAGATCCTTATCACGCCCGGAATGGTCGAGCTTGGAAAGATGCAGGATAAATGCAATTACGATTTTGGAAGATCTGCCGCGGCAGTGTGCGATTTTGTTTATCTTGTGGGCAGAAAACAGACCGAAGCGATTTATAAGGGACTTTCAGAAGCCGGCTATGACGATAAGAAAATCACAGCGAGCGACAGCTTTGTTGAAGCGTTCAATAAAGCGTCAGCCGCCCCGGGAGAGCAGAAGATCATTCTTATTGAAAATGATCTGCCGGATAATTATTGATTGTGGAGGAAAAAGATGAAGATTAACGTTGCGGTGCTTTTCGGCGGAAAAAGCGTTGAGCACGAGGTTTCCGTTATCTCTGCCGTGCAGGCAATGCAGAGCATAAACAGGGATAAATATGCTGTTTATCCTGTTTATATCACGAAGAAAAACGAGCTTTACTGGGGAGAGAGTCTGGATAAGATAGAAGAATATAAAAATATTCCCGCTCTTCTTGATAAAAGCACAAAGATAAATATCGTAACAGACGGCAGCAAAACATATCTTGTGCCGCAGCAGCAAAAGCGCTTTTCAAAGACAAAGCCTATTGCCTGCATAGATGTTGCTTTTCCGATCGTGCACGGCACGAATGTGGAGGACGGCGCATTGCAGGGCTTTTTAAAAACGCTCAATCTGCCGTTCGTCGGCTGCGATGTGCTCGCCAGCGCCGTGTGTATGGATAAGTTCACGATGAAAATCATGCTAAAAGAGGCAGGTTTCCCTGTGCTGGACGGTATACGCTTCACCTTGCAGGATTATAAAAACGAGGAAAAGGTCATCTCCGCCGCGGAAGATAAATTCGGTTATCCGATAATCGTCAAGCCTGTAAATCTCGGATCAAGCGTAGGTATCAGCAAAGCGGAAAACACTGCGGAGCTTGAGGACGCACTTGAACTCGCGTTTCAGTTTTCCGACAAAATATTGATTGAGCCTGCCGTGGTTCATCTTAAGGAGATCAACTGTTCCGTGGTCGGCGATTATACCGACGCCGAGGCATCCGAGCTTGAGGAGCCTATATCCGCGGATAAAATACTTTCCTATAAAGACAAATATATGGACGGCGGCAAAAAGACAGGCGGCAGCAAGGGCATGAGCAGCCTGAAAAGAAAGATTCCGGCTGACATCCCCGACGAAACTGCCGAGGAGATCAAGAACATAGCTGTTGACGCGTTTAAATATCTTGACTGCAACGGCGTTGTAAGAATCGATTTTCTTATGGACGCTCAAACAGGTGCGTTTTGGATAAACGAATTCAACACGATTCCCGGTTCGCTTGCGTTCTACCTGTGGGAGCCTAAAGGCGTTAAATATTCCGAGCTGCTCGACAGGCTTATTACACTTGCCCTAAAAAGGCAGCGCAATAATGAGGAGATTACTTATTCGTTTGATACCAATATTCTTTCCTCTGCATCTTTCGGCGGTGCAAAAGGAACGAAAGGCTCAAAAATGTAAAAAACGCCCGGCTGTTGTCAGCCGGGTTTTTCAGAGGGGAATACTATGGAAGTTCAGAATATCATCGTGCGCAAATATAAAGAGACCGATCTGCCCCAGATGGTGCGTATATGGAATGAAGTCGTTGCAGAAGGCAACACATTCCCTCAGACTGAACTGCTAGATGAAGAAAGCGCGCGTGCATTTTTTTCTTCCCAAACGGAGACCGCAGTAGCTCAGGAGAAGAATAGCAAAGAGCTGCTCGGGCTTTACATACTTCACCCCAATAACATCGGCAGATGCGGACATATCGCAAACGCAAGCTTTGCCGTTTCATCACAATACCGCGGACTTCATATCGGCGAAAAACTTGTGCGGGACTGTCTTGAAAGAGCAAAAAACGCCGGATTTAAAATCCTTCAGTTCAACGCCGTTGTGCAGTCAAACATCCATGCGCGCCATCTGTATGAACGGCTCGGCTTTATCTGTCTCGGCAGGATTCCGGGCGGATTCAGAGCTAAAAACGGCGGTTACGAAACTATTTATCTTTATTATATTGAATTATAAAACCGAAAACAGAACAATGATATTATACAATTGACGCCGGCTGTATATGCAGTTCTGTAATACTGCGGCGAGGAGAGTATATGAACTATATAGGATCAAAATATTCCCTTATTGACTTTCTTACCGAAACGATATCCTCCGTTACGGGACCTGTCACAGACAAGGTCTTTGCAGATCTGTTCGCCGGCACGGGAATTGTGGGGAAGACCTTTAAGGAAAAAGGCTGCAAAACCATATCAAACGATATTCAGTATTACAGCTATGTTTTAAATAAGCACCTGATAGAAAATGTGCCCCCCATAAACGCCGAGGATATAGCAGACAGGCTTAACCGACTGGACGGCATAAAGGGATTCATTTACAACAACTACTGCGCCGGATCAGGGAGCGGCAGACAGTATTTCACGGATGCAAACGGAATGAAGTGCGACGCTGTAAGAACTGAACTTGAGCATCTGAAAAACAAAGGCGAGATCGACTCTTCGCAATATTTTTATCTGCTTGCAAGCCTTATAAATTCAATTGACAAATATGCGAATACCGCATCCGTCTACGGCGCATTTCTAAAAAAAATAAAAAGCTCCGCCGATAAAGCGTTCCGGCTGGAGCTTCTCCCCGTAATAGACGGCAGTAAAGAATGTAAGGTTTACAACGAAAACATAAGTGATGTTATATTAAAAATAAAGGGCGATATACTCTATCTTGACCCGCCTTATAACACCCGCCAGTACTGCACCAACTATCATGTGCTGGAAACCGTTGCGAGATATGACTGCCCGGAACTCCGCGGCAAAACAGGGCTTAGAGACTACCAGGCGCAAAAAAGTGAATTCTGTTCGTCAAAAACAGTTGTTTCAGCTTTTGATCATGTGCTGAAAAACGCTGATTTTAAATACATTTTTTTAAGCTATAACAACGAGGGGCTTATGCCTTTTGATGTGATCAGGCAGGCGATGGAAAAATACGGCGAATATCAGATATTTGAGAAAACATACCGCAGATTTAAAGCCGATACCGATACAAACAGAAACATCAAGGCGGATACCACAACGGAATATTTGCACTGCCTGATAAAAAAATAGCTTCGCCGACTTTATCGATAACCGGAGACCGCTTCATCTTTCGAAGCGGTCTTTTTCATTAATCACAGGCATTCCATCAAAATATCATATACCTCGTCACGACTCAGTTCTCTGGGATTACACTTTATAATGTTACAGGTGTCCGCGACTTTGCGCAGTATTTCGGGAGTGATTTTCACCCTTGAGCTCAATTGAGTAAGCTTTGATGGAAGACCGCATTCGGCTGTAAATTCAGACAAAGCCCGAATCCCCTCCTCAGCGCTGTTTTTATTGAAGACCTCCGTTGCAAAGCGGGTGAATTTTTCCTCTGCGTCATTCATAATATGACGGTAATAGATCGGTTGGATCACAGCCAGTCCCTGCCCATGATTGCAGTCTGTATATGCTCCCAACTGGTGCTCGATCTGATGCGCCTGAAAATCCGTAAGTTTGCCGACCTTAAGAATACCATTTTCAGCCATAGCGGAATCCCACATCAGATTTCCCCGAGCCTGCAGGTCATGGATGTCACTGATCAAACGCCGCATATTAACCACTGTATTTTTCATGATTGCAAGCGCCACGTCGTCCGAAACATTGTCAGCATCCGAATGGCCGAAATAGGTTTCCATAGCGTGGCTGAGCGTGTCATAAGCGCCGGAGAGGACCTGCATCGGCGGAACGGTAGCGGTATATACAGGATCAAGGATCGCAAAGGAAGCTCCCATACCCACGATCGGACCTTTCCACATTTTTTCCTCATATGTGATTACGGCGCCGGAATTCATTTCCGCACCCGTGCCTGAAGCAGTTACAATTGCTCCCATCGGTATCCCCTTTTGAGGAAATCTGCCGGAAATATACTCCATATCCCATATATCTTCTTCAAGAACTGCCTGCGCGGAAATCACTTTACAGCAGTCTATTACACTTCCGCCGCCTGCCGCAAGAATAAAATCAACATGATTTTCCTTGGCGAGAGCCACGCCCTCCTGCACTTTTGCATAAGTCGGATTCGGCATGATGCCGGAAAAATCGATCACTTTCTTACCAGCTATTTCCAGCATGTTTTTAAGCTCGCTGTAAATCCCGCTTTTCTTTATTGAACCTCCCCCATAGGCAAACATAACGGTTCCGCCGATATGCACAAGCTCTTTTTCAAGTGACTTTGCAGCGGTTCCTTCGCCGAAATACACTCTTGTCGGATACGAATAAGTAAATTCTTTCATGTTTCTTCCTCCGTTCAGGTTTTAATTCGTAAATCAAATATGGAATGGCTTGAAAAATAGTTTCAGTGCGTGATTCTTTTTCGGATCGCGCTCTTGCGTAATAGAGGGTTACATGCTATAATCCGATAGAAACAACCGCTTTATACAACCGATTATAATATGCGGTTGTAGCTATCGGTCAATAGCTTTTTATAAAAACATTTATAAATTTTTTGTTAACGGGGAGAAAGATTTATGTATACGATGATGCAAACCTGCCGGGAGACGAATATGACATACCAGGCGCTTAAATTCTATTGCAATGAGGGACTTGTTCCAAATGTCAAGAGGGACGAAAACAACCGCAGAGTGTTTGACGAGCATGATGTAAAATGGATAAAAGACCTTGTTTGCCTGAAAAAGTGCGGAATGAGTATTCAGGAGATGAAAGAATATCTTGATCTGTGCCTTCAGGGCGAATCCACGATTCCCCAAAGAAAAAGGCTGCTCGAAAAAAAACAGCAGGCGTTGCGCGACCAAATCCGCGAATTGGAGAACAGCGTTTCCTATATCGACTGGAAACAGAATTTTTACGATGAAGTCCTTTCCGGCAAACGTCCTTATATAAGCAATCTTATCCGCGCAGAGGATTGAGCAAAAAATCACAAATAGCATTATAGTACTATTTTGACAGCATTTTCAGTTTAATATCAACGCTGAAATTTTAAAAAAATAGATTTTTCAATTGTAAAAATTTTTCAATTATATTATCGGCATATCTTCAAACAATACTTTTGCAAACGCAATTAAAATGCAAAAGAGGTGTGTAGATAATGAAGAATGTCGTACCTGAGGCTAAAGAAGCTCTTAACAGATTCAAGATGGAAGCCGCTTCAGAGGTTGGTGTAAACCTTAAGCAGGGTTACAACGGTGACCTTACTTCCAAGCAGGCCGGTTCTGTAGGCGGTCAGATGGTTAAAAAGATGATCAAGGCTTACGAGGAATCAATGAAATAAGCAAACGATTAATTGCAGGTGTTAATCTGCGCTCCTTTGGGGGCAGATTGCCAAAAGGTAATCCTTGTTGATTCAAATGTTTTTTCATTGAATTCAAAACAAAAAGGGGCTGCGTCCGCAATAGTGGGCGCAGCCTTGTTTTTATGGTTTAAAATCAGTTGGCATTCATTTTAATATGCAACAAACGGTAGATTAACAATTGGGGTGCCTATTCAATCAAACATATTTTCATACAAAATCGAATTCATTTGCAGTTTTAGTTGAAATAATCAAAAAATAAGTTTAAAATTGATTATGAGGTGTTTAAGATGGAGAAAGATGTAAAATATAAGTTGTCTAAGCCGAAAATCATCGCAATCATTGCAGTGATCTGCATAATAGCGGTGGGTGCAGGATTCGGCATTAAGGCAATTGCCGATCGCCAAAATTACAACCTTGCCAAAGATTGCATAACAGCGCAAAATGTTGCTGTTGAATATACCGGCGAAGGAAATCGGATAAGCATAAATGATTTCATCTCAGAAACAAAGGAAAACAATATCACATACACAGCAAAATTCGCAGACAGCGGGGCGGACGAATATACGCTTGCCAAGGAATCATCAGTCGGCGAATACGATGTTAAATTCATTGTCGAACTGACGGGAAATATGTTTTTCAGAGAAATTGAACTTGGCGCAAAAATCATTCTTCAAGACACAACGCCGCCGGAATGGACGAAAACAACGGATTCGGTTACTGTTTTGGAGGGAGATAGCATGATATACAATCGCTTTTTGCTGCCGAAGATCTCAGCGGAGATGTAACCATAAACGCAGAGGGTGAAATCAACACCGATTCGGCAGGAACAGAAAAAGTAAAAATAACCGCGCATGATACATACGGAAACACTTCAGAATACGAATTCAATATAACGGTTGAAAAGAAACCGTCAGAAACCTCTTCAAATAGTGGCAAATCATCTGAAAGCAGCACAAACTCAGGTTCATCACAAGGAAGGTCAAGCGGAAGGAATAATACTTCATCAGGAAGTAATGGTTCTACATCCTCTGGAAATAGTGGTTCATCTTCAGGTGGAAGTTCATCAAGTAGTGGGGCTACTGGGCAACATACTCACAGTATGCCAGTAGGGAATATAGGTAGATGGTTTAATAGTAGAAACGAATTAGTATCATATTATAATAATACAGTTAATAGTTGGAACAATAAATACGAAAATGGTATTATAGACTGGGATGAATTAATGGCAAATGTACCAAGTGGATATGAAGCTTGGTCTTGTAGTACCTGTGGAAAGTGGACTGGTAATTTTAAGCATTTTAATTGATATACAAATAACAGAAACGTTTGATAAAGAACCTTTAATCAGATAAAGATGATAAATGACTAATTAAAAAAATATTCTTGATTTATTTATGTAAAGCGGATATAATAATAGTTGAGAGAAAGGAAGCTGATGAAAATTGGTTTTCTTTTTTCACTATTAGCACAACCATCTATGTTTATTAATTTAAGATATAACACACGCTTCATTTGCAAGTGTGTGTTTTTTATTTTATAAATTGTGTAAATTATACACTTTTTTGTTGTAATTTTAAATAATTTTGATTATTATGTTGATTTTAATTATATTTTGCTATATAATTAAATAAATATTATATCAGGAGATGTACATTAAATGAAAAATAATGATTATGAATTTGCAATTATAAGGTTTAATGAAGATAAAATCACAGCCGTAGATTCTACTTTTATTAGCAGACTTGACAAGTATGCTAATAAAGAGGGATTTAACTACTACATAAACAATACCGAATATAAAAATATAAATCCCGAAGAACTCAAAAATATAAAATATGCTTTAGTCTTCACATATAAAAGTAACAAAGAAAGCAAACTGACTTACTCAAAAATATACTGGTGCAAATTCAAATTTGAATACGGAAAACCAAACAATAAGGCTGTATTAATTGCATTATATGATACGGATTCTGATATAGTTATAGAAAACGCCGCAAGTTCAATTCTTCTTGATATTGAAAATGATTTTGAGGAAGACAAATACATAACTATTGAATACTCGCCTAAAATCTTTGAACAATTCAAAATATTCAATAAAACCAATACTACCACTCCGTTTAATGAACCAGTATATAAAGCGAAAGAGTCAGAAAAGGAACTTGACAGTCTTGCCCAAAGGAACGAATACTGTTTAAGAGTATATAATTTAAAGATTCCGACAGCTGATGACAGAACCGAATATCAGCGTGACTATGACAGAATATTATATTCAAAAGCATTTAGGAGACTTGCGGATAAAACTCAGGTATTCTCTTCGTCAAAAGGCGATCATTACAGAATAAGAATGACGCATACGATGATCGTTTGTCAGATTGCAAGAAGCATAAGCGACGCTCTAAAACTGAACACAAGTCTTACGGAAGCAATCGCACTTGGGCATGATTTAGGTCATACACCTTTTGGTCATGTTGGCGAAAGAACCCTTAATGACATACTCAACTCAAAAGATAAAAGTGTAGGCGGATTTAAGCATAATTATCAGGGATTGCGGGTCGTTTCAAAACTTGAAAACCAATACACGGATATTGATGGACTTGACCTGTCATATCAGGTGTTAGACGGTATATACAAACACACCTCTGCTGCTGATGATGTTTGTCTTGAAAAATTAATTGATGATGAAGATCTAATCCATTATATTAGCCAGTCTTCACAAGCCGTTACGCTGGAAGGTCAGGTAGTTGCTGTTGCCGATGAAATTGCGCAAAGAAGCCATGATATTGATGACGCCATAACATCAAAATTATTAACGCTTGAAGAATTCAACAATTATTTAGAACTTAATAAATTCAAAAATCTCAAGGATAAAATAGACGAAGTTGAAAACCGTCTTGATAATGAAAACATAAAAATAATATCTGATAAAACAGAACTTATATCAGCTCAAATCTCATCAGCAATCATAAAATTTTTTATCAAGGATGTTATTGATGAATCAAAACTGCGGATAAAAGATTTTAAAGAAAATAACGGAGAAAAATTAGGAACTCCTTATATCATAAGTGAAAAACTCATAAGTTTTTCAAAAGACGGTGAGCGTATATGCGATTATTTAGAAAAAGTGGTAAATAACAGCATAATTACAAGTAATGAGGTTTCAACAACAGACCAAAACTCGAAACTAATAATAGAAGCATTATTCAAAGCATATCTTAACGATCCGAAGTTATTGCACACCGGAACAAAAAAGAGAATCTATGCCGACTTTTTCAATAAATATGATAAGGGCATTAAAAACTTAATACCTCTTACAGAAAGCAACTACAAAGCTTTGACAAAGGAATTCAATAACATCATAGCTTGTGATCCAGATATCATAAAAACAAAAAAAGCTAAAGAGCAAGAAGATGATGAGACAGAAAAAGAAAAAACAGAGGAAAAAGAAAATACAGATTCGAGTAATAACGAAGATATTAAAGAACCAACCGAAGAATACAAATTGAAATACAAGATACTGCTAAGAAACATATGCGATTTCATTGCCGGAATGACAGATACTTACGCATTAAACGAATACAAAAAAATATATCAGAACACACTGTTCGGCAACTGAGGATAAGCAACAAAAAACTGCGCGGCAAAACAGCTGCGCAGTTTTTTATATATGATTTATTTATCTTTTTTTGCTTTTTGCTTTCTGAGATTTGCGAAAAAATCAGAGAGCAAGGCAGCGCACTCCTTTTCGTCAACGCCGCCCTCTATTTCAGGCTTATGATTATAAGGAAGCGCATTGAAATCAGCAACAGAACCAAAAGAGCCTGCTTTTTTATCATACGCGCCGAAGATCACCTTTTTTATACGGGAATTTATAATTGCGCCGGCGCACATCGGGCATGGCTCAAGCGTTACATACATGTCACACTGCCACAGCCGCCATCCGCCGAGCGCTTTACAGGCGGAGTCTATAGCCTGTATCTCCGCGTGATAAAGAGCATTTTTACCCTTTTCGCGTCTGTTTCTGCCCTCGCCTACTATAACGCCGTCTTTAACCACAACGGCACCCACGGGGACTTCGCCCTCGGAAGCGCTGATCTCAGCAAGCGCAAGGGCTCTTTTCATAAATTCATTCATACAGCTAAATTTTCTGAATACTTGAAATGACTGAAAATATCAGATACAGACTTGAGATAATCAAAACCGGGGAGGATATAAAAGCCCCCACTTTTTGAGCGGTCGTATTGGCAAACGGTTCCGGCGCTTTCGGTGCATCCAGTCTGAAAGAAAATTCCTTTTTCACCGTCAGAACAATAATCGAAATGATTCCTGCGACAATCCAGAAAACGAACAGCGCAAAATTCACAGCCGTGCTTGCGTCCGAACCTAAAGCGTATTCAAATACGGTTGAAACGGCGCTCATACCGTTATTGAAGCCATGTATCAAAATCGCAGGAACGATACTGTCTGTCTTAATGGTAACGAATCCGAGAATAAGACCCACAAGAGTTGCAAAAACGAACTGAATCAGATTACCATGCAAAAGTCCGAATACCAACGAAACGCCTATTACCCCGAGCGCTTTGCCGTATTTTTTAAGCAAACCCAAGGAACAGCATCTCATGGCGAATTCCTCGCACACAGCAGGAACAACAGCAGTGGAAACAACGGAAATCACACAGGCAAAAACGCTGTCCGGCTGCGCTGTTTCAGCCTGAGTCAATTCGAAACCGAGCGTCTCGGATATCGTCATAAGAATAGCTACAACATAATCCGCTCCTACGCAGCAGAGCATTCCGAATCCGACCCAGAGACACAGCTGAGAAAATTTGATATGCCTTGCCGGAATGAGTGCAGTCTCATAGCTTTTTCTGTTGGCAAACGCCATGATTCCGAACGGAAGAACAACCGCAAGGAGTTCGACGAAAATGATGCCGAAGCTGTTTTGGAACACAGATGAAGAGCTGTAAAGGTCATATAATCCGTCATTGAATACCAGCAGATAGGACGATGCTATTTGAACCGCAAGAAAGCCGAGCACACAAAATCCCATCATATTACCGATCTTGCGTATCTCCCGGCGCTCCTGCTTGGCTTTCATCTGATAATATAGATTTTGCTGATAAAAATTCTGATTATTTTCATTCCCGTAGGGAGAATAATACTGATTCAAAAAGGTCCCTCAAATTCTGTTAAATTAATCGAGCTTAGCCGCAATATCTTTTAGATAAGCCTTTAATTCGTCCTTGGTTTCGGGATGCTTCAAACCGACTTCAATATTAGCCTGAAGAATACCGAATTTATTGCCCATATCATAGCGTACGCCCTCGTAATCAACGGCAACAACGCCTTCTTTCTGCGCAAGGGTCTTCATAGCGTCTGTAAGCTGAAGCTCATTTCCGGCGCCGAGCGGTGTGTTTTCCAGTATCTCAAAAATCTGCGGAGGAAGCACAACTCTGCCGAGGATGGAGAAATTGCCCATGATCTCTTCCGGCTTCGGCTTTTCGATCATATCCGTGCAGGTATAGCAGTTGCCCTCGAGCGGTTCGGTCTTCAGCGAACAATATTTTGTGATCGCCATTCCGGGAACTTCCTTAACGCCCACAACGCCCTTACCGTACTTTTCATAAGCATCGCAGAGCTGCTTGGTGCATGGCGTTTCGGAAAGAATAACATCATCACCGTACAGCACGGCAAACGGCTCATCACCTATGAAATTCTTTGCGCAGAGAACGGCATGACCAAGGCCCTTTGTTTCCTTCTGACGCAAAAAGTATATATTGCCGAAATCAGAGCACGCCATAACGTCCTCATAGATCTTCTTTTTGCTTTCATTGCCGCGAAGCTTATCCTCAAGCTCATAAGCGTGATCAAAATGATCCTCGATAGCGCCCTTGTTTCTGTTGGTGATAACAAGGACCTCTTCAATGCCGGAGGCAAAAGCTTCCTCCACAATATACTGTATTGCCGGCTTATCAACAATATTCAGCATTTCCTTCGGAACAGCCTTAGACGCAGGCAAAACTCTTGTTCCCATACCCGCTGCCGGGATGATTGCTTTTCTTACTCTCATAGTTTAAATCCTCCAAAATAAATTTATTTTAATGCTTAAAGCTTTACAGATAAGAGATTAGATCGGACAGGATACTGAGCACCAAAAAGGCAACACAGGGCGCAAAGAAGCTTACGCCTCCCCTGCCTGCAAGGAAAAGATTTCTCATATCGCTCTGAGACATTTCCCTGCTGTTCAGCGAGCCTGCCGGCACAGAAGCGAAGCCCGCGCCGTCCTCAAGTTTTTTATCAATATCCGCAATCAGGTTAAATATTTTGTGTCTGTATAATCTGTCTGCAAAAACACCGATTATTAAATGCAGCACCAGCACGACCGCTGCAACCAGGGCATATGCCGTTAAGATTCCCGATGAAGTCATCAGTTCGTTTACCTTTGAATAATACTCCGCATTTGAGATCTCGGCATTCTGTATCAGATTCATCGCGCCTTTTGTGAAAGCGGATATCTGATCCGAGTAAATAAAGCTGACGACGATTCTTCCGACAAATTCAAGGGCGAGGAACAATGCGCCGGGACCGTACATTTTTCTGAAAAAAAGATAATACGGACCAAATATGAAAGCGCTCCAGTTCCATCCCGCTTTTTTATTTCTTTTGAATTTAGACACGAATTTATAAAAATTCGAGCCGACAGCTGTTACAATATCCGAAAGCAGTACGCCGTCTATCTTTTCGTTTTTCTTGAAAACAAAAGCTGTGTTCTGATTGCCGCGACCGGCTTCATTCAGCGGAACACGGTTATATTCCGGGCTCTGTACCGGCCGTTCATCAGACATAGGCTCCTCGGCGGAACTTTTCTCATTCGGGAAAGCTCCGAAAAACGGATTTGGCGCAGCAGGTTCATTTTTCAGCTCTTCCTGCTGTGCTTCCGGCTGCTGTCTTTTATATACAAATCCCGAACCGTGGAGATCGGAATTTGCGCATCTTCCTGATTTTTTATAGCATTCCCTGTGATGCGGAGTGCCGCACTCCGGGCAGGTTACCACATCGTCCCCTTCCTGAAAGGGAACGCCGCAAACCGGGCACTTTTGATTATCATATAGGGACATAGCTTGCTCCTTAGCATATTTTTTCATTTAATTATACATTAAAATAACATGAAAAATCAATATTTTAATTAAAATTCGGTAAATATATTTTTAACAGCAACCGCTTGCAATAACAAATAAAGTTGTATATAATATCATATACTCTTTTTATTCGAATCGCATCTAACATTATAATGCTTTTGCAAATAAAAATAAGGACTGATGGAAACACTATGGTTGAATTTGATGATTTAAGACTCAGACTTTTAGAATCCGAAAACCCAATAAAAAATCTAAAAGAGGCGCTAGCTGTTGATCTTGTTGAAAAAGAGGTCGAAGCGCTTGAAAAGCAGGCGTCAGCCCCCGATTTCTGGGACAATGCCGAAGAAAGCCAGAAAGTGCTGAAAAAAACGGGTTCGCTGAAAGCAAAGCTTGAAAGCTACAACTCGCTGAAAAGTGATTACGACGATACGCTTATGATGATTGAGCTTGCAAACGAGGAAAATGACGAGAGCATGCTTGATGACTGCCGCAAATCGGTTGAGGATATAGAAAACAGGATCGAGGCACTTACCTTAACCACGCTTTTAAGCGGCGAATACGATTCGAAAAACGCTCTGCTCACCTTCCACGCAGGAGCAGGCGGAACAGAAGCGATGGACTGGGCGGAAATGCTTTTCAGAATGTATACACGCTGGGGTGAAAGGCATGGCTATAAAGTTTCCACGCTGGATTATCTTGACGGGGATGTTGCCGGTCTTAAAAGCGCAACAATACTTATAGAGGGTGAAAACGCATACGGATATCTTAAAGGCGAAATGGGAATACACCGCCTTGTGCGTGTTTCTCCGTTTGATTCCTCAGGAAGACGCCACACCTCTTTTGCCTCGCTGGAGGTTATGCCGGAAATTGATGATGACGTGAATGTGGAGATCCGTGAAGAGGATATTAAAATGGACGTTTACAGAGCCTCCGGCGCCGGCGGGCAGAAAGTTAACAAGACCTCCTCGGCAGTGCGTCTGACGCATATTCCAACAGGAATCGTCGTTTCCTGCCAGATAGAGCGTTCTCAGCACCAGAACCGTGAGGTTGCCATGAGAATGCTTAAATCCAAGCTTGTTGAGATAAAGGAAAGGGAAAACCTTGAAAAGATAGAAGACATTAAAGGCGACCAAAAAGAAATAGCCTGGGGAAGCCAGATCAGATCCTATGTATTTATGCCTTACACGATGGTAAAGGACCACAGGACCGGCTATGAAATGGGAAATATTACCGCTGTTATGGACGGTGATATAGACGGCTTCATAAACGCTTATTTAAAACAAAAAAGCGTTGAAGAGGCTGAAAAAAATTAAAAAATTCCACTTGTATCAATGCTCCTTCTGCAAAAAATAATCGCAGGAGGAGTTTTTTATGAAGAAAAGGAAAAAATCAATAAAAATAACCGCGCTGGCGGCTTTGCTGTGCGCCGTGCTGAGCGCCTGCTCGGTCAACACAGAAGCGCCTGAAACAACGCAAAACACAACGATGAACCAGACCACAACAAACGTGGCCGACACAACGCTTGAAGCATCCGACGTAAACGGAAACAAACTTGATGTTCAGGAATATGACAGCAGCCCCGTGACCTGGGGACCCGGAAATATTCAGGAGCATAAGCGCCCCACCGACCCGGAAAACCTGCAAAACAAATACAGCGAAATGAGCTCGCAATGGCTGCTGCCGGACAACAAGGAGATCTGCCTGACCTTTGATGAGGGCTATGAAAACGGCTATACAGAACAAATTCTTGACACACTTGCAGACAAGGATGTTCAGGCGATCTTCTTCTGCACATATGATTATGTGAGAGATAACCCGCAGATCGTGCAGAGAATGATAAACGAGGGGCACATTATAGGAAACCACAGCTATTCGCACTACAATATGACGGAGATAGACCTGGATACCGCTGCCGAGGAAATCACGCTTATGCACGATTATGTGGAAGAACAATTCAATTACAGCATGGGATATTTCCGTTTCCCCGAAGGCGTATTCAGCGAACAGACGATAGCGCTTGCCGCCGAACTTGGATACAGAAGCGTTTTTTGGAGTTTCGCATATGCTGACTGGGATGTTGACAATCCGCCGGCAGAGGACGAAGCATTTGAAAAAATAACATCTTCCACCCACAACGGGGAGATCATGCTGCTGCATGCGGTATCCGAAACGAATGCGAATATTCTGGGAGACGTTATAGACAATATTCGTGAGCAGGGCTACACCTTTACGACCCAGCTCTAAACAGCGGCGATTCCTTTAATGCTTGTTCGGCATGTAAGAAAGCATATTCGTTTAAACTTGACTATTTTTCACACGCTGTAGCGGACTTTTCAAGTCCGCTCAGGCTGTCGATAAAGTCGGCTGAACCGCGCGAAAAAATAAATCCGTCTTATAA
>UQDP01000004.1 GCA_900539845.1 uncultured Oscillospiraceae bacterium | reverse complement strand
TGTTTGTGCCTGTTACGGAAGCCTTGAGATTCTGTACCGTCGGGCACGCTGCGCCAAATGTATAGCCTTCGCTCTCTGCAAGCTTTCCGTTTTCACAGTAAGCAACTACCTTAACTTCATATGTCCAGCCGGGCACAAGGTCTGTAAATGTGAAATTCGTCGTGGTTGCTGTGCCCTTGAGTCTGTTGATTCCGTTCGTGATTTCAATGATTTCATATTTTGTTGCTCCGGGAACGGCATTCCACTCTATTTTTGCTCTTTCGCCGTCTCCGCCGCGCGCGGTAAGCCTGAGTCCTGTTACTTTGGCATTTCCGCCGATATCGGTTCCTTTGGGAAGATACATAAAGTCACAGTCTACGCTGCCGCCTATTCCGTCAACGCTGCCGGACTCAGTGTACTGCCACATATAATAATTTCCGCTGTAATCGGTTTGCGTGGTGAAATGAGCAAGCCAAATTTTATAATTGTTATCCAGCGAATTGATGTCTAACTGGTTTGTAAGGAAAGAACTGTTGGAATAGATCGCGGCTTCATAGCCTGCCGCTTCGATCACTTCACAGAAAGCACGGGCGTTTGCTGTCATTTTGCTTTTGTTTATACTGCCGGAAGACCATGCCGAATCGAGTCTGCCGTCCTTGGTGCCGGCAAATTCATAATCATAGAAAACGGGCAGCTCAAGAGCCAGTCCGTCAATAACGGAGAGAACACGCTGCGCTTCGGCGCGTGCCTCATTTTCGTTGAGCGCCTGAGAATACCAGTAAACGCCTACAGGCAATTCCGCTGCAACCGCGCCTTTGTAATATTCGGAAAAACGGGTGTCGTTATTCAGCGAGTGCTTGGATTTTGTGTATCCTGTAAATCCTGCGCGGAGCACGGCGTAATCAATGCCGTCCGCCTTAACGCTGTTCCAGTTGATCGTTCCGTTGTGAGAGGAAACATCTATACCGTCATATCTGTCGTATTTGTCAAATTTGGAATTGTGGGTATAGGTCTTTCCCGTGTAGGGTGAGGTACTGTTCGTGAGCGCTGCCGCCGAGATCGGGTAGGCGAAAATTGTCAGCGCCGCAAGTATGTACGCTATCACTCTGCTGATTTTTTTGTTCATCAAATCATCCTTTCATAATATTTAATTATTGATAAACCAATAATTAAGATCTACGCTCCTGCTGTTTACGCCTTCGCAGGTGCCGTTTTTGGTGTACTGCCAGATATCGTAGGCGCCGAGATAGGTGACAGCTTCATTATAATCTGCAACCCATATATACAGGTTGTTGTCCAGCTTTGAGGTGTCCACATGCATGTTCAGCATGGAAGAGGAGGAGTAGACTCCGGCGTATTTGCCGCTGTGTGTTACCGTGCCGCAGAATGCGTTGATGATTTGAGACGCTTCAGACGAGGAAAGCTCTTGTTCATACAGCCTGCCGGTAAGTTCTCCGCTGCTGCCATGCGCATATTCGAAGTCAATAAAAACGGGCAGGTCAACATCATATCCTCTGATTAGATCCAAAACAAATTCCGCTTCCTCACGGGCTTCATCGGGCGATATAGCCTGGGAGTAAAAATACACTCCCGCGGGAATTCCGGCTTTGTTTGCCGCGTCCATATTCTCTTCAAAAGCAGGGTCCGCAACGATTTTCCCGGTACCGTAGCCTCTGTATCCTGCTCTTATTATAGCAAAATCCGTGCTGTTTGCAACCGATTTCCAGTTGATTTGCCCGTTATGGCTCGAAACATCTATCCCTTCAACATATTCCGCGTTCGTTTCAAAAAGAACAGGCTTATCGGAAACCTCTCTGCCTGCGAAAACGATAACGGCAATCAGAACCGCTATGATTATCAGAACGGCGCCGCTGAACATTGCCTTTGTTTTTGTTGAGTTCTTTATTTTTAAAGATCTTACAGTAAATATTCTTTTCATCACTATACTTTTCTGACGCTGATTTCTCCGCTTCTGAGCGTTTGTGTTTCTCCGCTTTCGGTTCGCACAACAAGACCGCCCGAAGAATCTATTTCAACCGCCTTTGCGTTTTTCCATATTCCGTTTTCCCTGTAACGGATATTTTTTCCTAAGATTATACTGTGGCTTCGGTAGTAATCTATGAAATCTCCGTATTTGCTGCCGGCAGTTTTAACAAGTGCGTCCGCAATTGCGCCTATAAGCCTTGCTCTGTTTATTTTCAAACCTAAGCATCCGGCGTTTTCGGTGCCTTCGGGAAATTGTGTTGTTGTTATATTCAGACCGACTCCTATGATCACACTCTGCACGGTGCCCGTTTCAAAATCGGATACGGCTTCTGTCAGGATTCCGCAGATCTTTTCGCCGTGAAGATAAATATCGTTTACCCATTTGATACCCGGAACTTCACCCGTGAGCCGTTCGATTGCCCTGCACACCGCTACTGACGCTGCCGTGGTGGCGGAAACCGCGCTTTCAAGCGGAGCGCATGGATGAAGCACAAGACTCATATATATGCCGGTGCCGGGCGGGGAATAAAAGGATTTTCCCTGACGTCCTCTGCCTTTTGTCTGCTCGTTTGCCGCAACCAGAAAAACCGAATCTTCTCCGCCGGATATCAGGCGCTTTGCTTCGTTGTTTGTGGAATCAACAGAGTCGAAGTGATAAACCTTTATATTATTTTTCATATTCAGGCGTATCTCCTCGGCGCTCAGCAGATCGCTTTCGGTCAGTATATAGCCTTTGTTCGTGTGCGCTTCGATCTTATAACCGTCGTGTCTTAAAGCGTTTATGGCTTTCCATATTGCCGTTCTGCTTTTTGAAAACGTATCGGCAAGTTCCTCGCCGCTTACATATCCGCAGTTTTCACGCAGTTTTGCAAGGACGTCGTTTTTAAGGCTCAATATGATCACCGCCTTTGCGAGTCATATTATACAATAACATTCTGCGTCATTCAAGAACGAGTGTTTGCCGTTTTTTGTAAAAGAACGCGCAAAGCAAGTGCTCAGGTCATTTTTTTCGTGCTAAAAAAATAACGGAAAAATTATTTCCTCTCATTCCCTCCATACTCAATTGGATAAATATGGAAATGATTAGCCGCTTTTCTCTAAAAAATAAATACGGCAGTTCGTTTGGACCTGCCGTATGGTTTGGTATAATTTCACTATTTATTTTTTCATATAAAATATTGCGAAGGTTTTCGGCCCGCAGTGTGAAGATATCGTGCACCCTGCGTCCGCCGTTAGGATTTCTTTAAATTTCCCTTTACCCTGCGCCATGCCTTGCGCAAAAGCAATAATCTCTCCGGGAACGCCGCCTGAATTCGCGATAACGACCCTTGTGTCGTCCATCTTTGACGCGTCATGGAAGGTATCTGTGATATACTGTTTGTAAACATTCTCGATCTTTCCGCGGTATTTTTTTACAACATCCATTTTGCCTGTCTGCGGATCAACGCCTATTACGGGTTTCAGCCCGAGAACGTTTGCACCGAATTTGGCAACCGCGCTGCATCTTCCGCCCTTATAAAGGTAAACAAGATTATCAAGCACGAAAGTGGAGTGGATTTTGGGTACGAGCGATTCTATTCTGTTCGCGATCTTTTTCGCTTCAAAGCCTTTGTCTCTCAGATCACAGGCTTTGAGAACAAGAAGCCCCATTCCGGCGCAGAGATTTTTTGAATCCACGCAGTAGACATTGGGAAATTCCTTTGCCGCCGCAACGGCATTCTGATAACTGGAAGATATTTCCGAAGCAAGATTGATGTGCACAACACTGTTGCCCTCTTTAACGGCTTTGCTGAACACTTCATAATAAGCAGAGGGGGTCACCGCCGCGGTTTTCGGCAGTTCGCCTGTTTTTGAAACATGCTCGTAAATATCATCTCTTGTTACTTCCACGCCATCCAGATAGGAATTGTTTCCAAGCAAAACAGAAAGGGGGGTAATGATGATGTTTTTGCTTTCAGTTATATTTTTAGGAAGATCACAGGTTGAATCCGCCGTTATAATAACGCTCATAGCGTGTCTCCTTTAATAGATATTACTGCGCATTATACCACAGGAATGTTAAAACTTCAATAAATACGCGTTATTATAATACCCATTTTATAAAAAATTAAGATTTTATTTGTCAGACACGGTGAACTGTGCTTTTATTCCTGCGGCGCGCGGGCTTCCAATCCGTCCTCAGGTTCAAAGATCACGCTTCTTGTTTTTATGGTGAATCCGTCTTCAACCAAAGATATTCCGCTTGCCACTGTTCCTATAAGCTGTTCTTCGCCGTTACTATAAACCGCGTAAATATTTATATGCGATGCAGCTGTGCCCGCGGCAGCGTCATATTCCATAACGGCGGATCCTGTTGATAAGGAATCAAGCGTATAGTATCTGCCGTTCTTATCGCGCGGCACAGTTATATACCACGCGCGCTGGTCATTTGTGACAAGACCGGTGTCTGAATCAACAGACACGCCTGCGCCGCTGTAACCCATAGCAAACTGCAAAAGCTGGGGATATGCCTTGGGCTGATTCAGATAACAGTTAACGATATTGTTAAACATGTTTTTCCAGTCCGCACTGTTGGTGTAATTTACATTATAAGAAATTTTGCCGCCGGTCTCTTTTGCGGCAAGCACATAGAATCCGTAAAAAGGCTGACCCGTATCCCTGTCTTCTCTTTCTGTATCCAGAATGATTATGTCATCCAGTCCGTCGCTGTTATAATCATCATAATAAAGATCGGTTTCGGTGCTGCCGAACGTTTCCGCCCATCCGGTGTATTCTGATTCTTCACCGTTATGAACGATAATTACGAAGTCACCGTCTTTATACAACTCAATATCATTCTTGCTGTCGGACGCTATGAGCGTGCGCTTTCCTGCCTTTTGCGGCGTGTTTTTCTGCGGTGAATAATTTGTGCTCTCGGTTGCCGCTTCTTCCAGCGCGGGAGTATATACTTTATTATAGTAGATCACACCGACCGCAATCAGAGCCGCCAGCACGCAAACAAGCGCAAAGACCGCAGCCTTTCCTCCTCTTCCTTCAACCATTCAAATCAATCTCCGTATTTTTCCGTATATGAAAATTCCACACGTCTGCCGTGTTCTATATGATAGCATTTGCCGTTCGCCAGTGAAAAGATCGGTCTGTCATGCCGGTATGAATCCGAATAAACATCGATCACTTTAATGTTATCTTTTCCGAATTTTTCATACAGCCTCCGCACCTTTTCTTCCCCGCGGCAGTTTTCACCAATTATGGCGCCTGTTTTTCTGCTGTGTCTCGTGCAGATCAGATGATCAAAACCCATGCGCTTGGAAATCTCCTCCAGCAGAAAATCGGGAGAAGCGCTTATGACCACGCCTTTCCTTTTGCGCTGCGCAAACCATGGATAAACCGCGCTTTCATGTCTGTCCCAAAAACCGTTTACCGCTTTCTTCAGCGGAATGAGCGGCACGAACAGAAAACATACTTTCTTAAAATCGGTAAAGCGGATGATCCTGCATGCCATTAAAATAGAGGCAGCGAATACAACCGGCAGTATTATGATGATCCACGGATAATGTAGCAGGCAGTATCCTATAAAAAGCGAACCGCTGTCAAACGGCACAAGTGTTTTGTCAAAATCGTATATATCTATTTCCAATTCAGATTTTCTCCGCTGTAAAATCGATTTCCATTTTTTTGCTGCTGTTGAATTTTGTAAGCTTGATGCCCGCCGCCTCAAGCATTTTGCGGCTGGCTCTGTTGTTGTCCGAATCGGCGTATTTATCGCTTATGTAGATGATCTCCTTCAGCCCCGCCTGGATTATCGCCTTTGCGCATTCGTTGCAGGGAAACAGGGCAACATAGATCCTTGCGCCCTTTATGCCGATGCCGTTTGAATTCAGTATGGCGTTCAGCTCAGCGTGGCAAACGAAGGGATATTTTGTGTCGTTTTGGTTTTCGCCTGTTCGTTCCCACGGAAAATCCTCGTCCGAACAGCCGCGCGGAAATCCGTTGTAGCCAACGCTCACGATTCTATTGTCATCGTTCACAATGCAGGCGCCGACCTGCGTGTTCGGGTCCTTGCTGCGCATAGCGGAAAGCAGCGCAACACCCATAAAATATTCATCCCAGGAAATATAATCTTCTCTCTTCGCCATTTTAAAAAGCCTTTCGTATAGTTTGCCGGGTGACCGGCTGATTTGCGTAATCGTTATTCGCCTTTGAGCGCGCTCACAAAATCGTCAAGCTCACAAAGGTGTATGTCCTCAACCTTTCCTTCGTCCACAAGGCGGTTTATCTCAGGGTCGATAGGCAGCTTCGCAAGCACCGGCAGACCGAGTTCGGCTGCAGTCTCGTCTATTTTTGATTCGCCGAAAATGCTGTGCCGTCCGCCGCAGTCGGGGCAGACAAAATAGCTCATATTCTCTACCAGACCCAGCACCGGAATGTTCATGAGCTTTGCCATGTTTACCGCTTTGTTCACGATCATTTTAACAAGTTCCTGCGGCGTGGAAACAATAACGATCCCGTCCACAGGCAGGCTCTGGAAAACAGTCAGCGCAACATCGCCCGTTCCGGGTGGCATATCAACGAAAAGATAATCCAGTTCTCCCCAGCGCACATCGGTCCAGAACTGTTCAACGACGCCGCTTATAACAGGACCGCGCCATACTACGGGCGACTGCTCATCCTCAAGCAGCATGTTGATGCTCATAACCTTGATGCCGTTCTTTGTAACGTTCGGCAGCAGGTTTTCGCTGTCCTGCATCGCTCTTTTCGAGATACCGAAGGATTTGGGCACGGACGGACCTGTTATATCCGCGTCAAGCACGCCGACTTTCAGACCTGCCTTTGCGCAGGCGGATGCAAGCAGACAGGAAACCAGACTTTTTCCTACGCCGCCCTTGCCGCTCACAACGCCGATAACCTTTTTTATATTTGAATACTTATTCATAGGCTTAAGAAAACTTTTGGGCTCCCGCCGCTCGCCGCAGTTCTGTGAGCAGGTGGAGCAATCATGAGTGCATTCAGCCATTATTATTCACATTGCCTTTCCGAATAGGATTTGCCGCGGAACAAGCGCGGTCAATTCAAAAAATTATAGCATATATAAATGTTATAATCAATAGCCGTAGTTTCTTATAAGGGAAACCACTTTGCCGAGTATAGCAAGTTCTTTCACGACGATGGGCTTGTACGCCTCGTTTTCCGGCTGAAGCCTGTAGCCGCCGTTTTCTTTGTAAAAACGCTTGACCGTTGCTTCATCATCGATCATGGCAACCACAATGTCGCCGTTTTCGGCAACAGGGGTCTGGCGCACCACGATGATATCGCCGTCCTGAATATGGGCGTTGATCATAGAGTCGCCGCGCACATGAAGCGCAAAATATTTGCCGTCTTTATCTACTGCCGCGGGTATGTATTCCTCTATTTGCTCCTGTGCAAGGATGGGAACGCCTGCCGTAACCGTCCCCAGAAGAGGAACCGCGGTGGCATTTGTGCTGCCGTCGGTAAGGCGTATCGTACGCTTAAGGTTGGGCTCGCGTATTATATATCCCGCTTTTTCGAGTGCGTTCAGATTGTATTGCACCGTTGAAGTGGAGCGCAGACCTACAGCGTCGCCTATTTCGCGCACGGACGGAGCCATGCCCCTTTCATTGATGATTTCCCTGATAAATTCCAGAACAGCTTTCTGGGTTTTGTTGAGTTCTTTCATATTCTCACCGCCGATAATTAAATTGAAGTCATTTGGATAATGCGGCTGAAAAGCCATAAACTTTACTGTGGTGCTATTATAACACATTCAATCTCAAATGTCAAACATTTGTACTATTTTCTTTCATTTAAAAAAAAGTGTTGACAAACCGATACTAATATAATATAATCTACCTTGCTTGAAAACAGCTTTTGCGATACGGCTTTATAGCTCAGTTGGCTAGAGCATGCGGTTCATACCCGCAGTGTCACTGGTTCGAATCCAGTTAAAGCCACCAACGGCCCGGTGGTCAAGAGGTTAAGACACCGCCCTTTCACGGCGGTAACACGGGTTCAATTCCCGTCCGGGTCACCATTCCGCCAAAACTTCGGTTTTGGCGGTTTTTTCGTATATATGGCGGAATACTAAAATATTCGCTTTTGTTTACGGAGTGAGATTATGAAAATTCTTGTGATTTTAACAGGCGGCACCATAAGCAGTTCGGAAAAGAACGGGGTGATCTCCCCGAATGTTTCTCCGCTGGAAAGCCTTGCCGGATTTTACCGTAACAGGCACGGTTTTGATATTGCGTTCAACAGTCTTTCGCCTTACACGATTCTAAGCGAAAACCTGAGCGGAAAACATTTAAACGCACTGGTGAAATGCGTAAACGATTCTGTCTGCCGCGGATATAATAAAATCATAGTGTGCCATGGAACAGACACTTTGCAGTATTCCGCAGCGGCGCTTTCGTATGCCCTTGCCGGAAAAGACTGCTGCGCTGTGTTCGTTTCAGCCGGCAAGCCGCTTGACAGTGAGCTGTCTAACGGGTTTGAGAATTTCTGCGCCGCCGTTGAATTTCTTAAAAATGCAGATATGCGCGGCGTTTTTGCCGCTTATAAGAATACGGATGATCACGCGAAAATTCTGCCTGCGGATGGATTAACGCTTCACCGGGAGGCAGATGACGCGCTGTATGACATAGACGGCAGATGCGCTGCGGAATATGACGGGGAAAAGCTTGTTCTTAACGATCGGTTTTCTGTCAAACAAACCGTTGGGCTGCCTTTTGAACTCTTTTTTTCGGACCGTTCGGATATTCATACCGTATGTGCTGTTCCCGGCGGCAGCTACGCATTTTGCCCCGAAAACACGAAGGCTGTTATTTTAAGACCCTATCATTCCGGCACGCTTGATACGAAGAACCCAGATTTCCGCGCTTTTTGCGTTGACGCTAAAGGCAGAAACATTCCCGTGTTCGCGGTAAATAGCCTGCCGGGCGCGCAATATGAAAGCTCGTGTGCATTTGAAGAACTGGGTGTCATACCGCTGGAGGAATACGCTTTTGCAGCAGCTTATATCAAGTTGTGGCTGGCTCCTGAGAGGGAAATGGCGCTGAAAGAATTCATGCTCCAAGGCTGAATGCCGGTTTACAATCAAAAACAGGCGGAAAAACAGCTAAAATTCATTGACATTGACAAAAAATTGACGAATAAAGGTTCAAACTTCGTGGAAAAATATGTATTGATTTTGCTCGGCATATACTCTATAATAATTGCGTAAAAAATATAAAATAAAAAATGATTCATTACGGAGAGGTAATAAAAATGAACGCATTAAACAAAAAGACGATTGAGGATATCGAAGTATCCGGCAAAAAAGTGCTTGTTCGCTGCGATTTCAATGTTCCCCTCAAGGACGGAGAAATTACAAACGATAAAAGAATCGTAGCAGCTCTGCCCACAATCAAATATCTTATTGAAAACGGCGCGAAGGTTATTCTCTGCTCTCACCTGGGCAGACCCAAGGGTGAATACAAGCCTGAATTCAGCCTCGCTCCCGTAGCTGCAAGACTTTCAGAGTATCTCGGCAAAGAGGTCAAGCTTGCTGAGGATGAAAATGTTGTAGGCGAAAACGCAAAGGCTATGGCAGAGGCTCTGAATGACGGCGATGTCATGCTGCTTGAAAACGTTCGTTTCAGAAAAGAAGAAACAAAGAACGAAGAAAACTTCTCAAAAGAACTCGCTTCACTTGCCGAAATTTTTGTTAATGACGCTTTCGGCACGGCGCACAGGGCGCATTGCTCCACAACGGGCGTTGCTTCCTATCTTCCTGCCGTTTGCGGCTATCTCATTCAGAAAGAAATCACCTTTATGGGCGGCGCTCTTTCGGATCCGAAAAGACCGCTCGTTGCCATTCTCGGCGGCGCCAAGGTTTCAGATAAGATCGGCGTAATCACAAATCTGCTTGACAAGTGCGATACGCTTATCATCGGCGGCGGTATGGCATACACATTTATGAAATCCCTCGGTCATCATATCGGTACTTCGCTTCTGGAAGAGGAGCAGGTCGAAAATGCCGGCAAGATGATGAAGGACGCGGAGGCGAAAGGCGTTAAATTCCTTATTCCCGTTGATAACAAGGTCGGCAAGGAATATGATGAAAACACCGAAGCCATGGTCGTAAACAGCGATGAGATACCTGACGGCTGGATGGGTCTGGACATCGGTCCGAAAACACAGGCTATGTTTGCGGACGCCATCAAGGGCGCAGGCACTGTCATCTGGAACGGGCCTATGGGCGTTTCCGAGTGGGATAACTTTGCGCAGGGCACTATTGCGGTCGCAAAGGCTGTTGCGGATTCCGGCGCGATCTCCATCGTGGGCGGCGGCGATTCTGTTGCTGCTGTTACAAAGCTGGGCTTCAGCGATAAGATGAGCCATATCTCAACAGGCGGCGGCGCTTCGCTTGAATTCCTTGAGGGCAAGGAACTTCCCGGTATAGCCGCTCTTATGGATAAAGACTGATCTGAAATATCACAATCTGTTTATAGAATAAATAATGATAAAAGAGGTACGATTATCATGAACAAAAAACTCCGCAAGGCGGTCATAGCCGGCAACTGGAAAATGAACAACACACCTGCGCAGACAACAGCGCTTATAAATGAAATGAAGCCGCTTGTTAAGGATGCGGACTGCGATGTTATCATCTGTGCTCCTTTCGTTGATCTTCAGGCAGCGCTGGAGGCTTCAGCCGGCTCAAACATAATGATAGGTGCGGAAAACTGCCACTGGGCTGAAAGCGGCGCTTTCACGGGCGAGGTCTCCGCTGTTATGCTTAAGGAAATGGGCGTTCCTTATGTTATTATCGGCCACTCCGAGCGCCGTCAGTATTTCGGCGAAACCGATGAGACCGTTAACAAAAGAGTTCGAGCTGCGCTTGACGCCGGTCTCAAGGTCATCCTCTGTGTGGGCGAAGTTCTTGAACAGAGAGAACAGGGCGTAACCTTTGAGGTTGTCGGAATGCAGACCAAGATCGCGCTTCAGGGCGTAAGCGAAGCAGAGCTTGAAAATGTAATCATTGCTTATGAGCCTGTATGGGCCATCGGCACAGGAAAGACCGCAACTGCCGATCAGGCAGACGAGGTAAACGGTTATATCCGCTCGGTCATTGAGGAGCTTTACGGTAAAAAAGCCGCTGACGCATTTGTTGTTCAGTACGGCGGCTCAATGAATGCAAAGAACGCAGAAGAGCTTCTTGCAAAAGAAAATGTGGATGGCGGTCTTATCGGCGGCGCGTCACTTAAGGCGGAGGACTTTTCCGTTATCGTTAAAGCGGCATCAGTTTAATTGAAAAGCCCTCTGTTTCGGAGGGCTTTTTTAATATTTTTAAATATCAAACAGGAGGAAGATATATTATGAAAAAACCTGTAGTATTGTGTATAATGGACGGTTACGGCAGAAATGATTCTGATTACGGCAATGCTATCGCGCTGGCGAAAAAGCCGAATCTCGATAAGCTTATGGCAGAGTGCCCGATGACATATATAGGCGCGTCGGGAATGGATGTAGGTCTGCCGGACGGCCAGATGGGAAACAGCGAGGTAGGTCACACGAATATCGGCGCCGGCAGGGTCGTTTATCAGCCGCTCACCAGAATAACAAAGGCTTTTGAGGACGGGGAAGCTTATGAAAATCCCGTGCTTACCGCTGCGATGGATAATGCAAAGGATAAAGCGCTCCACCTGATCGGCCTTGTTTCGCCGGGCGGCGTTCACAGCCACACAGATCACCTTTACGGTCTTATGAAAATGGCAAAGAAGCATGGAGTCAAGAATGTTTATATTCATGCCATTCTTGACGGACGTGATGTTCCGCCGGCATCCGCTGCTGAATATCTGGAAACGCTTCAGGCTGAGATCGCCGAGATCGGCGTCGGAAAGATTGCAAGTGTAACCGGCAGATTTTATGCTATGGACAGGGATAATATTTGGGACAGAGTTGAAAAAGCTTATGCCGCTTTTGTTTACGGAGAGGGCATACAGGCTGATGATCCCGTTGCAGCCGTAAGAAGCTCATATGAGACGATCGATGAGGACGGAAAGCATCTTACCGATGAATTTGTTCTTCCAACCGTTATCGGAGGGGCAGAGGGCAGAGTCAAGGAAAATGACAGCGTGATCTTCTTTAATTTCCGCCCCGACCGCGCCAGAGAGATCACAAGGGCGTTTGTAGACCCGGCTTTCAACGGATTTGAGCGCAAAAACGGTTTCTTCAATCTCTATTATGTTTGCATGACGCAGTATGATGAAGAGATGCCGAACGTAAGCGTTGCGTTTCCGCCCGAATCTCTTACAAATACATTCGGCGAATATATTTCAAACCTCGGCAAAACACAGCTCAGGATTGCCGAAACACAGAAATACGCTCATGTAACGTTCTTCTTCAACGGCGGCGAGGAAAAGCAGTATCCCGGCGAGGACAGGATCCTTGTTGATTCTCCGAAGATCTCAACCTTTGATTTGATGCCGGAAATGAGCGCTCCCGAAGTTTCCGAAAAGCTCAATGCTGCTGTCAGGAGCGGTAAATATGACGCGATCATCGTGAACTTCGCAAACTGCGATATGGTCGGCCACACCGGAATCATTCCTGCGGCGGTCAAGGCTGTTGAAACGGTTGACACCTGCGTGGGTACTCTCGCAGAGGCGGTTAAAGAGATGGACGGCGTGCTGTTTGTAACGGCGGATCACGGAAACGCAGATAAAATGCTCGACGAAAACGGCGAGCCGTTTACCGCGCACACCACGAACCCGGTTCCGTTTATTGTCGTAAACTATCCGTGCGAAGTCCGTGAAGGCGGAAGGCTCTGTGATATTGCGCCCACTATGCTCAAGGTAATGGGGCTTCCTCAGCCGAAGGAAATGACGGGCCAGTCCATCATACTTTAAAAATTTGTCGTTTTTCAGGCACTTTTGGCATTTGTTTTTTTGACAAGTTCACTAAAATTTTCGGAATGTATGTGAACATTTCATAAACGTTCACATTAATTCATAAATCAAATAAAAAGTCATTCCATTTTTGTCAATATAATGTTAAGATTGCTTTCGGGGTGTTGTTATGAGAAAAATAGACAAGCAGGCTATTTTGGGTCTGCGTATCATGCAGAGAAGAAAGCAACTCGGCATCAACCAAAGTGAGCTCGCGGAGCAGATAGGGCTCAGCGAACACCAGATTTCAAATATTGAAACCGGCAGAAGTTATCCGAGAATGAAAAGCTTTATCAAGATCTGCGAAATTCTTGAAGTAAACGCGGATTATTTCATCTCAGGCACAATGAAGGATGAGATCGATGAGAATATTATCGATATGATTGCTTCCATGTCTGAAGAAGAGCAGAAAACAGTTTGGAAACTGCTCGATGCTTATATCCACAGAAATGATGATTCAAGAGTTTGATTAAAATTAAAGCCCGGCAGCTTTTGCGCCGGGCTTTAGTTTTGAAAACCTTTTCTTATGCAAGTTAAAGGAAGTTTCGGTTTTATTGCTTTTGCTTCATTATCGGTCTTTTATAATAAGTCTTGTAATCTCTATAAAACGCTTTAAAATCGGATTGCCCTTGATGGTTGAATAGAATATGCCGAAGGAAACGGGAGATGCGTCTGAAATCGGAATGTATTTCAGACCTTCTTCTTTTTTTGCCGGAAGATCAGGCAGCACGCAATAGCATAACCCCGCTTTCACAAGCGGCATCGCGCATTCGTAAGTATCGCACAGATACATCTGATTTTGCTGCAAAGAAGCTGAAGCGGCTGTGATCACTTTTGATATTTCGGGCGTTTCACGCTGGCGCGAGATCATGGCGATACTCAGGCTGGAAAGCATGTCTGTTTTTACCGATTCGCATTCCGCAAGTTTGTGCTTTTCAGAGCAAACGCACATCAGGCGGCATTTTTTGAGCTCCTTATAAATGATTTTATTTCGTGAAGTTTCTGTGCTCCTCAGTCCAAACAAAACATCTATCGTCTCGTTTTCGGAAAGCGCGTCCAACGGCATGAACGGCGTCATTTTTACAATCGGCCTTGCGTTCGGTATCTCCCGGGCGAGCTTTTCAAGGATAGGCGCCAGCACATCCAGCATTTGCTGATTGCGGCAGCTTATTCCAATGGGAAGCACCTCCGTTGCGTCTTTTTCACTTATCCTTGCTTTTGCGTTGCGCAGTATTTTCAGCGCGTCAGAGGCAGGACCTATAAATCTGATCCCGTCTCTCGTCAACTCAACGCTTTTGCTTGTTCTGTTGAAAAGCTTTGTTCCAAGCTCAGCTTCCAGAGAATTTATCTGGTGGCTGACGGCAGGCTGCGTCATTCGCAGATTTTCCGCTGCGCGTGAAAAATTAAGGCAGACGGATACCTCCATAAAACATTCCAGCTGAACGGTATTCATAAATTGTCCTCCTTGTTAATGATTTAACAATCAAATGCTGTTCAATAAAATTCTTTTATAGATAATAAACTATTTTTATTTCAAAATCAAGCGTTTTTGTGATATATATTATATGTACAAAGATTTGTCAGCGGTTTTTTGTAAGCCGTCTGACTAACGGAGGTGAAAGCTACGCTTCAGGAAGAAATAATGAAAAACAACAAGGATATCTGCATCCTAACGGACAGATATCTGGATATGCGCGCTGAAAAATTCGGTCTGACGGCGGCGCAGAGCGGAATGCTTGCATACATTATTAAATGCGGCGGCGCGGACACATCCGATCTGAACAGGGAACTCGGTATATCGAAAAGTACGGTATCTTCCATCTTGAAAAAGCTTTCGGCAAAAGATTTTATCAGGGTTGAAACGCTTGAAGAGGATAACCGGCGCAAAAAGGTTATACCCACCCAAAAGGCTCTGCGCGTTAAGAACGGTATGCTGCGCGAATTTGCCTTTGTTGAACAGGAGATATTCGAGCCGTTTTCACAGACCGAGCTTGAAACCGCGTTCAAGTGGCAGACGAAATTATTAACCGCGCTGAGACAAAGTTTTAAAAACTATATGGAAACGGAGGAAAAATGATTGAAAACAGTATTGAAATACGTTAAAAATTACAAAAAAGATTCCTTTTTAACTATTTTCTACACAATGCTTGAAGTATTGATGGAAGTTTTGCTGCCTTTTGTAACGTCTTACATAATCGACAGAGGCATTTCCGCCGGCAATATCAAAAACGTATATATTTACGGCGGCATTATGCTTGTTATGGCAGCGCTGAGTCTTTGTTTCGGAGCGCTCGGCGGAAGATATGTTGCAAGGGCGTCTTCGGGATTTGCGGCAAATTTGAGAAAGGGCATTTATGATAAGGTGCAGACCTTCTCTTTTTCGAATATCGACCATTTCAGCACCGCAGGTCTTGTAACACGTATGACAACGGATGTTACAAATATCCAGAATGCTTATATGATGACCCTGAGAATTGCAACAAGGGCACCGCTGACGCTTGTTTTCAGCTGGCTGATGTGCTTTTTCATCAGCAAAAAGATAAGCCTTGTGTTTTTTGTTGCAATCATTCTGCTCGGCTGCGTTTTAGCCATTATAATACGGCTTTCTCTTAAATATTTCGATAAGGCTTTCAACACCTATGACCGTGTAAATGCCGATATTCAGGAGAATATTTCGGCAATCAGGGTGGTAAAATCCTATGTGCGCGAGGATCATGAGATTGAAAAGTTTACGAAAGTAATAAACCTTCTTAAAAAATTCAATATTAAAGCGGAGGGCTACCTGACGTTGAACGCTCCTGCGCTGATGCTTTGCGTTTACGGCTGCACCATAGCGATTTCATGGTTAGCCGCCCACTATATCGTAGCCGGCAGCATGACGACCGGAAATCTTACAACGCTTCTTTCATACATCATGCAGATCTTGATGGCGCTTATGATGCTCAGCATGATTTTTGTTATGATTGCTATGAGCTCTGCAAGTATCCACCGTATCTCACAGGTGCTTAACGAGGTTCCCGATATTCACAATCCCGAGAATCCGATTGAAGAGGTGAAGGACGGCAGTATTGATTTCAACCACGTTAACTTTTCTTACAGGAAAGACAGCGATAAAAACGCCCTTAACGATATTGATATCCATATTCAATCGGGCGAGACCATCGGTATCATCGGCGGCACGGGCAGCGGCAAGAGCAGCTTTGTAAACCTTATCTGCCGCCTTTACGACGTCAGCTCAGGCAGCGTTTGCGTCGGCGGTATTGACGTCAGAAAATATGACACGGAGGTGCTGCGAAATCAGGTTTCCGTGGTACTTCAGAAAAACGTGCTTTTCTCCGGCTCTATTCTTGATAATCTCAGATGGGGCAACCCGAATGCCACCGAGGAAGAGTGCATAGCGGCCTGTCAGGCTGCCTGCGCAGACGAGTTTATCGAGCGTATGCCGGATAAGTATAACACGCATATCGAGCGCGGCGGCACGAATGTTTCCGGCGGTCAGAAGCAAAGGCTCTGTATTGCCAGAGCGCTGCTCAAAAAGCCGAAAGTCCTTATTCTTGACGATTCCACTTCGGCGGTCGATACCGCTACGGACGCTAAGATAAGAGAGGCGTTCGCCACCAAGATCCCCGATACCACAAAGATCATCATTGCCCAGCGTATCTCCAGTGTTAAGGACGCAGACAGGATCATTGTTCTGGACGAGGGCAGCATAAACGGATTTGACACACATGAAAACCTTTTGAAAACAAACGAGATTTACAGTGAGATCTTCGAGTCCCAGCAGGGCGGCGGAGATTTTGACCAGCAGTGAAAGGAGGGCGCACAATGAAAAACGAAAATAAAAGCAATCTCAGAAACGGCGCCAAATCCTTTTCGCGCGTTCTGAAATATATGATCGCAAACAACAAAGTGGCATGGCTTTTCGTTATCGTCTGCATCATCGTTTCCGCGTTTGCGCAGATGCAGGGCATGGTGTTCATCCAGTCGCTTGTCGATGATTATATTCAGCCTATGCTCACTTCCGGTTCCAATGATTTCAGCGGACTGGCAAATGCGCTGATAAGAGTGGCGGCGATTTATCTTGTCGGCATCATCGCGTCGTTCACGTATTCAAGAATCATGGTCAATGTTACGCAGAATACGATGCAGACGCTTCGTACAGACCTTTTCAAAAATATGGAAAAACTGCCGATCAAGTATTTTGACACCCACGCGCACGGCGATATAATGAGCGTTTATACAAATGATATAGACACCATGCGCCAGCTGATCAACCAGAGTATTCCGCAGATATTCAATTCTCTAATAACTCTGATTTTCTCGCTTGTTGCAATGATTCGTATGAACTATGTGCTTGCGGCAATCACCGTGCTTATGGCATGCGTCATGCTTGTGGTAACAAGAAAGTTCACCCAGCGATCGGGCAAATATTTTGATAAACAGCAGAAAGCTCTCGGCGCGGTCGATGGTTTCATTGAGGAAATGCTTGACGGTCAGAAGGTCGTTAAGGTATTCTGCCACGAAGAACAGGCAAAGGCAGATTTTGACAAGATTAATGAAGATCTTCGCTTCAGCTCCTATAAGGCGAATAAATATGCAAATATGATGATGCCCGTCAATGTAAACATAGGCAATTTAAGCTATGTGCTCTGTGCCGCTGTCGGCGCGGCTATGGTGCTCGGAAACGGCGGAGCTGGTATTGCCGGCGCAACTGTGGGCACGGTCGTTGCCTTTATGGGTCTGAACAAGAGCTTCAGCCAGCCGATTGCGCAAATCAGCCAGCAGATGAACTCCATCATTATGGCGGTTGCCGGCACAAAGCGTGTCTTTGAGCTGTTTGATGAAAAGCCCGAAGAGGATAACGGTTATGTTGAAATGGTGAACGCTGTGGAAAATGAGGACGGCACGCTCACCGAAGCGGATCACAGAACAGGCGTATGGGCTTGGAAACATCCGCATAAGGCGGACGGCACCATCACGTATCAGAAGCTGGAGGGCGGTATCGTGCTGGACGGCGTTGACTTCGGCTATACAGACGATAAAATGGTGCTCCACGATATTAAGCTCTACGCTGAGCCGGGTCAGAAGATCGCCTTCGTAGGCTCTACCGGCGCGGGCAAGACCACCATCACGAACCTGATCAACCGTTTCTATGATATTCAGGATGGTAAAATACGCTATGACGGTATCAATATAACCAAGATCAAAAAGCCTGCCCTGCGCAGCACGCTCGGCATAGTTCTTCAGGATACACACCTGTTTACAGGCACGATTATGGATAATATCCGCTATGGCAAGATAGACGCAACAGACGAGGAATGTATCGCCGCGGCAAAGCTTGCTAACGCGCACGGATTCATCTCACGTCTGCCGGACGGGTATGATACGATGATAGACGGCGACGGCGGCAACCTTTCACAGGGTCAGTGCCAGCTTCTCGCAATCGCAAGAGCGGCAGTTGCCGATCCGCCGGTGCTCATTCTTGACGAGGCTACTTCTTCCATAGATACAAGAACAGAGGAGCTTGTTCAGAAAGGTATGGACGCGCTTATGAAGGGCAGAACCACATTCGTAATCGCGCACAGGCTTTCCACGGTCAAGAATGCGGACTGCATTATGGTGCTTGAGCACGGCAGGATCATTGAACGAGGAAACCACGATGATCTGATCGAGCAGAAGGGCAAATATTATCAGCTTTACACCGGTAATTTTGCCGAACGCCCGGCTTAAAACAACCTTAAAACAACAAAACGCCCCGCCGAAAGGCGGGGCGCTTCGTTCGTTTATGAAAAATTTTCATTCCCTGCGTTCTATACGGCGTGAAAATGTAATTGTGTAATCGCCGTGTACGGGATAATAGATATAGTTCAGCAGTATGTTTACCGCATGCGGAAATGACCTGAATTCCTCTTCGGTTATTTTTCCGTTCGCATCCCTTCTTGAAATTGTATACATGTTGTTCCTCCTGAAAAAAAAATAATGCGTCATTTTTACGTCATTATACCACCATTTCTGTTATGACGCAATATTTTCGCTATAATTTAGTCATAATAATGTTAAAATGACGTAAGGAGTACACGAATGGACGATAAACTTTTAAGATACACGCTGCGTGTTGACAGAGTGCTTTTCAAAAAATTCCGTTATATTGCCGAGGCAGAGGGCAGGTCTGCGAATAAAGAAATTGAGCAGTACCTCAAAAAAAGAGTTGCTCAGTTTGAACGGGAAAACGGCGCAATTGAAATTAAAGAGGACTGATATTGCAGGTTAAGCTTCCGAGAATCGAACCCGATATGCTGAAAAGCGTTATCTTAGCGCATTTTCACTTTTTCGCCCTGGAAGTGCGTAAGCACATCGGCGGTCTCAAAAGCAAAAATTCAATTAAGCTTCCAGCTTTTCAGTGCAATGCAGTTTTAAGCGAGCGGATTTTTGTACGGGCAAGGCAAAAAACGCAGGTATACTACTGTATACCGAGGCTTTTTAACGCAGACTGAGCGGAAATCAGCCGCTTAAAACCATATTGTGTTCGACTCTCGGAAGCTTAGGTCGGTTTGTTTTAGAAAACTGCGGTTTTAAGTTTTTTTAACGAAGATTCGGATCTTTTTGTCTGCTTTTTTACATTGGTCTATAACGAACTTCGTGCCGCGCGAACTGCCGTCCCAAAAGGCATATACCTCATCGGCGTAGCTTATGATTTGCAGATTTCTTTTGAGCGGTGCGGCTCGCCCGTCTTTTTCATATTCGGGTAAAAATTCTGTTAATTTCAATCCGTGGCTTTCAGCATAAGCTCTTGCACAGGTATCAATTCCGCGTGCGCCGCCTGATACGATTTCGGAAATGCCCGTTGGCAGATAGTTTTCGAGATTGTTTACCATAAGGTTCCTTGAGCCGATAATTGCGATTTCCATAATGCACCTCGTGAACATATTTTAGATATATTATGTATCTATTAAACTCATTATAACACATAATGGATATAAAATAAATACATAATAAAATGTGTTTGAGGTTAAAATATGGCTATGAAAAGTTTGTCTATCAGAATAGATGAAAATCTTCTTCACAAATTGCATGTTGTTGCGGATTATGAAGGTCGCAGTGCAAACAGTGAGATTCTTATATTGATTAGAGATGCCGTTGAAAAACATGAGCAAAAGCACGGAGAAATCAATGTTGACTGATATGCATAGGAAACGGAGTGATGCGGGCATCGCTCCCTGCGGAACTTCCTTTTAACAGCGGACAGCTAAAAACTGTCCGCTGTTTTTTTGATATGCGTTGCATAAGGGCGGTGTTTGCTGTTGCGCCGTGTATATAGATGTTTTATAATGGTTTCGGGAGGGATCGGCTTGAAAGCAGTTGTTTTTGATATGGACGGCGTTTTGTTTGACACGGAAAGCGTTGGTTTCGCGGCGTGGGACTATGCGTGCAAAAAGCTGGGCATTGCGCCGGCAAGCGGCCTTGCATATAAAACGCTTGGTATGAACGCCGCCGCGGTGGACGGCATTTTAAAAGAATATTACGGAGAAAATTTTGAACTTGAAGCCTTTCACCGGCTCTGCCGTGAATACACCTATACCTATTTTGCGGAAAACGGCGTGCCGCAAAAGCCGTATGTGCATGATGCGCTGAATGCGCTGAAAAACAGCGGCTTTCAGATCGCTCTTGCCTCATCAACAGGCAAAAAGGGTGTTCTGCGCAATCTGGAAAGCGCCGGAATAACGGATTATTTTGAGGTCATTATAAGCGGCGATATGATAGAAAAATCCAAGCCCGAGCCGGATATTTATCTTAAAGCCGCCGAGGTGCTCGGCGTAAATCCCGACGAGTGTTTTGCTGTTGAGGACTCAAAAAACGGTATCCTTTCCGCTTATTCTGCCGGTATGAAAGTCATTATGGTGCCCGATCTTTGGCAGGGTGACGAGGAAACGGACGGCTTGCTTTTCGCCAAATGCGAAAATCTGAAAGCCGCCGCTGATAGAATCTTGAAAGCCTAATAAAAATTTTTTATTTTTTTCTGGGCGGTGATTATTAAAAACGGTTTCTGTGGCTCAATAATAACACAATATCGTGTTATTGTCAACACAAAATTGTGTTATTGTGATATATTTTTTTCGGGTGATTAAATGAAATATATATATCAAAGAGTGCGCGATTACAGAGAAGATCACGAATATACGCAAGAAGAAATAGCAGAACAGTTAGGTTTATATGTAACGCAATACAGAAGATATGAAACAGGTGAAACGGAAATTCCGGTTCACATACTAATCAAACTCAAAGAATTATATAAAACCACATTGGATGATCTAACAGAGATCGTGATCGAAAAATGAGGGGCGAAAACATCCGTCCCTACGTGAATGTGCGTTTATGCGCAGAGTAAAAAACAACCGCCCGGACATTTGCCCGGGCGGTCTGCTTTGTTGTTTTATTACGGATAATCATATGAAACTTTCGTTTCTGTATTTGCTGTAACAGTTACTTTTAAACGGTAATCAGAAAAAACATTAATAGTTTTGCTTTCTGACACTGACAAAAATGAACCGTATTTACTGCTTGTCCAAGTTTCTACATTTTCATAACCGCTTGAAGTTTCTTTTTGCAGTTCCATGGTTATTCTGAGGTTTGCTGCATAGCTGGACTGTAAAGTTGCGCTACAAGTTGCTTTAATTCCGCTGATACTAATGCCATAGGTGTAGCTGTCTATTACAGCAGCCATAGGCTGAATCTCGCTTTCTTCAGCGGCGGAAACCGATAATGTGGGTATCAGAAGAGAAAATACCATTAAAATACAGGTTAAAGCCGTAACTGTTTTTGTCTTGATAGATTTTGCCACATTTTCATCTCCTCTCATTAAATATTAATTAATATGTAATGGAATCGGCAACTTTAAACGCTTCGTCAAGAGAAATATCTCCGCTTACGCAATACACGGAATGATTATAATTCCAAATAATTCCATTTACATCATCAGCACTTCTGTAATATGTGTAATCAATATCGTTTCTGGTAACAATACGCGCCTCGTATTCATCGTTATCAAATGCCGCTGAATAGCTATCAGGAATTTTTCTAACAGAATATAAATTTCCGTTTTGGTTGGAGTAAACATAATTAATTAAAATAGAGTTATCATCATAATTCGTTTCACTCAACGTAAACCCGTCCACAACATAGGAAACTTTCAAGTCGCTGTTTAGTGCCTGTCCGTTTGCATCTGCAACAGCGTATTCAGACATATCCGAGCGGCGCAAAATATCGAAATCGCTTTGGCTCATAACGGCAAACGCCGTTGTTGCGATCAGCAAAGCGGAAACGATTGCCGCAACGGCGATGATTCTTGCCGCGCGCTTGGATACGCGGCGGTATCTGCCGCCTTCCATATGGCTGACGATCATTTCAAGGCGTGTTTTTGCCTGTTTGCTTAACGTGTATTCAGGTGCGTCCGGCAGGGTCGCTGCCCATTCCAGGCAGGAAAGGCGGCATGCCTCTTCGAAAACCTTCACATTCATCTTCCTTTTCCGCCTGCCCGTGTTATTTAAACGAACCAAGCAGCATTATAATGCGAAAAAATAAATCCATTTAATTTCTTCGTCACTATATATATTCTCTTTTCTCGAGAAAAACTTAAATATTTTTCAAAAAAATTTAAAAATATTTAAAAAATGTATATTTATTTGTGAATATAAGGCTTTCAACAATTTATTGTATATTATATTATCATTAATTGCCGTATTTTTCAATATAAAATTGAAAAAACATCTGCGTGAATTTATTGTTGACAATTACAGATAACCTATATAGTATGAATATATCAAACAAGACAGAAACGGGGGGCGGCTTGATGAAAACGCTTTATCTATCCGATCTGGACGGAACCTTGCTGAAAAGCGATGAAACCCTTTCGGCTTTTACCTGCCGCGCAATCGAGCGCCTTGCCGAACAGGGCATGCTGTTTTCTTACGCAACGGCAAGGTCTTACAACACCGCAAAAAAGGTGACGGCTCCGCTTGGCGCAGTGGAACTGCCGCTTATCGTTTACAACGGTGCTTTTATAAGGGAAAACAAAAGCGGCAGGATACTTCTTTCAAATTATTTTAACGGCGGCGCGGCGGAAATCATAGCCGAGCTGCTGGCAAACGATATTTATCCCATCGTTTATTCGTATATTGAAGGCGCGGAACGGTTTTCTTATCTATATGAAAAGTGCACGCAGGGCGCTCGGGATTTTATAAAAAGCCGTGCGGGTGACAGCCGTGACAACCCTGTGCGCAGCGAAGAACAGCTTTACCGCGGCGAAGTGTTTTATCTCACCTGCATAGATTCGGCGGAAAAGCTTTATCCCGTTTATCAAAAATTCCGCTCGGAATACAGATGCCTTTATCAGCGCGATTTTTACACGGGCGGTCAGTGGCTTGAGATTATGCCGTCCGGCGCAACGAAAGCAAACGCCGCGCTGCGGCTCAAAGAGCTGCTCGGCTGTGACAGGCTTGTTGCGTTCGGAGACAGTGAGAACGATGCGGACCTGTTTGCCGCCGCGGATGCCTGCTATGCCGTTGAAAATGCCGTGCCTGCGCTGAAAGCCGCTGCCACGGGTGTGATCGGCTCGAATGATGATGACGGCGTGGCGAAGTGGCTGCTGAAGCATTTTTACGCCGAGCAGAAAGCGGATGGGAAATTTTAAAGCAGTAACTGCCCGTCTTGAAAAGCGGTATCGTTTCTGTTAAAATTGTTCTGTTAAAGCAGGTGAAAGTATGTATAAGATTCTGATTGTTGAGGACGATTTCGGCATTGCGAGCGCTGTTTCAGAGCAGGCAAAGGCTTGGGGGCTGGAGGCGAAATGCGTCAGCGATTTCCGCAATGTAACGGCGGAATTTTCCGCCTATGAGCCGCATCTGGTGCTGCTTGATATCTCCCTGCCGTTTTATAACGGCTATTACTGGTGCGAGAAGATCAGAGCCGTGTCCAGCGTGCCGATCATCTTTATCTCCTCCGCCTCAGACAATATGAATATCGTTATGGCAATGAATATGGGCGCTGATGATTTCATCGCCAAGCCGTTTGACCAAAGCGTGCTCATCGCGAAGATACAGGCGATGCTGCGCCGCACCTATGATTTCGCGCCTGCCGCTCCCGTGCTGGAGCACAGGGGCGCGCTGCTCAACACGGGCGATAATACTTTAACTTATAATAATGAAAGAATAGAACTGAGCAAAAACGAATACAGGATCTTGCTTGTGCTTATGAAAAACAAGGGCAATGTGGTAAGCCGTGAAAAGCTGATGCAGAGCCTTTGGGAAACGGACAGCTTTATTGACGACAACACGCTGACAGTTAATGTAAACCGCCTGCGCAAAAAGCTGGACGCCGCAGGGCTTGAGGCTTTTGTGAAAACAAAATTCGGCGTGGGCTATATCGTTGAGTAGGAGAACACCATGCATTTCTTTTTAAACTATCTGAAAAAGCGGCGCGCACAGATTATAGCGTTTATCGTGTTTTTTCTGGTGTTTCTGTTTGCGTTTGCGCTTTATGATCTGCCGACGGGCGCAGTGGTATACCCTGCGCTTGTGTGCCTGTGCCTCGGTATTCTGGCAGGCGCGGTCGATTTTAAAAAGGCAAAAAGAAAGCACGAAATGCTCTGCGAGATCGCCAAGCTCTCCGCGGAGCTGATCGAAACTTTGCCGAACAGAGTAACGCAGGATGATACGGATTATCAGGAGATCATTTTGCACCTGAAAGAGGAAGCGCGCCTTGCCGAAGACCGCCAGAACGCGAAATTTGCCGATATGGTGGATTATTACACCGTGTGGGCGCACCAGATCAAAACGCCCATTGCATCTATGCGTTTAACGCTGCAAAACGAGGATTCGCCGCTCGCGCGCAGGATCAGCGACGATCTTTTCAGAATAGAACAGTATGTGGAAATGGTGCTGTGTTATCTGCGGCTTGATTCGGACGCAACCGATTATGTAATACAGAAATACGATCTGGATAAGATATTGACGCAGGCGTTCCGCAGATTTTCGGGGCAGTTTATTTCAAAAAAGCTGAGTTTGGATTACGAGCCGCCGGAATTCACCGCGCTTACGGATGAAAAATGGCTGCTTTTCGTGATCGAGCAGGTTCTTTCAAATTCCGTGAAATACACGCCGCCGGGCGGCGTGATCAGCGTTTCGGTTCAGCAGGGTATACTCTGCATAAAGGATAACGGCATCGGCATAGCGCCTGAGGACTTGCCGCGTATTTTTGAGAGAGGCTACACGGGATTCAACGGCAGAACGGACAAGAAAGCAAGCGGGCTGGGTCTTTACCTTTGCAGGCGCATCTGCCGCAACCTAAACCACAGGATATGGGCGGAATCCGGCAGAGAGGGCGGCACAGCAGTATATATTGACCTGAACAGCAGAAAAATTGAAACGGAATAAGCTCCTTACAAAACCGTAAGAAATACAGGGGGAAATGTAAGCACAATCGATGTCTTGCGTTTCCCTTTCCTGCTATAATGAGAGGCAGGAAAGGAGAAATGAACACATGAGTATATTACAGGTAAACTCAGTTAAGAAAATCTATCAGACCCGCTTCGGCGGAAATCAGGTAACGGCGCTGCGCAATGTTTCTTTCAGCGTGGAGCAGGGCGAGTATGTTGCCGTTATGGGTGAATCAGGCTCGGGAAAAACCACTCTGCTCAACATTCTTGCGGCGCTTGACAAACCCACCTCCGGCACGGTCATGCTTGCCGGCGAGGATATTTCCTCCATAAAAGAAAAAAATATCGCCGCATTCAGGCGCGAGAACATTGGATTTGTATTTCAGGATTTCAGCCTGCTGGATACATTCTCTGTTGAGGACAACATTTATCTGCCGCTCGTGCTTGCCGGTAAAAGATATGAGGAAATGAACCGCCTTTTGCAGCCGATAGCGGCTCAGCTCGGCATTACGGATATACTGAAGAAATATCCGTATGAGATCTCGGGCGGTCAGAAGCAAAGAGCGGCGGTCGCAAGGGCGATCATCACAAATCCCAAGATCATTCTGGCGGATGAGCCGACGGGCGCGCTCGATTCCAAGGCAACCGATGAACTGCTGCGCCTTTTTGAGGATATCAATTCGGCAGGGCACACGATCGTTATGGTCACGCACTCCGTGAAAGCGGCAAGCCACGCCGGGCGCGTTCTGTTTATCAAGGACGGCGAGGTGTTCCACCAGATCTACCGCGGCGGCTGCACGGATGAGCAGATGTATCAGAAGATCTCCGATACGCTCACAATGCTTGCAACAGGCGGTGAGGCTGTATGAAACGAGCGTTTTATCTGCGTCTCGCGTGGGACGGCATAAGAAAAAACAAAAAGCTCTATATCCCCTATATTCTGACCTGCGTGTGCATGACGGCGATGTTCTATATCGTTTCGTTCCTCTCAAAGGAGGACTCCGTTCAGAATATAAGCGGCGGCAGTGAGATTCAGGGGATCCTTTATCTCGGCAGTATTGTTATCGGCATTTTTTCACTGCTGATCCTTTTTTACACAAATTCGTTTTTAATCCGCAGGCGCAAAAAGGAATTCGGTCTTTATAACATACTGGGTATGAATAAATACAACCTTTCGCGCGTGCTGATATGGGAAAGCATCATCGTTTACGCAATATCCCTTGCGTGCGGGCTGGGATTCGGGATCCTGTTTTCAAAATTCGCCGAGCTTATTATGATCAACATCCTGATGGAAGGCACGAATTTTGACCTCAGAGTCAATTTTGAATCGATCGGCAACACGGCGATGTGGTTTCTTGCGATCTTTGTGCTGATCCTGATAAACAGCCTGCGCCAGATCCATATTTCAAAGCCTGTGGAGCTTTTAAAAAGCGAAAACATCGGCGAAAAACCGCCCAAGGCAAACTGGGTGCTTGCCGTTTTGGGCGCGGTCATTCTTGCCGCCGCGTATGCGATAGCTGTAACCGTTGACAACCCGATGGCTGCGATATTCCTGTATTTCGTTGCCGTTACAATGGTTATTGTTGCAACCTATATGCTGTTTATCTCCGGCTCGGTGGCGCTCTGCAAGGCGCTGCAGAAAAACAAGCGCTATTATTACAAAACAAATCATTTCGTCTCCGTTTCAGGCATGGTCTACAGAATGAAACGCAACGGCGCCGGTCTTGCCTCCATATGCATTCTGAGCACAATGGTGCTTGTCATGGTCTCCTGCACAGTCTGCCTTTATACAAGTATGGAGGACAGCCTGCGCACCAGATATCCCCGCGATATTTCTGTAGATGTTGAGGTCAACGATTTTGCCGCAGTCAATGACGAATTGGTTCTTTCTATAGACGCCAAAACAGAAGCGGTTCTCGGAAAATATTCCCAAACGGCACAGAATAAGATGAGCTACCGCATTGCAGATGTTGCGGCAAATCAGAACGGAAATGATTTTTCAATCATAACAAACGGATATTATACAAGCACTGCGTATAATGTGCTTTTCGTTCCGATAGAAGATTACAACAGCCTTATGGGGCAGAATGAAACGCTTGGCGAAAACGAGGTGCTTGTTTATAAAACCAAGCTTTCGGATTATGATGAAAGCACGATCAATATCAACGGCACCGGCGATCTTAAAATCAAAAAATATGTTGAGGACTATATCGGCTACGGTGTTGATATGTCTATGGCGAACTCAAGCGTTTATGTTTTCGTGCCGAACTACGATGCATTCATTGCGCAGTTTGAGGGCATTACGGAGCCGAACGGCAACCCCGTTCTCTCAAAGCACTATATAACCGGGTTTGATCTGGATTGTGACGATTTGGTGCAGCTTACAATTTTAAATGAAATACATGACAGTGTTTCATCCTCTGTTTCAGGTCCCGGAATAGATTCTGTTACAACGGACGGCATTGCAGGCAGCAGAACATTGTTCCTCGGTTTATACGGCGGACTGTTCTTCCTCGGCATACTGCTCGGGATCGTGTTTATCTTTGCGGCAGTGCTGATTATGTACTACAAGCAGATATCGGAGGGATATGAGGACCGCGCAAGGTTTGAGATCATGCAAAAGGTTGGTATGACCCAGAGCGAGATCAAAAAGAGCGTCAACTCTCAGGTGCTCACCGTGTTTTTCGCGCCGCTGATCGTGGCAGGCATACACCTTGCGTTCAACTTCCCGCTTATCAACAAAACGATAACGCTGCTCGGGTTCACGAATTCGGGTCTGCTGATGGGTATAACGGCTGTTTGTTTCCTTGTGTTCGCGCTGCTCTATGTCATCGTTTACCGCATCACTTCGCGTTCTTATTACTCCATAGTCAGCACCGCGGAAAAGGATTGATGTTCATAAAATAAGTCTGTTGAAACGCTTAAACAACAGCAATTTTTAGGGAGCGATGCCTGCATCGCTCCTTTTTTATTTTTTCGATTATTGTGACGAAGTATCTTCTTTATACAAAATGAATAAGTGAAATTATATATAAGAAAACGGGCGCAAAAACGCGCCCGTGTGGCAGGAGAGTATTTTAGAATTATTTTTTTACGGTTTTTGTTATTTTATGATTACGTATTCAAAATTTTCGTATGTTTCCAGTTCGTAATCAAACGCTGTAACATTACACTTTATGCCGGCGCCGTAAATGCAGAAATCGAGTTTTTCCGATATTCCGTTCGGCTTTTTCAGATCCAGGCTGTAAAAATATTTGCCGATCACAAGCAGTTCGTTTTCAAAAATGAAATCGCCGTCTGCATCGCTGTGTTCGAGTTCATTTAAAACATCACCGATCCTTTCATCCGTTAAGTAAGTTTTTTTAATGTGGTCTAAGAAGTTTTGTCTGGTCATAATTTTCTCCCTTTCCTTTCTCCTGCCCACATTAAATAATTTCTTTTTTTGGTGAATTTATATTAAAAATATTGAATTATTTATCAAAAAATAATTAATAAATAGAGATACAAACAAATAATATCAGAATATGGCGGCTGATTAACTTGCTAAAAATAAAACAGCAGATACCACTGTTTCATTCGTGATATCCGCTGTTTAAGGGCTGAACATTCTAAAGAAGTTGTTATTAAAACTCCGATTTCATTTAATCGTGTAACACACCGCAGCGCATTGTCCATCCGAATCTCTCAAATGAAAAAAGCCTGTATCACAAAAGTGACACAGGCTTTGTTTGTGTAAACCACATGAAAAAGATGTTTTCGGCATTTCGGCGGCATCCGAACCCTTGCAAAAAGTCGTCACGAACGATACATAGTCCGTGACGACGCTGGCGGAGACGGCGAGATTCGCCCGCCTCGCTTCTGCGCTCGGCGGCACGCACCCGGGCACCGAAACAGTCCCCCCGGACTGTTTCTATGCTGCGCATTGCCCTTTTCGAATCTCGCATTATATAAAAAGCAGGCACACAAGAGTGCACCTGCTTTTTTATGGCGGAGACGGCGAGATTCGAACTCGCGGGGGATTGCTCCCTAACTGATTTCGAGTTTTATCGCCGTCTGTTACTTACATGGTTTCTCCTGTCAGTTTCAGCCGGCCTTGTACGCCAGCAAACCCGCATGAAATCTGGGCTTTTTGAAGAAATCGCCCGAAAATACGGAGGAATCGCCCATCGGTTCCAATCCACGATTTTTCCGCTTTTGGAAAGAACTGCGGAAAGAACGGAAAGAACAAAAATGAAAAGGCAATACACGAACAGTTCGAATGCCGACAAAGTTTATCAAGATATGAGGTGTATTGTCATGAAAGAAAACGCAATCAACTGGGACGCCGTCCCCGATGTAATCACGAAGGATCAGCTGTATCGCATTTGCCATATCAGCAAATCCACCGCTCTGTACCTCCTCCAAAGTGGGAAAATCCCCTGCGAGTACACGGGCAGGAAAACACGCTGCTACAAAATCAAAAAGGAGGATGTGATTGCCTATCTGGAAAACCGCAAGGTGTTCCCCGAAAGCTACTCCGCCCCGGCGGGCTGGTACAAGGGCGATTACACTGTTCAGATGGAGGAACAGGTTCCCCCAATCGTGCGGGAGCATTTGCATCTGTATTATACCGAGCTGCTCTCCGGCTATCCCGATGTGCTGACTACGCAGACGGTTTCAAAAATCACCGGCTACGGAAAAACATCAATTAACAACTGGTGCAATCAGGGACACATCAAGTCTTTTCGGAAAAACAATGTCAACCACATTCCGAAGGTTTATTTGGTGGAGTTCTTCTGCTCTACCTACTTTCGCACCATCACCCGCAAATCACCGTGGCACATCCGCACCCTGCAAGGCTTTTCAAGCTGGCGAAAAATCCGTGACCTGCACACGGCAGACAGCGAAGGAGGTGCTGAGTAATGACAAATTTTTTAGAAGAGCTGTACTACGGAAATATTGATCCGCAGGCCAGAGGATACCGAAAGGGCAGTCATACTCTTAAGGTTTCAAAAGATATAAACGAGCTGGAAGAAAAGCTGACCGAGCGCTTGAGCGACGAGGACGAGGCGCTGTTCCTCGATTTCTGCAATGCTTACGGGGAACTGATGGGCGAAACCAGCCTCGATTCTTTCCTCGTCGGCTTCCGCCTCGGCGCAAAAATGATTTTTGATACCTTTTGCAGCGATGATGCACCGTTTGAAAGCTATCTGAAAGATTAAACTAAAATGAGCCTCCTTCCAGCAGAACGTGCCGTTTGAGGCTTATTTTACACCTGATAGGGTGTATTTGGCCTGTAAGCGCATAAATTTACACCTTATCGGGTATAATATTGTTGATGGCAGCTTGACTTTATACCCGTTAGGGTGTAAAATAAATGCAGATTCATATTGAGGAGACGAAGCACCATGAATAAAATTGCCGAGTTTATCAAAGAAAACCGAAAAGCCGCCGGATTGACGCAGGAGGAGTTTGCCGCCCGCAGCGGGCTGGGGCTTCGCTTTATCCGAGAACTGGAGCAGGGAAAAGAAACGGTTCGGATGGACAAGGTCAATGCCGCTCTTGCCATGTTCGATATGGAAGCCGTCCCCGGCAGAAAGGATGATAAATAATGGACGCATTCCGAACAGCCTATGTTTATATCCGAAACGTTTTTGCTGGATTGCTTTGCGAAACGGACGAAGGGTATTCCTTCTCCTATGACGAGCAGTATTTAAGCCGGAAGGATGCAAGCCCCGTATCCCTTACTTTGCCGCTTTCTGAAAAAACATATACATCCAAAACGCTGTTCCCGTTCTTTGACGGACTGATCCCCGAAGGGTGGCTGCTCGGCGTTGTGAGCCGGAACTGGAAAATAGACGTCAAAGACAGGTTCGGATTACTGCTGGTGGCTTGCAAGGACGGAATCGGCAATGTCAGTATCAGGGAGGAACGCATATGAATTGTTTATGCTGCGGGAAACCGCTTCGCACCGAAAACACGAATTCCGGCTGGCACAAAAGCTGTATCAAGCGGTTTTTCGGCACAGCCGAGCTTCCCGAAATTGCCATTGATGAAGCCGCATTTGAAACCCTTGCCGCCGAAAGCACCAACAAAGGCTATACCGTTCCCGGCGTTCAGAAAAAATTGTCCTTGCATCTGTTTTCCGAAAGTGGCACGCCACGGCTCACGCTGGTGAATTATCCTACGGGTTATATTCTGAAGCCGCAGGTTCCGGAATTTGAAGCGCTGCCGCAGGCTGAACACCTTGTTATGTGCATGGCAGACACCGCAGGGATTTCTACCGTACCTCATGCGCTCATCATGGAAAAAGACAGTCTGGCATACATCACAAAAAGAGTAGACCGCATATTTACGAAAAACTGTATGCAGATGCTGGCGATGGAGGATTTCTGTCAGCTTGATCTGCGCCTGACGCAGGATAAGTATAAGGGCTCTTATGAGCGCTGTGCAAAAATCATCGAGCGGTATTCCTCCCGCAAAGGACTCGATATAACCGAGCTCTATCTGCGCTTAGTGTTTTCGTTTCTTGTGGGCAATTCGGATATGCACCTGAAGAACTTCTCCCTCATTGAAACCGAAGAAGGAGGCGGGAAATACGTGCTTTCTCCCGCATACGACCTGCTTCCGGTCAATGTTATCATGCCGGAGGACAAGGAGCAGTTCGCCCTTGCCATGAACGGCAAAAAGACACATATCCGTAGGAAGGATTTTCTGGTATTTGCAGAGAAATGCGGCATGACACGAGGCTCTGCCGAGAAAATGATTGCCATGCTTATGACGAAAAAAGAGAAGTTCCTCGCCATGTGCCAAAACTCCCTGTTGCCGGAGTCTTTGCAGGAACGCCTTGCAAGCCTGATCGAAGAACGGGCAGGTATCTTGGAGGGCTAAACTGCCATTTTGAAAATCATACATTCGCAAACAGAAATCTCCTTTGGTACAATGATGGTATCAAAGGAGGTTATCTATTATGGCTAAAACAATATTTGAACAAACGGGCGGCACATACACCATGCAGGGCGACTATTGTCTGCCCAGTCTGACCTTACCACCCGAAGAAGAACGCCCCGTCGGCGTGTGGGCGCATCGCCGCAGGCAGTACCTGAAGCAGCACCACAAAATCCTGTACTACAATCTGCTCACTTCCGGCAAGCTTCAATCACACCTTGCAGATGTTGAGGAAGAAGCACAATCTCTTTTTCTTCGGCTAGTCAAAGAATACGCCGAGCGTGAGGGCGTAACCGAACAGCTGAAAGTGGAGAATCCAACGGAGTGGGTGCAGAAAATGAACAATATCCGCAATCGGGTGGCAGAAACCGTTTGTGCCGACTTGATTTTTGCGTAACAACAGAAAAAGCGAGAAAGAAATTAGTCAAGTGTGATTTACCGAATCATACTTGACTAATTTTGATTTTGTGGTATACTATACGCAGAGAATCTATCGGCAGATGGGAGGATGTAATCCATGTTTATCGGCAGAGAGCGTGAACTTGCGGCGCTGAATAAGCTGTACGAATCGAATAAGTTTGAATTTGTTGTAATCTATGGTCGCCGCCGTGTCGGCAAAACGGCGCTGATCAGCCAGTTTATTGACGATAAAAACGCCATCTATTTTATGGGCGTCGAGAGCAACGCCAAGCAGAACCTCGAAAATTTCAGCAAGAGCATTCTGAGCTTTAGCACCGGCATGGAGGCTGAAACCTCTTTTCTGTCCTTTCAGGCGGCCTTGGAATATGTGTTCAAGCTGTCCGAAAAAGAACGGGTTATTCTTGCCATTGACGAATACCCCTATGTTGCCCGCTCTTCAAAAAGCCTCGCTTCCACCATCCAGCTTTTGATTGACCAATACAAGGACACTTCCAAGCTGATGCTGATCCTCTGCGGATCGTCCATGTCCTATATGGAAGACCACGTCCTTGCCTACAAAGCGCCGCTTTACGGCAGGCGGACGGCGCAGATGAAAATTCTCCCCTTTGATTTCGAGGAGACTTGCCGGTATTTCAAAAATTTCACCGATGAAGAGAAAGCCTATGTGTACGGCATTGTCGGCGGCACGCCGCAGTATCTGCTTCAGATGAGCGATAAGCTGAGCATTGAGGACAATATCAAAAACACATTTCTGAATCCCAACTCCGCCCTGTTTGAAGAGCCGGAAAACCTGCTCAAGCAGGAGGTGCGGGAACCGGCGCTCTACAATGCCATCATCACGGCGATTGCCACCGGCGCTTCCCGTATGTCGGAGATTTCCGGAAAGGTCGGGGAAAGCACCAACATTTGCTCCGCCTATGTGAAAAACCTGATTTCCATCGGCATTATCGAAAAAGAGACACCCTATGAGGAAAAGGCGTCCCGAAAAGCGGTCTATTCGATTGCGGACAATATGTTCCGCTTCTGGTATCGGTTTGTGCCGGAAAACAATTCAATCATCGCCCGTGGCGCTGCCGACTTGGCCTACAAGCGCATCGAGCCGTATCTGTCTGATTATATGGGCAAGGTGTTTGAAGAAATCTGCAAGCAATATCTCTGGAAGCTGTTGCTGAATGGTGAATGTCCGGTGGAGTTTTCCTCTCTCGGTCGCTGGTGGGGCAACGATCCCAAGGAAAAGCGTCAGACTGAAATTGATATTCTTGCCGAACAGGATAAAAACACCGCCCTTTTCGGGGAGTGCAAATGGACGAATGAGAAGGTCGATCTCGGCGTTTTGGAAACCCTCATAAAGCGCAGTGAGCTGTTCCCCTACAAGAATGTCCACTACTACCTCTTTGCCAAAATCGGCTTTACCAAAGGCTGCACCGACCGAGCAAGTGAGATGGGGAATGTGACGCTGGTGGCCTACAAAGATATTGTTGATAGATAGATTATGAATTTGGAATTCATAAACAGAAAGCCTCCTTTGGTACAGTAAACGTATCAAAGGAGGTTTTCTATTATGGCGAAAACAATGTTTGAACCTACCGGTGCGTGCGGGCGCAATGCTGCAGACAATATCTCAAGCAGCACCATAAAATCTTGTACTATAATCTACTCACTTCCGGCAAGCTCCGCTCCCATCTTACTGATGTAGAGAACGGGGAACAATTCTTCTAACTTCGGCTGGTCATAAAGTACGCCGAGCGTAAGGGCATGTCCGAACAGCTTAAAGCAGAGATTCCAACAGAGTGGGTGCGGAAGATGAATAATATTCGTTCCCAAGTTATAGAATATACTGGGAAAGAATTAATCTATATATAAAATATTAGCAGGGCTGTCAAAAACAGTCCTGCTAATATTTTATGGGTATTTCTTTGTCAATAATAAATCCGCTTTCTTGAAGTCTACCGGTATAGGCTTTTATAATCAAGCCAGCATCCATACACTTTACTAATTCATTATAGAACTTGGTACAGGTATCAATATATACAGTTTTTATATATGGATGAAGAGATACAATCGCAAAGCAAACCCTGTAGCCTTTTTTCAAAAGCTCCAAAATAGAAGCAAGCTGCTTTAAGGTCCTTTCAGAATAAACCGTAGGAAATTTTGCGTAACTAGTAACGGAAATTACACTTTTTATCTCAAGAATAGTTTTAGTTGACGGGAGATATAAATCCGCCTTATAACCATCAATTGTATATTCTTTGATACCATCTATACGCTTCCCTAAATAAGAGAAGCGTTTTCCTTGAATTGAGCTTTCTATGGCTCTGTTTGCCATAGAGGTATTTAATACTATGTAGTTTCTTTTATACGGAACTGCAAATAGTGCATAGGGTGTTCTGGAATTGGGGGTTTGCGTCGGAATAAGTAAAACCTTTTTACCTTCAAGCTGAAGGAAATTGCTTAAATGACACGAGGAAGGGACATAGCAGACAACATCCGCTCCTTCAATTTGAACTTCACACAGAAATCGATTTTTTAATTCTTTTTTGAAAGTTCCTATTATAAACCTTGGATTTGATGCTGTCTGCATATGTCTTACCTCTTTTATAGCTTATTAAGAAATTCCTCAAGCTCGTCCTCTGAAATATACAAGCCCTGCATACGCTTAGTATCACTTTCTGTAACCATAAGCATATCGCCCTTGCCAAGTAGATTTTCAGCACCTGACATATCTAGGATGGTTTGAGAATCTGTGTGTGAAGGCAATCTAAAGGATACTCTGAAAGGAATTACAGCCTTTAGTGCTCCAGTAACGATTTGAGCAGAAGGACGTTGAGTGGCAATAATTAAATGAATTCCCAAATTACGAACTCTTTGTAAAAGCATAAGGAGATTTTTTTCAAATTCCTTACGTGTTCCGTTCATTTCTGCTGCTTGAATTAAATCAGAGTACTCATCAATAACTACAACAAGTCGTTTCATTTTATTGCTGGGGTTTTTGGCATTATACGATTCAATATCCTTGCTTCTACAGGACCGCAGGGCAGAGGTACGCTCTTCCTTATCTTTTGTGTTGATTTCTTGGAGCCTCTCTAGAGCTTCCTCTGCATCAATAACAACCTTACCACCATATAAGTGCGGAATTCCCTCGAAGAAGATAAAATCGGTTTGCTTAGGATCAATAATAAGAAGCTCAAGTTCATCAGCTGAATACTGATACAAGAGGCTCACCAGCATAGTGTGTAGAAAAATCGTTTTACCAGAACCCGTTGTGCCCGCAATGAGCATATGAGGCGCACTAGCAACATCAATTATATCAAAACTACCATCTGCAAGCTGCCCTGCTATAACATCAAGACGACCTTTTCGCTCATCTAAAAGTGAAAGATGGTCTGTAAGGCGTATAGCATTACTTGCTCCGACAAAAGGAACATCAACAGAGATATATTTTGTTCCTTTAATATGGTTGATTAGAATTTCACCATTTGCTTCAAGCTGTCTGCCAATATCCGCCTTATATTTTTCTATGCTCCTAATTGACTCACCGGATTTAAGCTCCACTGAAAATCTTGTAAAGCGTGCAGCCTCTTGGACATTTTCAACAGTCACAGGATAAGCGTTGATGCTATAATCACGGAAAACCTTATTAATTTTTGCGCATTTTTCCTCAAGAGGCTTTAAATCAATCTCCATTTTGTCGCATTCTATTGATACTACTTTTTTCCCTCCGCTTACTTCTTTTATGGTGTTCTGTTTGTTGTCATTAAAGGCGTTGGATTGAGTAGATGCTGCTTCCTCAGAGGTCGAAACCTTCGGCATAACGGCTTTTTGCGAGGTTAAGGCTTCAACTGAATCGTCAAACTCAACACTTGACAAAATAGCTTGAATCTCTTTACTGCCAATAACAGTTAAAAGGAATTTATCATTCGCATATGAATCTGTTCCCTTATAAGAGTCGGTACTACTAGTCGCATTTTCAAAATCAATAAAAGCTATGTTTTTATTCACTACAAGCTTATATTGCCCTGCAAATAGCTCGTTCAAATGCTCGCTATAGCTAAGCTTTTCCTTAGGATCAAACTCTGCTTGGAAAAGTCCCTCAAAAACTTGCTCACGAAGTATTTCTCTTCTTGAAACAGTAGTGATTTTTTCGGTTGAACCAAACATTTCTTTTACAAGGCCTTCGAGAACAGCGGCTTGCTCGACAGCGTGGCCTGAAATCTTATTATCATTGATTACGAAGGAATTGAGGCTGTCTCTATAGGTTTTCACCTCTATAATATCTATTATTGCTTCTCCGCTGTCATCTAATCTTATTCCAATTAAATCCGGTAATCTTCCATCCTCTCTATCAGACAGCCATTCCTGTGCCAATTGCGTATCCAAACCAACGATGAGAGCGTCTGGATGCTTCTTTTTGTATATAATTGCAGCAATAGCCGTGCCAAGACTACCTTTACCGTGATTGGAATCAAAAATTTTTGTCGAGGTATGAGATACAATGCTTAAAAGGCCGTCATCATTGATTTCACGTATAGCTTCTATGATGCTTTTAAGTCCTTCCTGTTTAGGAATGAAATTACCAAGCTTTTTAACAAGCAGATCATAGCCTACAATAAACTTTCTACAATTATTTGAGTAGATGCCTATTGAACGATAGCTATTTTCTCGATAAAATAGCTTTTCGCTAGCTGCTCGCAGAGAAATGTCCCAACTTTTAAGGCTTTGATCTAAAATAACAAGCCAATCTGCCTTTTCGAGGAAGTTATCATAGGTTTCACGCTTAAGCGGAGTATGAAAATATGTGCCAGTGTGACTAAAGGTAGAGGGCTGTTCATTTAACTTTTCTATTATACTGGAATAAACAGTAAAGATTCCGCCTTCACTTGCAGGTCTGATTTCAACCTTTTCATCAACAGGGTCATATTTATATATTTTAGGAACGCAAAGAGGATGAAGATGAATATGCTTATTATTTTGTGCAGTTTCAATTTTCACCTCATTAGGATCAAAAATGACAAGTAGGTGCTGCTGCTGGGAAAGCTCAGACAGAATTTGTGTATAAGAACGACGTTGATCTGCAATCTTGAGCTTAAAATTCAAGCTGCGCTTCCCCTTTACCTTTCCAAGCATACCATCATTTAAGGATTCATCCTCAATTTCCACCCAGTCGTTAGGAACCTCCTTAGTTCTGAATATAGACACCTCTATGCCACTAATGTTGAATTCCTTGTCATTATTTAGAGCTTTAAGCATAGCTACAACTACCTCTACAGACGGAGGATCGATAAAAGCAAGCTTTAGCATCATTCCTGCGTGAGGATAGAGGCATAAATATCTAATGATTTGTTGCTTTAGGGTATCTACACCATTTTCGCTTTGATTAATTTGTGGTTGATTAGAGTAAATGGGGAGCATTCCTATTCTTCCGGAAAGTGGTAAAAAAGCCGCTCCGCTTGTCGACACAGTAACAGGCATAAGCATAACAGACAGAGGATCCGGAATATCGTCAGCCTTACGAATAATAAACGCTTTGTCATCCTCTGAAAGATGACATTCCTCGGTACCATTTACTCCTTTACTTGAAAGAATCTCCTTTGCAAGCTCAACATATTTCCACAGATATAAGGGATGAAGCGGCGTAGGAATAGCGTGTAGTTTTGCTTCTCCAACAATAAATACATAATCTAAGGACATAACTGTATTAATGATTTCCTTGGCTTTAGAAGCAGATATTCCCCAAATTCTCGGGAAATCATCGTTGATTGAGTTGAGAAGTTTTTCGTATGCCTTTAAATAATCTCCAAATAGTGAGTATTTTGCTAAAACCTGAAGCATTGGTGAATCCTGTAAGCGTTTTCTATATGGGATAAGCTTTTCTCTTGCAGAAAGGAAGCACTTTAAGCTTTCCGAAATGGCTTCTCCATCCGTTAACAAGGTTGCAATTTTTGCAAGATTACTCCAAACGATATCTAGGTATTCCTTTTTAAATAGCTCAGGAGGATATTTACCAAGATCACGAATAGCCTCTCCGGGAGCCTGTACCTCAGCACGAATTATACCGCCAAAATCATTCTCAGTTGATAATTCGGTGGCAATTACCTCAGTAATAGGCTCAGTGTGTATTTGAAGCTTTACATCATTTACATCAATATCAACCTTTTCTGCTTTTTTTCTAACCTCATCCTTGTCCAATTCACTTGCTATATTTGTCAACACGTCGTTAATCTGTTCGCTATTGTCGTCAAACATAAGCTGTGCGGCCAATGCTGTAGGCTTCACTTTTGAGTCCTTAGCTTTGGCTGGAGTGGGCTTGGGATCTGACTTTTTTGCTGCTTTAAGACATTTCTCTACATCATCGAGATCCATCAATTTGAGCAGTTCAATATTCCTCGATTTATAGTAGTTTAAAATTAACCGAGGCATCTCTTTATTAACATTGTCTTTAGAATAATAATTAGTAATACTTTGCCGCTCAGTTTGCTCGAGATTACTGATTTTTTCTATAATTATGTGATTGTGACGAATCCTGGCAACAAAATCATCCTTGGTAGGTTTTTTACTGTCAAGGCTTTTATCCGCACACAGACCAAGTTTGTAGTAGTTATCCTTAATTGCAGAAGGGAGACTTTTATCTTCGGTCTCAAGTAATAGCTCTAAATATCCTAATACCCTTTCAAAGCTAAGTATGCTTCGAATAGGCTTGCAACGCAAAGCCTTAATAAGTGCATCAATGACACTATTAGTTCCTGATAGCTCTTCCTTAACAATATCACAGCTTTTGGTGTAAACCTTTTCCAAGGTTATTTCAGGGAACCATCTTAGAGATGAGATTTTTTCTATTTCTGATCTTTTAATTATTAGGATTCGAAATACACTCTCATCTCCTGAATTTCGAGACTGCTCTGCCTGCTCAACTGTAAAGGCATAGCTTACAGAGTCACCCCTGTCTGGCAAGGTATCAATCAATTCCTGTTCCTGTTGCTTAGAAAACCCTAGGAAGAAAAGCTGAACACAACGACTTGTATCTAATGCCTCAGCAAACTGAGAATAGTTAAAGTCAGGAATGGTAATAAGCGACACGCCATATTCTCTAGCGGTTGCATATTCATTTACAAGTTTTGTTACAACTTGTGTCAGTAGCTTTTTGCTCATTTGTTATAGCCTCCATCCTATTAAAGTAACACCATCAGCATATTTTTTGCCAAAGCCAAGTGAAATATATGTATCGGCTAATTTTTGAGCATTCACACTCAAGTCTCCTCTCAGATCTCCTGGAGTTGCTTGCGCAATATTATACTCCTCTAAAATGCCATATTCCCTCTCTGAATCTGCTCCTATTAAAATGTTGTATGCATCAAAAAGACGTACTCCTAAATCCTTTAACTCAAGACCATCCTTTAACTCATCTGTAGACAAAGCGCTGAGTGTAATGGTTTCAAGAGTAAAGCTGTTCACTAGGTATCTCTTTGTTTTGGCCCGATTCCCTTTTGGACCAATCAGGCCGGAGCGAACACCTAAAACCCTACAAAAATCGGACGGCGAATTGTTTTTATATTCAAAGGTGTATAATACAATTTGAAGAGCACGTGATAATGCAGCCATAGGAGAGGATTCCTCTTCGCAGAAGCTTTCAAAATAGCTGATAAGTGCAGGCTTAATATTATTCTCTCTATCAACCGTAGAGAAAATCATTGAATCTATCCATTGGATACATTCTTCAATAGTGTTAGCAGAAATCACTGGCTCTAGCCATTTTTTGATGGCATTGGCGAAATAATCCTCTACAGACTTTTTTGCTATAGTGTAGGTCTGCTCGCTAGCTTTTTTGATGGATTCTAAATCTGCCCCTGCGTCAATTACAATCGGAGGCTTCTTTCCATTATGTACGGCATAATTGCCGTTTGTAAGGTATAAGAAGGTTGCGAAAATAGAATAATTTACGATTCTCTTTAGCACAGTAAGACTGTTTTTAACTTCACCAATATCTTGAATATTTAATGCAAGTCTATCAAAGCCCTCTCGAATTGATTGCTTTACTGGATCCCAGGCAATTTCGGTGTCCTCTTTATACACAATATCTCCAACATTTCGCTTTTCTTTTTCAGAAGGAAATGCAATTATTGGCTTAACCAGTTTCGTGATGTCATCTGTGTCATTATCCAAAGCCTTCTGTAGTAACTCGATTATTGGTGAACGCTTTCCGTCAAGCTTTTTCGAAAGGACATCAAATAAGAAATCTCCTATTCCCATTTCTGATGGCACCTTGTTTCTAATCATCCAATGAGAGGATATTGTCATTACAGAAAATTCATAGCTTGGATAGACAGCATTGTCTTGATCGAAAATATCATCAAGTAGGAAACGGAATTCCTCAATATCTGAAGCCTTTTCGTGATACCCGTTTTGAAGAATATCTTGATACTTATCTATAATGGATTCGGATGAAACAGCATCCTTTCTTCCGTCGCTAATTATCCACTCGTGAACATCTCTTGTGTTGCAGGTTTCACCAGTACAGCACCTAAAAAGTCCGTTGGCGATATGAGGAGGCTTTGTAGCATTAGTTGTAGGATAGAAGCCAAGATAATCCTTGCAAATATCCCCACTAATTCTTTTTAGAGTATCAGTTGCCATTTTTAATCCTCCTCAAATCCATATTGGCCGTCCTGAATATATACTGATTTTTTGTAATTCTTACGACGGTTGGCTATGATTACCTCGCCATCATCATTTTCCTCTGTAAGTCCGTTATCATCAAGCTGCTGCAAAAACATTGCTGCTGCTTGCTCATACTGAGGAGCTAACAGATTTATAGGATAGCCCTCCTCAATAGCATTTAATGTACGTATAAAATCAATATCTAAACGTAAAACGGGCTCGCTTTTTCCTTTGGGTGTCATAATAATGTGGTTAGGAATATACTCTAAATCCGTTAACCAATCTGCTGGCCTCGGCATCTGAATATCAAGCTCACTTGCATCAATAGATTTACTTGAAACTGCGACCGTAGCAGGAATGCTCATATCATATCTATGGGTTGTCCAAATATGCAAGGACTTTTTATCATCAGAAGAGGGCAAAAACAATTTGTTAATGGATTTTATAAGGCGCTCCTTGATTTTCTTTTTTTGTGAATCAAAGTTAACAAACATATCTGTACACTTTTTGATTTCGGTAGGCTGTAGCTGCAAAAGCTTATGGCCGTGAATGTTTTCAAAATAATACTGTCGCTTAATTTCTTTGAAAAGGCTTACTGCGTCGTCAACCTCTCCGCCTTCAAATTTGGGATCGTTCGGCCATTCACTTGGAGCCTCAATAAGCCACCCATCTTTTATTTCTCCGTTCCAAAGCTGCTCATCAAGCGAAGGCGATGAAAGATAAATCGGATCAAATTGCTGAATTGTCTGTAGTAGCTGGTTAGAGCCTGAAAAAATAGCCGAATAATACTTTTGTCCCTCATAATCCTCCATTAAGCAGGCAGTAAATACAAAGGATAATGCTCCTAAAATATCACGTATAGCAAAGTGCTCACATTCCGAGGTAGCAAGTTGCATCAATGAAAGCACCTGAGCCTTGACTTCAGGAATAGAAAGGGCCTTAATATTATATTCCAAATACTTATTATGTTGGGTATCTTCTGAAATAAGTGCTATGAATTTATCTATAAGCTCGCCTAAAAGATTGCTGTCGGCATCCAAAAGATTTCTCTCGTTAAGATCTATTAATGCGACTCTTCCGGAAAGCGGTGTGGAAATGCTATAGGTGATTGCACTTTTCTTTGCGACAACAATTTCTTTATAAATATCAGGTGCCTGTTTTTTTATATGCTTGCAAAGTAGTGTGAAAGGATATTCATTGACCGCAATAATTGCCGGGCGATGCTCCTGATAACAAGCTATAATATCGCTCACGATAGCTTCGTAGCCTGTAATATTATTCATATCCTTTTCGACATAGGCCTTATATTTTTGTATTGCTGAATTAACAGACTTTATTAAAAAGGTTTTTCCGTCGCCTGGATTTCCAGTAAGAAAAATTATTTTTCCTTTACCGAGCATTCTCTCAATCAAACCCTCAACCTTTGACGTTATATGAAGAAGCCCAAGTTCTTCATCAGACATATGATCGGAATAGCAGTTCTTTCCGTTGTAAAGCTTTTTTATAAAATCTAGCTTTGACATTGCAACCTCCTTATATATTTCCTAACAGTATTGATTCAATATCGAAGTCATTAAGACGCTGTTCAATATTAACAGTTGTAAGTCGTTTGGTAAGCCACCGGTTATACCAATAATCGATAAGCTCCTGCGTCTTTTGTTCAACGATTGTTGGATTGTTCAAATCGTAACCATAATCCGCATCCTTATCAATGCCCAAAAGATATTCGTTAGTATTATTTGCAAGATTAATCGAATAAACAATTCTCGGAGAGTAATGCTTGAGAAAGGCGTCAGCTTTTATTCCAATACTACTCAAGCCTCTACTAATCATTCTAAAACGAGGGCTTGTGCCTTCTCCGAAAACATGATTAATCTTCTTACCGCCATCCTGCAGTTCTAACAGTTTAGAGAAAAGCGATGTGGTTTCTTTAGAAAAGAAAACTGTTCCGAAGCCTTCGGTGATGCCTATTTTTCTGAACTCAAGATTGCTATTCTCAGAAAGAGGAACCTTGATGCGATTGTATTGGCTACTTCCTACTGCGTATAGGCTTGTTGTCCCTAAATAAACCAGTTTGCTATCTCGAATAACACGCTGTCCCTTCATTCTTGAAGCTATTTCGCTAACCTGATTTTCATATCGATGAGTATAATCACTGATAACAGTAGGACTGCAAGAGAGGAGGCTTATTAGCTTTCCTCCAAGGAGCTCATTGTACGGCGGAATTGAGCCACAAACTATAATATCCATCATGTTAGAGCCAATTTTACGCTTTCTGTTTGCAATCAAAGCAGTATGTATTGCTTTTCTCCCGGTTTCTGTTGCTAATAGCTGATTTAAACGCTCTAAATTTGTAGAGCCTTTTACCTCATTGAAAATACACTTTGTTTCCAGTAGCTTTGCTAACTCAGTAGCCCGTTTGCGCTTAAACAGATTGCTTTGAGCCTCTTCTTCCCAGTTGGGAGCTTTTTCATTGTTTTTGTTATTTATAGACTTTTCTGCGTATTCTTCAGCCATTGCAATAAGTTCGTTAATTTTTTCTTGCTTGGGATATTTAGTGTTTCTATGATAACCCAAATCTTTTAAATAGATTTCCGAAATGGCTTCCTCGATGTTTTTTAGAAGTAGGGGATACATTTTGTTAGCATATTGTGTTGCACGAGTGAAATGTTCTGATTCAGTTTCGATTGCTCTGCTGATTTTTGTCTTTACACGTTTTCCATCTGTTCCGCTGATGATTTGCTCACAAAAGGTTTCCTCGGTTTTTAAAGCCATATTTCTTTTTATAGCATCAACCGTCCAACCTATATCGTCATCTCTAACAGTAAGATTTAAAACGGAATTTCCAAGTGCAAAGATACCTATAACTGGATGATATGGTTGCAAACGATCCCTAACCAAATAAAACATATTACGCCCGGGCATTGTTTTATAAGGGATTGACCATGTATATCGAAAGTAACGCCAAATATCAGAAAGCTTATAGCCTGTCAAGGCATCACGCTCGCCAGTAACAATCTGTATATAGGGTTCGCAAACTTTTTGACAATTTTGAATTTGACGAATTAAAAAATGCTTGTCTCCGATTAAATTTCTTACTGAAATGTTCTCACCTTGATAGTTTTTATTGGACTCCATTCGCTTAATAAATGCAGCGACGCTCGGAGATTTAAATTGCGCATTCTTCTCGACGCTTAATCGATAACGCAGTTTTTGCTTATCATCAAGGTTATCGTTTTCCATTTTTAAAGTAAGAGAACCATCCTCTATTTCAAAAATCCAACCCTGAAGAGAAAGATCCATAAGTACACTTAAAGCTGAAGCATATTTAAGCGATTCTAATTGATCATCCGAATTATCAACATCAATTTGCTCTAGCTCACGTTTAATAATCGCAGCTCTATTAATAGGCAAATTGTGACTCATTCGTTCAACCAGTCTTTTGAAGCGTTCATTATAGTAATCATTCAGAGCAGGCTGATACTTCTCTGAAGCCACCGTTTGTTCTTTAGTTTCCGAAGAGGAACCCATAATTCCGTCTCCCTCCAATTCTTGCGTTTGCGACATTATCACACATATATCTATATTTTGCGAGTCTGCGATTCTAATACTCGTAACCTTGAGAAAAAAATGTGTGCGATGTAATAATAAATTTCTTATATATTGAGCCAAAATTTTCCATTTTCCATAGCGTTTTTCGCTTTTACGGCGAATTTAATTTTTATCCTGCTGCAATTTCATAATTCGCTTGATTGTTGCAATCGATTTTCCGGTTTCCTCTATAAACTCTTGCTGTTTTATTGTGGGGTTCTTTGCAACCGATTCCAAAACTGCAAGTTCTTCTAAAAAACAGCCTAAAGTATCAAATTGACACTTTAGAACTTCAGAATTGATACTTTGGGCGGTGCTTTTGTCCACAAAATCAACGTGCATATAACGATTTTTTAATTCGCAACTTGTACTGAACAGAAGAATTTATTATAACCATTCCCCAAAATTGTGTGGTAGAATGAATACCTTTTTTGCAAACCACTAGCAGTTTGCTACGCTTCACTTTTTTCGGCTCTTTCAGGCTCGCCCTGTCTTATATATTCTTCAAGTTCAAATTATCAATTCTTGTCGGGCATATTTGTGCCTTCGTTATCTATTATCCTTATTCAAAAGTCCGTATGTCCGGTAGTACGACAAGATCGTTTGATATTGCAGCTTGTTGGCAAAAAGCTGGCGGTAGGTGACGGTTTTCTCCTTGCCCTCGGCTTTGAGCTTCGCCATCTTTTCTGCTGTATCGTCGTACTGCCTCAAGATGGCAGCGAGCATATCCTCAAAGGCTTTCAATCTCTGTTCGTCCATCATGTGCTCCGTTATTTCTCCGCCGCAACGCCGGATTTCATCCAAGCGTCCACTTCGCTTATCTTGAATTTCCACAGCCTGCCGATTTTCGTGGCGGGCATTTCTCTTTTTTCAATCCATGCTAAAACGGTGTCCCGGCTGACACCAAGGTATTCGCAAATCTCTTTCATCGAGCACCAGCGTTCTACATTCAAATCCATTTTTCGCCCTCACTTTCGGGTAGATATAAAAATACAGCATAATTATACAACAAGCTGAGAAGAAAATCAATGTTTTTTGCCGATTTATAAGGAATAGAACAGTTTGTTTGGATGCTTGTTCGAAAAAAGAAGCTGCTCCAATCGGAACAGCTTCTTTACTTTGTCGGCATCACCTTTACAGTTATATCCCTGCCCGCCACTTCCGGCGGGCAAATTTTTTTGCCTTTTTTCGGGATTACTATCCCCAAAAGCCCTTTCCCAGTGGGAACAAGTGAGGGGATGTTTTTGAGATAAACAGTTTTTCAAAAAATTTTTTCTGCTTTTTCTGAAAAACAGGTTGCGTTTTGGCACTCAAATTCCAAATAAGTGAAAGGACTTTTTAGGTAAGTAAAATAGCCGTCCCACAACCGAACAAAAAATATTTTTTTAATTTTTTGTGAAAACAGGGTGCGTTTCGACTTCCCAATTCCAAATAAGTGAAGGGGTAATTTTTTTTGAGATTTAGGGTGTGCATTTGGTTTCTCCCAGTGGGAATAAGTGAGGAGGTTTTTTACAAACAGCAAAATATTTTTTGAAATAGGGTTGGAATTGGCCCCTTCCCGGTGGGAATAAGTGAAGGGTAAATTTTTTCAAAAAATTTTTTGAGAAAAAGCCCGAAAATGGGTGTGCATTTCGGCCCCCTTTGTCCAAATGAGTGAAGGGGTCTTTTGCAAAACAAAAAATTTTTCAAAAACACCCGATAATTTTGCTCTCCCCAGTGGGAACAAGTGAAAGGACTTTTCAAATTCTCAAATTTTTTTCCCGTTTAGGGGGTGCGTTTGACCTCTCCCTGTGGGAATAAGTGAAAGACCTTCTTACTGTACCTTGAAAATTGAATAATAATCCGAGTGGGATATGACTGTGCCACGACCTTCCGAAAGAAGCGAGCACGGCAACGCCGCTTGACGGGGGCAGGGATAGAAAACGACATTCGGAAAAACGCAGCAGATATCGGATGGCACTATGATCCTCACGCCGATATCTGCCTTACATAGCCATAAAAAAGGAGGATTGAAGCGCTATGAAAAAATCGGAGCTCAAAGAGCTTTATCAGATGATGTTTCCGGAATATCCGGACATCGTGACCGTCCAGCAGCTTCGGGAAATGCTGGGCATCAGCCGTCAGCTTGCCTACGATCTCATCAACGATGGTGAATTGCAGGCAATCAAAATCGGCAACAGTTTCAAAATCCCGAAAGTCAGTGTGATTAACTTCGTGACTGAAGAGAAAAAGGAGGTGAAATCAAGTGCCTGAAATCCTGCGGCTGACCCCATCCCAGCGCTCACGGTGCAACCGCCTGATAAAAAGGCTGTGCGCCAATTTCGATGACGGCAACTGTCTGCTGCTGGACGACGGCGAATCCTGCATCTGCCCGCAGACCATATCTTATTCGCTGCTATGCAGGTATTTCCGGAATGCGGTTTTACCAGCCGAAAAGGAGCTGTATGCGGACATTTTCAAGCAGCGTACTTATCACTGCGCCGAGTGCGGAGCGGCTTTTGTGCCGAACTCCAACCGGCAGAAATACTGCCCATCGTGCAGCAAAAAGGTGCACCGCAGGCAGAAAAACGAGAGCGCAAGAAAGCGCAAAGCGGACAATTAGGGGTGTGAAAACACCCAGTTTACAAGGTCTTTTTGACGCCGGATCGGGGTACATAAAGGAATCATACCAACTCCCTCGATTTCAGCGTTCTAACTGTCCGAAAAACAAAAATGAAAGGAATGTACTTATGAAAAGAAAATTAGTAACCGTGGACGCAGAAACTCTGCTGGCCACACCGATGAGCAAGACCATGTTCATTGTCGACGGGCTGATCCCGCAAGGGGTAAATGTCCTGAGCGGAGCCGCAAAAATCGGCAAAAGCTGGCTGATGCTGTGGCTCGGCTTGCAGGTATCGCAGGGGCTTCCCGTTTGGGGAATCCCGACCATGCATTGCGACGTGCTGTATCTCTGTTTGGAGGATACGCTAAGGCGGATCAAAGACAGGCTTTTCGATTTGACAGATGATTCAAACCGAAGTGTTCATTTATCGGTGACCTGCGGCTTGATCGGGAACGGGCTGGAGGAGGAAATCATCAACTTTTTAGAGGACTTCCCGAAAACAAAGCTGGTAATCATCGATACGCTTCAAAAGGTGCGTGATTCCAAGGGAAGCGCCGGGAAAGCGGGAATGTACGGCAACGATTACGATGACATTTCCTCTATCAAACGAATCGCCGACGAGCACGATATTTCCATTATCCTCGTCCACCATCTGCGAAAACTCAAGGACGGGGACGATCCGTTCAATGAGGTTAGCGGCTCTACCGGCATTACCGGAGCGGCAGACACCAATTATGTGCTCAAGCGCAAGCGAAGCAGCAGGGACGCCACGCTTCTTGCCTGCGGGCGGGATGTGGAATATCAGGAGATGACCCTACGGTTTCAGGACCTGAAATGGGAGCTGGTGGAGCGCAAGAACACGGAGGAAATCCGCAGGGCGGAGATTCCGCAATTCCTTTTTCGGGTAGTGGAATTTATGAAAACCCGCACCGAATGGGTGGGAACCGCCACCGAGCTGATCGCCGATATGGCGGAGACGGAAACCACGCCCAATGTGGTCACCAAGTACTTGGGGCAGTTTTACTATGAGGTGCTGGAGCCCGCCGGAATCGAGTACCGCACCAAGCGGACGGGACAAAGCCGGCTGATTAAATTCATACGCCGTGACGGCGGTGACGCAAATGACGGGAATATCACGGTATAGCGAAATATCCGTCACAGCCGTCATTGCTGTCACAAACAAAGGAAAGGATTGAGATTTTATGAGAAGCAAAACACTTGGAATCAACGTGCGGGTAACGCCTGCCGAGAAGGAGAAGCTCAGCGAAAACGCATTTTATTGCGGACTTTCTCTATCGGAATACCTGAGAAGGCTGGGGCTTGGAAAAGATGTAAAAGCCGCAACCGATGAGAAAATCTACAAGACTTTTCGGCTTATCCGACAACTGAAAAAGGATTTTGATTCACTCGAAAGGAACGAAATCCTCCATCGCCTGAGTGTGATAGAAGACTTACTGAAGTAAGAAAAATGGAGCGGAGGTTTTAGGCTGCGCTATCTTAGCGAGCAGACCGTTTATACTCCCAAAGGTCGTAAAACGGTAAATCTCGTTAGGGAGCGCCCCTAATACCCCGTAAAGAAAGGAAGAACATGATGAAACAAAGAATCAAAAAACAGTTCTGGCTTTCCCCGCAGGACGTCAGAGAATTAAAACGCAAGGCAGAGCTTTGCGGAATTACAGAAACAGCGGTGATACGAATTCTGCTGCACGGCTACGAGCCGAAGGAAAAGCCGGACGCAAGATTTTATGAAGCAATGCGCCAGCTTTCCGCCATCGGCAACAACATCAACCAGCTTGCAGTGAAAGCAAATACACTCGGCTTTATTGACACGCCGATGCTGAAGGCGGAAGCACTGCGTTGGCACAGGTTTCAGGCGGACGTCGAAGCGGTGTTTCTCCGTCCCGGTGAAAGCAATCTGAAATGGCAATAAAGGAGGCAAACGCAATGACAAAACGAAAATCTGATTTTACTTTACCAACAAATTCGCTGGACGAGCTGTTTTCTTCGCAGGAGGAACGAGATGATGCAAAACTGGAACGGGTAAAAGAAATTCCATTAAATGAGCTTCACCCGTTCAAAGAGCACCCGTTCAAAATCCAGAACGATGACGAGATGAAACGGCTGATCGAGAGCATCCAAAAGTTTGGTACGCTCACACCGGCGCTCGCCCGCCCTTTGCCGGAGGGCGGCTATGAGCTGATCTCCGGGCACAGAAGGCTGGCGGCGTGTCAGGTGCTGGGGATCGAGACAATGCCCGTAATCATTCGAGAGATGAGCGATGATGAAGCAGTCATTGCAATGGTGGACGCTAACCTGCAACGGGAACATATTTTGCCCAGTGAAAAGGCGTTTGCCTACAAGATGAAATTAGATGCGATAAAACATCAAGGTAAAGCTTCTGTGCAAGTTGCAGAGAAGTTGTTGAGTGTGGAAAAAGTAGCCGACGATGCAGGTGAAAGCAAAGACCAAGTCCGCAGATATATTCGCTTGACCTACTTGATCCCCGAACTATTAGAAATGGTAGACGAAAACAAAATTGCTTTCAACCCTGCGGTAGAAATCTCATACTTAGACCAGTCGGAGCAACGGGTGTTGTTAAACGCAATGGAACTGAACGACTGCACGCCGTCCCACGCACAGGCAATCCGCTTAAAGAAGCTTTCACAGGAGGGGGTGCTGCAAGACCAGACGATCTACGACATCCTCGCCGAGCAGAAGCCCAACCAGCAGGAGCAATATAAATTCAAGCGGGAGGACATTCGCAAATATTTCCCGAAGAATTACACGGATAAGCAGATCTGCGATATAGTCATTAAGCTGTTGGAACAATGGCAGCGCAGACGGGAGCGTGACAGGGACAGCCGCTGATTCGAACCGAAAATGTGTGCGGAGCACGACCTTCACACAATGGAAAGAACGGCACCGGCAGGGTACAATGGCCTTGTCGGTGCCGGACTGTCCTGTGTAAAAGCAAAGAAAGGAGTTTTATAAATTGGTATCAGGACATTTACAGGTTAAAAAAGGGTACTACTACGCCGTGCTGAGTTATTACGACAGCAAAAACAAACGGCACGTCAAGTACATATCCACCGGACTTCCCGAAAAGGGAAACAAACGAAAAGCGGAAGCAGAACTCGCACGCATCCGCAGCGAGTTTGAGCCACCAGCAGAGATCGGCGAGCTTTGCTCCAATATGCTGTTTGCCGATTATCTTCTCGGCTGGCTGGAGATCGTCAAGGTCAGGGTGAAGCCCACCACCTTCGGCTCCTATGAGAGCATGGTGAAGCAGACCATTGAGCCGTATTTCCGGAATAAACCGATTACTCTAAAGGACTTGGAAGCAAGGCACATCCAGCAGTTTTATTCCGAGAAGCTGAAAACCGTCAAGCCCAATTCCGTCATCCATTACCACGCTGTGATTCATCAGGCGCTGAAATACGCCATGAAAACCGATCTGGTGGCGCAGAATGTGGCGATGAAGGTAGACCGCCCCAAGAAGAACGATTTCCAGCCGGTATTTCTGGATGCGGCGGAGCTTCAGCGCTTATTTGACGTGGTCAAGGGTACAAAGCTGGAGCTGCCGGTGCTGGTTGCCGCCTTTTACGGTCTGCGCCGTGGCGAGGTGCTGGGGCTCAAGTGGGACGCCATCGACTTTGAGCGGGGAACGCTGACCATCAAACGGACGGTGACCTCCGTCAATATGGGCGGGAAAACGCAGATCATTGAGCAGGAGTCGGCAAAAACCAAATCCAGTATGCGCACTCTGCCGCTGGTGGGAAGGTTCAAGGAATACTTTGCGGAGGTCAAGGCGGCGCAGGAACTGAACAAGCAGGTCTGCGGCAACTGCTACAACTACGAATACGACGGCTTTGTGTTCGTGGACGAGTTGGGCGAGCGGATGAAGCCTGACTATCTGACATCCCAGTTTCCTGCTTTCATCCAGCGTCACGGCATGAAGAAAATGCGCTTCCACGATCTCAGGCACAGCTGCGCATCCCTTCTGCTTGCCAACGGCGTGCCGCTCAAGCAGATTCAAGACTGGCTGGGGCATTCGGATTTTTCCACCACGGCGAACATTTACGCCCATCTGGATTACAGTTCGAAACTCTCCTCGGCGCAGGCGATGGTGAGCGGTATGCCGCTTCCCGAAGCGGGCGATTTCGGCAGCAGATGGGAGCAAAATGCAGAAAAAAGTGGGGAATAAAGCAAAAAGCTGTTCTTTCCAAAATTTTGGAAAGAACAGCCCAAAATCGGGTGATTTTTGGAGCGGGCGCAAAAAAAGAAAAATCCAGAAACCCGCATGGTTACTGGATTTTTCGATGGCGGAGCGGGTGGGATTCGAACCCACGAGCCCGTGAGGACTACCTGATTTCGAGTCAGGCCCGTTATGACCACTTCGATACCGCTCCCTATATGCTCAGCCGTCGTTTTTTCCCGCCTTTTTCCGGTGAAAAAGGGCTTTGGAAAGAACTGACGGAAAGAACAGCAAACTTATTCAATTTTCGAACCGGGTAAAACCCGCACGGTTACAAGGTTTTTGGTGGACGAAACGGACAGTTTCCCGCAAAATTTCGAGTCAGCCCCGTTATGACCACTTCGATACGTCTCCGTATTTGATGAACTTAGAGAAGTTCGGCGCGATGTTCGCGTTACTTATGAATTGTATCTCAAACAGGCGCGTTTGTCAATGATTTTGTGTTGAAATGCCGCTATTGATATGATAAAATTATTGTCATAGTCTTAATTTACCTGAAAGGCGGGAGAAAATTGACCGCAATCATCGATTACGGCGCCGGCAATCTTATGAGCGTTAAAAAAGCGCTTGATTTTATCGGCGCTGAAAACATTATCACCTCAGATCCCGGTGAAATAGAAGCGGCGGACAGTGTTATACTTCCGGGAGTCGGTTCGTTCGGAGACGCTATGAGATCTATGGACGAAAGAGGGCTTATCGGATCAGTAAAAAAGGCGGCTTTAAGCGGAAAACCGTTTCTCGGAATATGCCTTGGACTTCAGCTTTTATTTGAAAAAAGTGACGAGAGCCCCGATGCGGACGGTTTAGGGCTGCTTGGCGGAGACATTTCCCTTATTCCAAAAAACAACGGTCTGAAAGTCCCCCATATAGGCTGGAACAGCGTTGAGATCCGGGCAAACAGCCGTTTGTTTAAGAATATCCCCCAAGGCAGTTATTTCTATTTTGTTCATTCATACTATCTGAACGGCGCTGAATTGAGCGATGTTGCGGCAACGGCGGAATACGGAGTGAAAATACAGTGCGCAGTTGAGCGCGGAAACCTGTTTGCGACCCAGTTCCATCCTGAAAAAAGCGGCGCCGCAGGTCTTCAGATCCTTAAAAACTTTATAGCGGCGGAGGGATAAGTATGTATGCCAAAAGAATCATACCCTGCCTTGACGTTAAAAACGGCAGAGTGGTAAAGGGCGTTTCGTTCGTTGATTTAAGAGACGCCGGAGACCCTATTGCGTGCGCGGCGGCATATGACCGTCAGGGAGCGGACGAGCTTGTGCTGCTTGACATTACGGCAACACATGAGGGTCGCAGCACAATGATAGATATAGTTGAGCGTGTGGCAAAGACGGTTTTTATTCCTTTTACCGTGGGAGGAGGAATAAGAACAACGGATGATTTTAAAGAGCTTTTGCGTGCCGGGGCGGATAAGATTTCAGTAAATTCGGCGGCGGTTCGCAATCCGGGCCTGATCAATGACGCGGCGGATAAATTCGGCAGTCAGTGTGTTGTGTGTGCCATTGACGCAAAAAAACGCGAAAACGGAGGTTGGGAGGTTTATCTCAACGGCGGTAGAATTCCGACAGGGATTGACGCTGTTGCCTGGGCGAAGGAGGCGTATTCCCGCGGGGCTGGGGAAATCCTGCTTACCTCAATGGATTGTGACGGACAGAAAAACGGCTATGATATTGAACTCACGTATGCCGTTTCAACTGCGGTAGGCATACCGGTTATCGCAAGCGGCGGAGCAGGAAAAAAGGAGCATTTTTACGATGCGTTTACAAAGGGAGCGGCGGACGCAGTGCTTGCGGCAAGCCTGTTCCATTTTAATGAACTGCCCATTCCCGAACTGAAAAAATATTTGAAAGAAAACGGAATACCTGTAAGGATCTGAAACGGGCGGCTTGCAGTCTTGAAAAGGAACGGAGAGAGCGGCAGAATGAGAATTGAAACCGAAAGGCTGATATTGCGTGAGATGACGGCGGAAGATCTGCCGGCTCTGCGAGAAATTTTACAGGATGCGGAGGTCATGTATGCCTATGAGCATGCCTTTTCCGAGCAAGAGGTGATACAGTGGTTTGAAAATCAGCTGCGCAGATACAGGAAAAACGGGTTTGGACTCTGGGCGGTCGTGCTTAAATCGAGCGGAAAGATGATAGGGCAGTGCGGGCTTACCTATCAGGATTTCAACGGACGAAGCGTTGTTGAGGTAGGATATTTATTTCAGAAAGCCTTCTGGCATAAAGGATATGCCGATGAATCCGCGCAGGCGTGCAAAAGATACGCTTTTGATGTGCTCGGAAAAGCAGAGGTTTATTCTATAATACGTGATAATAATATTGCGTCACAGCGTGTTGCCATGAAAAACGGAATGCAGCCCTGCGGCAGAATAATCAAGCATTATTACGGTGTGGATATGCCGCACATTGTGTACTGCGTAAAAGCGAATGCAGACAGATGCTAAAATTCATAATGAAAAATAAAATTAAATATTGATTTTCGTATTGAAATATAGTAGAATATAACACGAAATATTGAGGGGCATTAGCGCAGTTGGGAGCGCGCCACACTGGCAGTGTGGAGGTCAGGGGTTCGAATCCCCTATGCTCCACCATAAAAAGCACACATCTTTTGATGTGTGCTTTTTATGGTATAAGGATATTTGAGAAAGAAGGCTTATATATTAAAAACAGTATGTTTTTGCGTTTCTTTTGAAATGGCTCTTGCTTTTTAGGAATAAAAAGTGTAATATGAAAGTAAACACTTGCATGAGGGTGACCGCTATGGATAAAACAAGTCAAAAAATTATAGACGCAACCATGTCTTTGGTGCGCGACAAGGGCTATGTTGCAACCACAACAAAGGATATTGCGCGGCTCGCAGGAGTAAACGAATGCACATTATTTCGTAAGTTCAAAAGTAAAAAAGACATTGTTTTGGGCGGTATGGAACAGGAAAAGTGGAGAGCAGATGTTACTCCCGAAATATTCAGAAATGTTAAATGGGATTTGAAAAGTGATCTGAAAATGTTTATGACTGAATATATGAACAGAATGACGCCTGATTTCGTGAATTTGTCAATAGGATTAAGAGCTCCTCAGATATATGAAGAAACGGCGCCGCTTATTATGAAAGTACCCCATTCCTTTATTTCTTCACTAATTAACTATTTTAAAGAAATGGAAGAAAAAGGGAAACTACCTCATTTGGATTTTGAGAATCTGGCTATCACGATTTTTTCATCAACGTTTGGCTATACATTTTTGAAAGCATCTTTCAAAGACAATCTGTCAGTAATCGAGAAAGAAGAATATATAACCAAAAGCGTTGAGCTTTTTTGCAATGGAATACAAAATACATAAAAACGGTGCTGTATATTATGCACCGTTTATAAAATAAATATTATGCAAGCAAGTACACGCTTTGAAGGGAGACACGATATGAAAATCACAGGAGCAGAGTTATTGGTTAAAGCATTAAAAGAGGAGAATGTTGACACATTGTTTGCATATCCGGGAGGTCAGGTAATTGACTTGTTTGATGCACTTTACGGCGAAAAGGATATAGATTTGATTTTACCCCGTCATGAGCAAGGGTTGGTACATGCTGCTGACGGATATGCACGCTCTACGGGAAAAGTCGGTGTATGTCTTGTAACGAGCGGACCCGGTGCAACTAATCTTGTTACAGGTATTGCAACTGCAAATTATGACAGTGTGCCCTTGGTTTGTTTTACAGGTCAGGTATCGACAAATCTGATCGGAAATGATGCTTTTCAGGAAGTTGATACAGTAGGTATAATGAGAAGTATCTGCAAGTATGCGGTAACGGTAAGAAAACGAGAGGATTTAGCAAACACAATCAAGAAAGCTTTTTATATTGCAAAAACAGGAAAACCCGGTGTGGTGGTTGTTGATTTGCCGAAAGATATACAAAAAGAATATGGCAGTGATTTTTATCCTGATGAAATAAATATCAGAGGATATAAACCTAACATCTCTGTTCATATTGGACAGATGCATAGAGCGTTAGAGCTGTTAAATAATGCAAAAAGACCTGTATTTTTGATTGGTGGTGGGGTTAATATTGCACACGCAAACACGGAAATGACCAAGCTGGCAGAGATTACCGGCGTTCCTGTAATTACAACTATCATGGGAAAAGGCGCAATTCCTGCAACGCACAAACTGTATGTGGGCAATATCGGTATTCATGGAAGTTATGCCGCTAATACAGCGATAAGTCAATGTGATGTGTTATTTTCAATAGGAACAAGATTTAACGACCGCATAACCGGTAAAATAGAAGCCTTTGCTTCTCACGCAAAAATCGTCCATATTGATATCGACCCGGCATCTATATCACGAAATATAACAGTTGACATTCCTATTGTTGCAGACGCAAAATGTGCCATAAGTACATTGCTTGAAAAAGCTAAGCCGTTAAATATTTCTGATTGGACAGAAAAAATTAACACTTGGAAAAAACAATATCCAATGGATATGCGCAATGAAGGAACGACACCGAAAAAAATTATCGAGTCAATTAATGATGTCTTTAATGATGTGATTGTTACCACTGATGTAGGTCAGAATCAATTGTGGGCTACTCAGTTTCTTAACCTTGGTGAAAATAAGCAAATGATGACATCCGGCGGGTTGGGAACTATGGGATACGGCTTACCTTCGGCAATCGGGGCAAAACTCGGAAACCCGGATAAAGATGTGATTGTGATATCGGGTGACGGCGGAATACAAATGAATATTCAGGAAATGGCCACCGCCGTCGTTTATGAACTTCCTATCATCATATGTATTTTTAATAACGGATATTTGGGTAATGTAAGGCAGTGGCAGGAACAGTTTTATAATAAAAGATATTCTTATACTTGTATGCGCCGGCGTAAAAGCTGCAGCACAACATGTAATTCGCCGAATCCATGCTGTCCTGAATACATACCTGATTTTATTCAGTTGGCAAAAAGCTATGGTGCTGAAGGTATTCGTGTTACAGAATCAGAAGAAATAAAAGCGGCATTATTAAAGGCAAAGCAAAACACCAAAACACCGACTATAATAGAATTTGTTATTGACAGAGAAATAAACGTCATGCCTATTGTTCCGCCGGGATATCCGCTTAATGGCATGATGCTGGAAAGTGAGGACGGAAAATGAAAAAGCGATGGTTAAGCTTGCTGGTGGAAAACGAAATAGGAGTTCTTGCCCGAATTTCAGGCTTGTTTTCAGCAAAGTTATATAATTTAAACAGTCTTACTGTGGGAGCTACAGAGGATGAGAGCGCTTCGAGAATGACGATAAGTTTAACAAGTGATGAGAAAACATTTGAACAGGTCAAAAAGCAACTTAACAGATGTGTTGAGGTTATAAAGGTCATTGATTTATCAGATAAAGTTATCCATAACAAAGAACTTTTATTCATTAAAATAAGGGATTGCGGTGAAGTCGAATTAAATGAATTATTCAGAATTGCAAAAGTATTTTCCCTTACTGTTTATGATTATAATTTTTCATCTGTGATATTGGAATGTGTTCATTCTGAAGATAATAATAATTCGATAATTGAATTTTTGAACAAGAGATTTTCAGGAAAAATGGAAGTTGTTAGAGGAGGAAGTGTGGCAATAGAATCTATTAGCAACCACGTGTATGAAGATTTTTGATTCAGGAAAGATGCACATTCCGTACATTGAAAGGGTTTTGAGAATCAAACTAAATTGCTGGTTTGCGCGAAAATATCCGAACGGTTCAGCGTTTGGATATTTTTAATATTAAATAAAAGTGCTGTGGCATGAGCAGAGTGCTGATTTAAGCAAATGTTTGAAAACGTTACAAATCTGTCAAAAAATGCAAAAAACGCTTTATTTTGTTCCGGAAATCATTTATGATAGACTTGTGAAAGGTTCCTTTATCAGGAGAGGAGAGATCGTTGTGAACAAAAAAGAAATACGGGATAGATCCAGTATACCGAACGCCACGCTGTGCCTTGTTGTTTTGGTATCTGCATTTGTGTACAGTGTTCTATATGGCTTTACACGCAATCCCATGAGCCGCACAAGCACCCTTTCCTGGATCGGATATGATTACCCGATCTCTCTGATCGTATGGAGTCTGCTGACTGCCGCGGCTTACTTCTTTAATTTACTGCGGCTGTATAAGCGCAGCGGTTGCACAGGGAAAACAGGACTGTTTGCTCTGTATGCTTCGGTCTTTGCGGCGCCGCCGGTCGTATTTATCAATGACTGGGGCTGGGAGCAGACTGCGCATCTGGTGGCTACGGCGATCTTTGTTCTTCTCAACAGCATTGCTCTGATCGGTTATTTTCTGTATTACCGCAAACGGCACTGGATATATCCCGTTACGGCGGGCGCTTTAACTGTTATGATGATTGTGTGTGTCGTTATTCATGCAGCAGTCCTTAAAAACGGTCTGACGGAGCTGATACCGATCTGGACCGGTTTGATATTGCTGTTTATTATTAATTTTACGGATATCTATCCGGCGGTTGTGGAAAAATCTCCGATGCCGCATTGGGAAGGCTCGGATAGAAAAGCTTTTTATCTTGCGGCGTTTTTCGGAGTGTTTGGGGTGCATGATTTTTACTTAAAGCAATATTCTCAGGGCGTTGGTCATTTGCTTATGACATACACGGGGCTGATGGTATGCATCTGCCGTTATATAGGTCTTGGCAACCTGAACAATCTTCAAGGCGAGCAGGCTTGGATGTTCGTTTCCGCCGGACTCTCTATTTTGGGCGGATCGCTGGCTTGGGCAGTCAGAGATGCGTTTGTGCTTCATAAGGAAACGAGAGGCGGCTTTTGAGCTTCTGAAAAAAGAACCCTTCGGATTCGTCATAACGGGTTGAAAGCCGGCGCCTGACTCGTCCGAAGGGTGTATAAAGACCTAATGATCTCATGATTCGCTTTTGTTTGCTATTATTCCGTGCAGCAGCACGTTTATAAGTCTTTTATAAAGGCTAAGCAGCTCTTCACTCAGTCTTTTTGCGTGTTCTGTATAGCCTTTATTTAATGCTACTATGATTTTATACATATCATTAAGAAACATATTGTCATAAACAACCTTCAGAACTTCAAGCAATTCGTTGTCGGGAATGTTTCTTTCAATATTCGCCGCGTGGATGATTTCAAGGGTCTTGCTGTTTAACGCGTTGTCAAATTTCTTCCTGAGCGGTTTGAACTTTTGCCTTAATTCATAATTGTGGCTTGCAAGCAGCATATATGCGATCATAAAATAATCACTATGTAGAAACCAATAATTAATTCTTGCCGAATAATAATGGCTCAGGTTATCGGAAAGCGAAGAATCGGGATCAACATAAAAGCTTTCTACATCTCTGCACAGGTCATCTATTACATAGCTTACAGCTACTTCAAACAATTCCTCTTTGGAGGAAAAGTAGTGGTAAAATTTGCCCTTTGAAATGTTGTTGTCTCTGCAAAGTTCGTTTATTGAAATGTTACTGCTGCCCTCTTTTGAATATAGTTTTATTGCAGCACTTAAAATTTCGTTTATGCTTTTTTTGTTTTTTTCAGCTCTTTTCAATGAAAACCATCCTTTTGGTTATTATGAATTTTAAAAATCATATATGTGATTATAGCATGTACTGCCGTTTTTTGCAAATCGATTTCCGCTTTTTATATTTTTTTGCTGAAAACCACTCCTGTATCATTCCGAAAATTGTTAAACGGTCTGTTTTTGTACTTGGTGAAAAATGACTGAAAATGAAGAAAACAAGGCTGAAATATACTAAATATTAAATATTTTCGTAAAAAATAAAATTAATATTGACAAATATGAGTTTTGTGATACAATTGAAATTGCAAGGCGGTCTGTTTTTCTCGCAATCCGTTTTTTTAAGGTAATTGCGTTAATCCGCTTACTCCAAACCTTAACATTATACCGCCTTGTATGTTTTTACTATAATTTGCCTCCTTTCTATATAAAAAAACTGCCCTTCGGTTTTCTGTTTGCCGAAAGGGCGGTTTTTTATATACCAAGCGGAGCTTTTATTTTTCAATCAAATCCTGTATCCTTTTGCTGTCGCTGGCAAAATGTCTGCGGCTTATCATAAAAACAAGCGTGTCGCCGCTTTTCAGAACCGTGTCTCCTTTCGGGGTGACCGTTATGCCCTCCCTTTCAACGGACACAATTATGCAATGCCTGCCCCATTCCGTTGCAGAAATCGGTTTTCCGTCCAGCTTGCTGCCAACGGGGATAACGTAGGTTTTCAGTATTTTTTCGCTCTGGCGGGAATCGTTTTTTGCATTTTCGCCGGATGTGATCCTTTCCGCAAGCGAAACATAAAAAGGAGTGTTGCCAAGTGCGTCGGCTATGGCATACGAGATCAGAGACACAGCGGCGAGAGGCAGAAGCGTGTTTATGTTTCCCGTTATCTCAAACACAAGAATAATCCCGGTGAGCGGCGCCCTTACGATTGAAGCGAAAAGCCCTGCCATACCAAGCACGGCGAAAGTCTGCCACATGGAGTCGTCAAGTCCGAACAGTCCTGCCGCCGCCTGCGCAAAGGCGGCTCCGCCGTAAGCGCCCAGAACACACATGGGATAGAGCGTTCCTCCGGGCGCACCCGAACTAAAGCTGAAAGCACCGAAAATGAATTTTGCTGTGAACAGCGCAAGGATAACGGAAAGGGAAGGCTGATCCTCTATCAGGGTCTGCACCATTGTGTGCCCGCCGCAGAGTACCTGCGGCAGAAAAAGACCCACTATGCCGCTCACGGCAAAAACAAATATAAATTTAATCCATTGCGGCACTTTTTTTATTTTGCGGAATAAATCGCGCAGAGCGATCATAAATGTATTGTAAAACGCTCCGAACACACCGGCGATGATGCCGAACAGGATCAGAAGCCAATACAGGCGCAGTGGGATCGTTTCGGGCTGATAGCTAAAGACCGTGCCCTGCCCGAAAAACAGCTTGGATATAAAATCTGCCGTGACAGCCGCCACAACAGCCATACATATAACGGCTTTATCAAATGTTCGGTAGATCTCCTCCAGCACAAACATAACGCCTGCCAGCGGCGCGTTGAAAGCCGCTGCCAGACCGGCGCCCGCGCCGCTTCCTATCATACGCAGTTCGGTCGTGCTGTCGGCTTTTGTTATTTTTGCAACTCCTTTTGCAGCCATCGCGCCGAACTGTATGCTCGGGCCTTCTCTTCCGAGGCTGAGCCCGGAAAACACGGAGATCGTGCTTCCGAAAAGTTTTGCGATAATCACTTTCCACCAGCAGGCGGAAACATGCCCGTTTATTTCCGCGGTTACATTCGGAATGCCGCTTCCGCTTGCATCCGGCACACGCTTTATGATAAATGCCACAACAGCGCCCAAAGCTGCTGCAAGAAATACCCAGAGAGCAGATTGTGCGGGTGAATTCTTTACATAATCTATAATCCTATATAAGTATTCTTCTGCCTTTGAAAGAAGAAAACGGTAAAGAACGCACAATAATCCTGCCGCGATGCCGATCTCTATTCCGCGGATAATCAGCAGAAACCCTTCATATTTTTTATGCTTTAATTTTCTGAGCGTGCTTTTTATCTTCTTTTCCATAAATATCTCCGAAATTTTATTAAACGATAAACGGGATTTTCATATTCCGTAGAATATTTTAGCACACAGACCGCCGATTGCAACCATAAATTCAGAATCGCTTCGTATGATCGGAAAAATTTTCTTTATTTATTACAATTAATAAAGTTTTGCAATAATTTTAAAAAAATGTTGAAAAAGTGATTCAAATAGGTTATTATTATATGGCAAGGGGGAATTTTTGATATGAAAGCTAAATCAAAACTCGGTAATTTCAATAAATTCTTAGCAGTTCTTTTGGTAGCCGCAATCGTATTTCTTGTGCTTGCAGTTACCGTAATTAAACCCGGCGGTGCTTATGAAGCTGCCCCGGTTGATGCGGATGCTGCCGGCGCGTCATCAGTCGGTGAATTCACACCCGGCGAATACGGCGGAATCCAGTTTGATACAGTTGAAGATATCGTTAACTATTATGTTGAAAGCTATAATTATACTAAAGCGCTTACTGCGCAGTATAATGATAACGGTACGACCGCTACATATTACAAATTACTCGGTATGGAAGATCTTACGGTTGAAAACCTTCTTGTAGAGGGTCAATCAAACGATATGATCAATGATCTGGTTCCGAGTATTGTCGGCGGTCTGTTCACAGGCGGCCTTAAGGGACTTCCTCCCTGCGGAAATATCAGCCCGACTGCAGATACCGTTGGCGACGGAATTGATGTTACAAAGTCTCTGCTTACGGCGGACGATGTGCTTGCTGCGAATGTTAAGGACAACGGCGACGGTACGATCGATATTACTATCCAGCCGAAAGCCGTTATACTTTCCATGCCCGGTCAAGATTCACAGGGTAAGTTTTTCAATACACTCGGTGATATCTCTTCAACGGTTGAATCCATCAGCATGCTTTCGTTCTCTTCAGGTACGATCAACGATAACTTCGTTGTAAATTATGAGGGCGGCACCGGCACGGTCACTATCGACACGGCAACGGGTGAGATCCTTTCAGGCGATTATACGATGAATGTTCACATTGATGTATCGCATGCAAATGTACTTGTTCTTAAAAATAAGAGTGCATCTCTTGATATAGTTTATAAGAATACTTTCCCCGCAACTGCAGAGCAGCTTACGGAAAAAGGTATCACACAGCTTTAATGAGCAGATTATGAGCGGCAGTTTTGCCGCTCATTTTTTGTTATAAAATTATTATTCATCCATGCGGTCTAAGAGGAACGCGTTAAGTTTTTGTTCATAGATGTTTTAAGATATCTCAGTGAGGCGGGTTTACGGCTTATCAATTCGCTTATGAAAGGTGTTATGAGAACGATTGCTAAAAATTTAAAAAAGAATGATATATTTTACACGAAGCTGTAAAATCCGCATAATAACAGGCTTTAAAGCGATTTTCAGCACCTTCAAAATGCACGAAAAAACGGCGTTTTATCATATAATTTTATTATGTTTGCCGAAAATTTGTTAATTAATTGACAATCGCGAAATACTATATTATTATATTAACGCAGGTTTAAAAACCGCCCCGCAGAGCGGGGTGCAAATAATAAAATGTGAGGTAATCATTATGTCAAAAAAAGTAGTTCTTGCAGGTGCATGCCGTACCGCCATCGGTACAATGGGCGGCACCCTGAGCACAACTCCCGCAGTTGATCTCGGCGCTATAGTAATCAAAAACGCGCTTGAAAGAGCGGGCGTTCCTGCTGATCAGGTCGATCACGTATATATGGGCTGCGTTATTCAGGCAGGTCTCGGTCAGAATGTTGCCCGTCAGGCTTCTATTAAGGCCGGCATTCCGATTGAGGCGCCCGCAGTAACAATAAATGTTGTGTGCGGTTCGGGTCTTAACAGTGTAAATCTTGCCGCGCAGATGATCCAGGCAGGCGACGCCGATATCGTTGTTGCCGGCGGTATGGAAAACATGAGCATGGCTCCCTATGCGCTCAAGCAGGCGCGTTACGGCTACAGAATGGGTCACGCTCAGGCAGTTGACACAATGATCAACGATGCTCTTTGGGATGCATTCAACGATTATCATATGGGTATCACTGCTGAAAATGTATGCGAAAAATACGGTATCACACGTGAAGAGCTTGACGAGTTTGCCGCAAACAGCCAGCAGAAATGCGAAAAGGCAAGAGCCGAGGGCAAATTCAAGGATGAAATCGTTCCCGTTGAGGTTAAGAAAAAGAAAGAGACCATCGTTTTTGATACAGATGAAGGTCCCAGAGCGGGCGTTACGGCTGAAAGCCTTGCAAAGCTCCGCCCTGCTTTCAAGAAAGACGGTATCGTAACAGCAGGTAACTCTTCAGGCATCAATGACGGCGCTGCAGCGATCGTTGTTATGAGTGAAGAAAAGGCAAAGGAACTCGGCGTTAAGCCTATGGCAACATGGGTTGGCGGTGCGCTTGCAGGTGTTGACCCGTCCATCATGGGTATCGGTCCTGTTGCGGCAACAAACAAACTTATGAAAAAGCTTGATATGACGGTTGATGAGATGGATCTTATTGAGGCGAACGAGGCTTTCGCCGCTCAGTCGATCGCAGTAGGCAGAGATCTCAATTTTGATCTTTCAAAGCTCAATGTAAACGGCGGTGCGATCGCACTCGGTCATCCCGTAGGCGCATCAGGCTGCCGCATTCTTGTAACGCTTCTTCACGAAATGCAGAGAAGAGACGCCAAGAAAGGTCTTGCAACGCTTTGCATCGGCGGCGGTATGGGCTGTGCAACGGTTGTTGAAAGAGATTAATTTTAGCATATAAGAGGATTTTAAGATGGAATTTATCAATTATGAAGTTGACGGCGCGGTTGCGGTACTCACTATAAACCGTCCGAAAGCGCTAAACGCTTTGAACAGCACGGTGCTCGATGAACTCAGCGAAACGATCGATTCGATAGACTTAAATGAAGTTCGCGCTCTTATTGTTACCGGCGCAGGTGAGAAATCCTTTGTTGCGGGTGCCGATATCGGAGAAATGAGCACGCTCACCAAAGCAGAGGGTGAAGCTTTCGGCAAAAAAGGCAACGATGTTTTCAGAAAGCTTGAAACACTTCCTATTCCCGTAATCGCCGCAGTGAATGGCTTTGCGCTCGGCGGCGGATGCGAGATCTCGCTTGCCTGCGACATAAGAATCTGTTCTGAAAACGCTGTTTTCGGTCAGCCCGAAGTCGGTCTGGGTATCACTCCCGGTTTCGGCGGCACACAGCGCCTTGCGCGCACGGTAGGCGTAGGCATGGCAAAACAGCTTATTTATACCGCAAGAAATATCAAAGCCCCGGAGGCTCTCAGAATCGGTCTTGTAAACGCGGTTTACCCGATTGAGGAGCTTATGGGTGCTGCAAAGAAGATGGCTTCGATTATTGCGTCAAACGCCCCGATTGCGGTAAGGAACTGCAAAAAAGCCATCAATGACGGTCTTCAGACCGATATTGACAGCGGTATCGAAATAGAAGAAAAGCTTTTCGGAGACTGCTTTGAAACAGAGGATCAGAGATACGGAATGGCATTCTTCTTGGACAGAAATAAAGACAAGGTAAAAGAGCCTTTCAAGAATAAATAATTAGGGAGGAAATCAGAATGAAAGTTGGAATTATTGGCGCCGGTACAATGGGCTCCGGCATTGCGCAGGCTTTTGCGCAGGTAGACGGCTATGAGGTAGTTCTTTGCGACATCAACGATGAATTTGCCGCAAACGGCAAGGCGAAGATTGCAAAAGGCTTTGAGAAGAGAATTGCAAAGGGCAAGATGGAGCAGGCGGCTGCCGATGCCATCCTTGCAAAAATCACAACAGGCACAAAAGAGATCTGCACGGACTGTGATCTTATTGTTGAGGCTGCGCTTGAGGTTATGGATGTTAAAAAGCAGACATTCAAGGAACTTCAGGATATCGTTAAGCCCGATTGTATGTTCGCTACAAATACATCTTCACTTTCTATCACAGAGATCGGCGCAGGGCTTGACAGACCGCTTATCGGCATGCACTTCTTCAATCCCGCACCTGTTATGAAGCTGATTGAGGTTATCGCAGGCGCTAACACCCCTGCTGAAATGGTTGAGAAGATCAAGGCAATCTCGGTCGAGATCGGCAAAACTCCCGTTGAAGTGAAAGAGGCTCCCGGTTTTGTTGTAAACAGAATCCTGATTCCGCTTATTAACGAGGGCATCACCGTTTATGAAATGGGCATTGCAAGCGTGGAGGATATTGATACTGCTATGAAACTCGGCGCAAACCATCCGATGGGTCCGCTCGAGCTCGGCGACTATGTTGGTCTTGATATCGTGCTTGCTATCATGGAAACGATTTATTCCGAAACAGGCGATCCGAAATACCGCCCCGCTACTCTTCTTAAGAAGATGGTCCGCGCAGGCAAACTCGGCCGCAAGACCGGTGTTGGTTTCTACGATTACCGCAAGTAATCCGAAAAAGAGGATAAAGGCTTTCGCCTGCAAAAGGGCGGAAGCCTTTAGGCTGTATCGGGCTTTTGCCCGCAGCAATATGATGCAAAATTTATACGGAGGATATTCTAATGGATTTCACTTTAAGCAAAGAGCATGAAATGGCAAGAAAGCTTTTCGCCGATTTCACTGAAAACGAAGTTAAGCCTCTTGCTGTTGAAACCGATGAAACCGAGCAGTTCCCCAGAGAAACGGTTACGAAGATGCAGAAGATCGGTTTTCTCGGTATTCCTGTTCCCAAGGAGTACGGCGGTCAGGGCTGCGATCCGCTTACATATGTTATGTGCGTTGAAGAGCTTGCCAAAGCCTGCGCCACAACAAGCGTTATCGTTTCCGCTCACACTTCTCTGTGCTGCGACCCGATCCTTACTTACGGAACGGAAGAGCAGAAGCAGAAATTTTTAAAGCCGCTCGCAAGCGGTGAGATGCTCGGTGCGTTCGCTCTTACGGAGCCGGGCGCCGGCACGGACGCGCAGGGCGCGCAGACCAAGGCTGTGCTTGACGGCGACGAGTGGGTTCTCAACGGTTCAAAGTGCTTTATCACAAACGGCAAAGAGGCTGATGTTTATATCGTTATCGCCGTAACCGACGTTGTTGAGGACAAGAGAGGCAGAAAGAAAAAGCTGTTCTCCGCCTTTATCGTTCCCAAGACCGCTCCCGGATTTCTTTTCGGCACAAAGGAAAAGAAAATGGGTATCCGCGGTTCATCCACATATGAGCTTATTTTTCAGGATTGCAGGATCCCCAAGGAAAATCTTCTCGGTCCTCAGGGCAAGGGCTTCGGCATAGCTATGCACACCCTTGACGGCGGCCGTATCGGTATTGCCGCTCAGGCGCTCGGCATTGCAGAGGGCGCGCTTGACAGAGCTGTTGAATACGTTAAGGAAAGAAAGCAGTTCGGCAGAGCTATCGGCGCTTTCCAGAACACGCAGTTCCAGCTTGCGGATATGGCAACAAAGGTTGAAGCCGCAAAAATGCTTGTTTATAAAGCCGCTATGGCAAAGGCAACACAGAAGAACTATTCCTTCGAGGCAGCGCAGGCAAAGCTTTTTGCCGCAGAGGTTGCAATGGAAGTTACAACGAAGGCTGTTCAGCTGTTCGGCGGCTACGGCTATATCAGAGAATATGAAGTAGAGCGCATGATGCGCGACGCCAAGATAACCGAGATCTACGAGGGAACTTCAGAGGTTCAGCGTATGGTTATCAGCGGAAATCTGCTTAAATAAGGAGGGTTAAATCATGAATATTGTAGTTTGTATTAAGCAGGTGCCGGATACAAAGGGCGGAGTTCAGTTTAACCCTGACGGTACTTTAAACAGAGCGGCTATGCTCACGATTATGAATCCTGATGATAAGGCGGGCCTTGAGGCTGCACTTCGTATCAAGGATGAAACAGGCGCGCATGTTACCGCGCTTACCATGGGTCTTCCCAAAGCGGAAGAAGTTCTGCGCGAAGCTATGGCTATGGGTGCTGACGACGGTATTCTGGTAACGGACAGAGTACTCGGCGGCGCGGATACATGGGCAACATCAACAACGATTGCCGGCGCGCTCAGAAATATTGATTACGACATTATTATTACCGGCCGTCAGGCTATAGACGGAGATACCGCTCAGGTAGGTCCGCAGATCGCAGAGCATCTCGGAATCCCGGTAATCTCTTATGCCGAGGATATCAAGCTTGAGGGCGACAGCGTTGTTGTTAAGCGTCAGTTTGATGACAGATATCATATGCTCAAGGCAAAGATGCCAGTACTTATCACGGCTCTTTCAGAGCTGAATGACCCCAGATATATGACTCCCGGCGGAATTTTTGACGCTTATAAGAAAGAGATCACCGTATGGGGCAGAGCGGACCTTAAAGATGTTGACGATTCCAATCTCGGTCTCAGCGGTTCGCCCACAAAGATTGCCAAGGCTTCCGATAAGGTAAGAAAGGGCGCAGGTGAAAAGGTTGCGCTTGACACGCCGCAGGAATCCGCGGATTACATTATTTCCAAGCTTGAAGAAAAGCATATCATTTAAGGAGGGCTGAATCATGGTTACAGAAAATATGGAACAGTATAAGGGCGTTTTCATTTACGCCCAGCAGGTAGACGGCGAGATCAGCCCGATCGCGTATGAGCTTCTCGGAAAGGCTAAGGACCTTGCCGCAGATCTTGATACCGATGTTACTGCCGTTCTTCTCGGCAGCAATGTTAAAGCGCTTGCGGATTCGCTTGCTAAGTACGGCGCAGACAGAATTATCGTTGTGGACAGCCCCGTTCTTGAAGTTTACAGAACAGAGCCGTACACACAGGCGCTTGCGGCTGTTATCAATGAATATAAGCCCGACATTATGCTTGTCGGCGCAACGGCTATCGGCCGTGATCTCGGCCCCAGAGTTTCCGCAAGAGTCGGTACTGGCTTAACGGCGGACTGCACACAGCTTGAAATCGGTGATTTTCCGCTTAATCCTCTCCCGAATAAGGAGCAGAAGCACAATCAGCTTCTGATGACCCGTCCGGCGTTCGGCGGCAACACCATCGCAACGATTGCCTGCCCGGACAACCGCCCGCAGATGGCAACGGTACGCCCCGGCGTTATGCAGAAGATCGACCCGATCGAGGGCGCAAAGGCAGAGGTTGTTGAGTTCAATCCGGAACTTAAAGAAAACAACTGCTATGTTGAGATTCTTGATGTGGTTAAGGAAGTTACGGAAGTTGCCGACATTCAGGATGCCAAGATCCTTGTTTCAGGCGGCAGAGGCGTAGGCAGCAAGGAGAATTTCAAGATTCTTCAGGATCTTGCGGACGCTGTCGGCGGCACGGTTTCCTGCTCAAGAGCGGTTGTTGATAACGGCTGGATGCCGAAAGACCTTCAGGTAGGTCAGACGGGCAAGACCGTTCGCCCGACCGTATATTTTGCTATCGGAATCAGCGGTGCTATCCAGCACACTGCCGGTATGGAGGAATCTGATATTATCATTGCGATCAATAAAGATGAATCCGCTCCTATATTCGATGTTGCGGATTACGGCATCGTAGGCGATCTCAACAAGATCGTTCCGCTTATCACAGAGGCTGTTAAAGCCCGCAAAAACGCTTGATAAGTATAATGTAAAATAAAGCGGCTTGAATAAAATCAAGCCGCTTTTGTGGTGTTCATATGGAATTTACGGAAAAAAGATTTGAAGAGCTTGCGAAAAGAGCCGATGAGCGGTGCTACACAACATATACGGAGTTCCTGAATATGGAGGAGCAGAGCGAACTGCTTTCACTGCGCCTTGAAGTGCCTTTTCAGCTTTACGGCGGATATGACGGCGCGGAAAGATGCGTAGCCGCTTTCGGATATGATTGCGAATCCGCTCCGTTTCCGATCACTTATATAAAGATCGAGCCTGCCGCGAAAAAGTTTGCCGATAAACTTACGCACCGTGATTTCCTCGGCTCCCTTATGGGATTGGGGCTAAAGCGCGAAGTGCTCGGCGATATTCTTATCAATGACAGCACCGGCTACCTGATGTGCCTTGACTCTGTTGCGGAATATATTGTGGGCAATCTGGATAAGGTCAGGCACACAAGTGTGAAATGTGCTGTTATAAACGAATTGCCCGGCGATGTGCAGAGCGAGCCTGAGGAGCAGCAGGAGATCGTGGCGTCCCTGCGTATAGATGTGCTTGCCGCGGCTGTTTATAATCTTTCACGCAGCGCTGTTAAGGAGCTTTTTACGCAGCGTAAGGTGTTTGTTAATTCGCGGCTGTGCGAGAATTTTTCCCTTGTGCCGAAAGAGGGCGATATCATCTCCGTCCGCGGCAAGGGGCGTTTTAAGCTTGGTGAAGTGCTCGGTAAAACCAAGAAAAACCGCATGATCGTACTGCTTTATATCTATAAATAATTATTGAGTATGCGCTGTACTGTCCCTGTTTCGGGATGGCACAGCACAGTTTTTATATATTTCTTGCTGTTTATGTGCGTTTCAGTTATAATTTAATTGAAAATTATCGCTGAACAGGAAGTGCTGTTTATGATTTTGGACAATTACGCAGAATATCTGATTAATAATCAAGATTATGCTGGAGCAGTACGCCGCGTTTATCGTTTTAAAAACGGGTATGGCGTTGTTGTTACAAAATACCCGCCAAACAAAAGCTTTAGTTTAAAGCCTATACAGTTTGATAACGACGGAATGCATGGCAGATATTACGGTATTAAACTTGTTGAAAATGCGGATGAAAAGGGCATTGAAAAGATGTTCAAAGAGGTTATGGAACTTTGACTCAAATAGTCGAAAAAATAGATTACTACTATAACCATAAAAATCAAAAATCGGTCCGAACAATTTGTTCGGACCGATAAATTTTGTGTTTTGGGTTTATCAGTCGACTTTGATCTCGTGAACCCAGCCTTCGGGGCCTTCAATCGTGCCCATCTGGATTCCTGTAAGGGTTTCATAAAGTTTCTTTGTAACGGGGCCCATTTCGTCCATTCCGCTCGGGAAACAGATCTCGTTGCCGTGGTCAACGATCTTGCCTACCGGACTGATAACTGCCGCCGTGCCGCAGAGACCGCACTCGGCAAAATCCTTAACCTCTTCAAACGCAACCTGTCTGTGCTCAACCTTCATTCCGAGCATATGCTCGGCAACATAGCAGAGTGAGCGCCTTGTGATAGACGGCAGAATAGAACCTGATTTAGGTGTAACAACAGTGCCGTCCTTTGTTATGAACAGGAAGTTCGCGCCGCCGGTTTCCTCAACATAGGTTCTTGTGGCAGCGTCAAGATACATATTTTCGTCATATCCCTGCTCGTGTGCCTCAACAATGGCATGAAGGCTCATCGCATAGTTGAGTCCTGCCTTGATATGACCCGTGCCGTGAGGCGCAGCTCTGTCGTAATCACAAACGCGGATAGTGATGGGCTTTGCGCCGCCTTTAAAGTAAGGACCAACAGGAGTGCAGAAGATTCGGAACTGATATTCATCTGCCGGTTTTACACCGATAACGGCGTTTGAGCCGAACATATAAGGACGGATATAAAGTGTTGCGCCCGAGCCGTAAGGGGGTACCCAAGCTGCGTTCGCTTTAACGACTTCATCAACCGCCTCAACGAATTTATCCTCGGGGAAAACGGGCATCTCAAGCCTTTCGGCGGATGCCTTGAGGCGCGATGCGTTGAGATCGGGGCGGAAGCATACGATCCTGCCGTCAGCCGTGGTGTAGGCTTTCAGACCTTCAAAGACCGTCTGCGCATACTGCAAAACGCCGGCACACTCATTTATTGTTATATTGGGGTCTGAGGTAATGGTGCCGCCGTCCCATTTACCGTTTTTGAAATTGGAAACGAATCTCGCGTCTGTGGGCATATAGCCGAAGCCGAGATTTGACCAGTCGATATTTTTCTTTTCCATAAAAAAGACTTCTTTCTATAAATTTCTGTTAGATATAATTTTACTACCATTGCCTGTTCTTGTCAATAAAACAGATATAAAAAAACGGCAATCAGAAGTCATAGGAACGCCCTTAAAAGATATGATTATAAAAGATTAAAAGTGCCAATTTATATAAATTTAAAATTTTTGTTGAGATTTTCAAACTAAACTAATATAATATATCTGTAAATTTTATATAATTCAGGAGGATTTTCATGAACCGTTTTTCAGATTCTGTAAAATATATAGGTGTTGATGACAAAGATCTTGATCTTTTTGAGAGCCAGTATAGCATACCAAACGGCATTTCCTACAATTCATATGTTATTCTTGATGAAAAAATTGCCGTTATGGATACCGTTGACGCGCGCAAAGGCAATGAGTGGTTTGAAAACCTTGAAATAGAGCTTGGCGGCAGAACGCCCGATTATCTTGTTATATCCCACCTTGAGCCGGATCATTCCGCAAATATCAAGGCGTTTACGGAAAAATACCCATCCGCCGTTCTTGTGGGCAATGCCAAGACTTTTGCTATGCTTCCGCAGTTTTTTGATATAGCCCCGTCAGTTGAAAAGCTTACGGTCAAAGAGGGCGATACGCTTTCACTCGGCAGCCATGAGCTTACTTTTATTATGGCGCCCATGGTGCACTGGCCGGAGGTCATGGTGGAATATGAAAAAAGCGAAAAGATCCTTTTCTCCGCGGACGGCTTCGGCAAATTCGGTGCGCTGGACACAGACGAGGACTGGGCTTGCGAGGCAAGGCGCTACTATTTCAATATAGTCGGAAAATACGGCGGCCCGGTTCAGACTCTGCTTAAAAAAGCTGCAAACCTTGATATTAAAACGATCTGCCCGCTGCACGGACCGATCCTCACGAAGGATCTTGATTACTATATCAATCTTTATAATATCTGGTCATCTTATCAGCCGGAGGCGGACGGTGTATTTATTGCCTGCGCTTCGGTTTACGGAAACACAAAGAACGCCGCTTTGAAACTTAAGGAGATCCTTGAAAACAAAGGCGTTAAGGTTGCGTTTTCAGATCTTACAAGAGACGATGTTGCCGAGGCTGTTGAGGACGCGTTTAAGTACGGCACAACGGTGCTCGCGGCTTCGAGCTATGACGGCGGCGTATTTCCGCCGATGGAAGCATTCCTGAGCCACCTTAAATCAAAGGCGTTCCAAAACAGAAAGATCGGAATCATAGAAAACGGCTCTTGGGCTCCATGTGCAGCCAGAGCGATGAAAGCGGTTCTTGAAAGTCTGAAAAATATCACGGTTTGTGAAAACACGGTAACCGTTAAGTCTGCATTTAAAGAAAGTGATGTGCCCTCGCTCGAAAAGCTTGCGGACGAGCTTTTGCAAAACTGATTACAAGATTCGGAGCGGAGATGTATTTTAAGAGGAGGAATACTTCTTTATGGCGGAATCGATAAATGTGTTGAAGAAAGATCAATCATCAGGCAGAAATTACGGGATCGATCTGCTAAGGATCGTTTCCATGGTGATGATCGTAACGCTTCATGTTTTAAGGCAGGGCGGTATGCTTGACGCTGCACAGCCCGGGAATCTGAGCTATCTTGCTGTATGGACAGCGGAGGCGCTTTGTATAGGCGCGGTAAACCTGTATGCGCTGATCAGCGGTTTTGTGGGCGTTAATTCAAAAGGCACGCGCTTCTATAAACTCGCGTCTATGTGGCTTCAGGTAGAATTGTATTGTATCATCTCAACTGTTATCATATACTGCCTGCAGCCGGAAAAGCTTGATCCCGCTATGATCGTTGACCGCCTTTTTCCGGTTTCAACAAACAGATACTGGTATTTTACAGCGTATTTCATAATGTTTTTCTTCACCCCAATATACAACAAGCTGCTGAATACTTTGAATCAAAAGCAGCTCAAATATCTTTGCTGTATCATATTTATATTTGCTTCACTGTGGCCTACGATTTGGCAGATAGATCTGATGGAATTGAACCGGGGGTATTCTTTTCTGTGGCTGTCTCTTCTGTATATTTTAGGCGGAAGCGCCAATAAGATCCGGCTTCATGAAAAAGTCAATTCTTGGTTTATGGCGGCTGCATATATTTTATTGTCGCTGCTCGGAACAGCTTTCAGAATCGCGTCTGAGGAGCTTGATTTTGCCGTCGGTGATGGTAACCTGCTGATATCCTATTATTCCGCAAATATTGTGGCAGGCACTTTCTGCCTGTTTCTTGCTGGCGCAAACTCAAAAATAAAAGCAAAAGTGCCTGTTAAAATAATAAAAACGCTGTCACCCCTCACTTTCGGCGTTTATATAATACACACAAGCGAATATGTTTGGAATTATATGATCGCAGACGCTTTTGCGGATTACATGGAACTGCGCGCGCGTGCTATGGTGCTTGCAGTTGTTGCAACAGTACTTTTGATTTATCTTATCTGTTCGGCGATCGATGGGATTCGGCTCGGCCTTTTCAAGCTGCTCAGAATCGATAAATTGACGCATACTGCCGAAATCCGAATCCGTGCTGCTCTGGAAAGAAGATTGCACAAAAAGGAAAGACACGTGTGACGGTATGACCCTTGAGAATAAAATTTTGCTTGTAGGTATTGATTTGGACGGTACCTTGCTCAGAAATGACAAAACCATAAGCGAGCGTACGGCGAAGTCGCTCATAAACGCTGCCGAACGAGGAATTCATATCGTGCCGGTTACAGGAAGACCGCTTTCAGGTATACCGAAATGTATAACGGATTTAGGCGTTTGTGATTATGCGATAACAACAAACGGCGCGGTAATCACCCGGCTTAAAACGGGCGAATGTATTTACAGCGCGCCTATTGAGCACGAAAAAGCGGTTATCATAATGTCTGAGCTTGAGAAAAACAAGATCGATTATGAGACGTTTGCCGACGGAGCAGGATATCTCAAACCGTCTCTGATGGCAAAGTATCATGAGAAATACGGCGGGTCACCCGTAGGCGAATATATTCGCTTATCTAGAAAGGTTTTTGAAGACCCCCTTGATGAATTCAAGAAGCAAAGAAAATGTGCGGATGAAATATTCATAATCTGTGAAAGCAGCCACCAAAGAGAGTTGCTCGCAGCAGAATTCAGAAAAAATATGGATGTGCAAATCTGCCTGCTTGAGGATACTTTTCTTGAAATAACGCGCAGAGGAGCTGACAAGGGCTGCGCGTTTGATTTTCTCGGAAAACATCTAGGCATACTCAGCCAAAACACAGCGGCGTTTGGCGATAATGCAAATGATCTTGCGCTTCTTGAAGCGGCAGGAGTATCAGTTGCTATGGGCAATGCTTCCGATTATGTAAAGCAGAGAGCGGATATGGTCGCGGATACAAATGAAAAGGACGGCGTTGCAAAACTGCTTGACAGGTTTTGACAATTATTTCTATGCAATTTGTCCAAAAAAACAGCTTCAATTTGTGCATCTTGGCTGCGAATTGTAGATTATGTATAAAATTCATTGACTTTATAGGATAAAGGTACTAATATATCTCTGTAAAGTAAAACGCTTTACTGAAAGAGTTGCTTATTCTATTTTGAAAGGAAAATGATTATGGCTGTTAAGAAAAACGAAACGAAATCAGCCGCTGAAAAGACGGTAAAGAAAACCGCTGATGTACAGGAAAAAGCAGTAAAAGCCGATGCGAAAAAATCAGAGGTTAAGGCTGATAAGGCAGTAAAAGAAGATAACGCCGAAAAAAAGGCAGAGAAATCTGTTAAGGAAGAAAAGCCGGCAAAGAAAGCCGCGGCTAAAAAGCCTGCGAAAAAGGCTGCAAAAGCAGCTTCGGAAATCTATTTTGAATTTGCCGGAAAGCAGATCCGCGCTGATGAAATCACAAAGGCTGTTGAAGCTGCCTGCAAAGCAGACGGCAAAAAGAGCACCGGCGTTAAGATCTATGTTAAAGCTGAGGACAGCGCCGCTTATTATGTTGCCCAAGACGGCGAGACCGGCAAACTGGATCTGTAATCTGTTTTAAAATTTAAGCGGCTGTTCAGGCCGCTTTTATTTTTTACTTTTTTGCCTTCATAATTGATTATGATTCATGATTATGGTACAATAAATCAAATGATTGATTGAAAGATGTGTTTCTATGAGTGATAAAAGAAAAAAAGTTATTGGCGTTATTGTTCCCGTAATAATAGCCGTTCTTGTTATATGCGGGTTTGCCGTAAGCGGTCATATCACCAAGAATATGGACGGAGAGATGCCGACTGCGCAGACCACCACGCAGACAACGACCCAGCAGACCACAAACACGGTTTCAAGCGTTTCGCTTGTGGCAGTGGGAGATAATCTGATACATAATACGCTGATATCGGCGGGAGAGCAGGAGGACGGTTCTCTTAACTATACATCATTTTATGAAAATATCAAAAATGATATCTCGTCTGCGGATGTTGCTGTGATCAATCAGGAAACGATCCTCGGCGGAAGCGAATTTGAATATACGGGATATCCCACGTTCAATTCCCCGTGGGAGATCGGTACGGCTGCGATTGACGCCGGATTTGATATATTTACCTGCGCCACAAACCACTCTCTTGATAAGGGCTATTCCGGAATAGAGCAGGAATGTGCGTTTTTTGATCAGCATACCGAGGTTGTGCACGTCGGCACAAACGATTCCGAGGAGGAATACAATTCCATAGTTTATTATGAGAAAAACGGAATAAGGTTTGCGATACTGAATTACACATACGGCACCAACGGAATACCGATACCCGAAAGCAGACCCTGGTGTGTAAATATGATGGATGAGGAAAAGATCACTTCGGATGTTACGGCAGCGCGGCAGAACGCGGATGTTGTTATTGTTTTTCCGCACTGGGGCACGGAGAACAGCACTTCGGTTTCGGACTATCAGCGTGAATATGTGAAGCTGTTTTCCGATCTCGGCGTCGATATCGTTATAGGCACCCACCCGCATGTGCTTCAGCCCGTTGAATGGGTTGAAAATGAAACGACCGGCAAAAAAATGCTTGTTTATTATTCGCTCGGTAATTTTATATCTCATCAGACAAGTCTGAATCAGCTCTGCGGCGGAATGGCACGGATAAATATTGAAAAAAGAAATGACGAGATCACAATCACTTCCGCAACGCTCACACCCGTAGTGTGCTGGTACAGAAATACAGGCGGTCAGTATGATTTCTCCGTTTATAAGCTTTCCGATTATACCGAAGAGCTCGGCTCATCCCATGCACAAAGCGGCGCTACTCCCGAATATTTCAAAGAGTATGCAACCGATATAGTTCCAGAGGAATTTTTGGATATTGGTTAATTGTGGATTTTGCACAAATATGGCACAAATAATTTATGCGAAAATTACATACCAAACAAAATTGGAAATTTATATTGACATTTCTTTGATCCCGAATGTATAATGGTAGTGCAGTAAGAACAAAGGCGTTCCGAACAGTTTCGGAATGCCTTTTTATATTTTACAAAGGAGTATATGTTTTATGAGCAAGCTTACGAAAGAGGAAATTTTAAAGGATGCGAAAGAAAAAAATGTTGAATTTGTAAGGCTTCAGTTTACGGATGTTTTCGGCCTTATGAAAAATGTTGCCATCACGGTTTCGCAGCTTGAGAAAGCCCTTGACAATGAGTGTATGTTTGACGGTTCTTCCATTGACGGGTTCGTTCGCATCGATGAATCGGATATGTATCTTCACCCGGATCTTGATTCGTGGGCGATCTTTCCTTGGCGAACTTTCGGCGGCAAAACAACAGGCCGTCTGATCTGTTCCGTTTATATGGCAGATAATAAGACTCCGTTCATGGGAGATCCGAAAAATATACTTAAAAAAGTTGTGGAAGAGGCAAACAAAATGGGATTCGGCTTTAATGTGGGTCCTGAGCTGGAGTTCTTCCTCTTTAAGCTGGATGAAAACGGAAATCCCACAACCGAGCTTACGGATGAGGGCGGCTATTTTGACCTGAACCCGAATGATGCCGGCGAAAACTGCCGCCGCGATATCTGCCTTGCTCTTGAGGATATGGGATATGAGATCGAGGCTTCCCATCACGAAGTTGCGGAATCCCAGCATGAGATCGATTTCAGATTTGACGATGTTATGACAACGGCAGACAGGGTTATGACTTTCAAGCATGTAGTTAAAACATATGCCACAAAGCATGGTCTGCACGCAACCTTTATGCCCAAACCGATTTACGGAATAAACGGCTCAGGCATGCACACCAATATGAGCCTTTTCAATCTCAAGGACGGTTCAAATGCTTTTGACGATCCTTCCGATAAGCTCGGCCTTTCCAAAACGGCATATCAGTTTATTGCGGGTATTATGAAGCATGTCAAGGGCATCGCGGCGTTCTCAAATCCAACCGTAAACTCATACAAAAGGCTTGTTCCGGGATACGAAGCCCCCTGTTATCTTTCATGGTCAACTTCCAACCGTTCCGTTCTTGTCAGAATACCGGCTGCAAGAGGAAAAGGCACGCGTGTAGAGCTTCGCTGCCCCGATCCTACCTGCAATCCGTATCTTGAAATGGCGCTTTGCCTTGCCGCAGGACTGGATGGAATAAAAAAAGGTTTGACACCGCCCGCCCCTGTGGATTATAATGTATTTGGGCTTGACACAGATAAGCTTGAAGAAGAAAACATAGATTGCCTTCCCAGCGACCTTATCAGCGCTGTTTATGAAGCAGAGGCAGATCCGTTTATTAAAGAGACCCTGGGCGATCACATTTTCAACGCCTACATTGAAGGCAAGAAAAATGAATGGGATGAATACCGCACACAGGTTTCACAGTGGGAAGTAAACAGATACCTCAAGAAATAATTTTGCCCTCTCTTTGGCAGTAATGCCTTTAAAGGCCGGCGCAATCCATTTTTGCGTCGGTCGATTTATAGCACAACGGGGTGCGCCGGTTCAGGCGCACCCCGAATTTGTTTTTCTATTTTATTTCAGTCGAATCAATCTAAATAGCCATACATAGCGTCCGGGTAATCCGTCATTATACAGTCCGCGCCCAGAGAACAGAGATATTCAAAATCCTCTTCGCTGTTGATCGTCCAGTACTGTACCGCAAGATTATGCTCATGCGCATAATTCACCACTTCGGCAGTTCCCAGATTTGCTACAAGCCGAAACGGCATGCTGTAGGGGATCTGCAAAGCCGTGTACTCCGCCTTGAAATCCTCGTCGCCGGTAATTGCCGCCGTGTAGAATTCAAGAACCTCTTTTATAGTGGCGCTGCGGTTGAGATCGGGATAGTTTGCGTCTGCATGAAGCGATACTTCTTCGTTGAAAGTTCCGAATATTACGTTATCAAGCAAATCACGCTCCGAAAGGATACCATAAAGTATATCAAGAGCATGCGTCCCAAGTTCGCCGTCATTTTTTATTTCAATAATATAATTGTAATCGTTTACGGATTGCAGATAATCCAAAACGTCTTCAATGCGGACGATTCGGAGATCGTCCGGCACCTCTTCTCCGCTGAGCTCTGCGTACGGCGTCTCGCCGTGTTCATTTTCAAATTTTGCCCCCATGTTCAGGGTTCGCAGTTCCTCATATGTCATTTCTTCCGGGCGAACATCTTTTCTGCCGAAAACGGTTTCACTGTCCGACGTTCTGTCCAGCGTGTCATCATGGAGGAGCACAAGCACATCATCTTTCGTTATGTGCAGATCAAATTCAAACCAGTCGATCGTGAAATCACAGTTTTCGGCGCAGTTCCTGAATGCCATCATCGTTTCCTCCGGCGCGATTCCGCCGCCGCTTCTGTGCGCGCTTATTTGCGTTCCTTCATCGCCGGCTATGTATGGGTTGCTCGTTTCATAGGCAAGCACTTTCTGTGGATTTGACTGATAATTTACGGATATCAGTTCGAAAATGATGATAACTGCCAGAATGACCAGAAACAGGAGCAGAGCCTTTAATGCGCGGGGCAGCTTCTTCTTTTTTGATTTATCCATAAAAAAATCATCTCCGTTCTTTCTTCTGTGTTCATTATAGTTTTTATTTCAAAATCCGTCAATTGCAATCATTTTGTATGTTTCTTTTTATGTGAGCGCGCATTGATCGGATTTTTATTGCTTTTAACTAAAAAACAGTGGTATTAAGCTTTTGTTAAAAAAATATTTGTATATATTTAACAAGGAAAAAGTGGTTTCGTGAATTATTATATATATTTGCAGATTACGCAGCTCATTTTTTTATAAAATGATGAAATTGTCTGATTTTCATTGCCATTGCATTTGTAAAGATTTATAATTTTTCTGAAGTTCTTTTGAGGAGGAGTTTTATGCTTAGAGAAGGTCAGGTAAGAATACCGTCCGGCTGTGCGATTGCGGCTATTATAGACAGGAAGGGCGGCAAGATAAACGGCTCTGAGATCATTAAGTCGATTGCGCTGATGCACGATCGTTCCAACGGGCTCGGCGGCGGTTTTGCGGCATACGGAATCTATCCTGAGCATGCCGATGATTACGCATTTCATGTGTTTTATGAAAGCGCGCGTGCAAAAAGCGAGTGCGAGGACTTTTTGTTTAAGCATTTCAACGTTGATGTTTCTGAAAAAATACCCACTAAAAAGATCGCGTCGATAGCAAACGGACCCGATATATGGCGCTATTTCGCCAAACCGAATAAGGTGAGAATGAATGAAACACGCATGGACGAGGAGGAATACACCGTTCAGTGCGTCATGAAAGTAAATCAGGGGATCGACGGCGCATTTATATTCTCCAGCGGAAAGAATATGGGCTGTTTCAAAGCGGTGGGATTTCCCGAAGATGTGGGCGAATTCTATATGCTGGATCAGTATAACGCATATCTTTGGACCGCGCACGGCAGATTTCCGACAAATACACCGGGCTGGTGGGGAGGCTCGCACCCGTTTAATATTCTGGACTGGTCCATCGTTCATAACGGAGAGATATCCTCCTATGACGCAAACAGAAGATATATAGAGCAGTTTGGCTATGTCTGCACAATGCAGACAGATACAGAGGTTATCACCTATCTTTTCGATCACCTGATACGCCATCATGGGCTTCCGATTGAGGTGGCAGCGGATGTCCTTACCGCTCCCGAATGGGACGAGATAGACAGAATGCCTGCCGAAAAGAGAGAATACTTCACCAATCTGCGCGCAATTTACAGCGCCGCGCTTGTGAACGGACCTTTTTCTGTTATACTGGGTTCGAACAAGGGGCTTCTTGCGATAAATGACAGACTGAAACTGCGTTCGCTGACCGCTGCCGTAAAGGGCACGAGAGCGTATTTTGCGTCTGAGGAATCGGCGATCCGGGTGGTGTGCCCCGATCCGGAGAAGGTCTGGTCCGTAAGCGGAGCAGAGCCTGTTTTCGTTCCGCTTGAGCTTGACGAAAAGGAGGGCGGCGCAAATGATTAATTATATCCCGAGAAGATTTACGGTCGTAAGAGATAAAGACCTTTGTATAAACTGCGGCTTATGTATCCGCCAGTGTGCTAACGAGTGCCATTTCTATTCACCAAAGGACGGCAAAACGGTCGTGTCCAAATCCGACGAATGCGTGGCTTGTCACAGATGTGTTGATCTGTGCCCTACAGGAGCGCTCAGAATTGAAAAATATGTGTGTGATTACAGAGAAAACGCAAACTGGACCCCTCAGTATCAGCAGGAGATCTGCCGTCAGGCAAGCACGGGTTCCACCCTGCTTTCCGCAATGGGCAATCCAAAGCCGTTTCCGATATATTGGGATAAGATCCTTCTCAATGCCTCGCAGGTCACGAATCCGTCCATTGACCCCTTGCGTGAGCCTATGGAGATACGCACAATACTCGGAAGAAAGCCCGATAAGCTTGTTGTTGAGAAAAAAGGAAAATCACTCACCAAAATGCCGCCTCAGGTCATTCTCGAAACGCCTATCATGTTTTCGGCTATGTCTTTCGGTTCAATTAGCTTAAATGCGCAGAAATCTCTTGCCATGGCTGCCGATAAACTCGGCACGCTTTTCAACACAGGCGAGGGCGGTCTGCACAGCGATCTTCAGGATTACGGCAAATGCGCTGTCGTTCAGGTCGCATCGGGGCGTTTTGGCGTATATAAGGATTATCTTTTAAACTCCAGATTTATTGAAATCAAGATCGGGCAGGGCGCAAAGCCCGGAATCGGCGGTCATCTGCCGGGTGAAAAGGTCAATGCAGAGGTCTCAAACGCCAGAATGATACCTGTTGGATCGGACGCTATCTCTCCGGCTCCTCACCATGATATTTATTCCATTGAGGATCTGCGCCAGCTGATCTGGTCACTGAAACAGGCTACGAACGGCGAAAAGCCGGTTTCGGTAAAGATAGCAGCTGTTCATAATATCGCCGCAATCGCCTCCGGCGTTGCCAGAGCGGGCGCCGATATCGTTGTTATAGACGGCTTTAGGGGCGGCACCGGCGCTGCACCCACAAGAATACGTGACAATGTGGGAATTCCTATTGAGCTGGCGCTTGCCGCAGCGGATCAAAGGCTGCGTGACGAGGGCATACGTTCCAATGTTTCTCTTGTGGCGGCCGGTTCTTTCCGCTGCTCGGCTGATATCGTTAAAGCAATCGCACTTGGCGCCGACGCCTGTTACATTGCGTCAGCAGCGCTGATTGCAATGGGCTGCCATATGTGCCAGACCTGTAATACGGGCAAGTGTAACTGGGGCATAGCCACTCAGCGCCCCGATCTGACGAAGAGACTTGATCCTGAGACTGCGCATCAGAGAGTTGTCAATCTTGTTAAGGCATGGAATCACGAGATCAAGGAAATCATGGGCGGAATGGGTATAAATTCGATTGATTCCCTTCGCGGAAACCGGCTTATGCTCAGAGGTATCGGACTGAATGAAAAAGAGCTTGAAATTCTCGGAATCAAGCATGCAGGCGAATAAACGCGCAGAATATGCGAACTGGAGGTATCTGGTATGAATATTGAAGCGGGACTTCAGAGATATGAAACCGTAAACGAGCTGATCAAGACGCAGCTTGAAAAGAAAAACAAGGTGACTGTTAAGGATGTAAACGGTCAGAGATATATCGGCTGCGCGCTTGACAGGGGCAAAACCATAGAGGTTCATGGAACGCCCGGCAACGATATGGCGTGTTACTTAAACGGCGGTAAAATCATTGTTTACGGAAGCGGACAGGATGCTGTGGGCAATACTATGAACGGCGGCGAGATCATTATTCACGGTCACAGCGGAGACGCTCTCGGCTACGGTATGAGGGACGGCAGTATATATGTGCGTGATAACGTTGCCTGCCGCGGCGGTATTCACATGAAAGAATTTGAGCAGATGAAGCCTGTTATCGTGATCGGGCAGAACGCCGGCTCGTTTCTCGGCGAATATATGGCAGGCGGCACGATCGTTCTGCTCGGTCTCGGTATGGAACGCGGCGAAAAGCTATTTGGCACGCATTGTGCGTCCGGCATGCACGGCGGCAAAATATTTGTGCGCGGCGCATTTCCAAAGGAAAATCTTTCTCCTAACATAAAGATAGCGGCTCTCAGCGCAGCGGATGAAAAAGAGCTTGCAGGATATGTGAAAAAATATTGCCGATATTTCGGCGCCGATTACGGTGAGATCATGGCTAAGCCGTTTAAAAAGCTTGTGCCTGCCACTTCAAGACCTTACGCTAATCTTTATACGCCTAATTAATTTTACCGGGAGCGTTTGATTTTATGTTTAACAGTATTCATGAGGAATGCGGAGTATTCGGAATCTTTGAAAATAAAACGACTTATGTTGCCAGAACTGCTTATCTTGCTCTTTATGCGCTTCAGCACAGAGGGCAGGAGAGCTGCGGTATCGCTGTTAATGACGACGGTGTGTTTACGCATCACCGCGGAGACGGGCTTGTGCCTGACGTGTTTACAAAAGACAGGCTCGAAGCGTTGGGACAAGGCAATATGGCGATAGGGCATGTCAGATATTCAACAACGGGCGGAAAAAATCACAATAATATCCAGCCGCTTGTTATCCGCCACATAAAGGGGAATCTTGCCGTTGCGCACAACGGAAATCTTGTAAACGCGCAGGAGATACGAAAAAGCTTTGAACTCGGCGGCGCTATTTTTCATGGCACCTCCGATACAGAGTCGATAGCGTATGCAATAGTGAAAGAGCGGCTTGCCAGCAAAAGCACCGAAGAAGCCGTTTCAAAAGTTATGAACCGTTTAAAGGGTGCGTATTCCTGCATCGTTATGACGGCAACGAAGCTTATCGCTTTCAGAGATCCGATGGGATTTCGTCCGCTCTGTATCGGCAAGACCGACGGCGGGGCATATGTGATTGCTTCGGAATCCTGTGCGCTGGATACGATCGGCGCTCATTTTATCCGTGATATCAAGCCGGGCGAGATCGTAACCGTAAGCACACAAGGCGTCAGCTCCGACACAACGCACTGCGGCGGCAAGTGCGGTCTGTGCGTGTTTGAATACATATATTTTGCGCGTCCCGATTCTGTTATTGAGGGTTCATCCGTTCAGCACGCAAGGATGAAAGCCGGCGAATATCTTGCAAAAGAAAGTCCTGTGGACGCAGATATTGTTATAGGCGTGCCGGATTCGGGGCTTGACGCGGCGCTCGGCTATTCGCGAGAAAGCGGAATACCGTATGGCGTTGGTTTCATCAAGAATAAGTATATAGGCAGAAGTTTTATTCAGCCGAATCAGGATCAGCGCGAGGACGCAGTGAGGATCAAACTGAATGCTATCAAAGAAAATATCAAAAATAAACGTGTTATTATGATAGATGATTCCATCGTGCGCGGCACGACCTGCGCCAGAATCGTGAGTCTTCTGCGTGAGGCGGGCGCAAAAGAGGTGCATATGCGCGTTTCTTCACCGCCCTTTAAATTTCCTTGCTATTTCGGCACGGATGTGGACAGCCGTGAAAATCTTATAGCCTGCAAATATAATACGGTCGATGAGATAGCCGAAGTGATAGGCGTTGATTCACTGGCGTATCTTTCTGTTGATGCTACGCATCATCTTGCCGAAAACACGCACATAGAATTTTGTGACGGCTGTTTTACGGGGAACTATCCTGTTGAAGCGCCAAAAGAACAGCCGAAGGATAAATTTGAAACAAAGCTCAATCAGTTTTCCGCATATTATCAGGTGCTCGATTAAATTGTAAATAAGTACTTGACTAATTGCTTAAAATATAGTAAATTATATGGGCGGTGCAAAATCCGCCGTATACGCAGATGTGTCCGAGCTGGCCGAAGGAGCACGATTGGAAATCGTGTAAACGGCGAACACCGTTTCAAGGGTTCAAATCCCTTCATCTGCGCCAAAAAAATAAAGGGTACGTCAGTGCCCTTTATTTTTTTATTAAATAAAAAGGGATTTGAACCCGGGAGGGTCTGAGCGTTAAGAAACTGATTGCAGATTCTAAAAGCACCCGATCTTGTCCCTCTTGCGTTAAGCGTTTTTGAATTTGACGTTGTATTATGCAGGTTGATTAAGTCAGGGCTTGATTCTGATGAACAAGTTTTTTATCTAATACAGCCATGGCTATTATAACGGTGATAAGACCCACTGCGCCGCCCATGGCAACATCTGAAAGATAATGCGCTCCCATTACGAGTCTTGTTACCGCGACCGTGCAAGTGTATGCAAACGGAATGAAAAAGCAAAGCTGTTTGTGTTCATTTGCTTTTTTGCTTACATAAGGCAGCAGCATTGCAAGAAAGCTCATTGCGGCGCCGCCCGTGTGCCCGCTGGGAAACGATTTGTTGCCGTTTATTCCGTTTATTATGTACCAGGGAGTAAAAGCGTCATAGCTGCCGGCTGCAAGCAAATCTCGGAAACGTACGCGCCCCCAAAGGTATTTCATGGCCTCAACAAGCGAAAGCTGAACCGCCATTACTGCTATGCCGGCAATGGCAAGCGCGGCAAGGGGCTTTTTTATTTTTTCGGGTATCTTGATCAATCTGAAAAGAAAGATCAGAACCAATCCAAAACCGAAACCGAATACTAAGCTGAATATAAGGTTGTTTTCTTCGGCAAAAAAGTGACCGCCGAAATAATATCCGAAATAAACGGATCCGCCCAGTGCAACACAGGTTCCGATAAAGCGCATTATTTTTGATGAGCAGCAATAGAGCAATACCGTGCCGGCAAGCGGGCAGATGAGACGGCAGGGGATTTCTCCTGTGTTGTAAAACCAGACGGCAACCACGTTTTCAGGAGCGTTGAGCAGAATGTCGAGCTTTAAGTCCGCAAAAACGGCGGCGATAAGCGCCGCGGCGCATAAAATATAGAATAGGATTATGCTTTTTCTGTAATATTTAAGCAATTCAAAACACCTCCGTCGGTTTCATTATACTATATGTTTTTCAGACAATCAATTTCATATTTTTCACCTATAAGATAAATAGGAAAAGCACCGCCGTTTACACAGCGGTGCTTCCCAAAAAATGGAGTAAAATTTTGATGAAAAAGTACTGATTACTCAGTAACTTTTTTCTTTGAAGAAAGAAGAACAACTACAAGAGCAGCAGCAGCGCTGAGGCAGATGATCATGGAAACTGCTGTAAGCGCATCATATGTTCTTCCTGTGTTGGGAAGATTCGGGTTGTCTGTATTTGCGTTCGGCAGTTTATTGCCGCCTGCAGTGGTAGTAGTTGTGTCATCCTTTGTGGGATCTTCGGAAGGATTCTCAGAAGGATCTTCGGCCCCGGGTTTTGTAGGATCTTCAGAGGGATTCTCGGAAGGATCTTCGGTTGAAGGCTCTTCGATCTGACGGCCTGCAAGCTCTGCAACAGTAACAATAAGATCGTTAGCCATATCATCATTGCTCATATCGAAAGCGGAAAGCAGGGCGTTTTCAACCTCAACGGGAAGCTCGGTTCCCAAAGCGCCTTCAAGGATGCTGCCCTCGCCTGTCGGATCCTGAATAACGCCCTTCAGCTTTGCGTTGTTTCCTGCATCGCCGATCAGGGTGTTGTAGATATAATCATATACAGTCTTAACAAGATCTGCGTTGGTTTCCGTGCCGGATACTTTGGCAAGATCAATTGCCGGGAACTTGATCAGGCTGGTCACGATTCCGAGACCTGCTTCATTGCAAACAAATGCAATGAGCTGATTAACATCGATCATCTTGGCATCGCCTTCACCTGTCGTGGGAATGCGATCCCATACTGCTTTGATATTATTAACAGTATCAATGATTGCGCTCAAATCGCCGAGACCAAATGAACCTAACATTTGAAGCACGTTGCCGAGGCTTGTCAGTATGCGGTTTACGCCGCTGTAAAGCTTGGCGGCATTTGCATCAACCGTTACAGTGCGGACAATATCAAGAACATTATTTGCAGTATCAGGAAGAATAGCTCCTACTATATTTTTAAGATATCCGGCAAGAACCTTTGCAGCCGCTGCACTGTCCTGTGTATAATCCGTGCCGTCCTCGCCCTGGGCAAGACCAAGTCCGTAGGAAGCGGGATTTTCCTGCTCGATCCCAAGTGCTTCGCAAACCTCATCAAGACCGGTTGCAAGTTCGGTACCGCCGCCCATAAGAAGACCGAAGCGAAGAGCAGTGATTATATTTTCAACACACAGAGTATCGATCCAAGTGTTGAGCTCTTTCTGGAAATCCTCTGCGGAAGCGCAGGTGATCGGATTTTCTTCAAAGAATTTTGTAAAAGTACCGGGTGTTGTAACAGTTCCGTCTTCGGCTACAACATCATCAATAATTGAAGTGCCGTCATCGCTGTATTTTGCAAGATCTGCAAATCTTTCCGGCTGAGATTTTACATAAAAACCTACTGTAGAAGACTTATCGCTGCCGATCATCAATAAGATGTCGAGCGCCGGAAGCACTTTGTACAATTCTTCGATTGTGTCGCCGGTAAGAACAGCATCGTTAAGGATTGTATTAACGTCCTCAATCATAAGAGCGAAATCCTCTTCGGTGGCTTTCTCACCGTAGGTCGGCTTATAAGCTGCCTGTGCCGAAAGGGAAGCAGTTAAAGCGGAAACTGCCATTACAACGGCAAGGAACAGACTGATAAGCCTGGTTCTCTTTTTTGTTTTCATAACATTTTAGCTCCTTTCTTTCATTGAATAACATTAAGAAAACAAAATCTTAATCAAGACTGCTTTATTTTAATAAAGCACCACTTTGACTAAAATATAACATATTTAATGGCGCAATACAATAGAAAAACAACTTTTTTGTTTAGAAATTCTATCAACGTTGATATTTTTATAACATTCTTGCGTATCTGTTAAAACTTATAAAAAGAAAAGAACCGCCGATAACCGACGGTTCTTTTCCTTAAGGGGTAAAAATTTATGTGAAGCAATTGCTTGCTTGCGGGCAAATAGGGAGCGAAAACGCTCGTATGATTAACGGAAACGGCTCTGCTTAGGCTCATTTTCGGAATTTCTGATTTGTGTTACCGGCCTGAGTGAATTCTTTATAAGCGCACCTTTTATAAGGAAAAACGCCAGATCACGGCTCAGGCTTTCATAATCCACCTTCAGAATTTTTGAAGAGAGATGCTTGTTAAAGAAATTTACAAGCGGCCCCATACAAAATGCTGTAATAAGAGTGCCGATTCCGATATTTTTTACTTCCGAAAAGTTTCCATGAAAAACGGCGGTAAGCCCTCCGCTTGCGGCAAGCCCGATCAGCACAACGGAAATGTCCGTTATTACTCTGGTCCATTTCATTGGAACCTTTGTTGCCTGTGTTATCATAAATGCCAAAGTGTCATAAGGACCGACTCCGACATTGGCTGTGAAAAACAGGCTGCTGGAAAAGCACATGGTAACAATGCCTGCGGCAAGCAGCGCAAGCCTGATCGGCAATGAACCGCTGCTTCCAAGAGGAGAGAGAAGCTTTTCGAAAAACTCACAGGAGTAGCCCACGAAAACCATATTGAATACCGTGCCTACTCCCACAAGGCCGCGGTGCGCAAAGATGATCACAAATATCAGTATCGCAACATTTACTATAAGCTGATACGTGCCGAAACGCATACCCACGACAGATGAAATATTCATATTCATCGAGGTGAAGGGGTCAACCCCGAATCCGGAAAGTGAAAACAAAGCAACTGCGAAGCCGGTTATGAAAACACTGATGAAAGAGAATACGGTGCGTTTAACCATATTGTGCTGGATAAACATATCTTTTATATAACCGTATGCTTCGTTTTTAAAACGCTTCATCAGTAGCTCCCTGTGCTGTTTTTTCCTCTCTTGGCTTACATTATATACAGCAATCAGAAAAAATCAAGTTTTTTGTGCAATATTCTATGTGTTGAATATAATGCACAAAGAATATTCTGGAAAATTATGCAAATTGCACAAATATTAACCTGTTTTGTTTCGCAACGATTACTCGAGTTTTATATGATTCTTTAACGTCTGTTTTCAAGCTTCACAAAACTGCATGGCCTCAAAATCAAACACTGCGGTTTTAGATGCGCTGATGTGCTCTTTTCCGTTTACCGTGATCATAATACCGTTCTTTTCGGATATATCAAACCGTATTCCGAAGAGATGCAGACCTGACAGCGAGATGTTTTTCGCTTTCGGGGCGATCTGCAGCTTTTTCATCCCCGTTACTTTCAGACCGAAAAGTCCCTCCGTGATGATGCGGCAGAACAGGATGCTCTCTCCGCTGAGGTGCGCTCTGTTCCCCTCCGGGAATGCTTCAAACGGATAAGGGGAGTGATTGCCGAGCAGGCGGTTCTTACTGTATGCGCATACCTTTTCAAAAGCCTTTTCATAATCGGCAAGAAACGCGCCTCTGAGCGCGTAAAGAAGACTGCGATCCCATGTGGTAGCATGGTTTGATACGCTGCGCAGGGTACCGTTTTTATACAGCTTACTGCTGAAAAGCGCTTTCAAGGTTTCGTCTTTTCTGTCGAAAATTTCAACGGTAAGCGGCGTACAGATCCAGGAGCGCAGAAGGGTGTTTCCCTTGTAATAAGCATATGTGTCAAAACCTTCCACGTTTGAGCCGAAATATCTTTCGATATTTTCTTTCAGCGTTTCGGCTTCTGCTTTCCATTCGTCTGCCAATTCGTTTTTGCCCAGTATCTCACATATAAGCGCGCCGTTCAGCAAGGCGTCGTATGTAAGACAGCTTGTATTGAGATTTGCGTTTCCCGATTCAAACCTGTTTTCAAGCTCGTCTGAATCGCTGCTTATCACGCCGCTCTCATTCTTCCTTGAAAGGCAGAAATCCAAGCACCATTTTATGTTATCAAAAAACGCTTCAAAAAGGTCTTTTTTGCCGAGCGCAAGCAGAAAACGGCAGATGCCGTAAGCGTACATAGCGCCGTCTCCTCGGTCTTTCGCGCCGTTCCAGTAACCCTCGCCCTCGGCAATAATGCTGGTAACAAGCGCGCGTTTCTTCTCGAACGGCGTATCGCTTTTATCCATATATTTTTCATACTGCCTGTAACAGTTCAGCGCGCTCTCTATGCCGGGAGCGTAGCCCGAATACGGAAAAAAGGGGTTGGCGTATTCACACTGATCATTTGTCCACAAAGCGGCGTAGTAGTTGCCGCCGCCCGGACTGTGAAACAGACCCGATTTGGTTTTGTATATGCTTTCCTGACCTCTGAGCAGGCAGTGTGAGAACTCGGCGTCAAGGTATTTATTGCCGCTTGATAAAAGCGGAGCGGAAAACATGCTTTCAATCAAAGCGCCGCGCTGCTGCATCTGTGCTTTCACATCTATGACGGTGTTTTCCCTGCCGGCAAAATACACCATATAAAATGTATAGCTTTCCTTGGCTCGCATATTTTGTTTGGTCTTAAAATCGTATGCCCTTTCAAAAGAAACAGAGTCTCCGCTGCAGCCGCAGACGGCATAATCGATCTCTTTGCCGACGCAATATTCCGCCCCAAGCGTTTTCTTTTTAAACGGAACGTCTATTTCAAGAATACAGTCGCTTTTTACACGAATGCTTACCTTTTCAATCAGCGCCGGAGCGTCCGCGCAGTTGATGAATTCCCTTGTGATTTCCGCGCCGCAGGAGTCCGAAAGAACAGTCAGATCCCCGCGCATAATCATCTTTTGGGGATATTCGGACTGCGTTTTTCCGTTCACTTTTATTGCGCAGACGCTGTTTGAAAAATTAAAGCAAAAGCTGCCGCTTGTATCATTCGGGAGGATTCTTAGCCCCGGTACGGTTATATGCCTGTGCACAAGAAGTTTGCCGGAGGCGCTTTTACCTGCGCATAGGATGGAGCTCGACTGAAAACCGCTCATTTCCATATGGTCGCTGCAAGCGCCGGATTCTCTGCCGATCTCCCATAACACGCCTTTATCGTCAAGCAGTTTTTTTATTCTGGAATCGTTCATGGCCTTTACACCGGGCATTGCCCAAGCGGCAAATGCCGCCGGCTTGAACACTTTGTTTCGCAGCTTTACTTTAAACTTCATTTGCGTTTTTCTCCTCTGCACGCAGTTTTAAGTCCTCAATGATCTGCTGCTGTTTTTTTTCCGTCATATCATAAAACAGCATGGGAATAACGGTCAGCAGGCAGGATATTACAGTCGTGATGATTATGATGTTGAAAATCGGTGTTCTGACTGCGGAATCATATAAAACATCGTAATTTGTTCCGAGTCCGTAATGCCTGTAAAAATACGGCAGAATAAAGGCGGAACCCATAGACGCAGCAGTGACGAGCATGCCGCCGAACTGCGTGATGAAGCCCTCAAGGCGTTTTCCTGTTTTCCACTGCTGATAATCAAATATATCTGCTGTTATGGCGGATGTGAGCACGGCGTCGCCGCCTGTTGCCAGAGTAGCTATATAAAGGCTTGCAAGGAAAAGAACGGGACTGTTTGCCGTGAAAAGCATCAGAGCGGCAAAAACTGCGCGCATCACATTGAACGCGATCAGGCAGTTTCTTTTTCCAATCTTTTTGGCAAGCAGCGGAGCGAGGAGCATGCCGGGAACGGAGGCTGTGCCCATAACGGTGTTCATGATTCCGAGAACGCTGTCGCTCTGGATAACGTAAGAGCAGTACCATGCAAGAATGCTTGAGATTCCGCCTTTCATAACGCCTAAGATCTGATAAAGATAAATGATCCAGAAATATTTATTATTTTTGATCTCCCGAATGCCGTCGGTAAATTTGACCTTTGCAACATAATCTTTTGAAACGATGATCTTTTCTTCCGTATCCTTAAAGGTCCATATGCTGAGCAAAATTCCGGCAACGGAAAAGATGGGGAACATAACGCGGTAAGCCGTAAAGCCCCTCATACCGCCGTCGAAAAACGCTGCGAATATCGGAAGAAGCATATTGACGATACTTGGCCCGAGATTGTAGATGAATGCGCTGACCGAAAGCAGAGACGTACGCTCCGAGCTGTTTGGAGTAAGCACTTGAGCAAGGCTGGAATAGGCAAGAGAATAGGTGCTTTGGAACAGCATGGCAAGGGCGTAGATAAAGCACAAAAGCACACATTTTACCGTGTAATTCATGGTGTTGGGAATAAAAGCCATAAGGCATATCAAAAATGCCGTGGGTATGCCGGTAATAATGAGATAAGGACGGAATTTTCCGTGCTTTGTGTTTGTATTGTCAATCAGCATGCTGATAAACGGCGATTTGACAAGATTCAGAATATTTACGATGGTAGACATCCAGACGAGATGCACGGGATCTATACCGTATGCCGAGCCGAGCAGCAGGCAGTTCGCGTTCAGCGCCACATATCCGAAAATGGAGTTTATGGTGTTAACGCCTATTCCGCCAACGCTGTAAGCCGTGAATTCCTTATAGGATATGTATTTGTTTTCGGCAGGCTTTTTCCAATGTGTTTTCACATCATTTACAACGCCTTTAACCATTGAGACCGCGTTTTTTGCGGAAAATTTGGAACCCATTATTTATTTCTCCCCTTAATCCATGCAGCCGTTATCGGGATTAAAGCTGATCGTGTTTTCCTCGGAATCAAGCCTGTATTTGACGGTGATACGTTTTTTGCCTGTATATTCCGCCGAGAGGATTTCGGCTTTTTGACTTGTGAACACATCTTTCAGAACACGCATCTGCTCTTCATCGTAATCGCCGACATTATCCGAAACAAACAAAAGAGAGCCGAAAAGAGAATTGATCTTGGCAAGCAGCGTGCGTTTCTCAAAGCTCATTTTCATATTATTGTTTCTCAGGAAGAACACATCGGGGTCGTTCATGAACGCTCTGCCGTCCAAATGGCGGCGGAAGATGGAGTTGTTTACTCCGTGCGGTGTTGAAACATCCTCGCGTGTGGTGAATTTAACGGGCGCCCAGTGGTTTTTAACATCTGCGCCGATACGGCAGTAATCCACCTTGCCGAAAGCGGGCATCAAAGGCACGCCGCAGCCGAGGATGAGTTTGTCGCCGCAGCATTCGCGCAGCAGGTCCATCGCGTCGCACATGATCTCGCCGCGTGTTTTTCCGTGGAGCGGCAGCACTGCGGCGGCATACAGGAAATCAAGCTTAACAAGGTCATATCCCCATTCGTTCAGCACCGTATCAAAAACATGCTTGATATATTCGCGCGCATCATGGTTATAGATGTCAAGCGCATAGAAGGTGCCCCAGTTCGGACCGGTTATATAGGGCTTGCCGTTTTTATCTTTAATAAACCAATCCGGGTGCTTTTTGAACAGCTCGCTCTTTTTAACTCCGGCAAAGGGCGCAAGCCACAGTCCTGCCTTTATGCCTTGGCTGTGAATTGCGTCCGCAACGGCTTTCATGCCGGAGGGGAATTTGACCTTGTCCGTGATCAGCCAGTCGCCGATCGCGTTCTGATAACCGTCGTCGATCTGGAAGAAGTCTATATTTATCTTACATTCCGCCATGGCTTCAAGATCGCGGTCAACCACTTTTTCCGTTACGTTTCCGTAGTAATTATACCAGGTTGTGTAGCCGCAGGCTCTTTTCGCCTTTGGCGGAGCGATATTCAGCAGATCAAAATATTTGTCGAATACGGCATTGTAATCGCCGGCGATCCTTACGAAGGACATGATCTCGCTTACGGAATCGGCGCTGAATGTTTTGCCCTCAAGATCTTTGTCAATGTGAATCAGACCGTTTGCGGCGTCAAAGGTCAGGATCGTATAGCCTGTTCTCTCACTCATAGAACCGAAAAGCTCTGTTCGGTCGCCGTTTCTTACATAGCCGTAGGAAAATCCGTAAAAAATTCCTTTCTTGCGCGGGTATTTGTGAAACGTGCCGTCTCCCGATCTGTTGAGACCCGTGGGCGCGCCGAGCGGCGAATTTATGAAAAGCTCAACCAGTGGATTAAGCTCGCTCATTTTTTCATGCGGCATATATTCGCGTGAATCCGTCCAGCTTTGAAATCCGTTTGCGAATATACGGCTGTTACTGCTGTATTCATACGGAACCGTGAGGCGGAATTTTTTCACGGTAATTTCCTTTTTTGTTTCAAGTTCGGCTTTTACAACGCCGCCCTGAGCACCTATTTTAACGGAGCAGATGTCATCACGCAGTTCCTTGAGAACGGCGGTATCGGTACCATGCCGATAGATCATTTCAATTTTGTATTTCATAAAATCACCCTCTTGAAAATAATGCTGATAATAAGCTATAATATATAATAGCATATATTTTTATACGATAAAATTATAAAAATACTCAAAAAAGTTAGGAAAATCAACATGAGCAGAGGAAAAACAGACTTAGGAAGAGCATACTGGCAGCAGTATAATCCCGAACTGCCTGTGAATATTATGGTGATAGGAAAGACCCTGTGCAAGCCGGATTATTTTGTTGAGAGAAAAAATTCATCGATTTGCGCATTTGAGTATATTGAATGCGGGAGCGGTTTTTTGCAGGTCAATGAAAAGCATTACGCTCCCGGAGCCGACAGTGTTATTATTCTGCCAAAAGGAAGCAGCCACAAATATTATACGGATAAAAATAACAGATGGAAAAAACGATGGATCGTGTTTGATTCGGATATTCTGATGAATTTGGCTGATTTTTATCTGCCCGGCAAAGAATATTGTTTTGAACACTGCAATCTCGGCGCGCTTTTTGATGAAATCGATGAACAGGCGCAGCGGTATGCCGAAGATTATCCGTCCATGTGCGACGCAATTGCGGTCATTATATACAAAATGATCATAAGCATAAGGCACACGCTCGAAAATAACAGCCGTGACATATGCAAGAGAATATGTTCTGATATTAATTCATATGCCGGCAACGGTTTTTCACTGGATCTGCTGTGTGAAAAATACGGATATTCAAAAAATCACATCATACGCATATTTAAAAAAGAATACGGAGTAACGCCGTATAAGTATTTTAACGATAAAAAAATACGCACGGCAAAGCTTTATCTGCGAAATACAAATTTATCCATTGAAGAAATATCGAATAAGCTTGGATTTACCGATCCGCACTATTTTTCAGCTTACTTTAAAAGCCTTAACGGCGTCAGTCCGGGCAGATACAGGAAAAACAAAGTATAAAAAGGAGCGCTTTTCTGAAGCGAACCCCAAAAGTTAGACACTTTTGGAGGTGCAATCATTCAGAAAGGGCGCTCCTTTTTGGATAAATATGAAATTTTATTCCATCTGCTTGCCCAGAAACGCGGCGGCAACCTGCACCAGCTTGATTTCCGTTTCGGTAGGCAGATGATTTTCATCGCTCTGCATAAGCGCTACCGCTCCCGAAACGTCGCCGCCGTAAATGATGGGGTAAACAACATTTGCTTTTCTGTCGAATCCCTCGATGGCGTTCATAGGCGGAACATCGTTTGTGGAAATATGGATGGATCTGTTTTCCATAAGATCTTCCAGATTTTTCGTAACTCTTCTTTCAAGCACCTCTCGCTTGCTGAGCCCCGAAGCGGCGATAACGTGGTCGTTGTCCATTATTGCGATCGGCAGTCCGCCGCTTTTGTGCAAGACCTCGGCGTATTGGTTTGCGAAATTGGAAAGCTCGCCGATCGGGGAATACTTTTTAAATATGACTTCACCATCGGCATCCGTGAAGATCTCCAGCGGATCACCCTCTCTTATACGAAAGGAACGGCGAATCTCCTTTGGAATGACTATTCTTCCCAAATCATCTATACGCCTGACAATTCCTGTTGCTTTCATATCATCTTTCTCCCTTAATCTGTAACTTTATCTGTAATATTTTGCACATATAAAAGCACAGTATACGATAATTTACCAAGCTTTTTTTGGAAAATTTTTCGCTCAAAAAATGAATAAAGTTACACGGGAAAAATATATTTAATTGCTTTTTGAATCGGCTTTTGAAAGACTGCGTTTTGAAGTAACGCCGAACATGATGCCCGAAAAAACGGCGGTTATGATTTCCGTTATCCAGAAGGCGTTCCAAACGCCGGAAGCGCCGGCTGTTTTGCTCAGAATAAAAGCCGCCGGCAGAATGATGATTACATATCTGAAAAGGGAGACCCAAAGCGACGCGCCGCCTTTGCCGAGTCCCTCCAGCGCGCCGGAAACGGTTACGCTGAGCGCCGACGGGATAAATCCGATGCAGATAAGCCGCAGCGCGTGAACACCGATTTCAATGGTCTCGCTTCCTGTGCTGAAAAGACCGATCAGCCTGTCGGGCACGGCGGCGCAAAGGATGGTTCCGAATACCATTACCGCCACTATGAACGACAGGCTTACTCTGAATATGCCATGCACACGCTTATATTCCTCCGCCCCGTAATTGTAGCTCAAAACGGGGCGCATACCCTGTACGATTCCGTTTGCCGTTAAGTATAAAAAGGTCTGAAGCTTATAGTAAGCGCCGAGCACCAGAACATATGTCTGTGAGAACACGGCAAGAATCGAATTGAGAACGGAGATCATCAGCGACGGCAGCGCCAGATTCAGTGCCGCGGGAATACCGATTGCATAAGTGCGGCGGCTGATCTTTGCGAAATCAGTGAAGCCTTTGAAGCGTATTGTGACCGCAAGCCCTTTACTGAGATATATGGCAAGATAGATGACGAGCGTAACCACCTGACCGATACCCGTTGCAAGCGCGGCTCCCTCTATGCCCATTTCGGGAAATATCCACCAGCCGAAAATGAGAATCGGGTCAAGTATGATGTTGGTAATACAGCCCGCGAGCATGGCGATCATGGAAACGGTCATTTTGCCTACGGACTGGAATATCTTCTCAAACCCGATGCCGATCGCAATCGGTACGGAAAACAGAAATACGATGTTTGAATATCTGATACCGTAATCCAGTGTAACCGCGTCGTCCGTAAACATCCTCAGAAACGCAGGCATAATAAATACACAGCCTGTTAAGATGACACCATGCAGCAGGTTGAAAAACATGCCTGCCGAAGCGGCCGTATCAGCGTGCTTTTGTTTTCCGGCGCCAAGATAAAACGCGATAACGGCATTCACGCCTATTCCGTAGCCTACGGTTACGGCGGTCACAAGGTTTTGAACGGGGTAAACCAGTGAAAGCGCCGTCATTGCCTCCTCGCTTATTTTGGCAACAAAGTAGCTGTCAACGATATTATACAGGGAATTTATGAGCATAGAGACCGTCATCGGCAGCGCCATCGTAATTACAAGCGGCACGATTTTGCGCTCTTTCATAAAGGACTGCTCCATTGTGTTCCTCCTTTAGTCTGCAATGTTTATAGAACTGTCAAGTTTAAACAAAAAGCCACATAACCGATGGGGTTATGTGGCGAAAAATGAGCATTGCCCAGAAAAATCCACAGCCTTAAAAAGGTTTTGGATGTTTTTTTGTTAGATCAATCCCTGTGCGGACGGCGGCGATTGTCTCTTCTCGGTTTTCTGGGAGCGTCGTCAATATCGTTTTCCGGCTTTAAACCGTCCAGCTCAATGAGCGCGTCGCGTCTGGAAAGATTGATTCTTCCCTGATCGTCGATCTCTATGCACTTCACGATAACGGTGTCCCCGATATTTATAACGTCCTCAACCTTGTCTACTCTCTTGACATCCAGTCTTGAGATGTGAACAAGACCTTCCTTGCCGGGCGCGATCTCAACAAACGCGCCGAAGTTCATAATTCTTGTAACAACGCCGTTGTAGAAAGCGCCTACTTCAGGGTCAGTTGCAATCAGTTTAACAACATCCTTTGCGCTGTTGCACTTGTCTATATCAAGACCGCTGATGAATACTCTGCCGTCTTCTTCGATATCCACCTTAACATCAAAATCGCTCTGGATCTCCTGAATAACTTTGCCGCCCTTGCCGATAACATCGCCGATCTTGTCGGGATCAATAGAAAGCGTAACCATCTTGGGTGCGTATTTTGAAAGCTCCTTGCGCGGCTCGCTGATAACGGGCAGCATGATCTCGTCAAGGATATAATTCCTTGCCTTGTGCGTCTTCGCGAAAGCTTCTTTAATGATTTCGGGCGTAAGACCGTGTACTTTCAGATCCATCTGAATGGCGGTGATGCCTTTCTTTGTGCCGGCGACCTTAAAGTCCATATCGCCGTAGAAATCCTCAAGACCCTGAATGTCAACCATGGTCATAAAGTCGCCGTAAACGCCTTCATCACCGGTGATAAGTCCGCAGCTGATGCCGGCAACGGGAGCCTTGATGGGAACGCCTGCCGCCATAAGCGAAAGCGTGGAGCCGCAGACGGAACCCTGTGAAGTGGAGCCGTTGGAAGAAAGAACTTCGGATACGACTCTTATGCAGTAGGGGAATTCGTCAACACTCGGAAGTACGGGAACAAGCGCCTTTTCAGCAAGCGCGCCGTGACCGATCTCTCGTCTGCCGGGACCTCTGGAAGGCTTGGTTTCGCCGACGCTGAAGGACGGGAAATTGTAATGGTGGATATATCTCTTTTCTTTCTGCTCGTCCAGTCCGTCAAGCTGCTGACAGTCGCTCATCGGTCCGAGTGTGGTAACCGAAAGCACCTGTGTCTGACCTCTTGTGAACATACCTGAGCCGTGCGCTCTGTCAAGCAGGTCGATCTCCGCGTTGAGCGGTCGGATCTCGTCAATTCCTCTGCCGTCAACACGCTTGTGCTCGTCCTTGAGCCAGGAGCGTACAACATGCTTCTGCACAAGATACATGATCTCGTCGATCTTTTCTTCGCAGCCCTCGAATTTTTCGTCAAACTTCTCGTGAACCGCGGCATAGACCGGAAGCAGAGCTTCGTCGCGGACAAGCTTGTCGTCCGTGTCAAGCGCTTTTTTCACATCTTCTATGCAGAAATCCTCGATCTCGGCAAGGGTCTCCGGATCCGGGTCTGATGATTCATATTCAAATTTCGGCTTGCCGATTTCGTCAACGATGCCCTGAATGAATTGAACCATCTTCTTGTTTTCTTCGTGGCCTGCCATAATGCAGTCGAACATAAGATCATCGGGGATCTCGTTGCCGCCTGCCTCGATCATCGCAACAAGGTCGGCAGTGGAGGCAACCGTGAGCGTAAGCTCTGTCTTTTCTCTCTGCTCCAGTGTGGGGTTCAGAACGATTTCGCCGTCAACAAGACCCACATTTACGGAAGAGATCGGGCCGTCCCACGGGATATCGGAAACCGCAATTGCTGCCGAAACGCCGATCGCTGCCGTAACCTCGGGTGAGCAGTCGGGGTCAACGCTCATAACGGTTGCAACAACGGAGCAGTCGTTTCTGAGATCCTTGGGGAAAAGCGGGCGGATCGGTCTGTCTATGCATCTGCTGGTAAGGATAGCCTTTTCGCTTGCTCTGCCCTCGCGGCGCAGGAATGAGCCGGGGATCTTGCCAACGGAATACATCTTCTCTTCATAGTCTACCGAAAGCGGGAAGAAGTCGATGCCTTCTCTCGGCTTTGCGGAAGCCGTTACGGTGCAGAGCACCTGAGTTTCGCCGTATGTTGCAAAGAACGCGGCGTTTGCAAGGCCTGCCATTTTGCCTGTTTCAAGCGTAAATTTGCGGCCTGCAAATTCTGTTTCCCATTTTTTGTAGTTTTTGAAAAACATCCTTTTTACCTCACTTTTATTTTTATATTCCAAAGGAGGCGCAATAGTAATAAATTCAGTGCACAAAGCGCGTTATGCCCTCAATTTACTACTATTTGGTGAGCCTCCTTACGGTCGGTTTTTACCCCTTTCGGGTATTTTTAAAGATAAAAAGCAGACGGCAGGGGAAATGCCGTCTGCAAAAAATCATCTGTCCAGCGTGTCACGGATGCCGAGCTTTGCTACAAGCGCACGGTATCTGTTGATGTCAGACTTATAAAGATAAGCAAGAAGATTTCTTCTGTGACCAACCATTTTAAGAAGGCCGCGGCGGGAATGGTTATCCTTCTTGTGTATCTTCAGATGAGCGGTAAGCTCATTGATCCTTGTGGTAAGAACCGCGATCTGAACCTCCGGCGAACCGGTGTCATTCTCGTGCGTTGCATACTCCTTGATGATAGCCTGCTTTTCTGCCTGTGTCATTTCATTTCACCTCTTTAATCGTATTTGCCGGTCAGCGAAAAACACAGATAGGGGAATGGTGAACTCGCCAATGGCGCCTGCGCCCTTATCCGAGTAATTCGTATACAGCGAAAGCATTATAGCACACAAAAACAAAATTGTAAAGAGTAAAATATTATTCTTTTGTTTCCATTTCAGACACTTCGGAAATTATATTTCCCCGTTTGTCAATCGTTATTTCAAAAAACACGCCGGCGCTGTTTGGATAATTGAATTTAAATGTTCCGTTTTGAAAATATCTTGGCGTTGGAGTTCCGAGATTAAAAGAGTCAGAATATTCTGCAAAATCTATATTTAAATTGCCACTTTTATCAAAAAATCCGAACTGTCCATTTTCTGTTTCGGCAAAGAATAAATCCTCTGAATAAGGATATACAGAATATTTGTCATACCCTATATCTGTAAATTCGCTGTCAAATGTCATTGTATTGGTGTTAAGCAGTTTATATTCCCATTCATATCCCTTGTCATCAAGAAAAAGAACATATTCAGAGTCTAAATTATTTTGCAAATAATCATTTTCACCGACATTTTTTACTACGATGTCCAAAACATATTCAGTACTGTATTCTCCAAAACGAAAAGAATGGGAGGCTTTTGTTCTTGCATTCCATAAAATATTACAGCCAATCAATCCTTCGGAGTATGCAAAACAATCATTCCCAATATAAATATATTCCCAGTCTTTACCGTCATAAATATAGTAATTATGCTGATCGAAACCTATGGTTACACCCATAATGCGGCCGTTCTCGTCAATAAACGGGCAATCATTTGTCGGCTCAATATACCACTCATTGTTTTTTATAACGCCTATTTTGTTGGTATCGTCAAATGTTTCAGCGGCATTTGCAACAAGCTCATATGTGTTTCCAGCATCATCTATGCCGATTGACAAAAGAAAATCACATTCATCTGAAAGTTTCGTACCATTATCAGAGTCATAGGCATTATGTGTATTGCTGTTATCCGAGGGAGTTTGTAACTCGTTTTCATTAACAATCGAACCACAGCCATAGAACAATAAACTCAAAGTTGCTGCAATGATTGCAATCATTGCAAAGTTTTTTATTCGTTTCATCGGTTTCACCTCATAAATAACTCAATTGAGTTAATTATAACATTATTAAACTAAATTGTCAACTCAAAAGAGTTAATCATTTTAACTCTTTTGAATTATCCTTAAGAGGGTGATTCATTTGACGATAGGCGAAGCAACCAGATACAGAATTATTGAACTCTGCGAAGATCATGATATTACTGTAAATAAACTTGCGATTATGAGCGGTATGACGCAGTCCACACTGAACAATATTGTTAGCGGAAGAAATAAAAGCGTTACCGTTTCAACGATAAAAAAGATGTGCGACGGTTTAAACATATCCATTCAGGAATTTTTCAATTCAAAATATTTTTATGATTTGGAGCAGGAAATCAAATAATTTTCTTGACAATATAAATTTATATGCTATAATTATTAAGCCGCATATTGCAGGTATGCAAGAAACATATATGTTCACCTGCCATAGCGAGTCTGAATAAAGGAAGGTAAAATCTATGTACGCTGTTATCGTAACCGGCGGCAAGCAGTATAAGGTTTCCGAGGGCGACGTTGTTTACGTTGAAAAGCTCGGCGCAGAGGCAGACTCTGAAGTAACCTTTGATCAGGTTCTTGCTGTATGTGACGACAAAGGCATCAAAGCCGGCAAGGATTGCGCGAAGGCAACCGTAACCGCCAAGGTTCTTAAAAACGGCAAGGCTAAGAAGATCACTGTATTTACTTATAAGCCGAAGAAGAACGAAAAGCGCAAGATGGGTCATCGTCAGCCGTATACAAAGGTTGAGATCACCGCGATCAACGCTTGATCAAAATGATTGAAGTTGAATTTTTCAGATCGGAAGGTCTTTTTAAGGGCTTTACATCAAAAGGTCATTCGCTCACCGCTCCGAGCGGGCAGGATATCCTGTGTGCGTTCGTTTCAAGCGCATGCCTGATGGCGGCGAATACCGTGACCGATGTTTTGAATCTTTCCGCCGATGCAGAGGCTGAAAAAGGTTTTTTAAGGCTGGAAATAAAAGACGATCCGGTTTCCGCTCAGGATATACTGAAAGGTCTGCTGCTCCATTTGAACGAGCTTCAGAAAGAGTATCCTGAAAACATTAAAGTTATCATTTCGGAGGTGCAGTAAATGCTTAAGTTAGATTTACAGCTTTTTGCTCATAAAAAAGGTATGGGTTCAACCAAGAACGGCCGTGATTCCGAATCCAAGCGTCTCGGCGCTAAAAGAGCGGACGGTCAGTTCGTTCTGGCAGGCAACATCCTTTACCGCCAGAGAGGAACGCACATTCATCCCGGCAATAATGTAGGCATCGGCTCTGACGATACGCTCTATGCCCTTATTGACGGCACCGTTAAGTTTGAAAGAATGGGCAAGGATAAGAAAAAGGTTTCTGTTTACCCTGTTGAGCAGTAATAATCTTATTAAGGTCAAAGCAAACGCGGGTCCGCAACAGCGGGCTCGTGTTTTTTATATTTTGCACATATTGCAATTCTTTTTACAGGTGCTATACTATATATTATTTACATTATTTTAATTATTTGGAGGCGTTATTATGGTTGCGGTCATTACGGGAGCTTCAGGCGGAATCGGAAAGGAAACAGCGCGTGTTCTTGTTCATGAGGGCTGGCAGGTCATCAGCCTTCAGCGGCGTGCATGTGATGTGCCGGGTGTTGAAAGTATTCGATGCGATATTACGGATCAGCAGGATATAGAGCGGGCTTTCTCACAGATCGGCAGGATAGACCTGCTTATCAACAACGCCGGCTTCGGTGTTTCGGGCTGTGTGGAATTTACGGATATGAGCGAGATCCGCTCTCAGTTTGAGCTGAATTATTTTGCGCATATTGCCGTAACAAAGGCCGCACTGCCGAAGTTGCGTGAAAGCAGGGGCAGGATCGTTTTTATCTCCTCCGCTGCGTCTGTTTTTTCCATTCCGTTTCAGTCGTTTTACTCAGCAACAAAATCGGCGATAGAAAGCCTTTCCCTTGCGCTTTCAAATGAGCTGCGGCAGTTCGGTGTTTCGGTATGCTCGATCAGGCTGGGCGATGTTAAAACGGGGTTTACTGCCGCGCGCAAAAAGGATTTTGCCGGAGATGATGTTTACGATGGGGCGATAGGGCGCAGTGTTAAGGTTATGGAAAATGACGAAATAAACGGCATGTCGCCTGCGTATATCGCAAAAAACATTGTGAAGATCTCACAAAAAAAGCGGCTGCCCGTTCTGGCAACAATAGGCGCAAAGTATAAATCCTTCTGCCTGTTGCAAAAGCTCCTTCCTGCCGGGTCGGTAAATCAAATCGTTGGCGTTATGTATATGCCGAAAAAGTGAACGGTTTTTGATTGCTGCATCGAAGAAAACTTAAGCTGCAAAATTCTGTTAAAAATTTAAAAAATGTATTGACAGAAATGAGTAATCATGGTATATTTTTATAGGTTAGTTAGTACTAACCATTATCTTTTGCGGCAGCGTTAGTGAAAACTAACTCGATATGCCGCCGGTCAGGAGATGTTACGGTGCTTCTTTCAATGGCAGATTTCGGAGAAAGGAAAAAGATCGCAAAAATAACAGGCAAAGAGGAAACAAGGCATCATCTTGAAAACCTCGGTTTTGTTGAGGGGGCTGACGTTACGGTTGTGTCAAGCCTCGGCGGGAATCTGATCGTGAATATTAAGGATGCCCGCGTTGCGATAAGCAAAACAGTTGCAAATAAAATAATTGTTGCTTAATCTTAATAAGGAGGAGTTGCAATGACTTTAAAGGAAGCAAAGATCGGCTCTACCGTTACCGTTAAGAAAATTAACGGCGAGGGCGCGCTGAAAAGACGGATCATGGATATGGGCATAACAAAGGGCGTTGCTGTTTATATCCGCAAGGTTGCGCCGCTCGGCGACCCGGTTGAGGTTACCGTCAGGGGCTATGAGCTTTCTCTCAGAAAAGCGGACGCCGCGAATATTGAGGTGGAATAACACTGCGGCTTAGGCAAAAGCAAAATACAGTACATAACGGTTAGGAGAAACTAACGTTTGTTTTCCGACCGATTTGTGAGGAGGAACATTATGTCTATCAAAATAGCGCTTGCCGGGAATCCCAACAGCGGTAAAACAACGCTGTTCAACGCGCTCACAGGCTCCAATCAGTTTGTGGGAAACTGGCCCGGTGTAACAGTTGAAAAAAAGGAAGGTAAGCTGAAGAGCGATAAAACCGTTACGATCACCGATCTTCCGGGTATTTACAGCCTTTCGCCTTACACGTTGGAAGAAGTCGTTGCCAGAAACTACATACTGGATGAAAAGCCTGACGCGATACTGAATATCGTGGACGGCACGAATCTTGAAAGAAACCTTTATCTTACCACGCAGCTTCTTGAACTGGGTGTGCCGGTTGTGGTTGCCGTCAATATGATGGATGTTGTAAGCAAATCCGGCAGCAGGATAAATTCCGAAAAGCTTTCTCAGGCTCTGGGCTGCCTTGTGGTTGAAATATCGGCTCTTAAGGGCGACGGCATCAAGGAGGCGGCTGACGCGGTCGTTGCCGCTGCCGGTCACAAACAGCCGATCGTTCACAAATTCAGTGTGGGCGTTGAGGATTACCTCGGCAGGATAGAAGCGCAGCTGAATGTTCCGGATGAGCAGAAACGCTTTTACGCGATCAAGCTTTTTGAGCGTGATGATAAGATTGCGGAAACGGGCGCAAGCCTTCCCAATGTTGAGGACATTGTTAAGGAAGCCGAGACGGAGTTTGACGATGACAGCGAAAGCATCATTACCAATGAAAGGTATGAATATATCACTTCGATCATCGGTTCCTGCTATGTTAACAAGCAAAAGGGCAAGTTGACTGCCTCGGATAAAATTGATAGAATAGTTACGAACAGATTCCTTGCGCTGCCGATATTCGTGGTGGTTATGTTTCTTGTGTATTATATTTCGTGGACTACTGTGGGAACCGTTCTGACGGACTGGACGAATGACGGCGTTTTCGGCGACGGCTGGCATCTTACGGGTCAGGGAGATTACGATGACGCGATGAACGAATTCGCGGCGGAGTATATCTGGACACCGAGCGTTGTTGATACGGTTGACGCGGCTGTTGCAGCCGATGTTGCGGGCGCTGAGGATATTCAGACGGCTATTGCTGACGGCGATTACGCAGCGTTTGACGAGGCTTACGGCTCTTACGCGGATTCGCTTGCCGAAGAAGGCTATGATATTTCGGCAACCGTTGACGCGGCGCTTGAGATGGAAAATGTGCCCGCAACCGAGGATTACGGTGTTTATGTTCCCGGTATTCCCGTGTTTGTTGAGCGCGGGCTTGACGCTATAAACTGCACGGACTGGCTCAAGAGCCTTGTGCTTGACGGTATCGTCGGCGGTGTGGGCGCAGTACTCGGCTTCGTTCCGCAGATGCTTGTGCTGTTTATATTCCTAGCCATTCTTGAGGGCTGCGGCTACATGGCGCGTGTTGCGTTTATTATGGACAGGATCTTCCGCCGCTTCGGACTTTCCGGCAAATCCTTTATTCCTATGCTCATAGGCACGGGCTGCGGCGTTCCGGGCGTTATGGCAAGCCGTACGATTGAAAATGACAGGGACAGAAAAATGACGGTCATGACGACTACATTTATCCCCTGCGGAGCCAAGATGCCCATAGTTGCGCTGATTGCAACGGCACTGTTCCATGGCGCCTGGTGGGTTGCGCCCAGCGCGTACTTTATAGGCATAGCTGCGATCATCATTTCAGGTATCATTCTTAAAAAGACAAAGATCTTTGCAGGCGATCCCGCTCCGTTCGTTATGGAGCTTCCGGCTTATCACGTGCCCACTTTCGGTTCCGTTATGCGTTCCATGTGGGAGCGCGGCTCCTCCTTTATCAAAAAAGCAGGCACTATTATTCTGCTTTCATCCATATTCATCTGGGCAGGCTCGCATTTCGGCACCACCTCTGCCGGAAACTTCGGCTTTGAGCTTGAGATGGAGCTGGAAAGCAGCATTCTCGGAATGATCGCAAATGTTGTGAAATGGATATTCCTGCCGCTCGGATTTGATAATATCAAGGCAACGATTGCCACGATTATGGGTCTGGTTGCAAAAGAAGAAGTCGTCGGCGTATTCGGCGTGCTTGATTTTGAGGGCATGTCCTATATCGCGGCTTACTCGTTCCTCATCTTCAACCTTCTCTGTGCTCCGTGCTTCGCGGCAATCGGCGCAATCAAGAGAGAGATGAACAGCGCGAAGTGGACCTGGATCGCGATCGGTTATCAGACGATTTTCGCATACTGCATTTCACTTATGGTCTATCAGATTGTCGGTCTGATTATGGGTTCTGTTTCCTTCTCGTTCTGGACGGTGCTTGCGGTCATCGTGCTGGCAGGCTTCCTGTATCTGCTGTTCAGAAAGAACAAGTATGATGAAAACAGGCTCGCTTATACAGATATCAAAACAAAAAAGAAAGCAAAAGCAGTTAAATAAGCTTTTAAATGAAATAAGGTGTTTTTATGACTTGGGGAAGTATAGTGGTTTTGGCGATCATCCTTGCCGTCGTTGCGGCAGTGGTTGCCAAAATGATCAGAGATAAGAAAAACGGCAAATCCTCCTGCGGGGGAGACTGCTCCTCCTGCGGCGGTGCGTGCGGCTGCGCAGGCACTTGCGCGCAGAATGACAAAGGCACCCACAAGACAAAATAACGCAAATACTTTTCGGCATTATGCTGAAGGTTTTACTCCTTTTCAATGAAGCCCCCGGCTCTGCCGGGGCTTCAGGCTTTTTGTTATTTATTGCCGTCTTTCGGGAAGATCAGGGTAACGGCAAAGCCGCTGCCGTCTTTGCCATGGCTGAACGCAACGCTGCCGCCGTGCGCCGAGACGATCTGGCGCACGATCAGCAGACCGAGCCCGTGGCGCGGCTCGTTTACACTGTCGTCACTCATCATATAGTGAGGCGTGTTCCGGATCTTGCTGAGCTTTTCGTCCGTGATTCCCTTCCCGTTATCTTCTTCTGTGATTTTGTATACCTTTTCCTCTTCACAAACCGCAACGCTTATTTTACAGCCTTCGGGGTTGTGCACCTGCGAATTGATTATAATATTATTCATTGCACGGCGTATAAGCGCTTCATCGCCGTTTATTATGCACGCCGTAAGATCGGGCGAAGTGTTCCATTCAAAGCTGTATCTGCCGTCTGTATCGGAATTGATAAAATCCACAACACAGCTTCGTGCCGCGCCGACAAGATTGACAGGCGCGGGAGCGAGCGGCTGCATGTTGTATTCCAGCTTGGACGCTAAATTCAGATCATTGATCAGATTTTTCATTTTCATGCTCTGCTGCCGGATGATTCCGGCTTTTTTTCTGCTTTCCGCCGGCAGTTTTGAATCCTCCTCAAGCTGCCCGGCATATCCCATGACCATGGAAAGCGGTGTTCTGATATCGTGTGAAACGCCCGATATCCAGTTTGCCCGCGCGCTTTCTTTTTTTCTAAGTTCCGTTTTCTGCATTTGCAGGATATCGGAGGTCTTATTGATCTTTGAGGCGAGTTCGGAAAGCAGCCCCTTTTCCTTAATATATACGGGGCGGCCCGTGGGCAGGTCCTCTATGCCGCTGACTATTGACTTCACGGAACGCAGCAGCCTTGCATTGGCAATTACATAAATCAGCATGATCAGCGCGGCGTTTACGGCGAAAACGCCCACAACGATCATTGGTGAGTTCTTAATAAAATCGTAATCCCACATCGGATTCATATGCTTCCAGTAGCTGTCCTTCGGAAAACCGAGGATCATCAGTCCGTTTTCGTTTTTGTCGGTGGATGTTGCAGTGGGATAGTCCTTGATATAGCCGCGCGTGGCGGCAGATAGCTCACCTGCGGTATAGCTGAGCGGGATCTCCTCCGGCAGATTGCTGCTGTGCCAAACCACTTCAAGTGTGGCGTTGTCAATAAATATTGCCCATGTGTCATCGTCAATCAGTTTTTGTTCTTCTTTCGGGTCAAGGGCGTAGACGCCGTCCGTCTGTGTGATCGCGTTCGCCGCTTCCTCGGCAAAGCTCCATGTGCCGTTCATACTGCCGGTGTTGGCATAGACCGTGGCGGCGATCAGAAGCAGAATCATATTGAGCACTAATATCAGAAAAGAGCTGAGCAGTAATATTCCTATAAAACGGCGTACAAGTTTTAATGTGCTTTTCATTTTTATGTTCCTTATTTTGTTAATAATTTATACCCAAGCCCCTTAACGGTTATCAGAGATTCCGGTTTTGAGGGGCTTTTTTCTATTTTTTCTCTGATTCTGCGGATGTGCGCCATCAGGCTGTTTTCATATCCGTAAGGATTGTCTCCCCACGCCGCTTCGCACAGGCTGTCTATGGTAACGATCTTGCCGGCGTTGCGGCAGAGCACGGCAAGTATCTCATATTCCTTTGCCGTCAGCGGAATGTGTTCGCCGCCTTTTATCACCTGCGCGCGTTCAAAATCAATTTCACATGCGGCCAGCTTTACAAGCGGATCATCTTCCTTATAGTACCTTTTCAGGATGATACCGATCCTAAGCGTCAGCTCCTTTGGCAGAAACGGTTTTACCATATAATCGTCCGCACCGGCGCCGAGGCCTTTGATCCTGTCTTCATCTTCTCCGCGCGCAGTTAAAAACAGCACGGGTATCCGGGTGAATTCCCTGAGTTTTTCAAGCAGCCCAAAGCCGTCACCGTCCGGCAGCATAACATCCAGCACGGCAAGATCGGGCTGATATTCCCGGGCTTTTTCAACCGCCTGTGAAACGGTGGAGGCGGTCTCTGTATTCGTGAATCCGTCTTGAGCAAGTATGGAGCTCACCATTTCAAGCAGCTGCGGTTCATCATCCACAATAAGTATCTTTTTGTTTTTATAGTAATCGTGATCCATCTTTACTGCCTCCCTGCTTTAGAGTATAGCATAAAACGGAAAATATTTCTCGTGAATTTGAAAATGTAAGGTAAATGTAAGGAAAAGGAAAGGTTCACGCAAGGTTAAGGTTGTAGAATAGCCTCACAAACCGAAAGGAGAATGGTCATGAATATCATAGAAACAAAAAATCTAACCAAGACTTACGGCGATTTTGAAGCCGTGTCGGCTCTGAACCTGCACATCAAAAAGGGGAGTGTTTACGGCTTTCTCGGCCCGAACGGAGCAGGCAAGTCCACAACGATGAAGATGTTTTTAGGTCTTACAAAGCCCACCTCCGGCAGTTTTACGATCGATGCAAAGCAGTATCCCAAAAACAGGGTGGAGATATTAAAGGAGATCGGCTCGTTTATAGAAGCGCCTGCGTTTTACGGCAATCTGAGCGGAGAGGAAAATCTGGATATCATCCGCCGTATACTTGGGTTGCCGAAAAGCAGTGTGGACGACGCGCTCGAGCTTGTGGGTCTGGCGCAGTTCAGGAAAAGGCTTGCCAAGAAATACTCGCTCGGCATGAAACAGCGTCTCGGTCTTGCAGGCGCGCTCATAGGCAGACCGCCTATTCTGATCCTCGATGAGCCGACAAACGGACTTGATCCCGTTGGTATTCACGAGATCAGAACGCTCATAAAATCCCTGCCGCAGCAGTTTGACTGCACCGTGCTTGTGTCCTCACACCTTTTGGCAGAAGTTGAGCTTATGGCGGATGATATCGGAATACTCAACCACGGCAGGCTGCTTTTTGAAGGCACGATGGAAGACCTGAAAACAGGCGCGCGTGCCGCAGGATTCCCAACGGATAACCTTGAGGAGACTTTCCTTGCCATGATAGATGAGGACAATATGAAAAGAGGTGCGGCAAAATGAGCCTTGCTCTTGAGTTCAAAAAGCTGCGGCGCACCGGCTGCCTTGCCGCGCTCGTGCTGGCGGGTCTGCTCGCCGCAGCAGTGCCGGTCGTGAATATGGCGGTGCGTTCCGAAAATTATATTTCGCTGCCGGGCGATCCTTTTCATATACTTGCTGACGCCAACTGGCAGATGATGGCAATGCTCAATATTCTGGCGGTCATCTGCGGCGCGTGTATGATGTACCACACGGAATACGCCGATAACGGCTTTCAGAAAATGCAGGTGCTGCCGATCAGTCAGGGCGCGATGTTTCTGGGTAAATTCGTAATCATTGCACTGTTGCTTGTGCTTATGCTGGCACTGCAGACTGCGTCTCTGGTCGGCTGTGCGGCGCACTGGTTTGCGTCATATGAATTTGAGCTTTCCGGCGTTTTGGCAAGTGCCGGCTTTCAGCTTGCGGTGACTCTGCCCACGGTCATGCTGATGCTCGTTATCGCGTCTGCCTGTAAAAATATGTGGATCTCGCTCGGCATAGGCGTTATTCTTGTGTTCACGCTTTCCATTATGCCGCAGGATAACGCCGTGCTCAGTATGCTGCCTTTTTCCGCTCCGTACCAGCTGCTCTCAAACGCGCAGGCGGACGGGCGTGAGTGGCTGTTTATCGGCGTATGCGCTGCGCAGACGGTTTTGTTCGGCGTTGCGGAATTCATTTATCTTAAAGCAAGGAGGAATTTTGAATGAATTATTTTTCACTGCTGGGCATAGAGCTTAAAAAACTGCGCCGCTCAAAAATTCTGCTTATTCTGCTTGCCCCCGTTATCATCATGTGGATCCCCAGCATTATAAACGCTGATTTTAATTTTGACACCCGTTCCGTGCCCATAACGCCCGAAAACAATTTCTTCATTCAGGGCTTTATGGGAATGGTGTGGTTTATGATCCCTGCCACCCTTATCATCTGCACGGTTTTGCTCACTCAAACGGAGCGCGCAAACAAGGGCATGGTGAAAATGCTTTCCCTGCCGGTCAACACCGCTGCGCTGTGCCTTGCGAAATTCACCGTTCTCATTATTCTTGCCGCCGTGCAGATGGTAATGGCGATCGGCGCGTACTATATCTGTTCGGCAATTGCGTCTCAGCTGAACGATTATAATTTTGTTTTGGAGCCGCTTTATGTCTGCCGTTGTGTGCTTGTGTTCTATGCCGGCGCAATCCCGATGGCGGCTGTATTCTGGCTGATATCCACGCTGATTTCTACCCCCGTATTTTCCGTCGGCATCGGGCTTGCCTCGATCGTTCCCTCTGTTCTGATGATCAACACGAAAGCTTGGTTTATGTACCCCATGAGCTATCCGTTTTATCTTCTGATGATCGAATACGGCAGAGCGGCGCAAGGCGTTTATTCAACGCAGATCGACTGGCTGCCGTGGCTGCCCGTTGCCGCCGGCATCACAATTGCCGCTTTGGCAGTATCCTGCCTGCGTTTCGGAGCTGCGGAAAGAAAATAAATATTGCACCTGTTTTAAAATGCAGTTTGCATACTTTTGATTTAATATAATTTCGTTTTGAGAGGATGGATATTTATGAAAAATAAAATAATAACCGCTGTTTCAACAGTGATGCTCTTTGTGCCGTGGACGATCCTGCCGCTGCGCACCTTTGACTGGGCGCTCGAGTCGCCTGTTGCCGAGATCATGATATACAGCTATGCCGCGTTTATGATCTTTTCCGGCATATTTACTGTTGCCGCGTATATTAAGGGCGGCGTGAAAAATAAACTGATGCAGATATGCACGGTCATCAACGGTCTGTATGCCGTGGGCGCGATAGCGATCATCTGCATGACGATTTTCGGCAGGTTTTAGAATATGAAAGCGATTAAATGCACAGCCGTATTGTGTGTGATCTGTGTAATAGCGGCGGCTTTCGGCGGCTGCACCGCCGGATACGGCTTAAAGGATCATATTATCGGCGGTTTCAACAGGGCGCTCTCGTCGCTCAGCCGCTTTGCGCTCACTTCGGATTCTCAGCTTCAGGGCAGCAGAACACCGGGTGAGGACAGCTTTACGGGAACATATCACGCGGATTACAGCGGTTTCAGCGGCGAGGAATATCTTTTCGGCGGCACTCTGCTTGAACGCCACGGCGGCAGTGATATCTGCGTCACTTATGAACTTCAGATAACAGACGGCTCTGCCGATATCTATGTTGCGGATTCAGAAGAAAAAATACTTCTGACCGATAAAAGCGAAAGCGGCACCTATATCTGGAAAATATCGTCAGGCGATCATTACATTTCTGTCCGCGGAGACAATCTCAGCGGCTCGCTCACGGTCATATGTGAACAGTAGCCTAAATGAGGATTTATAACATGCAATGGATAAAAGCACACTTTTAGTAAGTGTGCTTTTATGCTGGCTTGTATTTCTCTGAAAAGCAAAGTATAATATCTCATGTAAATGGCGGCTTTGTATAAAAGCATGATATGCTTCAGATATAATGAAAAGATCGGGGGAATATGGCCTGTGAAAGAGATGATCGGATACTGCGGACTTGACTGCGAAAAATGTGACGCATACCTTGCGACCGTCAACAACGATCAGGCATTGCGAGAGAAAACGGCAAAACTGTGGGCAGAGTTAAATAACGCCCCCATTCTGCCGGAACATATCAACTGCGAGGGCTGCCGAGCGAACGGAGCGAAAACGGTATTTTGCAATAATCTGTGCGAAATCCGCAAATGCGCGTTGAAAAAAGGTGTTGCCACCTGCGGCGATTGCCCTGAGTTAGATAGCTGTCAGACTGTCCAAGCGATTTTTGAAAACAATCCGTCCGCTTTGGAGAATTTGAAAGGTTAGAATACATAGAGCAGCAAATTGGAAGTGAATGAGGTGCGAATAAATGGATGAAGAAAAAAAGAGAAAGTTTCATTTGGTGTTATATGGAATTGCTATTCCAGTTAGTTTATTTGCTCTATATACATTTATCTTTGTTTTTGACAATGGTATTGGGTGGAAAATTGCGTTAATTATTATTGGCTTGGGCTGGCTTATATCCGCTATCTCCGGTTTTATAGAAAATTTGAAGAAATAGAACAATCGGAATTTACGGAGGAGATACAATGCTTGAAAACACCCCTACTCAATCCACTATGACGGAATTGCTCGGACAACCTTTGTTTGAGGTCTGGCAAGAGCTGTGTTCGGCGATTGATGAAAAATACGATATGGAACGGATATGGAACACCGGCGGTAAGAACTGGACTTATGAATATAAGTACCGCAGAGGCGGCAAAACGCTTTGCAGTCTATACGCAAAAAGGAACTGTGTTGGTTTTATGATTGTTTTCGGCAAAGTCGAAAGAGCGAAATTTGAAGATATAAGAGATACGCTTTCTGACTCTGTTTGCAAGCGATATGATGAAGCAACAACCTATCGTGACGGAAAATGGGTGATGTTTGAGCCGACCGATACTTCTGAGTTTGATGATTATATAAAACTGTTGACTATTAAAAGAAAGCCAAATCGGAAATAGTGATGAGAATATTGGGAGGAAAAAATGAAATTTAAAAATCCTATGCTGGTAGTTACCGATATAGACAGATCGGTTGAATTTTATAAAAAAATATTCGGGCTTCATGTTATTATGGACTTTGGAGCAAATAAAACTCTGACAGGCGGTTTAGCTCTGCAAACGGCTGAAACATACAAGGACTTTATCGGTACAAATGATATTTCTTTCGGCGGCAATAATTTTGAGCTTTATTTTGAAGAAGATGACTTTGACAAGTTTGCCTCTAAGCTGAAGAAATGTGATATTGAATATGTCCACCCGATTATGGAGCATTCGTGGGGACAAAGAGTTGTTCGCTTTTTTGATCCCGATAAACATATTATTGAAGTCGGCGAGAATATGAAGGTGGTATGCAAGCGTTTCTTGGATAGTGGAATGACGCCGGAACAGGTCGCAGAACGGATGAATGTACCTATGAAATTTGTAAATGCTTGTATGAGATAAATCGGTATTTGCACTTGCAGAGTATGTTTATAGATGGTATGGAATCACAAAAACAGCGGCGCAGTTTCAATGAACTGCGCCGCTGTTGCTTTTATAACTCATTCTTGATTATAACGGTAAAAAGTTCTTTTATACGGTCTGTCTGCTCTGTAAGATACAGGTAGCCGAAAAGGGCTTCCATCCCTGTTGCCGTGTGGTATTCCGCGCCGGTTGCGCTTTTCGGTGAATGCCCTGTTTTGGCGTTTCTGCCGCGCTTAAACTGAGCCGTTTCCTCCTCGGTCAGCAAGTCTTTGATTTTTTCATAAGCCTGTGTCTGCGCTTTTGCGCTTACGAATTTAACGCTCTCACGGTGCAGATCGTTAACAGGTCTGTTTGCCTGCGCAACAAGCGTTTCGCGCACAAGTATCTCATATATGCAGTCGCCTATGAACGCAAGGTTCAGCGGGCTGAGCTGCTTTGCTTCAATATCGGAATCTGTAAATCTCATATGTCGGTCTTACGGTATATACTCAAATTCAACGTCGTAGACGTTTACCGTGTCTCCCTCCTGAATACCTCTTTCGCGCAGGGCGTCAAAGACGCCGCTCTTTTCAAGCACTCTCTGCATATATTGCAGGCTTTCGTAATCCTCGGTGTCAACGCCTTTCAGCACGCGCGGGAACCACGCCGCTTCAACTACAAAATAGCCTTTCTCCGGCTGGGTTATTTTGAAATTGCTGTCCTTTTTCACAAGGCTTTCAACAGGTATCTCCTCCGTCTCGTATTCCCTGATGGGCGGCAGGGTCTGTAATTTGTTCCAGGCGGCGTTCATAAGCTCCTGTGTGCCCTCCGATATCGGGGCGCAGATCGAATGATATTCAAGGCCTTTCGCCTCTATCCAGTTTTTAAAATCGTCGATCTGCTCAGGCTCTGCCATATCGATCTTGTTGCCGGCAACGATCTGCGGCTTATCGGCAAGCTCGGGGTTGAATTTTTTCAGCTCCTTGTTGATGTTTTCAAAATCCTCTTTGGGGTCTCTGCCCTCAAAGCCGCTCACATCAACAATATGGATGAGCAGGCGGCAGCGCTCTATGTGGCGCAGAAATTCGTGACCCAGCCCAACACCGTCGCTTGCGCCGTCGATCAGCCCGGGTATGTCCGCAATTACAAAAGAGTTGCCCTCGCCCATATAAACAACGCCGAGATTCGGCGAAAGGGTGGTGAAGTGATAGTCCGCGATCTTGGGCTTTGCCTGCGAAACAACGGAAATCAGGCTGGATTTGCCGACTGACGGATAACCGATAAGCCCCACATCGGCAAGCAGCTTCAGCTCAAGGCTCACTTCCCATTCCTCACCGGGAACACCGGGCTTCGCAAAACGGGGAGCCTGCCTTGTGGGCGTTGCGAAATGCATGTTTCCCCAGCCGCCTTTGCCGCCCTTTGCCGCAACAAAGCGTTCGGTCTTGCTCATATCCGCCATAACGGCGCCGCTGTTCTGTTCTCTGATTATCGTTCCGCGCGGCACGCGTATTTCAAGGTCTTCGCCGTTTTTGCCGTGCTTTCTGTCGCCGCCGCCGGGAAGACCGTTTTTTGCGGCGTATTTGCGCTTGTATCTGAAGTCGGCAAGTGTTGCAAGATTGTCGTCCACAACAAAAATGATGTCGCCGCCCTTGCCGCCGTCGCCGCCGTCCGGCCCGCCGGAGGCAACGTATTTCTCACGGTGAAACGCAACGGCTCCGTCGCCGCCGTTTCCTGCCTTTATCTTGATCTTAGCTATATCAACAAACATGTTTTCACCTCGTTTTATTAACATATATAGGTTAACAAAATCACTTCAAAAAAGCAACATAAATTATTTGTATTGAAAAAGTTCGTTCGGGGATATATGGAAAACCTTGCAGAGCGCAACGATCTCAATGTCCGTTATAAATCTTTTTCCGCATTCAATGCGCTGTACTGCGTTTTTATCTACATCAAGCCCTATGATCTGCAGTTTATCCGCAAGCTGCCTTTGACTACATTTCGGCTGCATGCTTTCACGCAGAGCGGCAATGTGCTCGCCGCAGAAATTGTTTTTTCCGCTTTCCGTTTTGTTTTTAAACATACTATATTTTCTCCTTTTTTGACATTTAGTGCTTGTCAATTCAAATATAGTATGCTATAATTCAAATAAGATATTGACATTCAGTGAGTGTTAAAATTGGTCGGGTTTATGTATTTTTATTTTGTAAAACAGAATATTCTTAATATATTGTGGTTCGAATTTAGATTTTGCAATAAAATTCCATTTGTTTTACCTTGTAATTTTGGATAAAAAATGAAAGGAGATGATTAAAAATGGGGAAAGCACCTAAGAAATGTTCGATATGCGGAGAGGTGCAAAAATGGCGGCTTGTTGATACTTCAAAAAAAGGATTCAGTGTAGGCAAAGCTGCAGCAGGAGCGATTTTTTCGGACCGGTAGGATTAGTCGGAGGAGCACTTGGGAAAAAGAAAAAACTGTACCATTGCGGTAGTTGCGGCTTTAGTCATGAGTATTAAAAAAGACTGCAAACCCTAAAAACGGGCTTGCAGTCTTTTTTATTTCTAATTAATTTTTATTATTCAGATCTTATCGAGTGCCTGCCGGATGTCGGCAATGATGTCGTCCGCGTCCTCGATTCCGCAGGAGAAGCGGAGCAGGTCGGGGGTTACGCCGCACTCTTCAAGCTCGCTGTCCGTAAGCTGGCGGTGCGTTGTTGAGGCGGGGTGCAGGCAGCAGGTGCGCGCGTCCGCAACATGGGTAACGATCGCGGCAAGCTTCAGACTGTCCATAAACACGGTTGCGGCCTTTCTGCCGCCCTTTATTCCGAAGGAAACAACGCCGCAGGTGCCGTTCGGCATATATTTTTTGGCGAGTTCATACTGGGGGTCGTCTTCCAGCATAGCGCACTTAACCCAAGTGATCTTGTCATTGTTTTTAAGGTATTCGGCAACCTTTTTCGCGTTTTCGCAGTGCCTTTTCATTCTCAGATGGAGCGTTTCAAGCCCTAAATTCAGAAGAAAAGCGTTCTGCGGCGCCTGAATGGAGCCGAGATCTCGCATCAGCTGAACCGTACATTTGGTTATATACGGCGCGTCGGGGAAATCCTTTGTGTAGGTCAGACCGTGGTAGCTTTCATCCGGCGTGGTAAGGCCGGGGAACTTATCGTTCTGCTCCCAGTTGAATTTGCCGCTTTCCACGATTGCGCCGCCTATGGTTGAGGCGTGACCCTCCATATATTTTGTGGTGGAGTGGGTGACGATATCACAGCCGAATTCAAACGGACGGCAGTTTATGGGCGTTGCGAAAGTGTTGTCTATGATGAGCGGAATGCCGTTTTCATGCGCAACCTTTGCGAATGTTTCTATATCGAGCACGTCAAGGCTCGGGTTTGAGATGGTTTCGCCGAAGATACATTTTGTGTTCGGCTTGATCGCCGCCTGAATCTCCTCTGCCGTAGCAGTGGGGGAGATAAAGGTGAAGTCGATGCCGAGTTTTCTCATCGTTACATTGAAAAGGTTGAATGTGCCGCCGTAGATCGCGGAGCTGGAAACAACATGGTCGCCTGCCTGCGCGATATTGAATACAGCATAGAAATTTGCCGCCTGACCGCTTGATGTGAGCATTCCGGCTGCGCCGCCTTCCAGCATTGTTATTTTGCCCGCGGCGTAATCGCAGGTGGGATTCTGAAGCCTTGAATAAAAATAGCCGCTCTTTTTCAGGTCGAAGAGATCGCCCATCTCATCGCTTGAATCGTATTTGTATGTGGTGCTTTGAATAATAGGTATCACGCGCGGTTCGCCGTTTTTCGGCTCATACGCGCCCTGCACGCATATTGTGTCTAATTTCATAATGATCCTCCTTAGATTTTTAGTCTCCCATATATCCCTCAAAAAGAATGTCGCCGGTCATAGCGTCCACGCAGAAATAGACGATATCGGCAAGTGAATCTGTATAAAAATAGGAGACTGCATAATAGGAATGACCCGTGAGGTTTTCCGTTTCGCTCGTGTTGCCGTAGCTGGCGTTGTATGCCATAAACTCTTCGCTTTCGGCTTTCAGTTCAATGCTTTCAAATTCATATTTATCAACCGAATCATAATTTCCGGCTTCGCTTTGCGCTTTCAGCCTGCTGTATGCCGCGTTCTGCGCCTGTTTCTCTGTTATGACATACGGGATCGCCTCGCCGGTATCTTCGTCAAGCGCGGTTGCAGTTTCAGGCTCGGTGCTTTGCGTATCCGAAACCGTTTCGGATGTGTTGGAAACCGTGTTGCTTTCGCCGCCGTCGTCAGCCGCACAGCCTGTGAATATACACGCTGCCGCCGTTAAAACGGCAAGGCATATGATAAGTTTTTTCATAGCTTTCTCCGATTATCAGTATTTCAGGAAATGCTCCATAATGGCAGGGCCGAAATCAATGTAGATCCCCGTTTCCTTTGCCGTTTCCTCGTTTATCGTGACAACGCCTTCTACCTCTTTGCTCTTTCGGTAGATGACAAAGGGAACCGGGTCAGATGCATGTGTGCGCGTAACGATCGGGGTCGGGTGATCCGGCAGGCACATGATCTTGTAATCATCGTATTTTTCAAGCCCTTTAAACAGTATGGGCAAAACTTTTTCATCTATAAGTTCTATCGCTCTGACCTTGTTTTCGGGCTCGTTTCTGTGGCCGCATTCGTCAGGCGCTTCAAAGTGGATATAAACAAGATCATTCCTTTCAAGAATGTCCAGCGCGGCGTTTGCCTTGCCCTCAAAATTCGTGTCGATATATCCTGTTGCTCCCTCTACTTCGGCAACCTCCATGCCGGCGCATCTGCCGATGCCTTTTATGAGGTCAACGGCGGAAACTACGCCGCCTTTGATGCCGTAGATCTCCTCAAATCTGCCCATTGCCGGTCTTGTGCCTTCGCCCCAGAGCCAAATGGAGTTGGCAGGACGCCTGCCGTTTGCTTTCCTTTTCTGATTCACAGGGTGGTCTTTGAGGATATCATATGATTTTTTCATCATTTCAATGAGGGGAACGGCGTTTTCGCTCTTGGAAAGATATTCTGTTATAACCTTGCCGGTGATATCGTGCGGCGGAGTCATGGTGCCGAGCTCGGTGGTGCCGCCGTGCCAGATCAGGCAGTGACGGTAGGATACGCCTGTGTAAAAATGGAATGTGTCGTTTCCAAGCGCCGCCTGAACGGCGTTGATCAGTTCTTCAGCCTCTTCGGTTGAAATATCGTCCGCGCAGTAATCCTCAATCGTTTTTTCCTCATATGGTTTGTCATCCTCGGAAAGGGTAACAAGATTGCAGCGCAGCGAAACATCGCTCGGTTTCATATCAATTCCGATTGACGCGGCTTCAAGCGGGCTTCTGCCGGTGTAATACTTCATTGGGTCAAAGCCCATAACGCTCATATTTGCAACGTCGGAGCCGGGCTTGAGCCCCGGGGCAACGGTGCGGATAAGACCGACCTCGCCCCGCTGGGCAAGGCTGTCAAGGTTCGGCTTTTTCGCCACCATCATAGGCGTTTTGCCGCCCAAAGCCGGCACGGGATAATCCGCCATGCCGTCATAAAGAACAACAACGTATTTCATCTGTATTCTCTCCTTTTAAAGCGCGGGCCTGTAGGAAAGTGCCCGCGCCGGTGCATTATTTAAAGTAGTTTACGCCGCTCTCGAATATTTTCATATCCTTTTCAAACGGCACGTTCGCGTAAAGATTTTCGCCCTTTCTCTCGCAGTGGCCCATCTTTCCGAGCACACGTCCGTCAGGGGAGGTGATGCCTTCTATCGCGCAGACGGAGCCGTTCGGGTTAAACGGCATATCGCTTACGGGTTCGCCGTTCAGATCCACATACTGCGTTGCAATCTGCCCGTTTTCGGCAAGGCGTTTTATCGTTTCAGCGTCAGCCGTGAATCTTCCCTCGCCGTGTGAGATCGGAACAGCAAATACATCGCCGGCGTTTACGCCTGCAAGCCATGGCGATTTCACGCTCGTTACCCTTGTGTACGCCATCTGAGAAATATGTCTGCCGATTGTGTTAAAGGTAAGTGTCGGATCGCTCGGCTTGATCTCCCTGATCTCGCCGTAAGGCACAAGACCGAGCTTGATGAGCGCCTGGAAGCCGTTACAGATACCGAGCATAAGTCCGTCGCGGCAGTTCAGAAGTTTCATGACCGCTTCTTCAACTTTCGGGTTGCGGAATGTGGTGGCAATGAATTTGCCGGAGCCTTCCGGCTCGTCACCGCCGGAGAATCCGCCCGGCAGCATAACGATCTGGGCATTGCTGATTGCCTTTACCATCTTTTCTATCGTTTCATTGATGGCGGCAGGTGAAAGGTTGTTCACAACAAGGATTTCCGTCTCTGCTCCCGCTTTTTCAAACGCGCGGGCAGTGTCCACCTCGCAGTTGGTTCCCGGAAATGCCGGTATGAAAACGCGCGGTTTTGCAACCTTGTTTTTGCATATGAATATGGAACGCTCTTTATAAAGCTCTACTTCCTGTGGCATATCCGCCGAAACGCCGCTGTTCTGCGGGAACACTTTTTCAAGCTTGGAGCACCATGCGTCGATAAGCTCGTCAACGGTGAGTACTTCGCCGTCTATGATAAATACGCCGTTGTCGTTTGTTGCGCCGAGAAGAACGGCGTTTTCAAATTCTTCCGGCAGTTCGTCTGCCGCTTCAACAACGAAATTGCCCTGCGCCGCGGCAAAAAGAGTCCGCATATCGAGTTCCTGCTCAAAGGTGAAGCCGAGTTTGTCGCCGAAAGCCATTTTGCAGACGCATGCGGCGGCGCCGCCCTCTTTTACCACGCCCGCGGCAAGCACGGAGCCGTTTCTTACGGCGTTATACACGGCTTTCATCACTTTCATTGCCTTTTCGTAATCCGGCAGACCTGTTTCTTCGCAAACAGGAATTTCTATCATATAAACTTTTGAATTCGCTCTCTTGAAACGTGCGGAAACCGTTTTTGACGCTTCGCTCATGCCGACTGCGAATGAAACAAGCGTAGGCGGCACATCAAGCGCATTGAACGAACCGCTCATGCTGTCTTTTCCGCCGATCGACGGTGTACCGTAGCCTATCTGCGCGGTGATTGAGCCGAGCAGAGCGGCGGCGGGCTTGCCCCAGCGCTTCGGGTCGTCATTCAGTCTTTCAAAATACTCCTGGAAAGTAAGGCGTGCTTTTGACGGGTCGCAGCCGACAGCGGCAAGCTTCGCGAGAGATTCCGTTACGGCAAACGCTGCCGAATGGAACGGGCTCCAGCTTGAAAGCTTTGGAATAAAGCCGTAGGACATAACCGTTGCTGTATCCGTTTCTCCCTTTAACACAGGCACTTTCGCAGCCATTGCCTCTTCGGGAGTGAGTTGATATTTGCCGGCAAACGGCATCAGAACGGTTGCTGCGCCGATCGATGAGTCGAATCTTTCCGAAAGACCTTTCTGGCAGCAGACCTCCAGTCTTTCAAGGTTTGCTTTGAGCGCTTTTGCGGGCTTCATTCCGTTAAGCGCGCCGGGAACGATATTTCTGTAATTCTTTTCTGCGTCAACAGCTTCGATCACTGCTTTCGCATGCTGTGTAACGCCGTTTGTGTTTAGAAAATCACGGCTGATGTCAACGATCTTATCGCCGCGCCATGTCATAACAAGTCTGTTAGAAGAAGTAACAACGGCAACGGGCGTAGCCTCCAGATTTTCTTCGTTAGAGAGTTTGATAAATCTGTCTACATTGTTTTTATCAAGCACAACTGCCATTCTTTCCTGAGATTCGGAAATGGCGAGTTCCGTGCCGTCAAGTCCGTCATATTTTTTGGGAACCTTGTCAAGGTCGATGCTCAGTCCGTCCGCAAGCTCTCCTATTGCAACGGAAACGCCGCCGGCGCCGAAATCGTTGCAGCGCTTTATCATTCTTGCAACTTCGGGATTCCTGAAAAGGCGCTGGATCTTTCTCTCCGTGGGCGGATTTCCCTTCTGAACCTCCGCGCCGCAGGTCTCAATGCTCATGCTGTTGTGTGCTTTTGAAGAGCCGGTAGCGCCGCCGCAGCCGTCCCTTCCTGTGCGTCCGCCGAGCAGAACGATCCTATCGCCGTCCTGCGGAACTTCCCGGATCACGTTGCTTTTTGGTGAAGCGCCTATTACCGCGCCGATCTCCATTCTCTTTGCAACATATCCCTCATCATAAAGCTCAACGACCTGACCTGTTGCAAGTCCGATCTGGTTGCCGTAGCTGGAATAGCCCTGTGCCGCGCCTGTTGTAATCTTCTTTTGAGGAAGCTTAGCATCAAGCGTGTCTTCAAAAGAAACGGTGGGATCGCCGGAGCCGGTAACGCGCATAGCCTGATATACATATGCTCTGCCGGAAAGCGGATCTCTGATGGCGCCGCCGAGGCAGGTTGCCGCGCCGCCGAACGGCTCTATCTCCGTCGGGTGGTTGTGGGTCTCGTTTTTGAACTGAACGAGCCATTGCTCTGTTTTGCCGTCAACAGTAACGGGAACTTCAATGGAGCAGGCGTTGATTTCTTCGCTTTCGTCAAGATCGTTTACAAGTCCGCGCTTTTTAAGAGCCTTTGTGCCTATGCACGCCATATCCATAAGGCATACGTCCTTTTCACGGCTGCCGTAAACCTCTTTTCGGAGATCAAAATACTGCTCAACAGCTTTTTCGAGTGCCTGTGAATATTTGGAATCTTCAACCTTTATTTCGTCAAGTATGGTGCTGAAAGTGGTGTGACGGCAGTGGTCGCTCCAATAGGTGTCTATGACCTTGAGCTCGGTCAGGCTGGGATCTCTGTTTTCCGTTTTGAAATAATCCCTTACCCAGCAGAGGTCAGCCACGCTCATGGCAAAGCCCATCTGCGCGTGGTATTCTTTTATTTCTTCATCGCTTTTTTCAATGAAGCCGTTGATTCTCTCAATATCCGCGGGCACATCCGCAGCGATGTCAAGGCTTTCGGGGATTTCCATGGAAGCCTCGCGCGATTCAACGGGATTGATTATGTATGATTTTATCTTTTCAAACTCATCGTCTGTAATATCGCCGCCCAGCATATAAACTTTTGCGCTGGAAACAAGCGGGCGCTCGCCCTGCGTGAGAAGCTGTATGCACTGTGCCGCGCTGTCCGCTCGTTGGTCGTACTGACCGGGCAGAAATTCGCTCGCAAAATATCTCCAGCCGTTTGGTATAGCAAGCCGGTCATAAACATTGTCAAGGTTTGGTTCGGAGAGAATGAGCCTTGCGGCACGATCAAACTCCTCTGCGCAAAGTCCCTGCGCATCGTATCTGTTTATAAGGCGAAGCTCTTTCAAACCTGTTATGCCGACGGTTGAGATCAGGTCATCCTTAAGCTGCTTTGCTTCAATATCGTTTCCCTTCTTTTTTTCAACGAAAACGCGAAAAACATCTGCCATAGTACTACTCCTTTTTTCTGTAAATCCACCCCGCTCTATTTGACGAACGGAAATAATCTACACGGTTTTAAATTATCAATTAGTATAATAACACAATGTTTTCGTTTTGCCTATAGGTAAATACATTTTTCGGCACAATTATTAACAAAAAATTCGCAAAATAATTATTTTTATGCTATAATGACGATATAATATAGTGTTGGGTTCAGACCCCGTCGGCAAAGCTTTTGAAAGGAGTATTTGAAGCGTGACCGAAACGAATGAGGACAGAGCTTACGAGGTTGAATTTTTAAACTGCGTAGTGGATAAAGAGGACGATTTCAGAATCGTTGATTCGGACAGCCATTTTTCCGATTTTGCAGGGGTTCACCCCTCAAAGATAAAAGAGGGAAAGCTGTTTTTACAGGATATAGTTATTCCGTCAGACAGGCAGGAGGTCATTGAAAAGATCTGCAAGAAGGATTCCCGTTTCGTATACATGGATATGGACATAGTAAACGGTGACGGAGAGCAGGTATATGTGCACTGCACCGCCCAGAATCTTGAGGATTCGCCGCTTTGCAGACTTGTTTTTGCGGATGTTTCAAAAAGCCGTGAAAAAAACAGACAGCTCAAAGAACGCGCAAAGGAGATCAATCACCTGATAGATCTTGTTACAGGCGGCGTGTGCCTGTTCAAGGTTACGCCCAACATGCACTTTGAGACGCTGTATATAAACGAGGGCGGCTGCCGCCTTTTCGGCACAACAAAAGAGAACTGCAGAAAACAGGTTTACAGGCTTGACGAAATCATTCACCCGGAGGATAAAACGCTTGTTTATCAGGCTGTGGGCGCTGCGATGGCAACAGGCGAGCAGATCGACATTGAGTACAGAATCAGGCAGCATAAAGAGAAATACATATGGTGCAAGTGCAATGCCGCGGTACATAAAACAGATGATGAGGGATGCCCTGTTTTTCATGCCATGTTTACGGATATTACGCGTGTTAAGGACGCTGAAGCCAGAGCGGACAGAGCGTATGACAAGCTGGTCAATCTGCTTGAGAATCTGAGCGGGGCGATCTTTTTCACAACTCCCGAAAAACCGTTTGAATGCGATCTGATCAGCGGCGATTTCGTTAAGCTTACAGGGTATTCGCGAACGGAATTTTTTGAGAGGTTTGACGGCGATCTGTCCCGTATCATAGACGGTGATCCGAAACATCTTGCTGAAACGCTCAAGAGAGAGATTCTCAGGAGCGGCAAATGCGAATCAGAGTATTTGCTGAAAGCAAAAGGCTCTAAAATTAAAAAAGTTCGCGATAGGAGAAAACTGATAAGCCAGCAGGACGGTTCTATGGCGGCGATCTGCGAGCTGGAAGAAATCAAATAGAGAATTACAACACCACAGGAATGACCTGTGGTGTTTTTTTCTTCCGTTAAGCATTTCTTTTTTTTACATTCCTGAAGATAAAACGGATTTATTCATTTTCAGCATATTTATTAAATATACTGTAAGATTTTTCGCGAGCAAAGCTTCACAATTTGTATATAAATAATATACAAATCGGAAATGAAAATTTTGTCTAATTTAACAATGGAATATAAATGTAAAAATAACTATAATTAAAACGATAGTAATATGGATTAATATCGGCAATTGACCTGTACCGTATTTTAACTGTCAGGATTTTTATCGGAGGCGGAATTATGAAATCAACGGGAATCAAAAAAAGATTGCTCAGCATTTTCCTTGCGGTCATCACCGTTGCGGGCGTTCTTGCGCCCGGTCTGTCTGCTTTTGCCGCAGAGGACGGCAGCGGCGGCGTTATCGGCTTTTATGATGTTGAGATCTTTTATGAAGACGGAACACTTGTTCCTTCCTATCAGGAGGACGGGGAGACCGAATACATTGAGTATATGTATGAGGGCGACAAGAAACAGTTTACATACCAGTTCATAGACTGCACTCTGCCCGATAACGGGTATGTAAAGTGGTCCAGCGATACGCCCACTGTGTGCGATGTTACCGAGGACGGTCTTGTGCGCGCGTTTGACTCCTCAAAAGGCGCGGCAGTAAGGCTTTGGATAGATAATGAGGTGGCAACGGTCCCGCTGATCGGCTCTCTTCTTAAAACGATTTTTGAGAAAGCGCTTTTTAACGATACCATAAATGTGGACACGATGGATACGGACGCGATCATTGCCGTTGTTGAGGCTGCTTTCGGCTCTGATTCCCTGCTGGATAAATATATTGATTCTTATAAAGGCGAGCTTATCGATTCGCTCAGGGAATATCTTGATAAAGTAAACACCACGATAAGCTGCACGATGTATGACGCACAGGGCAATGTGCTCGATACGGACAGTTTTAAAGTGTGTGTTCAGAAGTCGCAGGAGATCTATGCCGATTTTATACCTAACGGCACGCATATTACAAACAAACAGGATCTTCCTACGACCGTTGCGGTTGGATCTACTGTTCAGATCTCTGCCTGCACTACACCTACAAGGCTGCATATGGGTGTAATTTATTCCGTTAAGAATTCTTCTATTTTTTCAAGCGGAAAGGTAATAGCAACCGTTGATGACAGCGGTCTTGTTACATTCAAGAACACGGGCGAGGTAACGATAGTCGTTTCGCCGGATACGGACGGCTTTATTGAAAATCTTCTAAAATATATAAACTATATTTATGAGCTGAATGATCTTACAACGATCGATTCAAGCCAGATCGCCGACATACTTATTAAATACGTGGGGCTTGATATCAACAGAACAGTGCTCACTGCCATTCTTGACGCCTGCTTTGCCATCTCGGATATTGTAGGCGATACGGCGGATCCGGTCAAGCTTACGGCAACGGCGGTCAAGGTCATCGCGAATATCATTCTTCAGTTTACAACTAACGATTCCATCACATTTACTGTTGTTGACGGAGTTCCGCTTACGGATTTTGAAATCGGCGGAGCGACTACCGTAAGGGAAGGTTCCGATATTCAGCTTTCGATAGAAAATGCCAAACCGGAAGCTGCCGATACTTCCGATATCACTTGGACTTCAAGTGATCCGTCCATAGCGAGCGTTGACCCTGTTACGGGCATTATCACCGGCAGAGACGCCGGCGGCTCGCTCGGTTCCTATTCACAGCAGACGGTTGAGATTACGGCGACCTCGGCTGCGAACAACATCTCTAAAACCGTAACGATAACAGTAACGGGAAGAACGGGGAAATACCTGTCTGACGTTGAAATCGTTGCCGAGAGAGACAGTATAAATATTGATGAGCAGCAGTATCTGCATGCAAATGTGTATCCGTCGCGTGTTGCAGATGCAAATAATCTTTATATAACATGGGGCATTAAAACCAAGAATGCAGAAACGGGTGAGGATGAGTACCTGTGGGCTGCACAGCCGTATCAAGAGACCGATGAAAACGGCGATCCGCTCGTTGATGACAACGGAAATCCCGTTATGAATGACGGTGCTGTTTCGGACGGAATCGGAAAGATAGACGCAAACGGCCTTTATACAGCCGTGGGCGGCGGAAGCTGCACGGTTGTATGCAAGGCGCAGACGGGTTACTATATAGGCTCTGATAATTTTTATGAGATCTCGTCTGTTACAGACGAAAAGAGCTTTGACAACGGACAGCCGATCAAAAACATTGCGCTTGAAGTTACGGGCACAACGAACGGAAGCCAACTCACCGTAACGGACGCAGAGGTAACCGGCGAATATATAAAATATGCAGTCGTTAAAATAGCGGTAGGCGATGCAAATATTACATATGTTAACAAAGGAATAAAGCTCAAAGCGAATATTGATCCCGAAAATGCAACAAATAAAAATATCACTTGGTATATTGACAACGATAATTTTACATTGGCGAATCAGGACAACACAAACGGAACGGTGGATGTTAAGCTTAAAGCCGGTAATGAGAGGGCGCAGAGTGTAAATATCTACTGCGTTTCAGAGGACGGTTCTGTAAAAAGCGATACCGTAACGCTTACCGTTGCAAGAAATTACGCGTCGTCAAACACGATTGACGGAGGCGAGGAGCTTTCGCTTACAAACGGTAAAACAATGGATGTTACGCATTCCATGAGCTTTGAAGGCTCGCTTACCGGCGAGAATTCCGCCTGCTATGACGCGAACTGGTATTCAAGCGATGAGGATGTTCTTGAAATAGTCGGCAAGGACAGCAGCAGCGGCAATGTTGTTGTAAAGGGTGTTGATGTCGGAACGGCAACGCTCTACTGCGTATCCGCCGACGGCGGAATAGTCGATACCGCAACGGTTACCGTTTATCCTGATAAAGAAAGACTCAGGGATATAATCGGTCTGTGCGAAAAAACAGTTATCCTCAAAACAGATGAAAACGCTTCCTACTATAAAGATTATATGAGGAAGCTCAATTATGCTTATTATATTGACGAAGAAATGCCGATGGCGTCACAGTCAGCGGTCGATACATATGCAGACGAGCTTTTGTATGTATTCTATCAGCTTGGCGGTTATGTGGGTCTGAACAGCATTTCGGTGCTTAATCATGCGGGAGAAGAGGCGGCGGACTATATAAGCGTCCCGGTAGACACGCTTTACTACTATAACACCTCGTATCAGCTCGATTATGAACTGAATCCCGCCGGAGCAATGTACAGCGATATCAAATGGACTTCCAGCAATGATTCGGTATCGGTTGACTCCACGGGCAAATGCACACCGACCGAAACCTATTCAGCCTGCTACGCAACGATCACCGTTACTGCAACAGATTATTTCGGAGATACCGTATCAGACAGCGTGGTGGTCGCGTTCGCAAGAACGCAGGCAACCGGAATCACCGTTGATCCTACTGAGATAACCGGCAAAACAGGAGAGTCGCAGCAGATCGACGCAACTGTTCAGCCCACGGTTCTTGGGATCACTTCGGCAGATATAGATGATGTTATATGGTCGTCAAGCAATGAAGACGTTGCGGCAGTTGACGGAGACGGAAATGTGACTTTCGTTTACGGCGGCGACTGTGTTATAACGGCGATTACTGCGGACGGCGGATATACTGCTGAATGCGCTGTTCATGTTGTAACGAATTATGACGCTCTTCAGCAGCTCGTGACCACATATAAAAATCTTTCACTGGAAGAGGAAAACTATTATCCAGATACGTATAAAGCGTATATTGAAAAACTTGATGCCGCTCAGCAGATGATAGACGCAAACGCTTCAACGCAGGAAGAAGTAGACAATATGTATAAAGAGCTTGAAGCGGCTTACAACGGACTGAAGAAATATACATTTATTCAGAAGGTTGAACTCTATCTGGACGGCGAAGCCACATCGGATTATTATCAGTATGATCTGTCACTTCTCAGCGAAGGTCTTTCCTATAAAAATGCCCAGCTTAACCTGAATGTAAGGCTTTATCCGAACAATGCAAGCTATGCTTCGGTAGAATGGACCTCGTCAACTGAACTTATCAATGTAACGCAGGACGGAACTGCCAGCCCGGCACAGGATTCAAGCTGTTACGGCATGATAACCTGCACTGTTACGGATCATTTCGGAAATCAGTGGAGCGACGATGTATGGGTATCTTTTGCTTATTATCCCGTTACCTCAGTCTCGCTCAGTGAATCGGAGATTGCAGGTAATGTGGGCGATCAAAGGCAGCTCAACTGTGTGATCTATCCCACCGGCGATCCGGTTTTCCATATCGGTCAGGCAAGTATAAAAGATGTTTACTGGGAGTCTGACGATGAAACAGTTGCGACTGTTGATCAAAACGGACTTGTAACCTTTACCGGGGCAGGAGCGACAACGATAAGAGTTACTTCTTACGACGGCGGATTCAGCGCACAGTGCAGTGTGTCCACCTCCGGAGACAGAGCCGCTCTTAACGCAGCCCTGTCCAAATACGCCGGCGTAAATTATATGGATTATCAGTATGATTACGGTATGGCGTTCAAAAATGCTTATGAGACGGCACAGGCGGCGATAGGTGATAATTCGCTCACCCAATCTGAAATAGATGAGATAACGCTGAACCTCAATCAGGCAGGCGAAGCGCTTACAGGGCACGAATTTGTTGCCGCGTCCGTGATTCATCTCGCTTATGACAACCAAAAACAGAACCTTTTGTGGCAGTACGGCTCAAAGGGCAGCGGCAGTATTGCGGATGACGCCGCAACGCACACCTATAACAGCTCTGACGGCACGGGATACAAGGCAAAAACAATCATCAGTGCGTCGCTTCCGGCTGAGGCAGCTGCGAATTACACTGATATTTCCTGGAGTGTTGCTGATAAGTCGGGCAGCACCGATGTGAATATAAGCGGCTCCACCGTTGAAGTCGAGCAGGGCAGCGCTACCGCTTCCGCAAAAGCTCAGCTTCTTGTTACAGCCACTGACACATACGGCAGAACGGTGACAAGAACAATAAGAGTGGTGGTTTCAGACGATACGGTAAGCGGAATAACGCTGGATCAGACAAATGTGGACCGCTACGCGAATGCCGGAGCATTCAAGCTCAACGCGCAGGTTACCCCGGATGACGCGGCAATCAAGGATGTTGTTTGGACCTCAAGCGATGAAAGCGTGGCAACTGTTGATGCAAACGGAAATGTTACCCCGGTCAATACAGGTTCGGTTGTTATAACTGCCGAAACATTTGACGGCGGCTATAAGGCAAGCTGTAACGTGACGCTGAGAACGGATTACACCGTGCTCGCCAACACATATGCCCAGTATAATGAGTTTTATCAGAATACAAAGGATACGCATACGTACACCAATGCTTCGCTTGAAGCGCTCAGGCAGATGCTTGAACTTGCAAATAATGTTATAAATGAATCTACCGCAAAACAGGCAGATGTAGACCTGATGTTACAGCAGCTTATCGACGCGTATAACGGGCTTGTGCTTTTCGTTCCCGTCAGCGCGGTTTCGATAGAGCTTGATGAAAACAGCGCGGCGTCTGTTGTAAATGAAGGATTCATCAGATATGAATCTGCATCGCTCAACGGTGTTTCCATTCAGCTTAATGCGGCGTTTGAACCGGCAGACTGCACGGGAGTAACGGTTGAGTGGTCCTCCTCAAACGGCAATATAGCCGTTGATTCAAACGGCAAGGTCACCAAAAACGGTATTTCGCCCGAATATGCAGTAATAACAGCAAAGGCGACCGACGAAGCCGGCAATGTTGCCGAAAGCAGCGTTTATGTTTCTTTCGTAAGGATACCCGTAGTCTCCGTATCTTTTGATGACGAATATGTTTACGGTTCGCCTTCCACTACGGTAACGCTGAACCCGAATGTTTCAGGCTCATCGGTGCTTTCCGTACCGAGTGTAAGAGACTGTGTTTTCACAACTTCCGATCCTGAGATCGCAACCGTTGACGAAAACGGAACGGTCACATTCATTGCAGGCGGCGAATGCATTATTACCGCATATTCCGCAGACGGCGGACATTCGGCAACCATCAGGGCAATAACGACAAACGACACAACCGCTCTTAATGCGGCAATAGAAGAATATTCATCCGTAAATTATATGGATTACGAATATGATTACGGAATGGCATTCAAATCCGCTTATGAAAACGCAGTGGCGGTGAGCGAGGATTATCTTTCCACACAGGATGCAATAGATTCCGCGCTGGCAGTTCTGCAAACGGCATATAACAACCTTGACGAGCATCCGTTTATAGGGGCGGGAACTCTTTCGCTTCAGATAAACGGTCAGGAAGTAAAGGACGGCGAATCTTATGTAAAGGATTCCAACAACAGCGTTGTGATCACCGCTTCTTATGCTCAGGGCGCAATGATCAAATCCGCAGAGCTTGCATATTCTGACGCACAGAATGTAACCGCGGAAGTCAACGGCAATGTTCTGACTGTTGTGAAAGACAATGACGCTGATTACGGCTCCATAACAGTTACTTATACTGTTACGGATGATTATGACAGAGTGACGACAGTTACCAGAAACATAATGGTTACAGACAGCGTTAAAATGATTGAGTCGTTCAAGTTCGTATATAACGGCGAAGAAGTAGACAGCGTTGAATATAAAGAACTCAACCTGTACGGCAAGACCATACAGCTTTCCATCAACACGTATCCCGAAGCGGCGGAAAGCTATACGTCGATAAGCTGGTCGTCAAGCAATTCAAAGATCACGGTTGATGAAAACGGCGTTGTTGCGATAGCAGGTCTGATAACGGCAAGCAATTACAGCGCTACGATAACCTGTACGCTTACTTTGAGTGACGGCTCAACGGTTACCAATTCCATACCCGTAACGTTCCGAGTAGGCGTTTAACAGGAAGGAGTAAAAATGAGCAAACGATTTAAAAACAGATTTTCGGTTTTTCTGGCTGCCGTCATAGCTCTTTCCTGCTTTGCAGGAATCCTCAGTGTGAATGCGGAGGACGGGGTTGCAATCAATGCGCAGAATTTTCCTGACGACAATTTCCGTGCGGTTGTGCTGGATAATTATGATACCGATTCAAACGGATATCTCAGCCCGCAGGAGAGCGCGGCAGTCAGCAATATGCCGCTTGTTTTCCTTGCCGACGGAGATATAAATGATCTCAAAGGCATTGAATATTTTACGGAGCTTACGAGCCTTTATGCTGCGGATCTTGGAATAGCGCAGGCTGATTTTTCAGCGCTTTCAAAGCTGGCTTCACTCAGAGTGAACGGCAACGCGTTTTCATCTCTGAACGTTTCCCAAAATACGGCTTTGAAAGAACTGAATTGCCGCGGCTGTGAAAATCTTACCGAATTGATTCTTCCGCAGTCCATCACCGCGCTTCAGTGTGACGGTTGCGCGCTTACCTCTCTTGATGTGAGCGCTTGCACGGGGCTTGAGTCCCTGATCTGCTATAACAATGGCATTGAAAGTCTTGATTTATCTTCCAATACAGCTTTGGCTGAGCTGAACTGTTCGTATAACAAACTGTCCGGTCTGGATCTTTCGGCAAACACGCTGCTTGCCAATTCACTGACGGATTATAACCTCGGGAATCAGACTGTAAATGCTTCAGCTACGGCGAACGGAAAAACGATCTCGGTGCCTGTAAGCATAGGCTCGGCGGCGAATATCGTTTCCTCAAGTCTTGCGGACGGCGGTTACAATGCGCAGAACGGAGCATTTGAGTTCAGCGATTATTCCTCGGCGCAAAACGGCTTTAAATATGAGTATAATGTGAATTGCCCCGGCGCGGAGTATATGAGCGTCAATGTAACGGTTTCAAAGGATTTTTACAGAGTATCATATTATGAGTCCGAAGGCGGCGCGCTGATCGATTATTCCTATGTTGTTTCGGGTCAGAGCGCAGCTGCGCCGGCATTTCCCGAAGCTCCTGAGGGCGGCGTATGTCCGCGTTGGAGCGAGCAGGCTGTTGATGTAACGTCGGATATGGTTATTTATGCGGTGTGGAGCGCAGCGCACACTTATAAAGTAACAGCTTATGAAAATAAAACAGCCACTGTTCAATGCGAAGTGTGTTCCGATACTTATCAGGTAAATATTGAGGATTGCATGAACAGTGCCGTTGGTGATGGAAATTATGATGCGGCACTTGATGTGAACCATGACGGATATATAACCGTTCGGGATCATTCATTGCTTTATCAGGGGATTTTCGAATAATAAAATTTCGGCGCGCACTTTTTGACTGCGCGCCGTTTTTTATATTTACCAGTTAATATAACAGTTGAAAATCAGCAAGCGGGTGCTTTATAATAGATGTGCGGATGCCTTGCTGTCCGCACAAGATCTAAAGGGGTGTTTTAAATGAAAAAGTTTTTAAGCATACTTTTGAGTGCCGTTATGGCAATCAGTATGTTTTCAATCGGTTTTACTGCCTTTGCGGAGGAGTCGGAACTTGCACTTGGCGCAATCACATCGGTAACTGTTCCGAACAGTGGTTCCGTGCAGGCGTTTACATTTACGCCAAAGAAAAACGGATATTATATTTTCCGTTCACATGCGCCGGATCATTTGGATCCGCTGTGTTATATAAATGACTCCAAAGGCGAGCCGGTCGGTGATTCACCGTATGATGACAGCGATGTGAATGGATACAGCCGGAATTTTTATGCCCGTGTGCATCTTCAAGCCGGAGAACAATACTCTTTCGTTTGCGGCCTCGGTTCCAACGTTGGCGTAACCTTTCCGGTTTCATATAATGTTGATCTGAATGTTGAAACACTTGGCAAACCAACAGGTATAAAACTTACCGCGCGCGGCGGAGACGGAGAAAGAGCGAAAATAGAATGGAATGCCGTTCCCGGAGCAACAAAGTATGAAGTATACGAGATCACAAACGGAATCAACAGACTCAAGGGCACAACAACAGCCACGAATTTCACATTCACCGATCTGGTTCCCGGCTGGACTTATGAAATTAAGGTGGCAGCATATAACGATGACGGAGACAGCTCGGAAAGCGAAGGGTATACATTCGGCGCAGCGTGCCCGACGGTACAGAATCTCAAGGCTTCCGTAACAG
>UQDP01000003.1 GCA_900539845.1 uncultured Oscillospiraceae bacterium | reverse complement strand
AGGCGGCCCTTTTAGGGCCTGTGCAAACCACCAGTTTAACTGGTGGTTATGATTTTCAAGTTTGCAGAGACGGCTTTCACATTTTTTTGCTGTTTTCATATTATGCCTTGGGGATGATTTTTTGCAGACTCTGAGCTTATGTATGATTGTGAAAAATGAGGAAAAGGTGCTTGCGCGCTGCCTTGAAAGCGTAAAAAGCATGGTTGATGAAATGATTATTGTTGACACCGGCAGCACCGACGGCACAAAAAAAGCAGCCGCACGTTTTACCGATAAGATATATGATTTCGTATGGTGCAATGATTTTTCGGCGGCAAGAAATTTCGCCTTTTCCAAAGCCGGCTGTGACTATATAATGTGGCTGGATGCGGATGACGTTATGCGTAAAGAGGACGCGGAGAAGCTGCGTTCTCTTATGCTGGAGTCGGACGGCTCGGCTGATGTGATTATGCTTCCTTACAACACGGCTTTTGATGAAAACGGAAACCCTGCGTTTTCCTTTTACAGGGAAAGAATAGTCAGACGCAGCTGCGGTTTTGTATGGAAGGGCAGGGTGCATGAGGCGATCGAATACGGCGGAAAAATTCTGTATGCCGACGCTGCCGTAACGCACAGATCGGTAAAAAAAGAATACAGCACCCGTAATCTGGATATTTATCTAGAGCAGGAAAGGCTGGGCGAGCCGTTTACCCCACGTGATGAATTTTATTTCGGCAGAGAGCTGTATTATCATGGGCGGTATGAGCGCGCAGCAGAGGTGCTGAATAACTTTCTTGAAGAAAACAAAGGGTGGATAGAAAACGATATAGAAGCCTGTAAGATTCTTTCTTACTGTTATATTCAGTTAGGGAATACCAAAGGCGCGTTCGATTCGCTTTGCCGTTCGTTTATTTATGATTCACCCCGTGCTGAGATATGCTGCGAAATAGGCAATGTTCTTATGCTGGAAAAACGTTTTGCCCAGGCATGTTTCTGGTTTGAAACAGCGCTTAGTATGGAGCCGGATTCAAAAAGCGGCGCTTTCGTGAACTCCGACTGTTACGGATATATTCCGGCAATACAGCTTGCTGTGTGTTTTGACCGCACCGGCAATGTCGAAGCGGCTCAAAGATATAATGAGATCGCAGGCTCTTTAAAGCCGGCATCTGCGGCATATCTGCACAATAAAGCTTATTTCGCCTCGCTTCGCGGTAACGGGTGACCGGCTTTTGGAATATAATGGTACAGATACATTTTATGTATCGACTTTAAATACTAACAGGTGGGTAAAATATGACTATTTATAAAGGTTTTGACAAAGAAGAAGCCTGCGCTTCCTGCACGCGCGGTCACCAGGGCTGTTCCTGCACTGTTTGCTGCAAAGGCAATACAGGCGCAACAGGCCCCACCGGCCCTACAGGTCCTGCCGGCGGTCCTACGGGCCCCACGGGTCCCACAGGCCCGACAGGAGCAACAGGCCCTATGGGCGTAAGAGGCGCAACAGGTCCCACAGGTCCGACAGGCGCTACCGGGGCAACAGGAGCTACGGGCGCAACCGGCGCGCAGGGTCCGGTAGGTGCGCAGGGTCCCATCGGTCTGGCTGGAGAAACCGGCTCAACGGGCGCTACGGGTGCAACAGGTGCCACCGGGTCAACGGGCGTAACAGGTGTAACCGGCGTTACCGGTGCAACAGGTCCTACAGGCGTAACGGGACCGACAGGTCCCACGGGTCCTACCGGCGCAACAGGTCCCACAGGAGCTACGGGCGCAACAGGCGCCACGGGTGCAACTGGCGCCACCGGCGAAGCGGGCGCAACAGGCGCCACGGGTGCTACAGGCGCAACACTTGCCTCCAGCGCTATAACGGCACACAATTTCGCTGTTCAGGAATCTTCGGCAACAGTGCCGTATTCCTTTGCAACAACGCCAACGATAACCGGCACGGCGCTGACACACGCTGACGGCTCGGCGGATGTTATTATTGTTGAACCGGGTATCTATCAGATCAATTATAACAGTGTTGTCTCTTCAAAATGCGATAATTATTTCCCTGTAAACTATACGGTAAGAATCCATCAGAACGGCACGCTTGTAGACGGTGCTGTTTACAAGCACAGCTTCAGTGCTCCCAATCAGAAGGTAACAGCCGTTATATCCGTACCTGTTGTTATTGATTCCGTTCCGACAGTTATCAACGCTGTTCCGAGCAATAACAATTTCCACTCGGAAGAATCATCCCTGAATGTTTTGTTTATAGGAAAATCCTAAATCTAAATAATGCATCTTAAAACGTATTGTTATAGTACGGTTGGGTGTGTTGCCGCGTCTCCGAAAGGGGACGCGGTTTTTATATAAAATAATTGTGCAAATAAACGATATTTTTATAAAAAGTTTGTGAAAAACAACGAAAAAAATTTTATATTTTTTGGAAATTCGCTATTGACAAACAGCTTCTGCTAATATATAATAAACAGGCGTGTGAAAAGGCATATATTATATATTTATATTTATTGTAGTATATGGTTTTCACACAAAAGATATGCGATGATGCCGGAGGTGGCGCTTGACCCAAAGCGGGAATTTCGGCGGAGTATGTCCGATTTTAAACCGGGCGAAATCATACCTTTATTCATTCCTTTGCAGATAGCTTGCGTATGTCTGCTTTCCGCAAAGGCTGCCCGAATGATCGTCTGTCATTCGGTTTTTAAATGGGCGGCTTTGAAACACGCGGATGGGTGGAATGAATCAAAAGGTAAAGTCTCGCACCAATATTTTTCAGGAGGAAAAGTAAATGGCAGCAAGCAAAGTAAAAATCCGCATCAGACTCAAGGGTTATGACCATAACCTTGTGGATCAGGCTTCAGAAAAAATCGTTGAAACTGCCAAGGCTACCGGTGCGCAGGTAAGCGGTCCTATTCCGCTTCCCACGGAAAAGGAAGTTATAACGATTTTAAGAGCGGTTCACAAGTATAAGGACAGCCGCGAACAGTTTGAGCAGAGAACACACAAAAGACTCATCGACATTCTCAGACCTTCAAATAAAACGGTTGAGGCTCTGACAAGTCTTGAGCTCCCGGCAGGCGTTGAAATCGAAATCAAATTATAATCGCGCCTGACGAGGTCAAGTTGGGAAACCAACCAATAACCAAGGAGGAAAAATTATGAAAAAAGGTATTATCGGAAAGAAGATCGGAATGACTCAGATCTTCGACGAAAACGGCAAAGTTATTCCGGTAACGGTAATCGAAGCCGGTCCGTGCGTTGTAACGCAGAAGAAAACGCTTGAGAACGACGGCTATGAGGCCGTTCAGGTGGGCTTCGGCGACGTTAAGCTCAGCAAGCTCAACAAGCCGCTCAAAGGTCACTTCGCAAAAAATGACGTTGCTCCGAAGAAAACGCTCAAAGAGTTCCGTCTTGATGACTGCTCCGCGCTCAACGTGGGCGATATCATTAAGGCAGAGACTTTTGCAGAGGGCGAAACGGTTGACGTAAAGGGAACTTCTAAGGGTCATGGAACAGCCGGTGCGATCAAGCGTTGGAATTTCTCAAGACTCCGTGAGTCCCACGGTACTGGTCCGAACGCGCGTCATCAGGGTTCGCTCGGTGCCTGCTCAAGTCCTTCAAGAGTATTTAAGGGCAGAAAAATGGCAGGTCATTACGGCCACGAAACAGTAACCATCCAAAACCTTAAGGTTGCAAAGGTAGACAATGAAAACAACCTTATCGCCGTTAAGGGCGCCGTACCCGGTCCCAAGGGCGGAATCGTTGTTATCGCAGACGCTGTTAAAGCTTAACGAAAGGAGAGATAAAAATGGCACAGGTTCAGGTTTATAACCAGGAAGGCCGCAAAACTTCTAAGCTTGATCTTGCGGATTCCGTTTTCGGCATTGAGCCGAATAAATATGCAATGCATCTTGCTGTTGTAAGCTATCTTGCTGCGCAGCGCCAGGGCACCCAGTCCACTCTCACTCGTTCCGAAGTTTCAGGCGGCGGTGCTAAACCTTGGAGACAGAAGGGAACAGGCCGTGCTCGTCAGGGCTCAACAAGAAGCCCTCAGTGGACACACGGCGGTATCGCTCTCGGTCCCAAGCCAAGAAAGTACAAGGTCAACGTAAACAAGAAGGTAAAGAGACTTGCTATGAAGTCTGCTCTTTCTTCAAAGGTTGCGGAATCCGAAATGCTTGTATTAAATAAGATTGAGCTTGAAGCGATCAAAACAAAGGCTGTTGCCGAGATGCTTTCAAAACTCAAGACCGGCAAAAAAGTATTGCTTGTTCTGCCGGAAAACGATGAAACGATTTACAAGAGTGCCCGCAATATCGAGGGCGTAAAGGTTGCAACAGTAAATACGCTTTGTGTTTACGATATCCTCAACTGCAACAACCTTGTTGTTCTTAAGGAAGCAGCCAAGAAAATAGAGGAGGTATATGCGTAATGAAAACAGCTCACGAGATCATTCTCAAGCCTATCATTACCGAAGAGTCTATGACAGGGCTTGTAAATAAAAAATATACCTTCAAAGTAGCGAAGGACGCCAACAAGATTCAGATCGCAAAGGCTGTTGAAGAGGTCTTTCCGGGAACGAAAGTGGCAAAGGTAAACACGATGAATGTCCGCGGTCACGAACGCCGCCAGGGTATGAACAAGGGTTACACACCTTCGTGGAAAAAGGCAATCGTTACTCTTACCGAGGATTCAAAGGATATCGAATTCTTCAACGATATGATGTAATCTGCCGCTCAGGTATATACATTTAATAGTAATTAAGAGAAATTTCGAATGATGAGGTATGAAGGGTGCCATCCCTTCGCAAAGTTGTTCAGAAAGGAAAAATAATAATGGCTATCAAGAATTATAAGCCGACTACTCCTTCAAGAAGAAATATGTCGGTTACAGATTATTCTTCCCTCTCTAAAGTTGCTCCTGAAAGATCCTTGCTTGAACCCATCAGCAAAAAGTCAGGCCGTAACTCTTACGGAAGAATCACAGTTCGCCACCGCGGCGGCGGAAACAGAAGAAAGTACCGCGTAATAGATTTTAAGAGACAGAAGTTTGATATGCCCGCAACGGTAAAGACCATTGAATATGATCCCAACCGTTCCGCGCACATTGCACTGATTCAGTATGAAGACGGCGTTAAGAGCTACATCATTGCTCCCGAAGGTCTTCAGATCGGCGCAAAGGTAGTTGCCGGTCCCGATGCGGATATCGTTGCAGGAAATGCGCTTCCGCTCAAGAATATCCCTGTAGGTACGATCGTACACAATGTTGAGCTTTATCCCGGCAGAGGCGCTCAGCTCGCACGTTCAGCCGGCAACAGCGCTCAGCTTATGGCTATTGAAGGTCCTTATGCATTGCTCAGACTCCCCTCAGGCGAGCTTCGCAATGTACCTGTGGATTGTATGGCTACGATCGGTGTTGTAGGAAACACAGACCACGCAAATGTTAAGATCGGTAAAGCCGGACGCAAACGCAATATGGGCTGGAGACCGACAGTCCGCGGTTCTGTTATGAACCCGAACGACCATCCTCACGGTGGTGGTGAAGGTAAGGCTCCTATCGGCCGTCCCGGTCCTGTTACACCTTGGGGCAAACCTGCTCTCGGTTATAAGACACGCAACAGGAAGAAAGCTTCCAACAAGATGATCGTAAGACGTCGTAACGGTAAATAAGAGGAAAGGAGAAGATTAGATGAGTAGAAGTACTAAAAAAGGCGCATACGTTGAAGAGAGCCTTTATAAAAAGGTAGCAGCTCTCAACGAAAAGGGCGATAAGCAGGTCATCAAGACCTGGTCAAGAAGTTCAACTATCTTCCCTGAGTTCGTAGGACACACATTTGCTGTTCACGACGGTAGAAAGCATGTTCCTGTTTATGTAACTGAGGATATGGTTGGTCACAAACTCGGCGAGTTCGCTCCCACAAGAACATTCCGCGGCCACGCAGGCTCAAAGACAACGAAGTAATCGAAAGGAGAATTAAACTATGGAAGCAACAGCTAAAGCAACATATGTTCGTATTTCTCCCAGAAAGGTTCAGATTGTTCTTGATTTGATAAGAAATCAACCTTGCGACAAGGCTATGGCAATCCTTAAGCACACACCCAAAGCTGCTACTGAGCCGCTTGCAAAAGTTCTTAAGTCTGCTATGGCAAACGCGGAGAACAACAATAATATGGACGTATCAAGATTATATGTAAGCTACTGCAATGTAACGGCAGGTCCTACTCTTAAGAGGATCCGCCCCAGAGCGCAGGGCAGGGCTTACAGAATCAATAAGAGAACATCACACATCACCATTACCGTTTCGGAAATGGAAGACTGAGCGAGGAGGAAGAGTTAAATGGGACAGAAATGTAATCCAACCGGTTTAAGAATCGGCGTTATCAAGAACTGGGACTCCCGCTGGTATGCTAAGAAAGGCGATTTCGGCAACATCCTTGTTGAAGATTACAATCTTCGTCAGTATCTGCTTGAAACGCTCAAAAGCGCGGGTGTTCCTAAAGTTGAGATTGAGCGCGACGCAAAGCGCGTAAGAATCAACATCCACTGTGCTAAGCCCGGTATGGTTATCGGTAAGCAGGGCGCAGAGATCGATAAGCTCAAGGCGATTTGCGCTAAGAAGCTTGGAAAAAAGAACGATGAAGTATTCATCAATATTATTGAGATCAGACAGCCTGATCTGAACGCAACACTTGTTGCACAGAGCATCGCTACACAGCTTGAGAAGCGTGTTTCTTTCCGCCGTGCCGTTAAGCAGGCGATCAGAAATACAATGAAGCTCGGCGCACGCGGTATCAAAGTTCAGGTTTCCGGCCGTATCGGCGGCGCGGAGATCGCGCGTTCGGAAACTTATAAAGAAGGCACGATCCCGCTTCAGACAATCCGTGCCGATATCGATTACGGCACTGCCGAGGCTGCAACAACTTACGGCCGTATCGGCGTAAAAACTTGGATCTATCAGGGCGAGGTTCTCCGCGAGAGCAGAAATAAGCCCCAGAGAAGAAATAACTACACCCGCCGCAGAGACAACAAAAGGGATAACAACAGAGGCGGCAGACGTAGGGAAGGAGGAAATCAGTAATGCTCTTACCAAAGCGTGTTAAGCACCGTAAGCAGCACAGAGGTCGTATGACCGGTGAAGCTACAAGAGGCAACAAGGTAACTTACGGTCAGTTTGGTCTTCAGGCAACTGAGCCTGCTTGGATAACAGCGGCACAGATCGAGGCTGCCCGTATCGCTATGACTCGTTACACAAAGCGTGGCGGTCAGGTATGGATAAAGATTTTCCCCGACAAGCCGATCACGGCAAGACCTGCCGATACCCGTATGGGTAAAGGTAAAGGTAACGTAGACTACTGGGTAGCAGTAGTTAAGCCGGGCAGAGTTATGTTTGAGCTCGGCGGCGTAGACGAAGAGGTTGCGCGCGAGGCGATGCGTCTTGCTGCCAACAAACTTCCTATCAAATGCAAATTCGTAGTTAAAGAAGAGGGAGGCGAGCAATAATGAAAGCAGCTGAAATAAAGAAGCTCAGCGCGGAACAGCGCGCGGCAAAGCTTGCGGAGCTTAAGGAAGAGCTTTTCAATCTTCATTTCCAGCAGGCGATCAACCAGCTCGACAACCCGATGAGAATCAAAGCTGTAAGAAAAGATATTGCGCGCATCAAAACCGTTGAGCGTGAGATCGAGCTTGCAGACTCAAATTCTTAAGATAGGAGGTAGTTTGTTATGGAAAGAAACCTCAGAAAAACAAAGGTTGGCGTAGTTTCAAGCGATAAGATGGATAAGACCGTTGTTGTTACCATTAAGGACAGGGTCCGTCATCCGCTTTACGGAAAGATCATTAACCGTACGGTTAAATACAAGGCGCACGATGAGGAAAATTCCTGCGGCGTAGGTGATAAGGTGCTCATTATGGAGACCCGCCCGCTCAGCAAGGACAAGAGATGGCGCGTTGTTGAAATTATTGAAAAGGCTAAGTAATCATTACGAATTACAGTCGCTTTTGATATTATATTTAGTTTTAAAATAATAACTGCAAGATGCAAAGTGTTATTTTGCAGTACGAAGGAGGAAAATGCTGTGATACAACAGGAAAGCCGTCTTAAAGTTGCAGACAACACCGGCGCGAAAGAGCTTCTTTGCATCCGCGTTCTGGGCGGTTCCGGCAGAAGATACGCAAACATCGGCGATGTGATCGTTGCCTCTGTCAAGAAAGCCGCACCTAACGGCGTTGTTAAAAAAGGCGAAGTTGTTAAAGCAGTCATCGTTCGTACAACTAAAGGTGTACGTCGTGACGACGGTCAGTACATTCGTTTTGATGAAAATGCTGCCGTAATTATTAAAGAGGATAAAACTCCTCGTGGCACCCGTATTTTCGGACCGGTAGCAAGAGAGCTGCGTGATAAGGATTATATGAAGATCCTTTCTCTCGCTCCGGAAGTACTTTAATGGAGGTGCTGGAATATGAGTAAAATGTTTGTTAAGTCCGGTGACACGGTTGTTGTGCTCAGCGGTAAATCCAAGGGCGTTAAGGGCGAGGTTATCGCCGTAAGCCCCAAAGAGGGTAAGGTAATCGTAAAGAAGGTAAACATCGTTACCAAGCATGTTAAGCCCCGTAAAATGGGCGAGCAGGGCGGTCTCGTTCCGGTTGAATCTGCTCTTTATGCTTCAAAGGTTCAGCTTGTTTGCCCGAAGTGCGGCAAGGCTACCCGTGTAGGCCGTAAAGACGGCAAGCGCGTATGCAAGCAGTGCGCTAACGAATTTTAAGAAAGGGAGGAACATAACCGATGGCTGCAAGATTAAAAGAAGCCTACAAGAGCGAGATCGCTCCGGCTCTTATGAAAAAATTTGAGTACAAATCTGTTATGCAAATCCCGAAGCTTGACAAGATTGTTCTCAATGTGGGCTGCGGTGAAGCCCGCGATAATTCAAAGGTAGTAGACGCTATCATAAATGATCTCAGCGTCATTACCGGTCAGAAACCGATTGTCTGCCGCGCAAAGAAGTCCGTTGCGAACTTTAAACTGCGTGAAGGTATGCCGATCGGTGTAAAGGTAACTCTCAGAGGAGATAAGATGTATGAGTTCCTTGACAGGTTCTTCAATCTGGCTCTTCCCAGAGTTCGTGACTTCAGAGGTATCAACCCCAACTCTTTTGACGGCCGCGGCAATTATGCCATGGGTATCAAGGAGCAGTTGATTTTCCCCGAAATCGAATATGATAAGATCGACGCCGTTCGCGGTATGGATATCATTATGGTAACCACCGCAAATACAGATGAAGAAGGCAGAGAGCTGCTCAGACTTCTGGGCGCTCCGTTTTCAGAGTAAGGAGGGAATATCGTGGCAAAAACATCTATGAAAGTCAAGGCTGCAAAGCCTGCTAAGTATTCAACAAGAGCTTACAACAGATGTAAGATCTGCGGTAGACCCCACGCTTATCTTCGTAAGTATGGCGTGTGCCGTATATGCTTCAGAGAGCTTGCTCATAAGGGCGAGATCCCCGGAGTAACAAAATCTTCTTGGTAAGATATGGGAAATTGCTAAATTTATAAGGAGGAAATATCAATGCATATTACAGACCCTATCGCTGATATGCTTACAAGAATTCGTAACGCTAATTCGGCAAAGCACGATACAGTAGATATTCCTGCGTCAAAGATGAAGAAAGCAATTGCTCAGATTCTTGTTGATGAAGGTTATATCAAATCATTCAAGGTTATTGATGATGAAAAACAGGGTGTTATCCGTGTAACCCTTAAATACGGAGAAGGAAAATCACAGGTTATCACAGGTCTTCGCAGAGTTTCCAAGCCGGGTCTCCGCATTTATTCAAATGTTGAGGATATGCCCAAGGTCATGAAAGGTCTCGGTGTGGCGATCATCTCCACATCAAAAGGCATTATGACCGACAGGGAAGCGCGCAAGCAGAATGTCGGCGGCGAAGTACTTGCGTTCGTATGGTAAGGAGGTGCAGTAAGGATGTCACGTATAGGCCTAAAGCCGATCACGGTTCCGTCAGGAGTTGATGTGGCGCTCAGCGGCAACACCGTTACAGTTAAGGGACCAAACGGTACTCTTACAATGGATAAGCACCCCAACATAAGCGTAAGCGTTGAGGACGGCGTTATCAACTGCTCCAGACCCAACGATGAAAAGGAAAACAGAGCCCTTCACGGCCTTACTCGCGCCCTTATCGCCAATATGGTTGAAGGCGTTGTAAACGGCTTTAAAAAGGTTCTTGAGGTAAACGGCGTTGGTTACCGTGTTCAGATGCAGGGCAACAATCTCGTTATGAACCTCGGATATTCACATCAGGTAACAATGACTGCTCCCGAAGGCGTTAAGATCGAATGCCCCACCGCAAACCAGATCGTTATTTCAGGTGCGGATAAGCAGGCGGTTGGTCAGTTCGCTGCTCAGGTTCGCGAAAAGAGACCTCCCGAGCCGTATAAGGGCAAGGGTATCAAATATGCTGAAGAGCATATCCGCCGCAAGGAAGGCAAAGCAGGTAAGAAATAAGGGAAGGAGTGAATTACAATGGTTTCAAGACAAGATGCAAACAAAGCAAGAAAAAAGCGTCATCAGAGAGTACGCAGAAAGATCTCAGGCACTGTTGATTGTCCAAGACTCAACGTATATCGCTCCCTCAGCAATATTTACGTTCAGCTTATTGACGATGTTGCAGGCGTAACGCTTGCGCAGGCATCAACAGTTGAAAAGGATTTCACCGCTTACGGCGGTAATGTAGAGGCAGCTAAGGCTGTCGGCAAAACACTGGCAGAAAGAGCCAAGGCAAAGGGCATTGAAAAATGCGTATTTGACCGCGGCGGTTACGTTTATCACGGCCGTGTTGCCGCTGTTGCGGACGGCGCCCGTGAAGGCGGACTTAAGTTCTAACGAAGGAGGATAATACTTTATGGCAAAGATTGACGTGTCTTCAATGGAACTTGAAGAAAGAGTTGTAACCATCAACCGTGTATCAAAAACCGTTAAAGGCGGTCGTATTTATAAGTTCTCAGCTCTTGTTGTAGTCGGCGACGGAAACGGTCTTGTCGGCTTCGGCATCGGTAAGTCCGGCGAGGTTCCCGATGCTATCCGCAAGGGTATAGAGGACGCTAAAAAGAACGTTATGAAGGTTGCTCTTAAGGGCACTACGATCCCTCACGATGTAAAGGGCAAATTCGGCGCAGGCGAAGTGCTTCTTATGCCGGCTCCCAAAGGTACCGGCGTTATCGCCGGCGGTCCTGTCCGTGCGGTCGTAGAAACAGTCGGTATCTCGGATATCCGTACCAAGGCTATCAGATCCAACAATCCTTATAACGTTGTAAGAGCAACGATGAACGGTCTTTCCAAGCTTCGCACAGCAGAAGAAGTTGCCGCAGTTCGCGGTAAGTCCGTAAAGAAGATATTTGAGTAAGGAGGGTGGAACAATGGCAGATATTAAAATCAAACTCACCAAAAGTCTGATCGGCTGCAAAAAAGATCAGATCGCCACGGCCCACTCACTCGGTCTTCGTAAAATAGGCAACGTTACCGTTCAGCCGGACAATGATCAGACCAAGGGAAAAATCAAGAAGATTTCTCACCTTGTAGAGACTCAGGAAGCATAAGAGGAGGTGCGCAATTATGAAATTACATGAACTTTCTCCTGCTGAGGGCTCTAAAAAAGCTGTAAAAAGAATCGGCAGAGGCGCCGGCTCCGGCCAGGGTAAAACCGCCGGAAAAGGTCACAAGGGTGCTAAGGCGCGTTCAGGCTACAGCCGTAACCCCGGTTTTGAGGGCGGTCAGATGCCTCTTCAGAGACGTGTTCCCAAAAGAGGTTTCAACAATATTTTCCGCACGGAGTATGCTGTTGTAAATCTTGCTTCACTTGAAGAAAGATTTGAGGCCGGTGCCACAGTTGACGCAGAAAGCCTCAAGGCATGCGGACTTATAAAAAAAGAGCTTGACGGAATCAAAGTTCTTGCAAACGGCGAGCTGACTAAGGCGCTCAATGTTAAAGTGAATGCTGTCAGCGAAGCCGCGAAATCCAAGATAGAAGCTGCAGGCGGCACGGTGGAGGTGCTGTAAATGATTAAAACCATCGTTAACGCCTGGAAAATTCCTGAAATAAGAAGAAAGCTGCTTTTTACGGCATTCATTATCCTTATTTTCAGAATCGGTTCATTCATACCTGTTCCGTTCCTTGATATTGCAGGTGAAATTGAGGTGGGCAGAGGAAACACGATCCTTACCTATCTCAGCCTTATGACGGGCAGCGCGTTCACTTACGGTACGATATTCGCTATGTCGATCACACCGTATATCAACTCTTCCATTATCATGCAGCTGCTCGCCGTTGCAATTCCCGCGCTTGAGCGTCTCCAGAAGGAGGGCGAAGAGGGCAGAAAGAAAATAGCGTCCATAACACGTGTTGTTACCGTTGTTCTCGGTCTGCTTCAGTCTGTCGCTTACTATTTCTTCCTTCGCTCAAATGACTATCTCATGACTGATGCGAACGGCGCTCAGTTCACGGGATTTGCCGGTGTATTCCAGGCGTTGGTTATCGTAATCGTGCTCACTGCCGGCACTGCCGTTATCATGTGGCTCGGCGAGCAGATCACGATTTCCGGTATCGGCAACGGTATTTCAATCATCCTTTTTGCCGGTATCGTATCCAGATTCCCGACTATTATCAGACAGTATATCGGTTATCTTGAGACAGGCCGTATGGTATATAATTTCCTTGTACCGGCAATATTCATCGTGTTCCTTCTTATGATTATGTATATTGTATTTATGGATAATTCTGAAAGAAGGATTCCGATCCAATATGCTAAGCGTGTTGTCGGCCGCAAGATGTACGGCGGTCAGTCCACAAATATGCCGATCAAGGTTAATATGAGCGGTGTTCTTCCGATCATATTTGCGTCCTCCATTCTTTCGCTGCCCGGCACGGTTCAGATGTTTATTTCTGCCGATAAGTATGAGGGCACTTTCTGGGAAAGCTTTTTCAACGCGTTCCAGAGCGATTCATGGTGGTACGCCGGAATGTACTTCATTCTTATAATCTTCTTCGGGTATTTCTACAGCACGATTCAGTACAACCCGATTGAAATGGCAAACAATTTGCGCAAAAACAACGGCTCGATTCCCGGTATACGTCCCGGTAAGCCCACCTCTGACTATATATTCAGAGTCCTTATGAGACTTACTCTTATCGGCGTTTTAATGCTTTCGGTCGTTGCTTTGCTTCCGATCATCTGGTCGCTCATCTGCGACGCAGCTATCCCTCCGCTCAACGAGGGCGGAACCGACGGCGGCTTCTCCGTAAGCCTCGGCGGTACGTCGATCATCATTATGTGCGGCGTTGCGCTTGAAACTGTGCGTCAGCTTGAATCACAGATGATGATGCGCCACTATAAAGGATTTCTTGATTAATTGAAAGGGTGAGGGTCATGAATTTAATACTTCTCGGCGCCCCGGGTGCAGGCAAAGGCACACAGGCTGAAAAAATAGTTGAAAAGTATGGCATTCCCGCCGTTTCAACCGGCAATATGATCCGCGCCGCATTAAAAGCGGGCACGGAAATGGGTCTCAAAGCCAAATCCTATATGGAGGCGGGTCAGCTCGTTCCGGATGATGTTGTTATCGGTATCATTAAAGACAGACTTGCGGAAAAGGACTGTGAAAACGGTTTCATTCTTGACGGTTTTCCGCGCACCATTCCTCAGGCACAGGCGCTTGAGGATATGGGCGTGAGAATAGACAAAGTACTTGATATTGAAGTGCCGGATGAAAAGATCACCGCAAGGCTTTCGGGAAGACGCGTTTGCTCCAAATGCGGAAATTCCTATCATATTCTTTATAAAAAGCCCAAGAATGAGGGCATATGCGACGCGTGCGGCGGCGAACTCGTTCTCAGAAAGGACGACGCCCCCGAAACCGTTGCTGCAAGGCTTAAAGAGTATCATGAAATGACGGAGCCTTTGAAGGACTTCTATGAGAAACTCGGCAAGCTTGTTGTTGTTGAAGGTCAGGAGGAGGTTGCGGATACAACCGCCCTTGTCTTCAAAGCATTGGAGGATTAACATGGTAGTGCTTAAAAGCAGCAGAGAACTGGAGCTGATGAAAGAAGCTTGTCAGATCTCGGCTGAAGCATTAATGGTGGCAGGAGAGGCTGTAAAGCCCGGTGTTTCCACCAAGGAAATAGATAAGATCGCCTATAATCTTATAAAGAAAAGAGGCGCTGTTCCCAATTTCCTCGGTCTTTACGATTTCCCCGCCACCGCATGTATTTCCATAAACAATGAAGTTATCCACGGCATTCCCAAAAAAGACCGTATCATTCAGGAAGGTGATATAGTCAGCATTGATCTGGGAGCTGCGAAAAACGGCTATAACGGCGATAATGCTGCCACTTTTGTTGCAGGGACTTGCTCTCCCGAGGCAAAGCGGCTGATAGATACCACCCGCGAGAGCCTTTACAAAGGCATCGAGCAGGCGGTTCCCGGCAACAGAATCGGCGATATAGGTCACGCGGTTCAGACCTACTGCGAGGAACGCGGTTTCAGCGTTGTGCGCGATTTTGTGGGTCATGGCGTTGGAACAAAGCTTCATGAAGATCCAAGCGTACCCAACTTCGGACACGAAGGACGTGGTATCAGACTGTTACCCGGAATGACATTGGCAATTGAACCGATGATCAATCAGGGCACCTATAAGGTAAAACAGCTTTCAGACGGCTGGACGATCGTTACGCAGGACGGTAAGCTTTCCGCCCATTTTGAGCATACGATAGCTGTCACGCCGAACGGTCCTGTAATACTGACCAAGATCTGATAGCTTGATCAATTGCGGGCGATTACGCCGCGATGTGATTCCAGATAAAATTAACATCTTATTCGTAAATACACAGCGAGGTAAATTGATGTCTAAGTCAGATATGATTGAAGTTGAAGGTACTGTGGTTGAGGTATTGCCTAACACGACTTTCAAGGTTACGCTTCAGAACAACCACGAAATTTTAGCCCATATCAGCGGAAAGCTTCGTATGAACAATATCAGGATCCTTCCCGGTGATAAGGTAACAATCGAGATGTCTCCGTACGATCTTACAAAAGGCCGTATCATTTGGCGCTCGAAGTAAATAAAGGAGGATATTCAAATGAAAGTAAGACCTTCTGTTAAGAAAATCTGCGATAAATGCAAAGTTATAAAGCGCAATGGAAAAGTAATGGTTATCTGTGAAAATCCAAAGCACAAACAGCGTCAGGGCTGAGCCTGAACTAACAATCGGAGGTAAACAGTAATATGGCACGTATTTCAGGTGTTGACTTACCAAACGATAAGAGAGTAGAAATCGGCCTTACCTACATTTACGGTATCGGCAGAACTACCGCTACTCAGATTATCAACGCAACGGGAATCAATCCGGACACTCGCTGCAGAGATCTGTCAGAGGATGAGGTTTCCAAAATCCGTGATTACATTGAAAAGAATGTAACGGTTGAAGGCGATCTGCGCAGAGATGTCGCCTTTGATATAAAAAGACTTATAGAAATCGGTTGCTATCGCGGCATTCGCCACAGAAAGGGTCTCCCCGTAAGAGGTCAGACCTCAAAGAACAATGCCCGCACAAGAAAAGGTCCTAAAAAGACCATAGCAAACAAGAAGAAATAATTGTAGGAGGAAACAGCAAGTATGGCTAACAAAAAGACCACTGCCACACGCAAGCGTCGTGAGAAGAAAAATATTGAGCGTGGTACAGTTCATATTCAGTCAACCTTCAACAACACGATCGTAACCATTGCAGATATGCAGGGCAACGCGGTTTCATGGGCTTCCGCCGGCGAAATGGGCTTCAGAGGCTCAAGAAAATCAACTCCCTTTGCCGCGCAGACGGCCGCTGAAACAGCCGCTAAGGCCGCTATGGAGCACGGTATGAAATCAGTTGAGGTGTATGTTAAGGGACCTGGCTCAGGTCGTGAATCGGCAATCAGAGCGCTCGAAACAGTTGGGCTTCAGGTTACTCTTATTAAAGATGTTACTCCTATCCCGCACAACGGCTGCCGTCCGCCTAAGAGACGCCGCGTATAGTTTTTAATGGAGGTTACTTGATATGGCAAGATATACAGGACCTGCCTGCAAGCTTTGCCGCCGCGAGGGCAAAAAGCTCTTCCTTAAGGGCGACAGATGCTATACAGGCAAATGCGCTATAGAGCGTCGCTCATATGCGCCCGGCCAGCATGGTCAGAATCGTAAAAAGACTTCGGAATACGGAATGCAGCTCCGCGCAAAGCAGAGCGCCCGCCGTTACTACGGTGTTTCCGAAAGTCAGTTCCACAAATATTTCCTTATGGCTGAAAGAAAAGACGGTGTTACCGGTACAAATCTTCTTCAGCTTTGCGAAAGCCGCTTAGATAATGTTGTTTATGAGGCAGGCTTTGCAAGCTCAAGAGCGCAGGCTCGTCAGCTTGTAAACCACGCTCATTATGCTGTAAACGGGCATAAGGTAGACATTCCTTCCTATCTCGTATCAGCCGGTGATGTTGTTTCCGTAAGGGAAAACAGCAAGACCACCGATGAGTTCAAGAATCTTGTTGAAAGCAACGGCTCACGTCCTGTTCCGCAGTGGATGGAAGCTGATAAAGATGCTATGCAGGTCAAGATTCTCAGAGCTCCGGAAAGAGAAGAAATTGAAACGCCTGTTGAAGAGCACCTCATCGTTGAGTTCTATTCTAAATAATAGTTGATCATTTCTGTTATTTGGTTCAGCGAAATATTTTTTAGGAGGCTTTTAAATGATTGAAATTGATAAGCCGAATATCGAGATAGTAGATTTATCTACTCAGGGAAGCAGAAGCGTTGGCAGATTTGTTGTTGAGCCCCTTGAAAGAGGTTTCGGCACAACACTCGGAAACAGCATGAGAAGAGTTCTTCTTTCCTCGCTTCCGGGCTACGCGATCACTTCCGTTAAGATTGATGGTGTACTGCACGAATTCTCAACCATTCCTCACGTTAAAGAGGATGTTACGGAAATCGTTCTTAACCTTAAAAACGTGATTCTCAAGATACACGATGACAGCCAGAAAACACTTTATATCAAAGCAAGCGGCGAGGGCGAAATCACCGCGGGAGATATTGAGCACGGCTCGGATGTTGAGATACTCAACCCCGATCTTCACATCGCTTATCTTGATGAAGGCGCGGAGGTCATTATGGAGCTTACGGCGGACAGCGGCAGAGGCTATGTTCCCTGCGACCGCAATAAGCAGCTTATGGATCTGCCGATCGGCACAATTGCCATAGATTCCATTTATACTCCCGTTCTTAAGGTTAACTACACAGTTGAGAACACACGTGTAGGCCAGCAGACGGATCTTGATAAGCTCGTTCTTGATGTTGAAACAGACGGCACGATCCCGGCAGATGAAGCCGCATCGCTTGCCGCAAAGATCCTCAACGACCATCTTAAGCTCTTCGTTGACCTTTCGGAAGAGGTTGGCAATCAGGAGATCATGGTTGAAAAGGATGAGGACGGAAAAGAAAAAGTGCTTGAAATGACGATCGAAGAGCTTGACCTTTCCGTACGTTCGTTCAACTGCCTTAAGAGAGCGGGCATCAACACAGTAGAAGATTTGATCGGAAAATCCGAAGAAGATATGATGAAAGTAAGAAACCTCGGCCGCAAGAGTCTTGACGAAGTTGTTGCGAAGCTTGCGTCGCTCGGTTTCTCACTCAGTCACGATGACGACTAAAGGAGGGAATGACTATGCCGGGTACCAGAAAATTGGGCAGGCCCACTGATCACAGAAGGGCAATGCTCAGAGGAATGGTAACTCACCTTTTGGAAAACGGCAGAATTGAAACCACCGTTACCAGAGCCAAGGAAGTTCGTTCAATGACCGAGAAGATGATAACACTCGGTAAAGAAAATACACTCGCATCCAGAAGACGCGTTCTCGCATATGTAACAAAGGAAGATGTTGTTAAAAAGCTTTTTGACGATATTGCCCCCAAGTATGAGGACAGAAACGGCGGTTACTGCCGTATCGTTAAAACAGGTCCCCGCCGCGGAGACGCAGCAGAGATGTGCATAATCGAGCTTGTGTAATATTCATTAAGGAGCGTTCAAACGAACGCTCCTTTTTGTTATTCTGCTGTTTTCTTTTTTTAATTATCTATTGAAAAAGATGCGTATATAATGTAAAATATTCACATAAAAGCAGGAGGTTGAAAAATGAAAAAGGTAGCTATCATTATGGGGTCAGACAGCGATTTGCCTGTTGTTACCCCGGCAATCAAACAGCTTAAAGAACTCGGTATAGAAACAGAAGTCAGGGTCATGAGTGCGCACAGAACACCCAAGCAGGCGCAGGCGTTTTCCGAGAACGCCGCTGACAACGGCTTCGGTGTTATTATTGCGGCGGCAGGAATGGCTGCCCATCTCGGCGGCGTGCTTGCGGCAAGCACAACGCTTCCCGTTATCGGCATCCCTTGCTCGGCTAAGGTGCTGGACGGTATGGACGCTATGCTCGCAACCGTTATGATGCCTCCGGGTATACCCGTTGCGACGGTCGGCGTAAACGCTGCTAAGAACGCGGCTCTGCTCGCTGCTGAAATCCTTGCGGTCAGTGATGATACGCTTTCGGCGAAATTAAAGCAGATGCGTGCCGATATGGCAGACACCGTAATCGAAAAGGACAAAGCACTTCAGGAAAAAATTAAGGAAATCTGAAAAAGGAAAGGCTAAGATTATGCAGAAAAGTTTCAGCGACAGCTATGCTGCTGCCGGCGTTGATGTGACTGCCGGCTATGAATCCGTAGAACTTATTAAATCTCATGTTAAAAGAACAAATATTCCCGGCGTGATCGGCTCGATCGGCGGTTTCGGCGGCATGTTTGAACTCGGCGCGTCGGATTATAAAAATCCCGTGCTTGTAAGCGGCACGGACGGCGTCGGCACGAAATTAAAACTTGCTTTTCTTATGGATAAGCACAATACCATCGGCATCGACTGTGTGGCAATGTGTGTAAACGATGTTGCCTGCAGCGGCGCAAAACCGCTCTTTTTCCTTGATTATATTGCCTGCGGCAAGAACTATCCTGAAAAAATAGAGCAGATCGTTAAAGGTGTTGCGGACGGCTGTGTGCAGGCCGGCTGCGCGCTCGTAGGCGGCGAAACGGCGGAGCATCCCGGTCTTATGCCTGATGAGGAATATGATCTTGCCGGCTTTACCGTCGGAATCGGCGAAAAGGACAAGCTTGTTTCGGGTGAAAATCTTAAAGCGGGAGACGCGCTGATCGGCGTTGCTTCTTCCGGCGTTCATTCCAACGGCTTTTCACTTGTGAGAAAAGTTTTTGATATCAGCGAAAAAACGATCGATAAAAAATATGATGCACTTGATAAAACGCTCGGTGAGGAGTTGCTGACTCCCACAAGGATATATGTTAAGCCCCTGCTTAAGCTTATGGAATCGGTTCAGGTAAACGCTATTTCGCATATCACCGGCGGCGGATTTTATGAGAATGTGCCGCGTATGCTTAAAGATGGATTTACTGCTTATATAGAAAAGGATAAGTGCTTTAAAAAGCCTATATTTGAACTTATACAGAAAGCAGGCAATATTCCTGAAAGAGATATGTATAACACTTTCAATATGGGCACCGGGCTTGTTATTGCCGTGGATTCCGACAAGGCGGACGAAGCGGTGAGAATACTGAATGACGAAGGCGAGAACGCCGCTGTTATCGGTGAGATTAAAGCCGGAGAAACGGGTGTTGAGATATGCTGAATATAGCTGTGCTCGTTTCCGGCGGCGGAACGAATCTTCAGGCTCTTATCGATGCGCAAAAGAGCGGAAAAATAAAAAACGGAAAGATAACTTGTGTTATAGCTTCAAAACCGGGAGTCTATGCCCTTGAACGCGCTGAAAGCAACGGCATCAAAACAAGGGTTATCCCCAGAGCGGATTACAGCGATATACATTCCTATACCGCGGCGGTCACAAAAGCGCTCTTGGAGGAGAATGCCGATCTTGTTGTTTACGCCGGCTTTATGACTATTCTGGATTCGCAGATCGTCAAGGCTTTTCCCGGGAAAATGATGAATGTCCATCCGGCACTTATACCGTCATTCTGCGGAAAAGGATTTTACGGCCTTCATGTTCACGAAGCGGTGCTTGAAAGCGGCGTTAAGCTGACAGGCGCAACGGTGCATTTCGTTACAGAGGAATGCGACGGCGGTCCGATCATCATGCAAAAGGCTGTGCCCGTTCTGAACGGCGATACGCCGGAGGTTCTCCAGAAACGCGTTATGGAGGAGTGTGAATGGCAGATTCTGCCTGAGTCGGTCTCTCTTTTCTGTCAGGGACGCATAAAGATCATAGGCAATAAAACTGAAATTATTTAAGGTGAGATTATGGAAATAAAAAAAATAGCCGAGCTTCTTTCGGCAAATGCATATCCCGGCAGGGGGATCGTGCTGGGCAGAACGCCCGATAACAAAAAAGCGGCGATTGCCTATTTTATCATGGGCAGAAGTGAAAACAGCCGTAACAGGATATTTGAGGAGAATGACAGGGGAGGCATACGAACCAAGGCGTTTGACGAGTCAAAGATGACAGACCCAAGCCTTATTATATATAATCCTGTTCTAAAACTGGACGGCAAGACGATCGTTACAAACGGCGATCAGACCGATACGATCTATGATTGTATGAAAGAGGGTCACTGCTATCGCCATGCGCTTTTGACCCGTGAGTTCGAGCCTGACGCGCCCAATTATACCCCCAGAATCTCCGGCGTTGTAAAACCGAACGGCGATTATGTGCTTTCCATTCTCAAGTCCAATATGGGCAGACCGCAGTGTCTCAGATTTTTCTTTGAATATCCGGCAGAGGCAGGGCTGGCGCATTTTATCCACACTTATAAATGCGACGGCAATCCGATTCCGTCCTTTGAAGGCGAGCCGGTGCCTGTAAGTGTTGATACAAACGATATTGGTGCGTTTACAGCTCTTATATGGAGCAATCTTAACGCTGATAATAAGGTTTCTCTTTTCACGCGTTTTATTGATCTTGAGACCAAGGCGGAGGAGACAAGGATAATAAATAAGAACAAATAATTACAAGGGCGCACTGCGCCCTTAATCTGTTTAAAGAAAGGCTGTGTAAATTATGAAAGTACTTGTAGTCGGCAGCGGCGGACGCGAGCACGCTCTTATCAGAAAGATAAAGGAATCTCCGAAGGTAACGGAAATTGCCTGTTGCCCCGGCAACGGCGGTATATCGTATGACGCCGAATGCTATCCTGAGGTGTCAGCTACCGATATTGACGGCGTTGTTGCTCTTGCAAAAAAGATAAAAGCTGATTTTGTTGTTGTTGCGCCCGATGATCCGCTCGTTATGGGTATGGTGGACGCGCTGAATAAAGAGGGTTTCAGAACCTTCGGTCCGAACGCCGCAGCGGCAATGATCGAAGGCTCAAAGGTCTTTTCAAAAAATCTTATGCTCAAATACGGGATTCCCACGGCGGAATACAAAGTTTTTGACAATCCTGCCGATGTTATTTCATATATTAAAGAGAAAAATGAATTTCCGACTGTTATAAAGGCGGACGGACTGGCGCTCGGCAAAGGCGTTATCATTCCCGAAAGTCTTGAAGAGGCAGAGGCAGGCGTTAAGGAGATCATGGAGGATAAGATTTTCGGTGAAAGCGGCAACCATGTTGTTGTGGAGGAATTCTTGACCGGTCCTGAGGTCTCAGTGCTTGCTTTTACGGACGGTAAATGCGTAAAGCCCATGGTATCCTCCATGGATCACAAACGTGCGCTGGACGGCGATAAGGGGCTCAACACAGGCGGAATGGGTACCGTTTCTCCGAATCCGTATTATACGCCGGAGATTGCCGAGGAATGTATGCAGAAAATCTTTATTCCCACCATCGAGGCAATGAATAAAGAGGGGAGGACTTTCAAGGGCTGCCTGTATTTCGGTCTTATGATAACGCAAAAAGGTCCTAAAGTTATCGAATACAACTGCCGTTTCGGCGATCCTGAAACGCAGGTAGTGCTGCCGCGCCTTAAAACGGATATAATGGATATTTTTGAGGCTATTGAGAATGAAACGCTCTCGGAGCTTGATATTGAATGGTCCGACAATGCCTGCGCCTGTGTTGTGATTGCTTCCGGCGGCTATCCGAAATCATATCCCAAGGGGCTGGAGATCACAGGTCTTGCTAACGGTCAGCTTGCCGGTGTAACTGTCTATCATGCCGGCACGGCTATAAAAGACGGCAGGCTTGTTACCTCCGGCGGAAGAGTGCTGGGCGTAACAGCGCTCGGCAGCGATCTGAAAACCGCTCTGGATAAGGCATATGCCGCTGTTGACAGAATCGATTTTGAAAACAAGCATTACAGAAAAGATATCGGAAAGCGCGCGATTGCCGCTCTTGATGCAAATAATAATTAAATGTGAACGAAAGGTTAAAATTCATCTAAATTTACAATTAGTTGTTGACTTTTATACAAATAGGAATTATACTATAGGGGTGTTAAAGGGAGAAGTGCATATCTGCCTTTCGCCCCTTATTATATTTTTATTATTATTGGGTTTAGAGGTCTTGAAAATGGCAACAGTTAAGAAAATCAGTAAAAAGAAAAAGATTATTATTGCCGTTGCGGTAGTGCTTGTCATCGCGATACTTTCAACAGTTATCGGTGTTGCGGCAAGCGCCAATCAGAAAACTGCCGTAACGCTCAACACGATCGGAACAGGCGAGATCAATGAAACGGTAAGCGCAACAGGCACGGTCTCCGCCGGAACGACCAAGGAATATAAAGTGGGCGCGGTCGCGACCGTCAAAGAGGTTTTTGTTCAGACGGGGGATCAGGTTAAAGAGGGCGATCTTTTAGCTACATTTGATACTTCGTCTCTTGATTCGCAGATCAGTGAGCTCAGCTCAACATATAATCAGGCAAGAAACAGCTACCGCCAGTCCGTCAATGACCAGAAGACTGCGAAAGCCAATCTTTCTGAAGTGGATTCACTGATCAGCGATCTTGAAAAGACGGTGCAGAAACTGGGCGGCGAAACTGCTTATACAACAGAGAGACCGAATATTACAAGACCGACCACTGAGCCGACTACAGAGGAAACCACCACGACCACCACAACAACTACAACAACACAGCCGGAGGATACGTCTGCAAGCGATACGACCTCAACGACCGAGAGCGTTACATATCCGCCCACCATTGAGGGCGCTATGGACGCGTTAACGGATCTGGTTGAAACCATAACTTCCCTTTCCGATGATGTGCAGCAGACAAATGAAATGGTGCGTGTCGTTATGGAACAGATCGCTGCAGAGCTTGAAAGCGGCAATTACGCTCCCGAAAAGATCGCTGAAGAAGTTGGTAAGGCAGTATCGGAGGCGATTCAGCAGGGCATTATTGACGAAACAAAGCTTATCATTGAGAGCGGAGTTGCCGTTGATATGATAGAATCCGCCGTTGCCGGAATAGACTGGTCCGCTATTGGTCAGTCCATAGTAGGTGATTCAAGCGTTCAGCTTGCCGCTGCGGAACTGAGACTCACAGCGCTCTACGCTCAGAAGCAGATCTATGAGCTTGCGGCTTCGGACACAACGGTTTATGCAAAAAAACAGATCATGGATACTGCGGGAAGCGCGCTTGATTCTGTTAAGGAAGCGGGCGCCGAGCTTGAGGCAGGGTGGACTGCCGCTTTTGACGGCACGATAACCGCCTGCGATATTTATCCCGGTGAGATGACAAGTATGCTCTCTTCCGGCATCACTCTGGAAAATCTTGACAGAATGGTTGTTACGCTTTCACTGGGCGAATACGATATACACAAGGTCAAGGTTGGTATGCCGGCAACGATCACTTCTGCTTACGGAACCTATACCGGTGAGGTTCTTTCCAAAGCGCCAACGGCTACAGGCGGCTCTGAAGGCTCGTTCCTTGACAGCGTCGGCTCAATGGCGGGAATCAGTGGCCTTTCCAGTCTTACTTCAACAGGAGCCGGTGTAGAAGTTCAGGTGTCCGTTGACAATGCCGATGAAAATATCATTATCGGTTTTGACGCGGATGTTGAGATTCAGGTCGGCGATTATAAGAATATTACTGTTGTTCCGATCGAGTCCATTGTTTTGGAAAAAACCGGCACATATGTATATCTTTACAACGCCGAAGAGGGATCGGTTACGAAAACACTTATTGAAACAGGCGCTGTTTCGGATTCCGTATATCAGGTTACAAGCGGACTGAATGTGGGTGATCAAATCGTTGCAACTCCGTCCTCTGATTATGAAGAGGATACCTTTGATGTAAGAGTAACAACAGAATAATCGGAGCGTGCTATGAATATTTCTGAAAGTTTTAAAATTGCCATTAAATGTATAAAGGCAAACTGGATGCGCTCACTGCTCACGATGCTCGGAATTATTATAGGTATAAGCTCCGTTATCATGATTATCGGCGCGGGCACAGGCGTGCGGGATTATATAGTCTCTTTGATAGAGGATATGGGCGCGAACGCCGTAATGGTTTCTGTTGACGCAACGCAGGCGCAGGACAGCGATTATATAACGCTGGATGATATTGATAATATTAAGAACCGTGTAAACGGCGTGGATCACTGTTCGCCTATGATGATGGGTTTTGCAAATGCCACGATCGATTCTTCAGCCCAGGAAGCCACAGTAATGATCATCGGCGTTAATTCAGATGTTCAGTTTATGTTCCCGGACGGAGCCAAATACGGCAGATTCTTTACCGAGGAGGAATATAACGCTTCCAATCCCATTGCCGTTATCGGTACCAGCAGCGCCGATATGGCGTTTGGTTATGAAGATGTTGTAGGGCAGAATATAACGGTCTCTTCTTCGGGAAGCACGATGAAAATCAGATTGTGCGGCGTTGCCGACATTGATTCGCTTGTTTCAAGTGTGGGCGGAAGCAGTAATTTGGGCGAGATGTTTCAGACGGGAAACAGACTTACGATAGCTCTTTTTATGCCCTGTACCACCCTTGCGCAGCTCACGGGTACTGAACCCACGGTTTCATCCGTTTTTGTAATCGGCGAGGAGGGCGCGAACAATAACGCGATCGGAAACGCGTCGGTAAACTATCTGAAAGCGGCGCACGGCAATTATTCAGACAACCTGTATACCGCAGAGGATATGGCAACTTACGTTGAACTCGTAGATATTATCGTATCGGTACTCACGGCGTTTATAGCCTGTGTCGGGGCAATATCGCTGATAGTTGGCGGTATAGGCGTTATGAATATTATGCTCGTTTCCGTCACGGAGCGAACGCGTGAAATCGGCATACGTAAATCTCTGGGCGCTAAAACAAAAACCATAACGCTGCAGTTCCTTACCGAATCCATAATTCTTTGCCTTATAGGCGGAGTGATCGGGCTGGTTATAGGAATTTCAGGCGCGTATCTCGCCTGTTCCATCATTAATATTCAGCCCAATATCAATATCGGAATTATTGCTGTTGCGCTTTTGTTCTCATGCGGCGTAGGTCTTTTCTTCGGAATCTATCCTGCAAGGAAAGCGGCTAAAATGAGCCCTATAGACGCATTGAGACGGGAATGATAAATACTCTCCTTTTTCTTGGAAATCCCTGTTTTGCCGCAGGGATTTCTTTATAGTTTCAAAGAAAAAAATCGGTATTTTATATTAAAGTATTTTTTTGTTTACAAAAGCGTAGGAATATGTTAAAATTATCAGACGGGCATTTGTAATGCAAAGGAGGAATTTGCTTGGAAAATCTCAGTGAAGTGCTGAAGCAGTTTGATTTTAAAGGTGAGTTACAGAGCTGCGAGAAATTCGGCTCAGGTCATATAAACACTACCTATCTTGCTGAATATATTGACGAAGGAAAAAAATGGAAGTATGTTGTTCAGAAGGTCAATCCCAATGTCTTTAAAGATATAGACCGCCTTATGGATAACATTTTCAGCGTGACCTCTTATCTAAGAAAAGAGATCAAGAAAAACGGCGGTGATGAAAACAGGGAAACACTGCATTTCATAAAAACCCGCGACGGCAGCAAATTTTATAAAACCGACGACGGCGATTATTACCGCGCTTATATTTTTGTTTCGGATTCCGTCAGCTACAACAGTGTGGACAGCGCTGAGCTTTTCGGGCAAAGCGGAGTTGCTTTCGGTAAATTCCAGCGGTTGCTTTCTGATTTCCCGGCGAATACGCTGTACGAAACGATTCCCAATTTTCATAACACGGCTTACAGATATAAAAACGAATTCCTGCCCGCGGTCGAAAGTGATTCGGCGAACAGAGTGAATGAATGCGCCGAGGAGATTGAGTTTGTAAACGCACGCAAGGATTATTGCCCGCGGCTTGTGGATCTGGTGGAAAGCGGTAAGCTTCCGCTTCGTGTCACGCATAATGATACGAAGCTGAATAATGTAATGTTTGATGCGAACAGCGCTAACGCCGTATGCGTCATTGATCTGGATACCGTTATGCCGGGACTTGCGCTCTACGATTTCGGCGATTCCATAAGATTCGGCGCCAATACTGCGGAAGAGGACGAGCCCGATCTGGATAAGGTCTCAATAGATCTGGATTATTTTAAGGCGTACGCAAAAGGATTCCTTTCAGAGGCAGGGGAGAGTCTGAATGACTGTGAGAAAGAGAATTTGGCGTTTTCCGCATTGCTTATGACCTTTGAGTGCGGAATGAGATTCCTTACGGATTACCTTAACGGCGATACATATTTTAAGATTGCATATCCCGAACACAATCTTGTACGTGCAAGAAACCAGTTTGCGCTTGTTGCCGATATGGAAAAACATATGGACGAAATGAAGGATATAATTAAATCTCTTTGTTAAAGGTTATGACAAAAGCCGCCGTGCAGTTCTTTAGCTGCACGGCGGCTTTTTTATTTTATTTCTTTCTTTAGAATGGGGGATTAATGCCCCGCTTTCATATTTGAGAGCATTTTCTGAGAGGTGGCAGCTTTCATCTGAATCTTAAGTTGTGTTTAATTTGTTTACTACCATATCTTTTCAAGCTTTTTATATAATCGTCTGTTCTTATTTTACATAAAATATTCTTGACATTAATATTTTACGTAAATATAATATTAATTAACAAAATATAATATAAATATGGTGAAAATAATGCTTAAAGATAAAGAAATCAAGGCACATTCAAGAGAACAGATCATCTCAGGAATGCTGTTTGCTCTTGAAGTTATGCTTCTTTTTTTCATGAGTTCTTTTTTCTTTCCGGGATCGGACGAGCTTGACTTTCAGAATTATCTTTCCTTTTCAAGTTTAAATGAGTTTTTACATAATGTGTATTATTTCGGCAACGGCAGATTTATAGGTAATGCCATAGGTGTTTTTTTCAGCTTTTATCCGCAGTGGTTTTATGTTGTTCAGTCTGTTTTGACGGCACTGTTCTGTGTTTTAATTGAAAAATTAACGGATGTCAGGCATGCCCGCCATTTTGTGATGGCATTTTTTATACTCAAACCCGTCTGGTGCTTTGCCGAAACTTTTGTGCGTATAGCAATGTATGCCAATTACTTTATTCCGCTGCTGCTTTTGGTACTCACACTGTTGATACTCAAAAAAGCGTACAGGGAAAATAAGAATCCGAATCCGTTTCTGCTTGCCGCTCTTTTTGCGGCGGGCTTTGCCGAACAGCTTTTCGTGGAATCGAATACTGTGGTAAATACGGCTTTTTCGCTGTTTTTAGTTCTCTTTTTCATTAAAAAAAGAAAAAAGAAATCGGCGCCTGTCGTTTTACTTGCTTCAAACATCATTGGGGCGGTTCCGATATTGTTTTACAGCTTTTATGTTGATGTGTCATCCACATTCAATTATCAGATCGCGCCTGCTTACAGAAACACGCTCTTCAGCGGCGGTCTCTCTAACGCTTTGAATATTGCAATCGAAAACGCAAAATATCCGCTGTATTATCTGTCTATGTTTTTTGTGTTTTTTGCGGCAACGGCGGCAGTAATCTGCATCTGTGCAAAAAAGTTCGGTGCATCAAAAAAACAAATGCTCGTTCTCGGCTTTTCCTGTGTTGTTTATACGATTCTTTGTATTTATACACACTATCTGCAAATCAAATATCAGGCTGGGCTTCCGGATGAGCATTCCATGATGATGGTTGGTGCGCTCTGTGTGCTGTTTCTGCTTTCTTATATTCCGCTCCTTGCTTTGTTGTATATGGTTGCTGTTAAAAACTGCAGGCATAAAACAATCATAACAGGCGCTTTCTTGATGGGCTTTATGTCTTATGCGCCGTTTCTTGTGGTTGCGCCTTGTAGATTCAGATGCTGTGAACAGATGCTGTTTTTCTTTGTTTTGGCGCTTCTTATGATCGTCCATGATCTGGTGCAGCAGACAGGTATTCATATTTTTAAACCCGCAATGGTATTTGGCGTTTGTTGCTGCGCCGCTATGATTTTGTATTCTGTGCTGTATTCAAAGCAAAAAGCAATTTACAATTATAAGGTGGAGTATTGTAAAACCTCCTATTATCTTCCGCTTTCGGACACCAATCTTGTTGCGAATGGAAATCAGGATCTGCAGTGGAAAACACGTGCCGGTTTTGAACACGAGTTTATCCCGCTCGAGGAATTTGAGAAGCTGATAAGTGAAAAATAAAATGTTTACGGATATAAAAAACGCTCCTGTAAAACAGGAGCATTTTTTTTGCAATTATTTTTTCAATTCTCTTTCAAGCCAGACCGAACCCAGATCAAGAGCATTGAAAAGACCTTTCTTTTCACTCTTTTTGACGATCTTTTCCTTGATGCTCAAATCGGGATCTGTTTTGATGATCTGAATAAGAACTTTTTCGGAAAGCGTTATATCTTTAAATTCCTTGTCCGACTGGATCTGAAAGCAGGCAACATACGGGTCTGACATATTGCCGTAGTAGATGGTTTTGCCGCATCTTACCAAAGGTTTTCCTTTGTAAGTAAGAAATGTATCTTTTGTTTCCGCCAAAGAAAACCCTCCTTTTAAATTTATTTGACCTGTTTCGGCGATCAAGTGTTAAGATAAGACTTTACCATTTCCGCCAATAACTCATCCCTGTCGATTCTGCGGATCAGGCTGCGCGCGTTATTATGCGTCGTTATATAAGTGGGGTCTTCGGAAAGGATATAACCCACGATCTGGTTAATGGGGTTGTAGCCCTTTTCCTTAAGTGCGTCAAACACTTGGGTAAGCGTATCCCTCATATAATCCTCATGGTCGTCTCCGAGCTTGAAAGTCATTGTTTTATCTGTCACAGTAAAGTCACCTCCGCCGCTGAATTATATACAAGTCCATTATATACAAAATTCACGTCAATTACAACAAAAATTTTTAAAATAGTGAAATAAAGGGCTTTTGCGTACACAAAACGGTACTTATTACGAACGCAGGCTGATCCCCATTTTGCCGAGCGTTTTGACGATTCGCTTCATGGCAGCGTCAGCTTCCTCATCTGTAAGCGTCTTATCTGCACTGCGCATCTGAATATTGAAAGCAACGCTCTTTTTGCCGCTCTCAATCTGTTCGCCCTCGTAAACGTCAAACAGCTTAACGCTCTCAAGCGTTTTGCCGACCGCACCTCGAATCTCTTTTTCAAGAGTGAGAACGGGGATATCTCTGTCGCAGACAAAAGCAAGGTCTCTTGTTACGGCGGGGAATTTCGGAAGCGCTTTGTGTGTCCTTGCCGCCATTTTGTTTTCGTAAGCCGTTTCCACATCAATCTCGGCGATATAAACTCTTTCGTCTATTCCGTAGTTTTCCGCAGCCTCAGGGTGGACTTCGCCGAGTGTGGCGAGAACCTGATCACCGATTCTGAATTCGGAGGTTCTGCCGGGGTGGAAAGTGGGATTGTCACTTACGGGTACGATATCATATTCCGCAGTATTCAGCGTATAAAGCAGTTTTTCAACAATTCCCTTCAGTGTATAGTAATCCGCTGCGTTTCCGTAAAGCCCAATAACTGCTTTCTGCTTTTCGACGGGCAGCTTTCCTGCCTGCGTAGGCTCATATACGGTACCGATCTCATACAGGCTTGCCGACGCGTTTTTGTGGTTGTAATTTCTTGCAAGCACTTCAAGCATGGACGGCAGTATAGTCGTTCTCATAATGCTCGTGTCCTCGCCGAGCGGATTCATGATAACGACCGAATTCCTTTTGGCGTCGTCTTTCGCAAGGCGAATCCTGTCATAAGCTTTTGGGCTTATAAAGCTGAAAGTGGATATCTCGCTGCAGCCGCAGGAAATCAGCGTTTCGTTTATGCATTTGATGAACTTCTGGCTGTCTGTCAGTTTGCCGTTTGCAACGCCGCTGAGCTGCCTGTTCGGAATATTGTGATAGCCGTAGAAACGCGCAACCTCTTCCGAAATATCGGCAATATGCTCAATATCGTTTCTGAACGGCGGCGCAATGATATTGCCGTCGTCATCAAAGCGGAATTCAATCTTTTCAAGTATCTTCTTCTGTTCCTCTTCGCTGAGATCGATACCTATAAAATCGTTTATCCACTTGTAATCAAATTTAACCTTTACTTCGTCTTTAGGTTTTACAAAGCAATCCTCCACGCCGTTTACAACATCGCCCGCGTCAAGTTCCTGCACAAGCTCAAGCGCTCTTTTAAGCGCTCGCATAGTCGCACCGGGATCAAGTTCCTTTTCATATCGGCTTGAAGCTTCGGTTCTCATACCGAGCGCTTTTGCCGTTCTTCTTACGGATATTCCGTTGAAGCAGGCGGATTCAAATACGATTGTGGTGGTGTCATCCATAATGCCGCTGTATTCACCACCCATAACTCCGGCAACAGCGACCGGCTTATTCTTATCCGCAATCACAAGCATTGTGTCATTCAGCTCGCGTTCCACGCCGTCAAGCGTGGTTATCTTTTCGCCGTTCTTTGCGTTTCTTACGTTCACTTCATTGCCCTCTAAATAACGCAGGTCGAAAGCGTGCATGGGCTGGCCGTATTCAAGCATTACGTAGTTTGTAATGTCAACGATATTGCTGATCGGTCTTACACCGCTTGCGCGGAGTCTTTCCCTGAGCCAGCGCGGGCTTTCCTTAACTCTTACGTTCTCAACGACCGCGCCTGAGTATCTGTAGCATTTGTCCGGCTCAAAGATCTGCACCTTAAGGTGATCGTTTACATCGCCGTGTCCCGGTTTTACCTCGGGCTCATGAAGTCTGAATTCTCTGCCGAAAGTTGCCGCAGCCTCGCGCGCAAGTCCCGTAACGGACATACAGTCGCTCCTGTTAGAGGTTATCTCGAATTCAACGCAGGTGTCGTTGTAGCCGATGGCTTCATGGATATCAAGACCGGGTGTACGTTCACAGTCTTCACCGAGAATGAATATTCCGTCCGCCGCAGCATAGGGGAAATCGTTTTGCGTGAGTCCAAGCTCGTCAAAGGAGCAGAGCATACCGTTTGACTCAACGCCGCGCAGCTTGCCTTTTTTTATCTTTTCAAGGCAGTGCTCGTGCCTGTTGTAGACCGTTGCGCCGGGAAGCGCTGCGGGCACGTAATCCCCAACGGAAAGGTTTTGCGCGCCGGTTACGATCTGAACGTCCTCGCCTTTGCCGATGTTCACATTGCATATCCACAGGTGATCCGAATCGGGATGGCGCTCAAGCGAATCGATTCTGCCCACAACGATGTTCTCTAGCTCGCTGCCTTCGGTTTTATATTCCTCGACCTTGGAGCCGGAAAGAGTCATGGCATCGCAGAATTCCTTGTTTGAAATATCTTTTGTGTCAACGTAATCTTCAAGCCATTTTCTGGATAAAATCATTTATTGCACCTCCCTTAGAACTGACTGAGAAATCTAAGATCATTCTCAAAAAGCAAACGCATGTCGTCTATATTGAAACGGAACATAACCAGTCTTTCAAGTCCTATTCCGAAAGCAAAGCCGCTGTATTCCTCAGGATCGACTCCGCCGTTTTTGAGCACCTTGGGGTGCACCATTCCGCCGCCGAGTATCTCTATCCAGCCCTCTCCCTTACACATCGGGCAGCCCTTGCCGCCGCACTTGAAGCAGGAAACGTCTATCTCACAGCTCGGCTCCGTGAACGGGAAGTGGTGCGGTCTGAGCCTGATTTTTGTGTTTTCGCCGTAAAGCCTTTTTGCAAAGGTCTCAAGCGTGCCTTTAAGATCCGCCATCGAAATGCCCTTGTCAACCACAAGTCCCTCAATTTGGTTAAAGAGAGGGGAGTGTGTGGCGTCAACGGCGTCGGAGCGGAAAACTCTTCCGGGCGCTATCATTCTGAAAGGCGGTTCGTGGTTTTCCATGAATCTGATCTGCATAGGCGAGGTCTGTGTGCGCAGAACGATGTTTTCATCAATATAGAATGTGTCCTGTGTGTCGCGCGCCGGGTGATCCTTGGGAATGTTTAACGCCTCAAAGTTGTAATAATCGTATTCCACTTCGGGACCTTCCGCAATGTCAAATCCCATTCCCATAAAGATATCCTTAATCTCGTCAAGCACTATGGTCAGGGGGTGTTTGTGACCGATCTCAGGCTGTTTCCCCGGCATGGTCACATCTATCTTTTCGCTGAGCAGCCTTTTTTCAAGCTCCGCCTTTTTGATCTGCGCGCCTTTTTCGGCGATCTTGTCCTCAATGTCGGCGCGTATCTCATTGGCAAGCTGACCGATAACGGGTCGCTCCTCCGGCGAAAGCTTGCCCATCTGCTTCAAGATGGCGGTAAGCTCGCCTTTTTTGCCGAGGTATTTAATTCTGATCTCTTCAAGCTGTTCCGCTGCTTCAGCGCCCTCAAGCGCTTTCGCCGCGGCGTTTCTGATTTCCTCAAGCTGGGTCTTCATCAAATCTTCCTTTCTGAAATGCATATTGCGGGAACAAAAAAATACCTGCCCCCGTAAAACAGGGACAAGTATGTTACTACCTGCGGTACCACCCTTATTCTTGCAAAGAAAAATCCAAGCAAACACTCTTTGAGCCGGTAACGGGGCTCGTTTCGTCCGCGCTTACTGCTTCTTTCGGCACGGCCGCTCGGAAGGGAACTTCACCCGATATGCCTCTGCGCGGCTTTCAGCCGTGTCCGCGCTCTCTGGATAAGGATGTATCGGACTACTTTTCTTCGTCTCAGCGTTTCTTTATGCCATATATTATAATACATATTCAACTGTATTTCAAGAGCGATTTTTTCGGTTACAGTCTAAGTAATTAAAAAAACAGCTTCCGTTGTCGAAAGCTGTTCCTTTTTGAGCAGACTACAATCTGTTCGTTTTTTGCTGAAAATACGGCAAATATTGATCTAGAATGCCAACCTATAGCTTACTCTGCTTTATTATCTGACCGTTGGGCAATCCATTTTTATAAAGCAAAGCAAGTTTCAGTTAACAATGATAGTATATACCAAATTTGACCATGTGTCAATAGAAAATAGTTTTCTTGTTTCAATTTTTACAGATTTCGCTTATTTTGAATGTTTTAAATTCAATATAGCTGCTCGGCTGCGATTCATACAAAATTCCGATCGTATCGTCGTCGATCTGTGCAAGGCAGGAATAGGCGAAAAAGCCCTTGTTGATCTCCACATCCTTAAACCAGTCTATATGCATATATTTACCTTTTATCATTCTGAGCTTTCCTATTGAAAGAACACCGTCGCTTCGGGTTTTTTTGCTTGCATGGGAGCAAAATACATAGCTGTTTGCCGTAATAACGCTCTTTTGGCACTTGGGTGCGTACAGTGCGGTCTTTTTGCACTTTTCCCATGTCTTTGAGCCGTCGCAGGAGATGGAAACAGGGGTCTTTCCGAAGCTTTTTTGCCTGCCGAGACCGAGTATTTCCCCGTTAGGTGTGCTGATCATCTGCCACTCGTCTATGTTTTCGGAATACGGGCACCTTGTCATTCTGTGCCATGTCTCGCCGTCGTCTATGCTGTAAATAGACGCGGCGCCTTTTTTTGTTGAGTAGAGCGGCATGATGATTCTGCCGTCTGCCGTTGTGACGCCGACGCCGGGCGCAACGCCGAGAAACGTGCCGTCATCCTCGCTGAGTATCATATTGGTTATGTCAACAGGCGCGCTCCAGGTCTTGCCGTTGTCGCTGCTTCTAAGCATAAACACATAGCATCTTTTCGGCGCTTTGAGAGGCGCTCCGAACGTGGTAACGGCGTCCGCCTCATTTTTGCCCACGGCGCCGTTTAGATAGATGTTACCAAGATATTCCTCTTTGCGATAGAGAGAACCGGTCGGTTCTGTGACCCGATAATCCGTCTTTTCCTTTTTACTGTCCAGCACAGAGCCGTCCTCGGCTATGTAATAGAAATTCCCGTTCCTGTCATAAATGATCGGGCGCATTCTTCCATTTAGCTGAGCGTAGGGAATCTTCTTTTTATCAAGCAGCTTTTTCCTGTGCAGACCCATACATTCAGGCCAGAAATCGGCTATCATTATGACGTCTCCGTTTGGGGCGACCGCCATGCAGGGGTCTATGTAAAACGCAGAGGCGTAACAGTCTGACGATATCCTCGTTTCCCGTGCCGGTGGCGCGGCAATAGATTCAACAGCGCTCCATGTCTTTCCTCCGTCCTCGCTTCTCCGGATCGCAAGCTCTATATATCCCCAGTCCTCGCCTGTCGAGGCTCTGTCTATGGCAGCTATCAGAGTTCCGTTCGCGTTGATCAGACTCGGGATTCTGAAAGCTATACCGCCGTTTTCCTCATTGCTGTTCTTTGTAAGCTCTTCTTTCAGGTAAGCCGGGCTGCTGCCGCAGAAAATAAGGTTTGCATCGCTCATAAAGTGTTCGCCTTTCCGGCTGTCAGCCGTTGCCGGCACAGCCTGTGCGTTTTTGTTATTCGGCGGAAGATCCGCGCGTAAAACCGTACTGCTTTTGTTTTTCACTTTGATAATTATAACATATCGCGCCTTTATTTGGAAGTGTTTTCAATAATTTCTCTTTGGCTCTTGAAAAGCAGGGCGATTTTTAGTAAAATAGTACTGTATTATATAGAAAAGGAGGAATAATGATGCTTTGGGAAATTAAAAAGTGCTGGTATCGTATATACCAGAGTGCTTTCAAACTTGCCATGAATTTTCTGGACTGGTCTGAGCCGCATCTTCTTGAAGGCAAAGGCTCTGTGCTGAAGCTCCCGGAATTTATTAAGAGCAAGGGCATTAACAAGGTGCTTGTTGTTACCGACAAGGGTCTTATGGGTCTGCACCTGCTTGATCCGATGTTTGAAAAGCTGACGGAAGCGGGCGTTGAATACGTCGTTTATGACGGCGTTCAGCCCAATCCCACTATTCCCAACATTGAGGCGTGCCGCGAAATGTATCTTCAAAACGGCTGTGAGGGCTTTATCGCTTTCGGCGGCGGTTCATCCATGGACTGCGCAAAAGTTGCTGCCGCAAGAGTTGTAAAACCGAACAAGACCGTGCGCCAGATGAGGGGTTATCTTAAAGTACTCAAAAAGCTGCCGCCGTTCTTCGCAGTGCCCACCACTGCCGGAACCGGCTCGGAAACAACGGTTGCCGCTGTTGTGACCGACCCTGAAACGCATGAGAAAAACGCTGTCAACGATATCTGTCTTCGTCCGAGATTTGCGGTGCTTGACCCGGAACTTACCGTAGGTCTGCCGCCGCACATCACATCGACAACAGGTATGGACGCGCTCACACATGCTGTTGAGGCCTACATAGGCAGAAGCAACACAAAACAGACCAGGGAGCAGGCAGAAAAGGCAACGAAGCTTATTTTCGACAACATTGAAAGGGCTTATAAAAACGGAAAGGATTATGAAGCAAGGGAAAATATGCTCAAAGGCTCATACTGGGCCGGCTGCGCGTTTACACGTGCCTATGTCGGCTATGTGCACGCCATTGCGCATAACCTCGGCGGTCTTTACGGCACTCCTCATGGGCTTGCGAACGCGGTCATTCTGCCGTATGTGCTTGAGTGGTACGGAAGCTGCATCTATCCCCAGCTTGCAAAGCTTGCCGATGTAGTCGGCATCAGCGGCTCATCGCAGGCAGACAAGGCTGTGAAGTTTATTGAAGCTATTAAAAAGCTCAATGCCGATATGGATATCCCTTCCACCTTTGACATGATAAAAGAAGAGGATCTGCCGACGCTCATTACCAGAGCGCTGAAAGAAGGCAATCCGGGCTATCCCGTTCCAAGGATTATGGATTACAAGGATATGGAAAGCGTTATACGCCGCTTTATGGCATAATACTTTGCAACCTGTATCTGCATCTACAAAACGGCGCGCATCCGCGCGCCGTTTTTTCGTCATTATTCACATCAAACGGCAGTCATGTTTGTATGTTTTTAATAATTGTTTTACACCTTGTAACCTGTTATAATACTATATGGCAAAATTAATGAAAGGAAAAACATCTGCCGCCTTATAAAATGAACGGGCGGGTTTTGTTTTTTCAAGAGGTGAATTTATGGAAAGCAGAAAATTAAGAACCTATACGCCTAAAGAGCGCAATATGTATCTTGCGGGTATGTTCGGGCAAAATATGATTTACAATATTATTGCAACGGGCTTGGTAAGCTATTATTTGCAGTATGTAATTTATATTCCTGTTGCCGCGATCGGTGTCATCGTTACAGTTGCGCGTGTATGGGATGCCATCAACGACCCTATGATGGGCACTATTGTAGACAGAACGAAAAGTAAATGGGGCAAGTGCAGACCTTATCTTATATTTGCTCCGCCGATCATCGGTCTCATTACGATTCTTTGCTTCGTTAACGGAAACTATGTTGAGGCACAGTCCTCTTTCCAGCAGGGACTCATCATTGCTTGGGCGGCTGTTTCTTACATACTCTGGGGTATGTCGTTTACTGTAGGCGATATTCCGCTTTGGGGTATCACTTCCCTTATGACGGAGGATCAGAATCACAGAAGTCAGTTGCTCGGTCTTGCGCGTATGGCTGCCGGAGTCGGCGCTATCGGTGTGCTTGTTGTTCAGATCGCCCAGGTTGTTTCAAGTATGTTTACTTCAAAGGGCTATGATCTTGATACCGCTAATAAATACGGCTGGATCATAACGGTCGTTGTTCTTACAGTGATCAGCACACTGCTGTTTGAGCTGGCGGGTCTCGGCACGCGCGAAAGAGTCAAGAGCTCCGAAGAGCGCCGCAGCATGAAAGAAAACTTTAAGATCATGTGGACTTGCAAACCTTTCCGCCAGATTCTGATTTCAGGTATCCTCAGAAGCCCCATTCAGCTTCTTATGCTTGTTGCCATGTCGTTCATAACATATTATTATGCAAACGGCGATTTCATGAATCTGTTTAAAGACGGCATCAACTGGATGATGCTGCTCAACATTGCTATCATTGCAATCGGTGTGTTTGCCGGTCAGTTTATAGCAATGGCTGTAACGCCGATCCTCTCTAAGAAATTTGAGAATAAATCCATCTACAACGCATATTCGATCGGCGGCGCTGTTCCGTTCTTCCTTCTTATCGTTGCCTATTTCCTTGCAGACGGAAATCTTACAACGATCGGCTGGGTAATTGTTGCAGGCGTTCTTCTCTTCTTCGCAAGCTTTGCAATGGGCGGAATCAATGTTATGCAGTCTGTTATGATTGCCGATTGTGTGGATTATGAGGAATATCACACCGGCATACGTCCGGACGGCATCTTCTTCTCCGGTCAGAGCTTTATCACAAAGCTTGCAGGCGGTATAGCGGCGCTGATTCAGTCCGCTGCATATGCAGCCGTAGGCTTCTCTGATAAGAATATAGCCGTTATGAACGAGGCGCTTGCAAACGGCGAAAGCTTCGTTACATATAATGACGGAAAATATGCAATGATCATGTTCTTCCTGATTTCGGTTCCGATCGCTGTCGGCATGATTCTTTCAGCTATTCCGACTTTGAAATATGCGCTTTCCGATAAAGAGCATGAGAGAATACTCGGCGAACTGATTAAAAAGCGTTCCGAGGCTGAAGGTGAACTCCCGTCTTCATCCGAAGAGGCTTGATTCAATGAAAAGGCTTTAAAGCCATATTCATAATAAGGGGTAAAAAATATCCGCCTGCATAAACAGGCGGATATTTTTTTGTTGTGTACGATCAGTGGGGATTCTGTTTTTTTGTGTAATTTAATATTACTTCTTCCGCTTGATTACAGTCGGCAGAATGACAGGTATCTCTTCACCGGCATTCTGCATCTCGCCGATCAGCAGATATTTCATCTCCTGACGTATGTGGGCATATCGCGGATTTTTTATCAGATTTTCTTTCTCATTCGGGTCTTTCTTTAAATCGTAAAGATAGTCCTCAAAATAGACTTTGCTGCTTTCGTGAAGATAGCCGGAGGGTTTGATATCGCGTACGGAGTATTTGAATCGGTCCGTCCTGACGGCTCTGCCGCACTGACTTTCGCTTATCTGCATAAATACGCATTTGCGCCGGGTCTCGGGATCGTCGGTCTGCGCTGTAAGATCCAGACCTTTAAAATGCGGCGGTATTTTGATCCCCGCCATAGACAGCATTGTGGGGGGAAGATCAATCAGGCTCACAAGGCGTTTGTCTTTTTTTCCTCCTTCAAAGCCGCCGCCCTTGATTATAAGCGGCGTGTGCGTACTGCTTTCGTGGCAGCTTCTCTTATATTCCAGATTTCTTGTTTTAAAGTGGCAGCCGTGATCGCTGGTGTAAATGATGATTGTATCTTCATATATTCCGAGCGATTTAAGCTTTTCAACAAGTCTGCCCACATTGTAGTCAAGCCTGTTTATTGCAGAAATATAATCGGGATACATTTCTTTGTAGTCGCCCTTTAAAAATGTCAGATCGTCCGGCAAGGGGTAATCCCGATATTTTTCAACGGTCTCTTTATAGCCCTCGTAACAGCTTCTGTCATTCTGATGGTGCGGCTCAAGCTGACTTATAAACATAAAAAACGGCTTATCCTTATCTCTTTTGTCAAGATAGTCAAGCGCGTAATCATTTATGCAGTCCGCTCTGTATCCCTTAAAATCGAGCCGGTTTCCGTCACCGTCAAAAACATACCCGTCATAGCCGTGCGAAGTGAATTCAAGACAGTCTGCGGCGCGCCAATACTGATATTTGCCCTGCCTGTCTTTTGGTATAGCCGTTTTTTCACAGTGAACGCCGATTCCCGGATATCTGTCTGAACCGAGATGCCATTTGCCTATGTAAGCCGTTTGATATCCCGCGCGGTTAAAATATTCTGCAAGCGGGGTGATCGTATTCGGAAGCGCAATACCGTTTACGTAGCATCCTGTCTCGGTGGCATACATTCCCGACTGTAAACAGGAACGTGCCGGACCGCATACAGGCTGGCAGGTAAAGCTGTTTTCAAACAGTACGCCTTCTTCGGCAAGCTGCATAAGGTTGGGCGTCAGATCTTCGTTTACTGTGTCCCAGCGCTGCTGGTCCGAAAAATAAAAAATGATGTTTTTCATAGTGAAGCCTTTCTGCGCTTTCAGACGTTATCGCATTTATCTTTGTTTTCGATGAAAATACTGCTTGTGGGATAAGCAAAATCCGTTTCGCTGTCATCAACGATCCGCTTTATCGCAAAGTTGAGCTCTTCGCAGAATGCGTAGTAATCCTCAAGTCCGATGATATCAACATAACACCTTATCTGAATGTTGAGGGAAGAATCGTCGAATTCAACAAAGCGAACACGTATCGATTCGTTTTCAACTTTTGCATGGTTTTCGAGAAACGTGTTTATTTCGTTTATGCATTTGTGCAGAACACTGTCCGTGGTGGAATAAAGCAGTCCTATTTTCATATCAACAAGGCGTTTGTTCAGCTTGGCGTAATTTGTAATAAGATCATCTACAATGATTGTATTCGGAACCACTATTATAGTGTCGTCAAGCTTACGGACTCTTGTTGAGCGCATGGTTATGTCTTCAACCGTGCCTGAAAATTCATTCGTCTCTATAAAATCACCAACATCAAAAGGCCGGTCAAACATAATCACAAAGCCTGAAATGATGCTCTTTATGGAATCCTGGGCTGCAAGGGAAACGGCAAGACCTCCGACGCCGAGTCCCGTAAGCAGTCCGTTTATATTGTATCCGAGTTCCGAGATCACCATTACTATTGCAATACATACTGTCAGCACTTTCAGGATGTTTGAAATAAATTTGACGGCGATGTTGTTAACTCTGGGATCTTGACTTTTTGAGCCTAGAAAAGCTTCAAGATTATCTGAAACAAAGCTGATCACACACCAGCAGGCAAATAAGATAGAGATAATTTTAAATGTGCCCACTATTGCCGAATGACGGTAATTGATCATAACGCCTATAAAAGCGCCGAGCACGATAAAATAGAACGCCACCGGGCGTTTGAGGCTTGAAATAAATCCTTCGCGCCTTTCGGGCTTTTTGGCGAAAAAGAGTTTTGCCAAGATTTTAAGCAAAAGATCGGCTATTTTGTTTCTGAGCGCCGTAAGCGCAATGAAGACCGCTGCGCCGAGCGCTATGTTTATATAAAAACTGTACTGTTCAAAAAATTCCGTTACTGCCGCAGGCATTTTGCTCCTCCTTTTAGACGCAGTAAAAATTACTTTCCCATGCGGGGATATAAGCGCTGTGTCTGAAATAGATATTGTAGCCGCTGTTGAGATTTCGTATTTTGAGCGGCAGGGCGAACAGATCCTCGTTTCTGTGGTAGGCGCAGATATAAAGCTTGGGCTTGTATTTGCTGATGGTTTCTTCACAGCCGCACAGCGCTTTCATCTCCGCTCCCTCTATATCCATTTTTATAAGCGTTGCGCCGTCTTTGGCAATGCTGTCAATATCAACGGCATCAACTGTGCTTCCCTGAGCGGAAAGTTTTGAATTGCGTCCTGCCTTAGCGGAAAATATCAGTGTTTCACGTTTGTCCCACGCCGCCGCGTTATACAGACTGATCTTTTTCATGGAAGCTGTATTTCTTGTCAGCTTTTTAAAATTCTTAGCGTCAGGCTCAAGGGCGTAAATATGTTTGTATCGCCCGTTTGTGAACTGTGTGAATTCTCTGATCGTATCGCCGTCATACGCTCCTGCGTCAATGATGATCTCGTTATCACAGAGCTTCAGAATATCCGAATATATTTTATTTTTATCATATTCGCAGCAGGCAAGAAGATAACCGATCTTTCCGCTTATCTTATAATTTATAACGTTTTCGTAAACGCGTTTGCTTTCGTTATCGGCAAGAAGGGTGAAGACCTCTTCAAATTCGTTTTTGTGCTCCTCAAAATATTTCCCGGTAAATAATCCGCCGCCGGCAACGGGAATGTCGGGGGCGAAAACCCGGTGCTCTGCGTTTATCCTGCTGATGTTCTCAATAACCTCCGGTAGGCGTGTGGCAAATGCCAGCACTACATTGAAATCCTCATATTTTTCGCATATATCAGCGTATTTCAGCACCTTGTAACCTAGAAAGGAATGACCGCGCACAAATTCATCGCTGGCAAAAATATCGCTGATTTCTATGCCTTTTTCTTTAAGCAGGTCAATGATTCTCTCCGCGGCGTTTCCCATTCCGTAGATCACAACCGGCTTTTTGTCTTCGGAAAGAAAATCCCACACATCCGTTTCTTTTATCTTTAAATCCATATACTTATATCATCCGTTCTTTTTTTCATTATAAACGCAAAAACGGGCTAAATCAAGGCACTTTACAAATACTTTAAAAAAGATTATAATAAATAGAACAAATTAAAGGCAGAGATATATTTATGATTGAACAGATTATAAATCTGGACGCGATGGAGCAGGCTGTCAGCCTGTTCGGCTCGTTTGACGAAAATATTAAGATCATCGAAAAAGAATTCGGCGTTTCGATCATCAGCCGTGGCTCAAGCCTTAAGGTTGTGGGAGACGCTGAAAATGTTTCCCTCGCCGTAAGAGCGGTGAACAGTCTGCTTGTGCTTATAAACAAGGGCGAAACGCTGTCCGATCAAAATATCAGGTATGCGCTCAGCCTTGTTAAAGAGGGCAATGAGGATAAGCTTTTCTCTATGGCTACGGATACGGTTTGCATAACCGCAAAGGGCAAGCCTGTCAAGGCGAAAACACTCGGGCAGAAAAAATACTGCGAGGCAATCCGCGGCAATACCATTACATTCGGCGTCGGTCCTGCCGGAACAGGAAAGACCTATCTTGCCGTCGCTATGGCGGTGACCGCGTTCAGGGCAAAAGAGGTCAGCAAAATAATCCTAACAAGACCTGCCGTTGAGGCGGGCGAAAAGCTCGGCTTTCTGCCCGGCGACCTGCAAAGCAAGGTTGACCCTTATCTGAGACCTCTTTATGACGCGCTTTTTGAAATGCTCGGCGCTGAAAATTTTCAAAGATATCAGGAGCGCGGAACCGTTGAGGTCGCTCCGCTCGCTTATATGAGGGGCAGAACGCTTGATGACAGCTTCATCATCCTTGATGAGGCGCAGAATACCACGCCAGAACAAATGAAGATGTTTTTAACAAGACTCGGCTTCAATTCCAAAATGGTGGTAACGGGCGATATAACACAGATAGACCTGCCCGGCGGAAAAAAATCAGGTCTGAAGCGCGTTATGCGGATCCTGAAAAATGTTGATGATATTGAGATTTGCAGATTCACGCAAAAGGATGTTGTCCGCCACAGGCTGGTTCAGGAAATTATCAAGGCTTATGAAAAATATGAGAATGAGGAGAAAAAATAATTTATGAACAGCGTAAAGGTAATCATCTCCAATTCGCAGAAAAAAGTGAAGATACCCACGGGTATAAGACTGCTCATACGCCGCTGCTGCCATGCGGTTCTGCAGCTTGAAAAGTTTGACGGCGCCGCTGAGGTTTCCGTTCGCTTTGTTGATAATGAGGAGATCAGAAAGCTTAATAAAACTTACAGGAATATGGATAAGGAAACGGATGTTCTGTCTTTTCCGCTCGGCGAAAACGGCAATTATGATATAAATATGGATACCGGCGCTAAAATGCTGGGAGATATCGTTATTTCCATGGAAAAGGCTGTTGAGCAGGCTAAGGAATACAATCACCCGCTCCAGAGAGAGGTCGGATTTCTGACGGTCCACTCCATGCTCCATCTGCTCGGATATGACCACGAGACGGGTGGAATAGAAGCTGTGCGTATGCGTGAAAAGGAAGAAACGGTCCTCACGCAGATCGGCTGGAAACGAGACAACAGCTATTATATGGGAGACGAATGATGAAAACAAAATCCGCCTTTCTTACGATTGCCGGAAAGCCCAATGTCGGCAAATCATCCATTCTGAACAAACTGCTCGGCACAAAGATTGCCATTGTTTCCTCCAAGCCGCAGACGACGCGAACAAAAATCATGGGTGTGCTCACTTTGGATGAAACGCAGCTTGTTTTTACAGATACACCGGGCTTTCATAAGCCGCACAACAAGCTTGGAGAAATTATGAACACCGCTGTAAAAGACAGCATAACGGGCACGGACGCGGTCTTGTTTGTAGTTGAGCCGAAAGGCGAACCCGATCAGAAAGAGCTTGAGCTTATAAGCAAATTCCGGCAGGAAAAAATCCCCGCGATTCTTGTGATTAATAAAATAGATACAGTCAGCGAAAAAGCACAGCTTCTCGGCAGAGTCTCGGAAATGTATCGGTATTATGATTTTACCGCAGCCGTTCCGGTATCGGCAGAAACGGGAGAAGGTCTGGATATTTTGATCTCGGAAATGAAAAAGCTTGCCGCTGAAAGCGTGCACTTTTTCCCGGATGACACGCTTACCGATCAGCCGGAAAGAGTGATTGCAGCCGAGATCATTAGGGAAAAGATTCTTCGGCTCATGGATAAGGAGATACCTCATGGCATTGCCGTTGCGATAGAAAAGATGCGTGAGAGGCAGGATAAGGCGATATTGGATATCGACGCTGTTATCTATTGTGAGCGCGAATCGCACAAAGGAATGGTCATAGGCAAAAAAGGCGCTATGCTGAAAAAGATATCAACTTTCGCAAGGCAGGATCTGGAACGCTTTTTTGATATCCGGGTGAATCTTCACACTTGGGTGAAGGTCAAAGAGGGCTGGAGAAACAAAGAGGGACTGATCAGAAATTTTGGGCTTGAAGACTGAGTTTTTCGCCCTTTTTAGCCGTTTGGTTTAAAATGGCACAAATGATTGCCGCCGCCATAGGATAAAATAAAAACGGTGGTAATGATGCAGGATGAATTTTGGCTTCGCTTTACCCAAACGGGCAGAGCGGAGGATTATATCGAATATAAAAAGCACGAGGACGAATTAAAGGCGGTTTCCGATGAAAACAACTACAAAGGGCTTGGTAATACGGGAGCAGACAACAGGGGAGAGTGACCGATTAGTTACTCTCCTTACTGCTGATTACGGACTCGTAAGAGCCTTTGTGCGCCGTGCGAAGCTGATAAAAAGTCATGCTGCCGGAGCGACCTCGCTTTTTGCGTACAGCGATTTTTCGCTTTATAGAACAAAAGACGCCTTTGTTGTTGATGACGCACAGCCTATTGAGGTGTTTTTCGGTCTCAGAAAAGATATAGAGCGCCTTGCGCTGGCGCAGTATTTCGCGCAGCTTGCGTTTGAGATGGGCGCGGAGGAACAGCCCTGTTCTGAATTGTTAAGGCTCACCTTGAATTCGCTTCATCTTCTTTGCAAGGGGAGCAGGGAACCGGCTCAAGTCAAGGCTGTTTTTGAACTGAGGTCTGCCTGTCTCGGCGGATATATGCCGTCCGTGCTGGCATGTGATAACTGCGGTACATATGAAACGGATCTGATGTATTTTGATACATCGGAAGGCAGGATATATTGTGAGAACTGCCCCAAAGCAGGTGCTGTGCCCGTTCCGAAAACGGTAATAACGGCAGTGAGGTTCATATGCCTTACGGCGCCGGAAAAAATATTCGGCTTTTCGCTCAGCAGCGAAAATCTGAAACTGCTTGGCGAGATAACGGAAAAATACACATTGTCTGTTGTGCAGAGAAAACTCTCTGCGCTTGAATTTTATAAAGGATTAACAGGTTGAAATGAATAAACATTATGATGCACTTGAACTCGGCTCCGTGCTTAACATGCTTGCACAGGAAGCTGCGAGCGATGATGCGAAAAGCAAGGCGGCGGAGCTTGTGCCTGCTGCTGAGATCGGCGAAGCGGAGCTTTTGCTCTCTCAGACGGAGGATGCCTTTTCTCTGATAGCGAGATTCGGAGGACCTTCGTTTTCGGGGCTGAAAAATGTAAATAATGCGGTCAGCCGCGCTGCTGCCGGCGGAGAGCTCAATACTTCCGAGCTGCTTTCAATCGCGGGAACGCTGAGGGCGGTGCGTTCGCTTTATGAGTGGTATGGGCACTGCAGTTCTGTGGGGACAAAGCTCGATTTCTTTTTTGATTCCATTACGGTGAATAAATATCTTGAGGAAAAAATCTTTTCCTCCATACTATCCGAAGATGAGATCGCGGACAGAGCTTCGGACGAGCTTTATGAGATACGGCGCAAGATGAGGGCAAAATCCAATTCCGTGCGTGAAAAGCTCGATTCGATCATACACAGCACACATTATCAGAAATTTCTTCAGGAACCCATCGTGACGCAGCGTTCGGGCAGATACGTAGTGCCCGTAAAGGCTGAGCACCGCTCGGATGTGCCGGGCCTTGTTCACGATATGTCCTCCTCCGGCGCAACGGTGTTTATCGAGCCGGTCTCTGTTGTTGACGCCAACAATGAGATAAAAATACTTGAAAGCCGTGAACGCGAGGAGATCAGGCGCATACTATTCGAACTTTCGGCAGAGGCAGGAAATTTTTCCGAAAGCATAAAATGCTCTTACGAGAGCGCTGTAATGCTCGATCTGATATTCGCAAAGGCGCGCCTTGCCTATAAAATGAAAGCCTCAAGACCTTTGCTCAATATAAACGGATATATTGATCTGAAAAAAGCGCGTCATCCTCTGCTTGATCCAAAAAAAGCAGTGCCTGTTGACATATCGCTCGGCGGCGAGTATGACACGCTTGTCATAACGGGTCCCAATACAGGCGGAAAAACGGTTTCAATAAAAACGATCGGTCTGCTGACTCTTATGGCAATGTGCGGTCTTCTGATTCCCGCCGCGGATCGGTCGGAGATATCCGTGTTTGAAAAGATCCTTGTTGACGTGGGGGATGAGCAGAGCATCCAGCAAAACCTCTCCACTTTTTCGTCACATATGGTGAATATAATCGAAATCATGAAAGAGACGAATGAAAATTCGCTTGTTCTCATAGACGAGCTCGGCGCCGGAACAGACCCTGTGGAGGGCGCGGCGCTTGCAGTCGCGATCATTGAAAAATTGCGCTCGAAAGGGGCGAAGATCGCGGCCACAACGCATTACGCCGAACTGAAAGCCTATGCGCTTGAGACGCCGGGTGTAACGAATGGAAGCTGTGAATTTGACGTTGAGACTCTAAGACCGACTTACCGTCTTCTCATAGGCGTTCCGGGACGTTCAAACGCTTTTGCGATATCGGAACATCTCGGAATGGATAAATCTGTTATAGACGAAGCCAAACGCCTTGTAGGCAGCGAGAACAAGTCTTTTGAGTCCGTGCTTGAAAAGCTGGAGGAAACACGCCGGGAGCTTGAGAACGAAAAAGAAAAGGCTCAGCGCGCGGTTGAAACGGCGGACAAAATGAAGCGGAAAGCGCAGTCTGAAAAAGACAGGGCAGCTCAGCTTGTGAACAATGAGCTTGAAAAGGCAAAACGAGAGGCGGAAAAGATTATTTCCTCGGCAAAGCGCCAGAGCGCGGATTTCCTTTTGCGGCTCGATCAGCTGAAAAAAGAAGCCGATGCCTCCAATGCCGCCCAAACGGCAAGAAAAACAAGGCGTGAGATCAAAAACAGGCTCGGCGAGATGGAAGAGACCGTTAATCCCCGCCGACTCGCAGATGCGTGGGATGAGGACTATAAACTGCCGAGACCCGTTGTTCCGGGCGACGCCGTTATTATACGCTCGATCGGAGAGGGCGAGGTGCTCGAGGTCGGCAAAAGCAACGTTCTTGTTCAGTCGGGAATGCTGAAAACAAGAGTGAAGATGTCGGATCTTATGCTTACAAAAAAGAAAGAGCCGCCGAAGCAGAGTAAACCCGCAGTGCTTTACAGAACAACGTCTAAAACCGATTCTGATATAAGCAGCGAGATCGATCTGCGCGGAAAGACGGTGGATGAAGCTCTGCATGAATTGACGCTGTTTATTGATAAATGTGTTCTGCTCAACATGCATGAAATCAGAATCATACACGGTAAAGGCACCGGCGCGCTGCGTGCGGCGGTGCAGCAGGAGCTTAGGCACCATAAAAACATTGCCGATTTTCGCCTCGGCGTCTATGGTGAGGGTGAATCGGGCGTAACGATTGCGCATCTTAAATGAGATATGACCGAAGCGCGGAGCAGAAATGTTTCCGCGCATTTTATATACCACGATATTTGGTAGCGCTTTGTGAAAAGGATTTCAATATTTTGTGTCAATAGCTTTCGTAAAAATTTTAGTGGGAAAAATGTTCCCACTATCCCTTGACTTATGGCTTCGGGTTATGTATAATATCTCTTGCTGTAAAGATTAAACACTTTACACACATCAGGTGGAATAAGGGAGAAAGGGGTATAAAAGTGGCGAAAAATCTTGAGGTTTCTTTTCTTTTGGATTTTTACGGCGAAATGCTGACAAAGAAGCAGCATGATTTTCTTGTTTACTATTATAACGAGGATTTATCCCTTTCAGAGATCGCTGAAAATGAAGGCATCACCCGTCAGGGAGTGCGCGACGCGATCAAACGCGCGGAGAATCAGCTTTTTGATATGGAGAACAGGCTGGGGCTCGCGAAGCGGTTTACCGAAATGAAAAAAGGACTTGATGAAATAACGCAGTGCGCAGAGGCTATCAATGATTATAATCTGAATCACAGCCTTTCGCGCGAAATAAACGACAATATATCAAAGATTAAATCCACGGCTGATTATTTGTCTCAGCTTTAATTTTAAAAGATCGGGAGTTGATTGCTTTGGCATTTGAAGGCCTTTCGGAAAGGCTCGAAAATTCTTTTAAGAAGCTTCGTGCCAAGGGAAAACTGACCGAGGCGGATGTTAAGGACGCTATGCGCGAGGTTCGTCTTGCGCTGCTTGAGGCGGACGTAAACTATAAAGTTGCAAAGGATTTTACAAAATCCGTTACTGACAGGGCGATAGGCGAGGACGTTATGGAATCGCTCACGCCGGGTCAGATGGTAATTAAAATCGTTAACGAAGAACTTACGCAGCTTATGGGCGGCAGCGAGAGCAGGCTTGCCCAGGCAAATCATCCGCCCACGGTTATCATGATGTGCGGCCTTCAGGGTTCAGGTAAGACTACGCACAGCGCAAAGCTGGCGCTCAAACTGAAAAAAGAGGGTCACCGCCCTCTGCTCGTCGCCTGTGATATTTACAGACCTGCCGCTATCAAACAGCTTCAGGTGGTCGGCGCTCAGGTTGATGTTCCTGTTTTTGAAATGGGAACGGAGAACCCGGTAAAGATCGCGGAAGAAGCGGTAAAGCACGCAAGAGATCACGGTTATGATTATGTGTTCCTTGACACTGCCGGCAGACTTCATATTGATGAGCAGCTTATGCAGGAGCTTCAGAATATAAGAAGCACGGTTCACCCGCACGAGATACTGCTTGTAATTGACGCTATGACGGGTCAGGACGCAGTAAACGTTGCGAAAAGCTTCAACGAAACGCTCGGGATCGACGGTGTGATTCTTACAAAGCTTGACGGTGATACAAGGGGCGGCGCGGCGCTTTCGGTACGAGCGGTGACCGGCAAGCCGATCAAATTTGTCGGTACCGGCGAAAAGCTCGGAGATCTGGAGACTTTCCACCCCAGCAGAATGGCATCCAGAATTTTGGGAATGGGCGATGTGCTTTCGTTTATTGAAAGAGCGGAGCAGAGCCTTGACCAAAAAAAAGCCGAAGAGCTTGAAAAGAAGCTCGCTAAGAATAAATTTGATCTCAATGATCTGCTTGATCAGTTCGACCAGATATCGAGAATGGGGAGCCTTAAGGATACGCTCAGGATGATCCCCGGTATCGGCTCCAAGATCAAGGACGAGGATATAGATGAGCGTGCCTTTGACAGATCAAGAGCCATCATTTATTCTATGACAAAGCAGGAACGCGCCCATCCGGATATCATAAATCCCTCAAGAAAGCGCAGGATCGCGGCGGGCTGCGGAATGAAGGTCGAGGATGTAAACAGGCTGCTTTCACAGTTTAAGCAGATGAAAAAAATGATCAGCCAGTACGGCGGAAAGAGCGGACCGCGCGTCAGCAAAAAGATGCGCCGTCTGCTTCAGCAGAATCCCGATATGGCGCAGAAAATGATGGGAATGACCGGCGGCGGACGCAATAATCCGTTCGGCTTCTGATTCGTATTAACCCGATTTTATTCGGTTAGTAAACATAGAAATAAAATTATTATATTGGAGGAAACAGAAATGGCAGTTAAAATCAGACTTCGCAGAATGGGCGCAAAGAAAGCTCCGTTCTACCGTGTAGTTGTTGCGGATTCAAGATATCCGAGAGACGGACGTTTTATCGAGGAGATCGGAACCTATAATACAATGACGGATCCTGCAGAAATCAAGATCGATGCAGAAAAAGCAAAGAAGTGGATCGCAAACGGCGCTCAGCCGACGGATACCGTTAAGAGCATCCTTAAAAAAGAAGGCATTCTTTAATCTCATAAGGGATTAAACAGGAGGTGTTTTCTTTGAAGGAACTTTTAATCGCAATCACCAAAGGTCTTGTTGAGAATCCCGATGCCGTTACCGTTGAGGTCGATGAGCCGAACGAGGAGGGCGTCATCTTCTATCATCTTCATGTGGCAGAGGACGACATGGGCAGAGTGATCGGAAAGCAGGGCAGGATCGCAAAGGCAATACGCGTTGTTATGCGCGCCGCCGCAACAAGAAACGATCAAAAAATCTCTGTTGAGATAGACTGATTATAAGCCAAACCGCCTTTTCGGGCGGTTTTTTCTTGCAAATTTTTTTCGTTGAATATATAATACACTTGGTGGTATGATGAAGCAGTTTCTTGAAGTCGGAAAAATCGTAAATACACATGGTATAAGAGGAGAGGTAAAGCTTCAGTTGTGGTGCGACTGTGCGGATTTTCTGAAGCAGTTTAAAACCCTTTATCTTGATGAAAACGGCAGCGAGGCGCTCACGCTTACTGCTGTGCGCGCGCATAAAAACGGTGCGATACTCAAATTTGAGGAGCTCGCAAGTATTGATGAAGCCGAAAGATATAAAAACAGGGTGCTTTACTGCAACCGTGATGACGCTGTTATAGACGACGGCTCGCAGTATATTCAGGATCTTATCGGCTGTGAGGTCGTTGACGCCGAAACAGGCGAAGGGTACGGCACCGTTGCAGATGTGCTGAATTACGGCGCTTCGGATATACTTGAGCTTAAGTGCGGCGGAAAACACAGATATGTTCCTTTGATCGATGAGATCGTAAAGGAAACGGACTGCGAGGGCGGCGTTATTAAAATAATTCCTATGAAAGGGCTTTTTGATGAGAATTGATATAATGACTCTTTTTCCCGATATGTGCCTTGCCTATCTGAATTCAAGCGTTATAGGCAGAGCGCGTTCAGCCGGCATCGTTCGGATTGAATGCACGGATATCAGGGATTACACCACGGACAAGCACCGACGTGTTGACGATTCCCCTTACGGCGGCGGAATGGGAATGATCATGCAGGCGCAGCCGATCTTTGATTGCTATCAGGATATATGCAAAAAAGCCGGCACAAAGCCGCATCTTATTTATCTTACGCCCCAGGGCAAAACGCTTACGCAGGAAAGAGTTAAGGCGCTTGCAAAGCTTGATCATCTTGCCCTGCTGTGCGGTCATTATGAGGGGGTTGACGAGCGGGTGATAGAGGAGCTGCAGCCGGAGGAGATTTCGGTGGGTGACTATGTGCTCACGGGCGGCGAGCTTCCGGCACTTATCGTTGCGGATGCTGTTTCCCGTATGATACCGGGTGTGCTCTCCAGCGATGAGTGCTTCACGGAGGAGAGCCATTATTCCTCTCTGCTTGAGTATCCACAGTATACAAGACCTTTTGAATGGCGCGGCAGGCAGGTGCCTGATGTCCTCATTACGGGACACCATGCAAATGTGGAAAAGTGGCGCAGGGAACAGGCACTGAAACGCACGGCGGACAGACGCCCGGATATGCTCGAAAAAGCGCAGCTTTCGGAGAATGACATGAAATTTCTGTCCGATTTGAAACGATAAATAAAAATTATGTGAATTTTGCACAAATCGGGGCACAATATTTTGTGTTAAATCTATAAGTCATACGAACTTTGCCCCAACACATTGACCTAAACAAGTTTAGTGGTATAATATGTAATACAGTTTAAAAGGCAAAAACTTTTTAATTCTTGAAATGAGAGGTTTTATTATGTTTGTTAAAGATGTAACGGTTGAAAATCAGGTAGGGCTTCATGCCCGTCCGGCAACATTCTTTATTCAGAAAGCCAACGAATTCAAGTCATCGATCTGGGTTGAAAAAGAGGAGAGAAGAGTTAATGCTAAATCCCTTCTCGGTGTTCTTTCACTCGGAATTATGGGCGGAACCGATATTCGTATCATTGCGGACGGCTCAGACGAGGAAGAGGCAGTAGAGGGCCTTGTGGCACTCGTAAAAAGCGGTTTTACGGAATAAACGAATATGACCGGTTCACGGCGCTTGATATGCGCCGTGTTTTTTTATCTTTACCGGCAGTTTTGTTTGTGATAAAATATTTCGGCAAAAACTTTTGACAGGTGAAACGGATGACTCAAAAGGAACTTCGGAAAAAAGCAATGGCGCTCCCGCTTCAGCCGGGAGTATATCTGATGAAAAACAAGGATAAAAAAATAATATATATCGGTAAGGCAAAGAAACTCAAAAACCGCGTTTCCTCTTATTTCGGTTCGCATGCCGGTCATTCGCTGAAAGTGATCAAAATGGTCGAAAATGTGGATGATTTTGATTATATTCTTGTGGATACGGAATTTGAGGCGCTCGTGCTTGAGTGCTCGCTTATCAAACAGCATATGCCGAAGTACAACATCCTGCTTAAAGATGACAAGGGATATAATTATATTAAGATCACAAAAGGTGATTTTCCGCGGATCGCGGAGTGTAAAAGGATGGATGATGACGGCGCGTCTTATATAGGACCTTATATCTCCGGCTTTTCCGTTAAACAGGCTGTGGAGGAAACGCTTAAGATTTTCAAACTGCCCAGATGCAGTAAAAAATTCCCGCAGGAATACGGAAAGTCAAGACCGTGCCTGAACGGCTTTATGGGTCTGTGCTGTTCCCCCTGTGCCGGTCGAATCACGCAGCAGGAATATGCAAAAACGGTGGAGGATGCCGTTGCGTTTCTGAAAGGCGGCAGCAAAGCGTCTGTTCGCGAGATGACTGCGGAGATGAATCAGCTTGCCGAAGAGATGAAATTTGAAGAGGCAGCAAAGCTGCGAGACAGGATAAGAGCCATAAAAAATCTGGACGAGCGCCAGAAAGTGGTCTCGATCAATGTGCCGGAGGAGGATGTTTTTGCTCTTGTAAACGGCAAAAAGAAAGCCTGCTTTGAGGTGCTGCGATTTGAAAGCGGCAGGCTCAGTGATACCGAATACTGGCTTATAGATTCACAGGAAGACCTCAAAGCCGCGAGACTTGAGCTTATCGAGCGTTATTATTCGATGCGAAGCAGGATACCGTCACGTATCGCGGTTGACGGTGAGATCGAGGATGAGGAGCTACTGCGCGAATTCCTTGAAAAGCAGCGGGGGAAAAAGGTGGAATTCATACATCCTCAAAAGGGCGAGCATCTGTCTATTCTGAATATGTGCATAAGCAACGCAAACGAGCACCTCGCGCAGAGCGAGGGCAGGCTCGGCAGGGAGTTTGCTGCGCTTGAGGAGCTTGCCGTGCTCCTCGGACTCAACAAACCGCCGGAATATATAGAAAGCTACGATATTTCTCACACCTTCGGAGCGGATAATGTTGCAGGGATGGTCGTGTTTCACAACGGCAGACCTATGAAATCGGCGTATAAGCGCTTTTCCGTCAAAGGCTTTGACGGTCAGAATGACGTCGGTTCCATGAATGAGGTGCTGACACGCAGATTCAATCATTATTATAATGACGAAGAGGGCAGCACATTTAAGATACTGCCCGACCTTATCCTGCTCGACGGAGGTCAGCCGCAGGTCAACGCAGTTTTGCCGGTGATAGAAAAAATGGGGCTGAACGTGCCTGTTTTCGGAATGGTGAAGGACAGTAAACACAGAACGCGCGCCATCGCTTTCGGCGGCGGAGAGATAGAAATAAATTCCCATCGCAGCGCATTCACTCTTGTTTCAAATATTCAGGAAGAGGTTCACCGTTTCGCAATCGCCTATCATCATAAAAAGCATACCAAAAGCACCTTTTCCTCCGGGCTTATGCAGATCGAAGGCATAGGGGAGAAAAAAGCCAAGGCGCTTCTGAAGCATTTTAAAACGATATCGGCAATAAAGGAGCAAACGCCGGAAAAGCTGGCAGAGTGTCCGTCAGTCAGCCGAAAGGACGCAGGCAAAATTTACGAATTTTATCACAAAATGTAAAAATAATATTTCTGAACTTGACTATGCGCACATTGAAATGTATAATGTTATGTGTATAATTTCGGGGAGCGGAGATATCCGCCTTCCGTTTCGGCAGGGATGTTTATGATGAGAGTTATAACCGGCAGCGCCAGAGGACGCCGCCTTGAAACGCTTGCGGGCGACGATGTCACAAGGCCGACAGCCGAAAGCGTTAAAGAAGCTCTTTTCAGTATGCTCCAGTTTGAAATAGAGGGAAAACGTGTGCTTGATCTGTTTGCCGGATCGGGTCAGATGGGGATAGAGGCGCTTTCACGCGGCGCTGCTTTCTGCGATTTTGTGGAGAATAATAAAAGAGCCGGCGCGGTGGTGGAAAGAAATGCGGAAAAATGCGGCTTTGCCGGAAGATACCGTTTGATACTTACGGACGCGCAGAGCTTTGCAGCGTCCTGCGGGAAATATGATATCGTTTTTTTGGATCCTCCTTACGGCAAAGGGCTTATAGGCGTGATCCTGCCCGTTATAGAAAGCCGGCTTAACGATCATGCGCTTGTGGCATGCGAGACCTCTGCAAAAGAGGAACTGCCTGAAAATGTCGGCTCGCTTAATCAAATCAAAAGCAGGCGTTACGGTAAAACAAAGATCACCCTTTACCGAAAGGATATTAACAGATGAAGATTGCCATTTGTCCGGGCAGCTTTGACCCGGTTACGCTCGGTCATATAGATATAATAGAGCGTGCTGCGGAACTTTTTGACAAGGTTATTGTGCTTGTTGCTTCAAACAGCGAAAAGCATCCGCTGTTTTCACTTCACGAACGTGTTGATCTACTGAAAAAATGTGTAAAAAAGAAAAATGTGGAAATAGATACTTATAACGGGCTGCTTGTGAATTACGCAAAGCAGGTTGGAGCCGTTGCGATTGTTAAGGGCTTAAGAGCCATGTCTGATTTTGAGTATGAATTTCAGCAGGCTCTTACGAATAAAAGTCTTCTGCCGGAGTTGGAGACCGTATTTCTTACAGCAAGGGGAGTGAACATGTTCCTTTCCTCAAGCATGGTAAAGGAGGTCTGCCGGCTTGACGGGGATATTTCCCGCTTTGTGCCGCAGGAGATTTTAGATGAAGTAGTAAAAAGATGTAAAGGAGATATAAAAAATGACGAATACGGACATTTTGCTTGAAGATCTTGAGGATGTGCTCGACGACGCCACTTCAATGCCTATGACCAAAAAAAGCCTTGTGGATGTAGATAAAATCAAAACCATCATTGAGGATATCCGCCTTAATACTCCGCAGGAAACAAAGCAGGCAAAGGCAATCGTTGATTCCAGAAACAGCATTCTTGAAGAAGCGAAAAAGGAACGCGATGATATTATTGCCCAGGCGCAGGCGCAGGCAAGAGAGCTTGTTGCGCGCGACCAAATCACGCAGACGGCTCAGGCCGAGGCGGCAGACATCATCGCAAAGGCAAAGGAAGAGGGCAATGCCTATGTTAAAGAAGCACAGAATCAGGCTTCAGAGATTTTGGGCAATGCCACAACGAAGGCAAATGAGATGCTCACAAACGCGCAGAACAAGAGCCGTGAGATGCTTACTGCCGTAAACAATTATGCAGACGACACGCTGCTTGCCATTGATGACGCGCTTTATAAGGCGCTTACGGACGTCAGAAGAATACGTCAGGGCATAAACAATAAAAAGAACTCCGCTGAATAAAGCTTAAAATACGCATATATGATATGTTCTTCGGTTTATGAATCCCCGGTCGGTAGATTGAGAGTTATTGAAAAGGACGGTTTTATTATCCGTGTGTTTTTTGATAACGGCACTGCTGAAAATTACGCGTCCTGTTCTCCGTCTGCGCTCACTGAAAAAACGGTCAGCCGTCTGGAAGAATATTTCCTCAGTAAACGCCGGGATTTTGATCTTCCGCTCTCTTTCGCGGCAGCAACGCCGTTCAGACAGAACGTGTGGAACGAGCTTCTCAAAATACCGTACGGCAGTACGGTTTCATACGGCGGTATCGCGTCGGCAATCGGGAACCCGAAAGCGTCGCGCGCTGTTGGCTCTGCGGTTCATGATAACCCATTGCTCATTATCGTTCCGTGCCACAGAGTCGTTGGCTCAGACGGCAGCCTGACGGGATTTGCCGCAGGTCTTGAGGTTAAGCGTTTTCTGCTTGAGTTTGAAATGAATAAATAAAATGATATAATGAAAAGCCTGAATTCTTTCAATGAATTCAGGCTTTTTGCATAAATAGAGTCATTATTGAAAAACGGCGGAGTTTATTTCCGCCGTTTTTTTATGTTATTCCGCCGCTTTTTGCTCTGCCTCAGACGCGCGCTTTTCAGCTATGAAGTCATGAACTTTCTGCTTGAGTTCACCGTAAACTTTGAATTTTGTGCTGAAAATTATGAGTGAAAGAACCATGAGTACGGGCGGTATGGCAAAACAGATGATTCCGATAGCCGTTTTTGTTGCTTCGTTGATAGAGCCGCTCAGGATCTGTTCGTTGTAATTCATAATACCGAGACCGCCGAACAGGAAGATCGTCTGGATCGTATAAGCCATTTTCTGAAGAAAGCCCTTCATGGAAAATGTTATGCTCTCGTTTCTCTGCCCGTTTTTATATTCGCCGTAGTCAACGATATCGGCAAGGAATACCGTCTGCGCAACGAACATGGAGCCGATGCCGATGCTGGCAAGAATATAGCTGATGTCAAGTGCGATCGTAATTTTGAGAACAGGACCGAAGATATACATCAGCACATAACCGATGATAGCCATGATGAGTGATATTTGATATATGGTTCGGTTTGAGAACTTCTTGCTTAAAACAGGGATGACAAGCAGACCGAGAACCGAACCGATAGCTCCGATTATTGAAAACAGACTCTGCGCCGTGCTCTCGCCGAGCACATCGGTGAAATAGTAAACTGCCGTTCCGCTTGTAAGATACCAGCCGGCGTTTGAGATCATAGCAAATATCATAAAGATCACCAGCTGATCGTTTGAAGCTATGACCTTGAACATTTTTTTGAAGCTGAATTTATCATTGTTGTAAACAACATGACGCTCCTTTGTGGAAAGCACGCAGATCACGGCAAAAGTAACAAGAAGGATTCCGCAGATGATTGCCCAGCGCGAAAAGCCGGAAGCGCTGTAGCCGTCCTCTGTTTTTTCCATACCGCTTGAAAGCAGCGGAAGAACGATGGGAGTCATCACCGTTATAACACCCTGTCCGAAACCGCTGAATGTTCTTGCTACCGTGGCAACAAGATTTCTGTCCTTCGGGTCATTGGTAAAGCTCGGCACCATAGACCAATAGGGAATATCTGCCATTGTGTTTGTCATTCCCCAAAGCACATACATAAATCCTATGTAAACATAAAGCTTCGTGCCGCTCATTCCGAAAGAAGTAAAAAGCAGGGAAAGCACAATGGCGTTTGACGCCGTACCTATTAATATCCAGGGGCGGTATTTGCCCATTTTTGTTTTCGTGCTGTCCACGATAGTGCCCATGATGGGGTCGTTGATTCCGTCCCATATTCTTGCAAGCGGCGTGAGAATGAGCAGAAATGCCTCTTTCAGCCCCAGAACGCTTGAAAGATAATAGGAAAGGTATGAATAGAAAAGCCCGTAGGAAAGGTCCAGACCTATCGCCCCTACGCCGTAGCCTATTTTTTCTCTCCAGGTCGTTTTATAATCAGCCATAAGTTTTACCTCCGTTACAGAATTATAACATATTCGGGCTTTTAACACAACAGCGCCGCGGATACAACATTTATTACAATTCTGTTACAAAACACGGTGTTAAGATTTTTACCTTGACAACGGCGGTCGAGACTATTATAATTATAAGCACGAGGGAGTAAATCCATTAAAATCCCATGAAATTCAATTAAATCCCACTTGAATTCCGCTAAATTGTCTTGTAAAGGAGGAGAGAATATGCATTTGTTCGTCGGCACGCTCGATAATTACAAGCTGGACAGCAAGGGCCGTCTCTCTGTTCCTACAAAATGGCGTGAACGTCTCGGTAAGGAATTTTATATGGTTGCCGTTACCGTTAAGGGCTGCAAGTGCATAACGCTTTATCCCACAGAGGAATTTGAAAGCACATATGAGAAGATGCAGCAGGGTACGGAAAATCAAAAATATATGACTTCAAAGGATTTTCTGCGAAACGCAGAGGAGTGCACGCTTGACGCGCAGGGCAGATTTACTCTCAATCAGCGCCTTAAGGAAATGGCAATGCTGTCTAACGAAAGCGAGATCATTTTTGAGGGCAACGGAAAAACCATTGAAATATGGAATCCCGAAGAATTTGATAAAATGCAGCAGACCTTTGATTCATCACTCGGAATATATGATTTGATGGATAAGGTCAACGATACACATAATAAAGAAGTTTAAAAATGGAGTTTATTCATAAAAGCGTTTTATTCGGCGAGTCGATAGATGCGCTGAGTTTGAGCAAGGATAAGACCGTGGTTGACGGTACTGCCGGCGGCGGCGGCCATTCGCGCGAAATCGCAAAGCGCGCCGGACGACTCGTTGCGATAGACCAGGATCCCGACGCCATCAAAGTCCTGCATGAAAGACTTGCCGAATATGATAACGCAACCATCGTTCAGGCGAATTTCGCGGATATAAAAAAGGTTCTTAAAGATCTCAATATAAAAGGAATAGACGGCTTTCTGCTCGATCTCGGCGTAAGCTCTTTCCAGCTTGACAATGCGCAGCGCGGCTTTTCCTTTCATAAGGACGCGCCGCTTGATATGAGAATGTCGCGCAGCGGAATTTCGGCTTACGATGTGGTAAACACCTATTCGCAGGAACGGCTTGCGGATATAATCTACCGCTACGGCGAAGAGAAGTTCAGCCGTTCCATAGCAAGAAATATAGTTGAATCGCGGCAGATAAAACCCATTGAGACCACATTTGAGCTTGTGGATATCATCAGAGGTTCCATGCCTGCAAAGGAGCTGAAAAAAGGCCATCCGGCAAGAAAAACGTTTCAGGCAATAAGAATAGAAGTCAACGGAGAGCTTGAACGCCTTTCACTGGCGCTGGACGATGCGTTTGAATGTCTTAATCCCGGCGGAATCATAGCTGTTATTTCATTTCATTCACTCGAAGACAGGATCGTTAAAGAAAAATTTGCCCAATGGACGCGCGGATGTACCTGCCCAAAGGAATTTCCCGTCTGCGTGTGCGGAAACAAGCCGAAGGGCGAGCTTTTGTTTAAATCAAAAACGCCCTCGCGGCAGGAGCTTGAGGAAAATCCGCGTGCCAGATCATCAAGACTGCGTGCGTTTAAAAAATATTGATTTGTAAATTAAGAGATTTTTAAAAAGGAGGACGGATATTATGGTAAACACCAATGATTTCAGAAGATATTCATATGACGGCGACGCCGCTTATGCGCTCGACGCCTTTAACAGAACGCGTTCCTCCGCAGCACCGGAGATACAGCCGCGAAGAAAAAGGCGTCTGACCGTAAGCCCGAATACACAGATGAAAAGCAGAAAAGAGCTTGTCAGAGAGCAGAAAAAGGCCTTCGCTCAGGTTGTTGAAATACTGACGGTGACCGTACTTGTGCTTGCCATGCTCTTCGGGGTTTTGTTTACGTATGTGCAGAAGAACGAGCTTACAAAAAGCATTGCAAATATTCAGGATGATATCGCCGTGGCGCAAAGTGAAAATGTGAGCCTTAATGCGGAGCTGGAAGCGCTTGTTTCTGTTTCGCAGATAGACAGCTATGCCGTTGAAAAACTCGGCATGACCAGACTGCAGTCCAATCAGATCAGATATATTGATACCTCGCAGTATAAGCAGAATCACGCTGCCGCAGCAGCGGTTGCAGAGGAATAAAAGGGCCGTCGGGTCCGTATTATATTGAGAGCCGTTTTTTCGGCTCTCAAAAAAATATTTTATATAATATATAACTTAAGTGCGAGAGAGAAATTCGAAATTCCCCAAAACAGCTTCGGGTCTATCGGTTTTCTTTCTCAGCGAAACTCAGAAAGGCGGAAAGGCAATGTCGGCATTCAGAAAGGGTTTAACATCAAGAGTGCTCATTATGGGCTTGTTGGTGGTGTTTCTGTTCACAGCGGATATGGGCCGCCTTTTTTACATTCAGATAGTCAAAGGCGAAGAATACGCTGATAAAGCGGAGAGCCAGCAGCTTTCGGATACGGAGATCGAGGCAAACCGCGGCACAATCTATGACAGCGAGGGCAATATACTCGCGCAGTCCGCAACGGTTTGGACCGTGTTCCTTGACCCGTCCAATATCAGTGATTCAAACAGAACGAAAATAGTCGATTACCTTGCGTCGGTTTTTGGGTATGACGATGAGAAAAAGGCGGAGCTGCTCGAAAAAAGTAAAGCGGACGGCAAATATCAGGTCGTTGAGAAAAATGTTGAAAACAGGGTTAAAGAGGAGATCGCGTCATTCGTTTCGGAAAACAGCCTTTCGCTTTGCATAGGTTTTGAGGAGTCTACACGCCGCTATTATCCTTACGGCACGCTCGCTTCCTCCGTTATAGGATTTACCGGCTCTGATAATCAGGGACTTGCAGGTATAGAATCGTACTATGATAAAGAGCTTACGGGCACGAACGGAAGAGTGATAACGGCAAAAGACGCCAAATCGAACTCAATATCAAACGATTACGAAACTTCTGTTGACGCGCAGGACGGATATTCGCTTACGCTTACAATAAATACCACGATCCAATACTATCTTGAAAAAGAACTGCAGCGCACACTTGAGGAGTATTCGGCAAAGGGCTGCTACGGAGTGGTTATGGATTGCAATACCGGCGCGGTGCTTGCTATGGCTTCACTGCCCGATTATGATTGTAATGACCCTTATGAAATTACATATGATAAATATACGGAAGAAATCAATTCGATTAAAAACGATGAGGAAAAGACGGCTAAACAGAGCGAGTATATACAGAGACAGTGGAGAAATTTCGTCGTTTCCGACACCTATGTGCCCGGCTCCGTATTCAAGACTTTTATGGCAGCCGCGGTGCTTGAAGAGGGCGTAGCGACGCTTGATACGACCTATACCTGCACAGGCTCCATTCAGGTTGCCGACCATCGTATGAACTGCCATTACCACCCGGGCCATGGCACACAGACTCTTACACAAGGGCTTGAAAATTCCTGCAATCCGTTTTTCATAACGCTCGGTCAGAAGCTCGGCGTTCACAACTACTTTAAATATTTCAACGGTTTTGGATTTACGGGAAAGACAGGAATCGATCTGCCGGGTGAAGCAAGCCCTCAGTATTATGAGGAAGATAAATACGGGATTGTTGAGCTTTCGTCCGCGTCTTTCGGTCAGACAAACAGCCTTACTCCGATACAGGTGTGCACCGGGCTTTGCGCAATAGCAAACGGAGGAAAGCTTCTCACACCGTATGTCGTTTCGGAAATAAAAGATGCAGACGGGAATACCGTTTCAAAAACCGAGCCGAATGTAGTAAGGCAGGTAATCAGCGAAAAAACTTCCGAAACGGTAAGCAAAATGATGCAGTCCGTTGTAGATAACGGCACAGGTAAAAACGGTTATGTTGCGGGATACAGAGTAGGCGGAAAAACAGGAACTTCAACGAAGCTCGGCGAATCAAAAGAAGGGGAGAAAGATAAATATATCGTATCCTTCTCCGCTATTGCTCCGGCCGATGATCCGCAGATCGCTATGCTGATCATCTGCGATGAGCCGGATCAGGATCTCGGCGGCGGCGCGATCTGCGCTCCGATAGCCGCAACCGTAATTGAGGAGAGTATGGCTGTTCTGGGGATCGAGCCAGTATATACTGAAGAGGAAAAGAAAGATCTTTCTGTACCAACTCCCGGTGTTATGGGCAAAAAAGTTGACGAAGCCAAGAACACGATCTCCAACGCAGGGCTGGAATTCAAGGTCGTGGGTTCGGGAGACAAAGTCGTCAATCAGTCTCCGGCAGCAAGCAGCGTAATACCATCGGGCGGAACAGTAGTGCTTTACACCGATGATTCCGATAAACAAACTGTATCCGTCCCGGATTTCACCGGCCTTACGGTAGCTCAGGCGAACAGACTTGCGGCGGAGAAGAATCTGAACATAGAGATCTCAGGCAACGCAACGTCGGATGCGCTCGTTGTTGCATATAAGCAGAGTGAGGACGAGGGCAAAGAGGTCGAGATCGGAACGGTAATCACTGTTAGCTTCAAATCAACACAGGCGGTTCTGGACTGATGATTAAGGATATTTAAGACAGTATGGGGGACTAATAATGAAATTATCCGAAATTCTGAAGGGGATAAAAACAAAAAATGATTATACGGACTGCGAGATAGCCGATGTTGTGCAGGATTCAAGGAGCGCAGGAGAAGGCTGCCTGTTCGTGTGTATAAAGGGAAACACCTTTGACGGCCATTCAGCGGCGCGTGAAGTGGTGCAGAACGGCGCTGCGGCAGTATTGTGCGAAAGAGATCTGGGGCTTGATAAACAGATCATCGTGGAAAATACCAGAGCGGTGTATTCCTCCGTATGCGCAAACTTTTTCGGCAATCCGGCAGACCGTCTCAAACTTGTCGGAATAACGGGTACAAACGGGAAAACAACCACAGCTTTTCTCATAAAACAGATACTGGAGCATTCCGGCAAAAAGGTAGGGCTTATCGGCACGGTTCAGAATATGGTGGGAAATGAAATCTATCCTGCAAAATATACGACTCCCGATCCTCATGAGCTTCAGAAGCTGTTCTCACTTATGGTCGAAGCAGGCTGTGAATACTGTGTTATGGAGGTCTCTTCGCAGGCGCTCGCGCAGGGCAGAGTAAACGGGCTGACTTTTGAGATAGGCGCGTTCACAAATCTTACTCAAGATCATCTGGATTATCATAAAACCTTTGAAAACTATTTTGAGGCGAAGCGTATCCTGTTTAAAAACTGCAAAACGGCAGTTACGAATGCTGATGATGCGTATGGTCTGAAGATCGTTGAAAATACACCGTGCAGTGTTGTCACTTATGCGGTAAATACCAACAACGCGGATTATGTTGCCAAGAATGTTAAATTCAAAGCCACCGGCGTGGAATACGAGCTTGTCGGTGATTCCATAGGCAGAGTAAGCTGTCCTATACCGGGAAGATTTTCCGTTTATAACTCCCTTTGCGCCGCAAGCATTGCTCTTACACTGGGCATCGATTTCGGCACGGTTCTGACTGCTGTTTCGCAGTCTGCCGGGGTAAAGGGCAGGATCGAAGTGGTTCCCACAAACACGGATTACACGGTTATCATAGATTATGCGCACTCTCCGGACGGCCTTGAAAACATCATCACTTCACTGCATGAAATCGCCAAAGGCAGAGTGGTTACCGTGTTTGGCTGCGGCGGAGACAGAGATAAAGGAAAACGCCCAAAGATGGGAAAGATTGCAGCGGAGCTTTCGGATTTTTGCGTGGTAACATCGGATAATCCCAGGTCTGAAGATCCTGCCGCAATAATCAACGACATCCTTGAAGGAATGAAGGGCGTATCGACTCCGTATGTCGTAGTTGAAAATCGGAAAGATGCGATCAGATGGGCTATAGAGCACGCTGAAAAGGACGATATTATTCTTCTTGCCGGAAAAGGTCATGAAACATATCAGATCCTTCCTACGGGCACGATCCATTTTGATGAAAGAGAAGCCGTAGCTGAAATTTTGAAGGATATGGATAAGGAAAGCAAGGAATAATAAAGGAGGAGATCCAAATGAGTATGACAGCTGCGATAGTGATTGGCGCAGTTATCGGGTTTGCACTGACTGCTGCGCTCGGTTTTGTGGTAATTCCATGGCTCCACAAGCTTAAGTTCGGGCAGACGATACTGGATATCGGTCCGTCATGGCACAAGAAAAAACAGGGAACACCCAATATGGGCGGCCTCATGTTCATAGCCGGAATCATCTGCGCGTTTGCTGCAGCTGCGGTTATGTTCGTGTCGTTCGGCGGCAGTCTTGAAACCGATTATTCGGCAATTTTTAAAGGCAGGGAAAACACTTTGCTGATTGCCGGAATCATGCTTGCTGTAGGCTGCGGCGTTGTCGGCTTTGCGGATGACTTCGTTAAAATCAAGCTGAAGAGGAACGAGGGCCTTACTCCAAGGCAAAAGACCTTGGGTCAGCTGATTATGGCAATAGGATATGTTGCCACTTTGTGGATATCGAAAAACACCGTATGGTATTTTCCTTTTATCGGAGCGGTGGATTTTTCAAAAAATGTTTTCACCGGAATCATATTCTGGGCACTGTCGGTTGTCATCATTTACGGCTGTGTAAACAGCGTTAATCTTACCGACGGCATAGACGGTCTTTGCACAAGTGTTACATCAACTGTTGCGCTGTGCTTCCTCATCATCTCATTTATACAGGGGTTTGCCGGCCTTGGAATCCTTTCGGCGGCTCTTTTGGGAAGTATGTGCGGATTTCTCTGCTGGAACTGGAACCCGGCAAAGGTGTTTATGGGCGACACCGGTTCGCTTTTCCTCGGCGGTCTTGTAGTCTCGCTTGGATTTGCGATAAAATGTCCGATCTTGCTCTTGCCGATCGGAATTATCTATGTCTGTGAAACACTCAGCGATATCATTCAAATAGGCTATTTTAAGATAACCCACGGCAAGCGCGTATTTAAGATGGCGCCGATCCACCATCATTTTGAAATGTGCGGCTGGAAAGAGAAGAAGATCTGTGTTGTTTTTTCGGCTGTAAACGCGGTCGGATGTCTGGCAGCGATACTGCTTATTTATTTCGGTAATTTGAATAATTGATAATGATTTGATTTATATATCATTTTTTGGAAAGGAAGAGCGCAATGCCCGAAAGACTGGAACCTCCCGTAAGGTACAGCGATGAAGGTGCAGGACGAACCTCAAAACGCGGATTCGGCAGAAAAAAAAGCGGCGCATACACCGGCGACAGTGATCATATCGTAAGACCGCGCAAGAGCTTTGCTTTGCCCAGAAGAGCCGACCTCTTCGTTACCGGCGGCTTTGACGTTCCCTTTTTTGCGCTTACGATCATCATACTGTCTATAGGGCTGGTCATGCTGTTTTCGGCGTCTTATCCCTATTCCTATTTTGAATACGGAAATTCATATCACTATTTTACAAGGCAGCTTATGTTCGCCGTTGCCGGCGTAATCATAATGCTGTTTGTTTCCAAACTGAATTATAAGATATATAAGGCTTTTGCGCCGATACTTTTCGCAGTAACCATCTTTCTGCTTGTTCTCGTTTTGTTTTATCACACGGATGTTTCTTCGGAAGCCGGCGAGGACTTCAGAAGGTATATCTCAGTCGGCGGTCTCTTTACTTTTCAGCCGTCGGATATTGCAAAGTTCACGCTCATAACAACGCTTGCAACCTATATAAGCATCTATTCTAAGAAAATGAGCACTTTCAAATACGGAATACTCATCCCTGCAGCCATAATCGCCGTATATTGCCTGCTGATTATGGCGGAAAACCATGTTTCGGGAACGATCATTGTTGGCATTATCGGACTTTCGCTTATGTTTGCCGGCGGATCGAACAGAAAACTGTTCATTGTCGGAGTAGCCCTTGTTGCCGCGGTCGTGATCGTCGTGTTTGCCTTTCCTCAGATACTGCCTGAATATGTTCAGGAAAAACTGCGTGCATTTACGGATAAGGATTATGATCCGCTCGGCGCCAGATGGCAGACGAACAATTCTCTGTACGCCATTGGTTCAGGCGGCTTTTTCGGAGTGGGTCTCGGTAATTCAAAACAGAAATACCTTTATGTTTCCGAGCCGCAGAACGACTTTATCTTTTCAATCGTCTGCGAGGAACTCGGTTTTGTTGGAGCTGTTGTTATAATCTTGCTTTTCGCAGCGCTTGTGGTACGCGGATTTATCATCGCTCTCAGAATAAACGATAAGTTTGCCGCACTGACAGTAATAGGAATAACAACGCAGCTCGGCGTTCAGGTTGCACTGAACATACTTGTTGTAACGGATTCCATACCAAACACGGGCATCTCGCTTCCGTTTTTCAGTTACGGAGGAACAGCTCTAATGATGATCCTTTTTGAAATGGGCGTCGTGCTCGGTATATCAAGAAGGGCGAATCAAAAAAAGGCTGATATTCAGCCCGTTGAATAAAAGCCGGACGATTCATCGTTCTCAGGCTTATATTCTTGCTTAAAAGGAGAAGTAATGAAGATTTTGTTTGCCGCCGGCGGAACAGCCGGTCATATAAATCCGGCACTTGCTGTCGCATCGCATATCAGAAATAAATATCCTGATTCGGATATACTTTTTATCGGAACGGCAGATCATATGGAGTCGCGGCTGGTGCCGAATGCCGGCTTTCAATTTAAAACGGTCGATATTACAGGTTTTCGCCGCTCCCTTTCACCGTCAGCGATCGCGTATAACGTAAAAACGGTTATGCGCATATTCAAATCAAAATCACAGAGTAAAAAGATCATAAAAGAATTTGCTCCCGATGTGTGCGTGGGATTCGGCGGATATGTTTCCGGCCCTGTTATCGAACAGGCTGCGGACATGAATATACCAACCTGTATTCACGAACAGAATGCATTTCCCGGCATTACAAACAAGACCCTTGCGAAAAAGGTAGACCGAGTTATGGTAACCGTGGAGGACGCTGTTGCAAGGCTCGATTCAAAAAATCCGGCAGTCGTTACGGGACTTCCCGTACGTGGGGAGATTGTCAGCGCGGACAGGGATTTCGCAAGAGCGCAGCTCGGAATCGGAGATAAACCTCTTGTGCTATCGTTCGGCGGTTCTCTCGGAGCCGAGCCAATCAATAAAGCAATGTACGATATACTTGTAAAAAACGCCGAAAGTTCAAAGTATTATCACATTCACTCCGTCGGCACAAACGGCGGAGAATATCTTGATAAATTTGAAAAAGCCGGATTTGAAAACGGCAGAAAGGGAACCGTGGAAGTCCGCAAGTATATTGATAATATGGATGTCTGCATGGCGGCGGCGGATCTTGTTATAGGCAGGGCGGGTGCTTCGTCGATCTCCGAGATAGAAGCGCTCGGAAAGGCGTCTATACTTATACCGAGTCCTTATGTCGCGGAAAATCATCAGTATCACAATGCAATGGCGCTTGTAAAGCGCAATGCCGCAAGAATTATTGAAGAAAAAGAGCTTACTTCTCAGCGCCTTGAAACGGTTATGGATGAGATACTTTCCAATCATGAGGAGCTCGCGGAAATAGAGAAAAACGCGAAAAGCATGGCAATAACAGATGCCACGGACAGAATATCAGACATTATTGTTTCGCTTGTAAAGAAATGATTTAGCAAATATGCCGCTGTCTGCATAGAATAAAAAAGATTATGCAGGCAGGTGGCTTCTTTGGAAAAACTGATTATAACCGGCAATCAGCCTCTCGGCGGCGAGATTGCCGTTCACGGCTCAAAAAACGCTGTTTTGCCGATCCTTGCTTCAACTCTTCTTGTTAAGGGCGAAACGGTTTTACATAATGTTCCGAATCTGTCGGATGTGAACGCGTCCATAGAGATACTCAGGCATCTCGGCGCAACGGTAAAACGCGAAAAAAGCACGCTTACAATTGATACCTCGGATATAGTAAACAATGACATCCCCGAGGAAATGATGCGCGAAATGCGCTCTTCCATAATATTTTTAGGCTCGCTTCTCACCCGATGCAAGGAGGCGCTGCTGTGCCCTCCGGGGGGCTGTGATATAGGCGTACGACCGATTGATCTCCATCTCAATTCCCTGAGAAAGCTCGGCGCGCAGATCAATGAAAACGGTAGTTGTATCTATTGCCGCGCTTCGCATCTGCACGGTGCAAAAATATTCCTTTCGTTTCCGAGCGTGGGTGCAACCGAAAACATCATCATAGCTTCTGTGCTGGCTAAAGGGAAAACCACGGTCATAAACGCCGCCCGTGAGCCGGAAATTTCAGATCTTGCGTCTTTTCTGAATTCATGCGGCGCCAAGATATTCGGCGCAGGTGAAAGCACGGTGGAAATCGAGGGTGTAGACGCGCTTTATCCGAATTCACACACAGTGATACCCGATCGTATCGTTGCCGCCACATATATGTGCGCAGGTGCGCTGTCGGCAAAGGAGCTTGTTGTTAAAAAGATTCGCCCCACCCATCTTGTGCCGATCATACCCGTCTTTAACGAGATGGGATGCAAAATATATCTTTCCGGCAATGATCTGAAGCTGGTTTCACCCAAAAGGCTCAAACGTGTAAAAAGCATAAAAACGATGCCTTATCCGGGATTTCCGACCGATTGCCAGTCCGTATTTATGTCCGCGCTTTCAAAAGCAAAAGGCACGTCTGTGTTCAACGAAAGCGTGTTTGACGGCAGGTATAAGCATATAAGCGAGTTAAAACGCTTCGGAGCGGATATAACTGTTGACGACAGAATCGCCGTTGTAAACGGTGTTAAGGAGCTCTACGGGGCAAATGTATATTCCACCGATCTTCGAGGAGGAGCCGCGCTTGTACTGGCAGCGCTTGCGGCTTCCGGAACATCGACAGTGGGCAATGTTTATCATATAGACAGAGGCTATGAATGTATTGAACACAGCCTCAGAGAGATAGGAGCAGTTATAAAAAGAAGCAGCTATGAAGGATGATAAAAGAAAAAAGAGAAATGTTTCCGAAAAGAGTTTTGCCGCAAGAACGCAGCTCAGCGATCTGGAACCGCCTAAAATATACGGCGGTTCCCGGCAGCGGGCAAGAGTTCCGGCAGAACCTACCAGAAATCAAAAAAGAAAACGTCAAAACAAACGCAGGCGGTTAAAAAACAGCGTCAGAAGAGGGCTTCTGGCAGCCTGCTTGCTTGTCGTTTTACTGGCAGTGGGAGCGGTTCTTTCACTTACGGTATTTTTCCGTACGGAGACGATTGAGGCAAAAGGCAGCGGTGTCTACTCGCAGCAGGAGATTGCGGACGCGTCAGGAATAGCGGCAGGGGACAATCTTTTTCTGCTTGATTCTGAAGAGATAGAGCAGCGCATAACAAGACTGCTTCCGTATATAAGCAGTGTTGAGGTCGAGAGAGTCCTGCCGGAAACGGTCAGATTGAATGTAACCGATGCGTCAGCGGATTACTATATTGAAAATACGGATGGTTCCTGCATCTTGCTGGACAGTGCATTTAAGGTGCTGGAAAATGCCTGTGCGGAAATTCCGGCAGGAGCCATAAAGATCAGTAATTTAACGGTAAGCGCATCAGAACCGGGAGAGAAGGCCGTGTTTGAGGATGCAGATGCGGCAAAGCGAATCGCTCTGCTTGCCGAAGCGGTAAGGACTACGGGAATGACACAAGCCACGGAAATATACACACAGGGTGTAAACAGCAATTATATCATCTATATGGGCAGGATCACCTTTGAACTCGGCAGATGCACAGATCTTGAAAATAAAATCACAAGAGGGCTTGCCTCGTGTGAGCAGCTTGATAGTGAAAGCCCTAATATTAAGGGAAACTTAAATCTTACAGTTGACAAGCAATCATACTTTACAGCTGAATAAGGTTACAAAATCAGTAAAGAAAATCACTTTACAAAATTTAACAAAAATCGACTGTAAACATTCGATTTGTCTATTATGCACAAATTCTTATTTTGATATTCTTGAAAGTTTGAAAAAAATATTCATCGAAATCATAAAAAAATATTGCAAAATGATTACAATATTGTTACAATAGAGAAGTAAAGACATCTTGAAGTCTGACTATACTACATATAAGGAGAATAAAGATATGGGACGTTACGAAATTGATACCGAAGATACAAAGGTAGTTTCCATAAAAGTTGTCGGTGTTGGCGGAGGCGGCGGAAACGCCGTAAACCGCATGGTGCACTGCAATATACAGGATGTTGAATTTATCGCTGTAAACAGCGATAAGCCTGCGCTTGCAAAGTCTCAGGCTGCGCAGAAGATACTGATCGGCGAAAAGGCAACAAAGGGTCGCGGCGCAGGCGCAAAGCCGGAAGTAGGTAAAAAGGCTGCCGATGAAAGCAGAGAGGCTATAACGGACGCGCTTACAGGTGCTGAGATGGTGTTCATCACAGCCGGCATGGGCGGCGGCACAGGTACAGGCGCTGCTCCTGTTGTTGCGCAGGTTGCAAAGGATCTTGGTATACTTACAGTCGGCGTTGTTACAACACCGTTTGCTTTTGAAGGCAAAAGACGTATGGATCAGGCTCAGGCTGGTATAGACGAGCTTGCGCAGTATGTCGATTCCATTATGGTTATTCCTAATGAGAATCTTAAGTTTGTAACAGAGGAAAGAATCACGCTTCTCAATGCTTTTGAGATCGCAAATGACGTTCTTCGTCAGGGCGTTCAGTCTATTTCGGATCTTGTAAACGCAACAGGACTTGTTAACTGCGACTTTGCCGATGTGACCGAAATTATGAAAGACGCAGGATATGCGCATATGGGCGTAGGCAGAGCCAAGGGCAAGGACAAGGCAGAAATCGCTGCACAGGCTGCTATTTCCAGCCCGCTGCTTAACACTTCAATCGATGGTGCGCGTGGCGTTCTGCTTAATATCACCGCTTCATCCGATATCGGTCTTGAAGAGATTGATGTTGCTTCAACGATTGTAAAGAATGCTGTTCATCCTGACTGCGAGATCATCTGGGGCGCGAATGTTGATGAAGAACTTGAGGACGAGATGATTATCACCGTTATCGCAACTCGTTTCGGCGATAAAGGTCCCGGCACTCCGATTAAGTCCACAACAGCGAACATTGAAGTTGCTCCTCCTGAGGCTCAGACTCAGCCGGCAAGCTCATTCAATGCAAATGATTCAGATACTTTTGACAGTATTGTAAGTCTTTTCAATAAAAAATAATCAGTGTTTCTTTGATTCTTCTTTATGTGCAGCAGTCCCGTGCCGTTATGGTACGGGGCTGTTGTATATACGGATTGATTTTCTTTTGTCAATCTGAATATGAGTAGGCAATAATGTTGAAAACTATGTTGAAGTTATTGATATAAAGCGATTTGCCTTTACAAAATTTGTTCTATATCAGAATATAATTATTATATTTCAACATTTTTAACATTGTTTTCAACAATAAATTCAACAAAATACTTTTGTAAAGATTTTCCTCTTTACAAAGAGAAAGACCGTTATATGCAGATAATGCATATAACGGTCTTCTATATATATTCAGTTTACCATTCGGATTTTGTATAAGAGCGTATAATATTTGTAATGATATTGTCTCTTTTAAATCCTTTGCCTTTTCCGCCGTTTTTCTGATCCTGTATTTTTCCGGCTCTGATGGTAACAAAATCCGCTTTGTCAATGATCTTGTCGATCGGAGGGATCTCGTTAAAGCTGTAATTTTCGTCCGGCGTTTCATCCGTAAGCTTTGTTATCAGGCTTGTGTTTGAAAATTTCTTTACGGCTGTCATAGCAAGAATGATGATTCTGTTGTCCTCCGGCAGGGTGAGCGTTTTGCAGTTTCGTATATCTATCTCATATAGGTAAAAGCAAACCTTTCCGTTGGGAATGTCTCCTTCCGGGTGATGTGTATGCGTAAACTCAATACCCACTTTTGCGTCTTTGACAAGCGCGGTCTGTTTCAGTCCTGCCATATCCCATTTTCCTATAGGCTCGCTGAATGAATATATGGTTAACGGCCGTTCTTTGCCGTCTGCGTAAAAGACTGCATCTCGGTCGCCCAGAGTGGACGCGGCAAGCATATAAAGCTTTGTAAATCCTTTAGGCAGCTCTATTGTCTGTTCTCTTGCCACCATAACGTCTCTGTCGGCATCTGTGTCCGGCATCCTGAAAGTTATTCCGCCCACGGTCAGAGATTCGGGGCAAAGCTCGGCGGGCAGGGAACAGCCGCCGCCCTGAAGAATAACATTTCGCATGTTTTCATTTGGTGTAAAGCCTTTGGAATTGAATGCGATATTCAGTTTCTTAAAGCTTTCTCTTGCTTTTTTTTCGCTGTTTTCAAGCTTTACCCTAAAGGTCTTGACTTCATACGGCTTAAGAGAAAAAGTAAGTGAGCTGCCGCTGAATTTTGCTTTGCCTATCGTTTTTTCGTTTGCGAGGGCTTCTTCTGCCTGAACGATCTTTTTGTAAAAGCGAAGCTTTACGTCCTTTTTGGCTGTGCCGCCGCCCTCGTTTACGCGAATAATGATTCCGTCCGAGTCCTCTGCCTTTTTTACGGCTCTCACAATCACGTTTTCATCGCTTATGCTCATAAACGAAAAGCTGTCTCCAAGCTCTCCTTTTCGGCGTGCACCTGTCTGAAAAGCGATCAGCGGTTTTTCAAAATATTCGCTCTGAAGCTGGGTGCCGTTCTCAAAGCCGCCGTTATGACTGTATATTCCGAAAGAGAATATATTTCTTCCCAGATCCTGAAGATCCTGCCTTGTTTCTTTTGTAAACGCTCCGGCAGGAGTGTGGATACAGGTCAGTCTCAGGGTGTTTGAAGCGGGCTTATCCCATCCGTATTTGCAGTCCGAGAAAACAGAAATACCGTATTTGCCGCTTCCTGCCGTTATATCCGCCCATTTCTGCGCAGGAACTTCATACAGCGCGTCCGTGTTGTTTTCACGCTTTATAACGCCGAGACCGAGATCATATGACGTCTCCCGGTTGTAGCAGCTGAACGGGAACACGGCTTTCAGCAATGTGCGTCGTGAACGCCAGTCGACCTTGTTTTCAACCCGTATAAACGCTCCGCCGCTCTCAAGGTAAACCGTCTGTTCTATAAAGGAATGGTCCAGCTCTCTTTTTACCCTTACGGCGATTCTTGCCGGCCCTTTTTCGGCTATCTCGAATTTGGGGGAGTTTGCATAAAATGCAGGTTCGGCGTCAAGATCCTTTTTCCTGATCTCCCAAGAGGGATAGGAGAGCGCTCCCGTATCTGCGAAAGCCGCCATTTTGATTGGCGCGTCCAGCAGTTTGATCTTATTTTTTTTATCTATAATTGTGCCTATGTCGCCGTTTTTGTTGAAAATGAGTCTGTATTTATCGTTTTCAAGCACATGCTCGCTGACTTTCAGATCGGTGTCAGTCTCGCATGCTCTGTCTGCCGGAACTACATCGTAGACTTTTAATCCGAGCGCTTCCACATCGGCAATAAATAGAATGTCGAATTCCTTGCCGGATTTTTTTACCACCTGGCTCGGCGTTTCGTTACCGTGTTTATCCAGTACTTTTATAAAGGTGGAATTGTGCTGTAATTTTATATGCGCTTGTACCGCGCCTCTTCTTTTATGAGCAGACGGGTTGCTTACAATGACCGCGCATTCGGTGACCCATTCTGTGTCTGTTTCATTCGCAAGGGCACCGCCTGCTGCCGCAAGCTCCGTTTTGAATTCGCTGAGCGAAATGAAATAGTCGTTCTGTGCATCGCAAACAACATCCATATTTCCCGTGCCTGTAATATCATCGTGGAACTGGTGCTGTATCACACGCTTCCATGCCTTTTCAAGATTTTCGGCAGGGTATTTGAAAACCCCTGCGCAGTCAGCAGCCACGCAGAGCTTTTCTGTCCTATCTGCAATGTTCTCATTTTGAGCGTTGAGTCTCTTGTTCATTGCGCGGCTTGTGTATGCTCCTGCGCCGTGAGAGGTCATGAGCAATTCTCCGTCCCAGACGGGAAGCGATTCTTTCTCAGCGTCCGGCAGTTTTTCAAGGTCTCTGAAAAACTGATCTGTGGATGCGGATATCACTTCAAAATCCGAGCTGCCGTTTTTTTCAACGCTCTCTTCAAGCGCCTGCACGCTTTCTTCATCCGGAGAGCCGCCTTGGTCACCCGTGCCGTAAAGATGCATGGTCTGCGGCAGTCCGCCCTCAAAGGCGTTTCTGGATATCTTGTTTATAACGGAAATGTCGCCCCTAATGTCTCCGCTGAATTTATATCTGTATGATTTCGCGTCAAGGCAGGCAAATACCTCTGCGCCGTCAACGCCGCGCCATATTCCTGTGTCAAACGGAACACCGTAAGCAGAGCCCCAGCTGAGCTTCTGAGTGGAAAATCCGCACAGCCCGGCATGTTTTATGATACTCGGAAGCTGTTTGCCGAAGCCAAAGCAGTCCGGCAGAAAGATATCTGCGCTTTCTTTGCCGAATTTCTTTCTGAAATATCCGTTGCCGAGAAGGATGTTTCTAAACAAAGCTTCGGGGGAGGGAATATTCACATCGCCGTTTTCATAGCTCGAGCCTGAAATGCACCATTTGCCGTCCTCTATCAGCTTCTTTATGTATTTAAAGTGTTTTGGATAGTATTCCTCTGCGAGCGCATAGCGGAACGCACCTTCGAAATTAAAACGGTAATGCGGATATTTTTCAATCAGATCAAAGTTTTTTTCAAAGGTTTCGGGCAAAAACTCGTCTATTGTTTTTGCAAGATTCCACCGCCACACCGTGTCAAGATGGGCAGTTGCGGCAATATATGCTTTTTTCTTTTCCATAATAAATGATCACTGTCTCTTTATGATATATTGATATCTTATTTCTCTATAATCTCATAGGTGAATTCATATTGCTCCTGAAGCGCTTTCACCTTGTCCTCATTATCCTCGATAAAGCTTTCGGAATATATTGATTTTCCGTCCACCGAATAATCCTTTACGATTTTGTTGAGCGCTTCCCACGCCTCGTCGGCTTTGTCATAGCCGTCCTCAAATTTAATCAGAAATTCTCTGTGTTTTGGAAGTCTTACTTTCATGATCGTTCTCCTATCTTAATTTATATATTCATTATATAGTTTATGCCGTTTCATATCAAGTGAAATTTGCATTTATCAGCGCTGAAAGCGCCTTTTTAAAATGATCATCCTGTTCGGATGAGCGTTTTGAAGGGCCTTTGAGTCTGCCTCCTGCGCGTCGGACTTTCTTCGCAATATGCCGCGAGGCAAGCAGAGTATCGATATTCCGTTCGCTTATAACAAGTCCGTTCTGCGTTATCGGTCTGCCTTTTTTCGCGAGCGCCATAGCAGCAAGTCCGTAATCCTGCGTAACGATGATGTCTCCCGGCTCAATGCGGTTTACAAGCGCGAAATCGGCGCTGTCCGCACCCTTTGAAACGGTTATGACTTCCGCGTTTTCAAAGGCGAAAACGTGGCTCGTGTCACAAAACACAAGAGCCTTGATGTTGTTTTGTTCCGCCGCCTGAACTGCCGCCGCCGTAACCGGGCAGCCGTCTGCGTCAATCAGGATCTTCATAAGAGTATAATTCCTTTCCGGGTTTAAAAAGTATGATCAGAAAGTGTTAATGAAAGAAACACACCCGTAAAGGCAGGTGTGTTTCGTAAAAGAGTTAATTTTGCTTAGTCGGTTTTGTCGTCGGTGGTGCAGACGGTCTTTCAGTGGTTGACGGGTGTGTGGATGTTTCGGTTTCGGGTTCGGTAGAAGGAACAGCCATTGGCTGCGGATTTTCGGGATCAACAAGTATGTTTTCGTTCATAAAGTCGCTTTTCTTTTCGATCTCTGTGTTCACGAAGTCTACGCCGTATTCTTCAAAGACGGTTCTTTTGTCTGAAAAAAGATTGGTTCCTATGCCGAGCCTGTCACCTTTTATCTCAACACCCATGCTGGCAAGGATGGTAGGGAACATATCCCAGCTCGCGTATTTTCTGTTTACAAATCTTTCCGCCGGAGCGTTAGCGACCTGCGGAGCAGGGTTGAGGATCAGATTATATTGTGTTCTGAGATAATTTGGGTCGAAGTCCGCAAAGAAATCGGTATCCATGCTTAGATGATCGCCGATGAGCACAACGGTCGTGTTCTTATAAAACGGCTGTTCCTGTATCCAGCGCACAAATTTGACTGTTTCAGAAGAGCTGTAAGCAATGACGTTTGAATACTGATCATCATACGGCGTGGGAGCGTTTTTGCTCAGATAGCCATGAGGTCTGTGCGTATCCGCGGTCTCCATGGTAAAGTTAAACGGCTTGCCTGTCTGTGAAAGCCTTGTAAGCTCATCCTTCGCGTATTCATAAAGCTTGTCGTCCTCATAACCCCACCACTCTCTGTAATCCTGAGGGATAAGACCTGTGGTTTTCGCATAGTTGTAGTCCATTATCTTGTAATGACCGTGAGAGCCGTAATAATAGGAAAGTCCGCCGAAATTGGCGTCGGCGCCGAACATCAGTGTCTGTTCATATCCCTGATCGCTCAGCATATCGCCGAAAGCATATGCGCCGGGAAGGAAATTGTCCTTTGAGCCGTATGCGTTCGGCTCTGCCGGTACTTTCATAGGCAGACCCGTCGTCATGTTGACCATAGCGGCAACGGACCATGAAGTGCCCGTTCCCTGGATCGGTCCTCCGAATTTAGTCGGATTGTTTGAGAATGTATATCCTTCATATGAAAGCTCGGTCAGCTCCGGCATAAGGTTGGTATCCATATATCCGCCGAGCTCCTTTGACAGATAGCTGTTTTCCATGGATTCAAGATAGATGTGGATGATATTTCTCTTTTTTTCGGGGAAAACGATATCAGCCTTTCGGGGATCAACATAATTATCCTCTATGAAATCAGAATCAGAGAAATAGGCATGGTAAAGCGAGACAAGATCGAATTTCTGAACACCGTAAACAATACCGCCGGCAAGGATTGCGATTGAAAGCACAAGGCTGACGATTCTGTGTATCAGATCATTGAATACCGTAACCGCCTTTTTGGCGCCGTGATAAACAACACTGAAATCGGAATATACAAAGATGCTGAATACGGCCGTGCAGAGCATCGTCTGAAAAACAGGACCTTCAAACGCTTCAAGATATACGCCGGGGTCGGTTCCGCCCGTGGGTGAGAACATGGTTATGAAAAGCTCGTCCGCAGCAACATCGCCGAAGGAGCCTTTACCCCAAATCGTGCCGAAAAATGCTGCGCATCCGAGAGCGCATAAAAAGCATGAAAGAATCTTCACGAATCTTGTGCCATGGGTTTTTTTGCGTTTTCCGTCCTCAAATGTAAGATATTTGTTCACAAACGCCGAAATCAGCAGCAGAACCGCTCCCACAACGAGCGAAAGAGCAAAGAATTTAAGAAAATTCTCCGTGCCGTACGCAGAGGTATCCAGAAAATGCTTGTATTTAAAAACATATTTCAACAGCGCCAGCGAAACAAGATTGATAACAAAAATATTTCTGACTGTTATATGCAGGCATTTTCCGAAGGTTCTTTTTCTGCAAAACAGAATGATCTCTATTGCCGTAATCAAAATGGCACCTATTGTGCCGCACAGAATAAACATATTTACTTCCTCTCTTGTTTACAAATTCGATTGTATTTTAGCATATATGCCCCTTCATTACAACATCAACTTGCAGTGAAGGGGCATATTTGTGCAAACAGCTTTATTTGTATAGAAACAAGTTAAATGGCATTTTATTGTCAGACAGTCGCGGATTCGGTCTCAAAGATGCTGTCCCAGTTCTGATAGTATTCCAGCTGTTTGATCAGTTTTCTTGCCTGAATATATTCATAAGCCTTTTTGTGGAATCTGTCAAGCTCTTTGGAAGCTTCCTTGATTGCTTTGTCTTTCAACTGCATCTCCTCGCGGGTGTTTTCGCTCATAGCGTTTGCCCTGTTGAACGAGTCCATTGACGGCTCGGAGATTCCGTAAAGCTCTTCAACCGTGTGAGATAAAAGTTCTTTTGCCTTAGCGGTTTTCTTTTTCATCTGCTCTGTTTCAAATCTGTTTTTCTCATCAATGATGATATTTACAGCGTCAAGCTTTTTCTGCAGCTTCTTCTTTTCTCTGCCGGCTGCGTTTTTCAGTGCGTCTTTGTATTTTGCGGCCTCTGCAAGGGCGTTTGCGTATATCTCTCTTGCTTCGTCGAGCTGCCCGTCGGACAGGGAATCCGTTGCGTAATCCTCCAGTGCCGCTCTGATTTTCAGTACGGCAATGTGTGAGGTGTGCTCTCTTTCGGTGAGCGTATAAAGCGCTGTAAACGGAATAAGCGAAAGCAGATTTCCGATTATTCCGAGGATCAGCATAGCGCGTGAGATAGGCTCTCTGAATGCCGCGCTGTAAAGGTCATCATAGTTGTCTACAAGTCCGAATCGGTTCTGCATGATAACGGTGTTAAGAAAGTATGTGACGCCCATTGATACAAAGGTGCCTATGAATCCCATAAACTGGCTTAAAAGTCCTTCAAGGCGCTGGCCGGTCTTATACTGCTGATAATCAAGCACATCTGCGTTGATCGCCGGCGTAGTAACAAGATTGAATGCGTTGAAAAAGCTTCTCAGCCAAAGGAAGACGAAGAGTACCCATATCTGATCTATGAAGATATACATACCCAAAGTGCAGATAATGTTAAGAACAGTGTAAAGAATAACGATACTTCGTTTTCCGATCTTACGTATAAGCAGAGGAGAGAGAAGCATGGCCGGGGTGGAGGCGAAGCCGATAACTGTTATAAGTGTTCCGTTCATGATGCCCTGCTGCTCGGTACTGAGTCCGAGCACATCTTTAATGCCGTAGTAGAAATACCAGGTGGTGATGTTTCCGACGCCCTGCTGAAGCAGCAGAAACCAGCCCTGAATGGAAAGGCCCCACTGATGCTTATTCTGTATGCCTGCGGCTATACCTTTAAAAAAGGGAACCTTCGGCGTGTAGTCCTTTGAAACAATGATTCGCTCTTTCGTTCCGAAATAGCTGATCAGACCAAAAATTGCTCCGCCTATGCTGAATGCGGGCATAATTACACGGTAAGCATCTATGTGCTCCATTCCGCCCATATAGCCGGAGATGATAGGTACCAGGAATCCCGTAATGGACGGCGCTATCGAATAGATGAACGTTGAAACGGTTAAAACGTCAGCTCTTTCATTTGAGTTGGGGCTCATTACCTGCGCAAGAGTGCTGTATGCGGTACTGTAAAACGGGCTGAATACCTGAATCAGCATATACGTTATGAAAAGTGCCCAAAGCTTTTCATTATACCCCATGCTTTCAAACGGAAGAAATGAGAACACGGTTGCAACTGCGGCGGTGACAAAGCCTGCGAAAAGAAGATACGGCCTGAATTTTCCGGCACGGCTTCGTGTATTGTCGAAAATGAGCCCCCTTAAAGGACCGAGAAAAATGTTGATGACTGTTGCGATCAGATTCAGCGTAACAAGGTCTCCGTTTTTAAGACCGAGCGCCGATCCTGCCAAGAGACTTGTGGCGGAAAGTCCAATGTATCCCACTCCGTACACAACAAACTGAACGCCTATACCGCCTATGCTGTACGCGGCGATTTCTTTAAATGGAATGTATCTGCCTTTCGGCGGCGTTTTCCAGTATGTTTTTAAGGATGATACAAAGCTTTTGCATTTTTCGGATAAATTCGCCATAACAACTCTCCTAACAATAAGTACTGTTTTTATTATAGCACTGAATTAAATATCCGACTATTAACCAAATACCCAAAAAATCTTTTTAAAGTTTAATCAATTTGCCGATTGCATTTCCTGAAATCAAGCTGTAAATTTCTTGTTTTTATATTTGTTTCTAAAATCATTGCTTCGCAAATCAAAAAGTAATAACAAAGGCATCTTTTAATTCGGCAAACGAACACATGAAGCGAGTCGGTCATATTAGAAGTGAGTAATTATTTAAAATCACAAATAATTTTACAATTAATTTTTCCGATAAGAAAGGAAATCCACTGAATTAGAAATACAAAAAATTCTTTTAAAAATTTGTGTAAATTGTTAATAAACAAAAAGGACTGCAATAAGTACTGCAGTGCCGGATCATTTTATTTGTGTTTATTTTTCACTTTTTACAAAATGCTGAAATATGGCTTAGTTATGCGGTTCTTAATAAACACAAAAAAATACAGGGTATCCTCAAAATACCCTGTAAGTGGTTGCGGGGGCAGGACTCGAACCTGCGACCTCCGGGTTATGAGCCCGACGAGCTTCCAACTGCTCTACCCCGCGATATTTTGTTCACCGCCCTGCGGTACAAATATAATATATCATTTGAGCAAAAAATGCAAGAGTTTTTTTATATTTTTTTCAAACAATAATAACGGCGGTGATATTGTGAAGAAAATATTTGATGATTCGGCGCAGCTTGCGGCTCAGATCGTCGAAAACGGCGGAGAGATATCCAGAGCGGAGGAATCAGTGATCAGAATATGCAAAAGCGCGGGCGGAAAAAACATAAATGTTTTTATAATACCCTCATTTGTGTTTGCCTCCGCGGAGTTCGACGGGGAAAGATATACCGCGTTCAAGCGCATCTATAAAACAGATCTGAATCTCGGCAGACTGGAGGAGGTCAACAACATTTCAAGGGCATTGTGTTCTCAGAAAAATGCGGGAAAAAAGGTGGATTACGCTTATCCGCGTGCTTTTGTATATCTGTGTTTAATGCTTGCAACGGGTGCTTTTTGCATATATTTCGGCGGTACGCTTTTAGACGCGCTTTTTTCGGGACTCATCGGAATAATCATAAGCTCCATACCGTATAAAAAAACGGATTTTAATATTTTTTCCAAAACGCTTATCGAATCCACGGCAGGCGGCATACTTTCTTTTTTGCCTATGATATTCGGGCTGAATACGCACCCGGATAAGATCATGACCGGCACGATCATGCTGCTGATTCCCGGAATGAGTATCGGCAACGCTATGAAAGATATGATGAGCGGTGATATCATAGCGGGAATACTTCAGCTTGCAGACGCTGTTGTGACCGCGTTTGCGATCGCACTGGGCTTTGCCGCTGCGCTGCTGATATTCAACAGCGGATCTTATGCTTGAAGCAGTAACCTGTGTGCTCGGCACTTTTGGCTTTTGCGTTATCCTGAAAGTGTCGCGTACCAAGCTTTTTTACGCAACGCTCGGCGGAGCAATCTCCGCAGCCGTATCCGTATATCTGACTTATACGGGCGCGGGTGTTTTCAAATCTGTTTTTATCGCCATGCTTGCCGTCAGCGCATACAGCGAGCTCATCGCGCGAATCATAAAAACGCCGTCTGCTATTATTCTGATTCCTGCGTCCATTCCGCTTTTGCCGGGAGGAAGCTTCTATTATATGATGAGCTGGCTCGTGCATTTTAATGCGGAACGATTTCTGCATTATGCCGCCGAGACGGTTCTTACAGGTCTCGGAATCGCGCTCGGTGCCGTTGTGGTGTCTATATTTGTAAAAATCATAACTTCCTTTCAAAGTTAATCATGCCTTGTTTCGTCATCAAAGCACTCGCAGAAACGCACGGCAAAGGACGGTTCCTCATCTCCGGCGTAAAGGTGGGAGATATCGCCGAAGCCAAGGCATCTGAACTGTGCTTTTCCTTTTCTGCGTTCTTCTGTAACGATCGTTGTAACGGAAGAGGGCAGAGCGGCAAAATTGTGCCATAGAATCATAGGCGATATGCTGAAGATCCTGCTGAGTATTGCGCATTCAACAGCGAAATGGCAAAAGAAAACAACGGTCTTGCGGTTCGGTTTTTCGGCTCGGTAGAATCTTCCGTCCCTTACATATCCGTGCTGTGCAAGAAAACGGTCTGTTTCGGCGCATACGTACTCATATTCTCTCTTCACATTCAGGGTGCGCATAAGCGGCGTTTTATACCACCTGTCAACATCATAATATTCGTCTTTTACAGTCCAGTGCTCCGGCAGTCTGTCCCAGCAGCTCTTTATTCCTTTCGGAGTGAGCACTTTTCCTTTGAACTCGTGCAGCCAGTCAAGCGTCTGCGCGCTTTTTCCGATCTTGAACAGAGTATAAGCCGCGGTGTCCTGCGCTCTTCCGAGCGGAGAAACATATATTTCATCTATCTGTATTTTCGCCATTCTTTCGGCAAGCAAAGCTGCCTCACGTTTTCCTTTTTCGGTAATCGTGTCGTGTTCATAGTCCGGCTCGGCATGCCTTGCAAATAGTATTTTCATTCATTCATCACCGAAAATACTATACCATAATTGAATCTGTCTTTCAAATATGTATCAGATTTCTAAGAAAATATTTTAATCATTCAAATATGGTCTGTTTTTTATGGACTTTCTTTTTTTGTTGTGTTACAATCAAAATGTATTATTTTTTGACAGGGGGAATTATGTGAGCACGGAAATTGCTGAAAAGGAAAAGCGGTATGTCGGCGTAAAAGAGAACCTTGCATACGGCTTCGCAAACGCCGGTCAGGTGTTCGGCTATAACCTTGTTGCCGGCGGTTATCTGTCGCTGTTTTTTACAAAGGTGTTCGGAATACCCGAGGAAGCGGTTGCAACTATGATACTGGTTCTCGGAATATGGGATACCATCAATGATCCGCTTATGGGTTCGCTTATTGATAAAACGAGGACGCGTTTCGGTAAGCTCAGACCGTATCTTATGATCGTTCCGATCCCGCTTTCCATAGCAACGATCATGCTGTTTGCAGGGCCGGAGATTTTGGCGGACGCCAAAACCACAACCGTTAAAATAGTATATATGTATATCTCATATTTTATATGGGAGTTCTTCTATACCATCGGCGACGTGCCTTTCTGGGGATTGAGCACGGCTATTTCTCCGTCTCCCGGGGACCGCACACGCGCGATCTCGTCCGCAAGGTTTATTTCCGGGCTGATAGGCGGTCTTTCTACGACATTCCTTCCCGTCATGATGGATTTCACAAACAACGGCATGTGGGGTTTGACTCTTTCACAGGATTTCCTTATCCTTGCAATTATTGCCGGCACTGCCGGTATGGCGCTGTTCTCTCTTGCCGGATTTAAGACGAAAGAGAGGGTAGTGCAGACAATCAAAGAACCGTCTGTACTCGAAGGCTTCAAAGTAATGTTTAAAAACAAGCCGCTAATGCTTATAATCATCGGAAACGTGCTCGGCACGCTTACCGGTCTTGCGAGCGTCTTTCAGACCTATTATTATTCCGAAGTACTCAATTTGAGTTCTGCGGTGCTCTGGATAAACCTGCCCGGCACAATATTCGGTTTCCTTACATATCTGCTTATCCCCAAGCTGAAAACAAAGCTGGATAACCGTCAGATCGTTATACTGAATGTAGTATGCCGTTTTATCGTAGGAACTCTTGTGTTCCTTGCCGGTCTAAGCTTTTACCGCACGAATATCGTGGTCATTTCCATTCTGCTGATGATCCAGAATTTCATATTCAGCTTTTTCAACACCATCAATTCAGTCATACCCACCGAAATGATCGGCGATACGGTCGATTATATGGAATGGAAAACAGGGGAGAGAAATGAGGGCGTCAGTTTTTCGGTACTTACGTTTGTCGGGAAGCTTACGGGTTCCATATCCACTTCGCTCGGAACAGCGCTGCTGCCTTTGATCGGTCTTTCGTTCGTAACCAATGCTGACGGTTCGCAGACGGCAATTAAAGGTGAAAATACTGATCTGTTCATCTGGGCGCTGTTTACGATCGTGCCTTATGTGCTTGGTCTGCTTACGCTGATTCCTTATGCGTTTTATAATCTGACAGGCAAGCGGCTTGCCGTTATTCGCGCCGAGATGGCTGAAAGGCGCAGCAAGCTTGCCGCCGAAGTAAGCGACGGAGGTGTTGAGAATGAATAATACCTGCCCGAAATGCGGCGAGAAACTCAGTCCGCTGTATTTTAAGCAGAACTGCCCGAAATGCGGCGTCAATCTGATGTATTATAAGCTTGACGAACGTATGGAGGAGGATGTCAAAAACGCCGAAAAAGAGGTCAAGGAGCTGTGGCTTTTCCTCAGAAAGTTGGATAAAGCGCACGTGATTGAAAAATACTGTAAAAAGAGCGGAAAGCCGCTTCCTTGGGAAGAACAGTGATCTTTTTGTTGACAAATTCTTAAAGTTATGGTAATATTGCCTTACTTTATGAGGGAGTAGTCGGCGCGCTTTGCGTGTGGCAAGTCAACATACTGACCGCTTTTGCGGTCTGGCTTTTCTTAAATGACAAGACTCATATGCGTTTTTTCTGCGCATATGAGTCTTTTTTTGTTGCCTGCCGCATATATTTCTGCGCTGCAGAGGAGTGTTTGTAATGGGTATTGCTGAAATTTTTCTTATTGGTATCGGTCTTTCAATGGACGCGTTTGCCGTGGCTGTATGCCGCGGATTGAAAATGCAGAAGTTCAATATTAAGCATACGGCGGTGATCGCGCTGTTTTTCGGCGGCTTTCAGGCGCTTATGCCGCTTATCGGTTGGTTTCTCGGCAAGCAGTTTGAAAAGTACATAACCGCGGTGGATCATTGGATCGCGTTTGCGTTGCTTGCGTTCATCGGCGGAAAAATGATCTATGATTCTTTTAAGCAAGATGACGACGATCAGGGGGAAAAAGACATATTCAATATTAAAGAGATATTTGTCATGGCAATCGCAACAAGTATAGACGCACTTGCCGTGGGCATCACGTTCGCGTTTTTGAGCGTAAATATCTGGAGCTCAATATCTATCATCGGCGTAACAACCTTTGTGCTCTCGGCGATCGGTGTTCTGATTGGGCATAAGTTCGGCGCTAAATATAAGAACAAGGCGGAGCTTGCAGGAGGTGTAATCCTTGTTCTGATAGGGCTTAAAATACTGCTTGAGCATCTCGGAGTTATCAATTTTTAAATAACTAAAAATGCGGCATCTATAAATGCCGCATTTTTTAGTGCTACTTAATTTTGTTGCTTTTTTTTATGATTTTCAAAATTCGTACTATTGTAGGTGATAAAATTAGATTTACAGCTAATTCAATGAAAAAGTTAAATCCGACGAATGTTACAAGGATATATTTGAATGTGTTTCCAGAACCAGTATTTTCTTTTATCATATCGAAAAAGAACAAATAACATCCGATAATAAAAACGCCAGTATTTACAATAGGAGCCAACAAACCTGAAATATATGTTGCTATTGTATCGTTTTTTTTCTTTCTGATAAGTTCATAAACCAATCCTACTGCAAAACCAGCTAATATACCTTTGCAAACAACAGTTAGTATTGTTCCTAAAGGGTTGATTGTTAAGAAAAACGCAGCGTCACCTGTTACAAAAACAGCAATGCTAAAAACTCCTCCTAGCCAAGCACCTATCCATTTACCATAGAGAGCTGCTCCAATTACTATCGGTACAAGCGATAGTGTAATGGAAAATGTTGATGTACGTATCCACATGCTTACAAATTGAAGTACAAATACAATTGCGGATAGTATTCCGACCATAACTATTTTCTGTGTTTTTTTGTTCATATTTTATTTCCTTTCTGCTGCTGCTCCAAATTCACTGCCTCAAACACAAAAGGCAGCGTACCCGGGGAACCGTTACCCCTGCGGATGCAACGCGGCTATATTATAATATGTGCGCTTTCATTTTGCAACACTTTTTCATATTAACTTTTAATATTTAATATACTTTTTAGGGAGGGCGGTGTATGTGTAAAATGAACAAAAATAACGCGTATTTTTATACAAAAGTTAAAAATTGATGTACGAATGGTTAAAACTAACATAAAAAATTGACAAGTAATAAAAATTATTATACAATGTAAACAAATATTTTAGACAAAAGGGCAGAAATGCCTTTATAAGAAGAGGTTGTTTTATGAAAGTTTATGAAGCTCAAAACATCAGAAATATTGTTCTTGCTGGTCATGCCTCAAAGGGTAAGACCACCCTTGCCGAATCGCTTCTCAGTGTTGCCGGAGCCACCGAAAGAATCGGAAAGGTTGACGATGGCACCGCCGTTATGGATTATGACGCAGAGGAAAAGAAAAGAAAGGTCTCCGTTTCCTGTGTTGTCGCCCCGGTTGAATACAAGGGGAAAAAGATAAATATTATCGATACTCCCGGTCTGTTCGATTTTGCTGAGGGCGCCGCAGAGGGTATCCGCGCCGCCGAAACGGCGGTCATCGTTATTTCCGCGCGCTCAGGTCTTGCCGTTGGTGCGGAAAAGGCGTTTAAAAGCGCAGGGTCCCGCCGCATGGCAAGGATTTTTGTTGCCGGTAAAATGGATGATGAAAGAGCGGATTTTTATAAAACTTTCAATGAGCTGGCGGCAAGATTCGGCTCAAGTGTCTGCCCCGTTGTTGTTCCTGTGCTCAAAGAAGGAAAAGTTGCCGCATATTATAATATGATTAACGGAAAGGCGTATTCATACAATGGCGCACAGGCGAGCGAAACCGATGTGAGCCACGATGACGCCGCCAGATTTGACGCGATCAAAGAAGTGTTCAATGAGGCTGTTGCCGGCACGGATGAGGATATTATGGAAAAATATTTCTCAGGCGAGGAACTGACGGTGGAGGATCGTATCAAAGGGCTTCGTATCGGCGTCGCGGACGGGTCTATTATACCTGTTTTCGCGCTCAGCGGCGCGAGCACGGCAGCCTGTGATATGCTTCTCGATTTCATTGCCGATGTCTGCCCTGCGCCCGGTTCCGAATATGCAATATCAGGCGATGAGCCGATTGAACTGGCTGCCGATCCAAACGGACCTCTTGCCGCGGTCTGCTTCAAGACCGTTGCCGACCCGTTTATAGGCAAGCTTTCGTTCTTTAAGGTGCTCAGCGGCAAAATCACTCCGTCTGCGGCAGCGTATAATGCGCGTACCGGCAAAGAAGAGCGAATGGGCAAGATCGTCACCATGTTCGGCGCAAAACAGTTAGACTGCGCAGAGATACCTGCGGGCGATATAGGCGCGGTAGTCAAACTTTCAGGCTTTAATACGGGCGATACCATGTGCTCAGCCGATAAGATCATAAGGGCTGACGGAGTCGCGACTCCGCAACCTACATACGCGATGGCAGTTAAGGCTGTAAAGAAAGGCGACGAGGAGAAGATCGCTTCCGGCTTTGCCCGTCTGTGCGAGGAAGATCCGAGCCTTGCGTTCTCCGTTAATAATGAAACGCATGAGCAGATTATCAAAGGTCTCGGCGAGCAGCAGATAGACGTTGCCGTTTCAAAGCTAAAATCAAAGTTCTCAGTTGATGTAGAGCTTTCCGCTCCGAAGATCGCGTACCGTGAAACGATCACGATCAAGGTTTCGGCTCAGGGCCGTCATAAAAAACAGAGCGGCGGCCACGGTCAGTTTGGTGATGTTTTCATTGAGTTTGAGCCATGCAACAGTGAAAAGCTGGAGTTTGCGGAAAGAATCGTCGGCGGTTCCGTACCGAAGAATTTCTTCCCGGCTGTTGAAAAAGGTCTCAATGAGTGTATGGAAAAAGGCGTTCTTGCCGGTTATCCGATGGTCGGTGTCAAGGCAACGCTTTATGACGGATCTTATCACCCGGTAGATTCCAGCGAAATGAGCTTTAAAATGGCTGCGGCGCTTGCGTTTAAAGAGGGTATTTCAAAGGCAATGCCGATCATCCTTGAGCCGATCATGACGGTTAAGGTCACCTGTAATGACGACGCGATGGGCGATGTGATAGGCGATATAAACAAACGCCGCGGCAGAGTGCTTGGCATGACTCCGTCGGGAGACGGTATGCAGGAGATACTTTCGGAGATCCCGGAGGCTGAGATGGCTACGTTCTCCACTTCGATGCGCCAGATCACGCAGGGCAGAGGCTCCTTTGAATCCGAATTCGCAAGATATGAAAGATGCCCCGAGCATATTTCCCAGAAAATAATTTCCGAAAGCGCAAACGGCTGATTTTAGGGGCGGTGGATTACCGCCCCTTTGCTTTTTTGCATATAATAGGAATAGAAATAAATTTCGGCAGGTGTCAAATGAGAAGAATTTTAACGGAAATAAAAAAATATTCAATCATAATCATCATAGTTTCAGCTGTTCTCGGTGTGCTTCTGATCGCTTTTCCCGATAGAATGCTTGCCTATACCTCTTTGTTTATGGGCGGTGCGTTTATCGCCTGCGGCATTTTTGCAATCGTGAATTATCTGATAAAACGCCGTTTTGTGTTCACGCTCACGCTCGGAATCATCGCAGTAGTTTCGGGTCTTATCATCTGCCTTGCTTACAGGCAGATCATATCCGTCATCGTGTTCCTTATGGGCATATTCCTGCTCGTGGGCGGGCTTGTAAATCTGGTGAACGCTTTCTATGTTGCCTCGGCAATGCCGCATTCATGGATCGTGACAACGGTGCTTTCCGTGGCATCCGTAGCGCTCGGTATAGTCAGCATGACAAATCCTTTTCATGCGCAGAATACGCTGGTTCAGTTCCTCGGTATCGCGCTGCTCGTTTTTGCGGCGCTTGAACTGATTGCCTATTTTCAGGTGCGAGAGATCTCAAAAAAGGTTAGAGACAGGCTAAAGGATACAAAAGATTCAGACGGCACGATTGAGGTGGAGTACCGCGAGGTAGACGATCACTGAGACAATCTGAAAGCAAAACCGCTGTTCTAAGCAGCGGTTCATTTTAATTTTTTATACAAATTTATTAAAATATAAACATATTTCTTGAAGTGGAAAAAATATGGTGATATAATGAACTCAATTTTTATTGCGGAGGGGTTTGTATGACCTATAAGGAAAAATATGACGAGTGGCTTTCGTTTGCTGATGAAGAAACGAAAAAGGAGCTTCTTTGTGTTTGTGATCATACAAAGGAACTCGAGGATAGATTTTATAAAGACCTTGCTTTCGGTACGGGCGGTCTGCGCGGCGTTATGGGAGCAGGCTCAAACAGGATGAACAAGTATACGGTCGGTCGGGCAACTCTCGGTCTTGCCGAATATCTATCCGATAAGTTCCCGGACGGCGCGTCTGTTGCTATAGCGTATGACACGCGTAACCATTCAGCCGATTTTTCGCTTGCTGCCGCCCGTATCCTTTCCGCAAAGGGAATCAGGGTATACAGGTATAAATACTGTGTTCCCGTGCCGGTCCTTTCCTTTACGACACGTTATCTAGGCTGCAGCGCCGGTATTATGATAACCGCCTCTCACAATCCTAAGGAGTATAACGGCTATAAGGTCTATGACGAGACCGGCTGCCAGATATGCACCGATGCGGCGGAGGAACTGCTCTCTTACATAAACAAAGAAGAGTATCAGGCGGTCTCTCAGCTGCTTGACGGCGGTAATAACAGCCTTGTTGCGGAAATAGGCGATGAAATTCTCGGCGAATATTATAAAGCAGTGCGCGAACAGTCGCTCTACACCGAGAAATCCGATATCAAGATCGTCTATACGCCCCTGCACGGAACGGGAAATATCCCGGTGCGCGAAATACTTAAAAACTTCAATGTGGAGACCGTAAAGGAGCAGGAACTGCCGGACGGGAATTTCTCCACGGTCAGAAGTCCGAATCCCGAAGAGAAGGATGCGCTGAACATTGCCATTGAAACGGCGAAGAAAACAGACGCCGATCTTGTGCTCGGCACAGACCCGGACTGCGACAGGGTCGGAATCGCGGTGCGTGATTCAAACGGAGAATATGTTTTATTTACGGGAAATCAGACGGGCGCGCTGCTTGTAAATTTTGTTCTTACGATGAAGAAAGACGCTCTGAACAGCAGATCAACGCTTGTAAAAACGATCGTTACTTCCGAACTCGGCGCGAATATCGCGCGTGATTTCGGTTTGAATGTTGACGAAACTTTAACCGGCTTCAAATATATCGGCGATAAAATGAATCAATACGAAAGAATCGGCGATAAGGAATTTGTTATCGGCTATGAGGAGTCTTACGGCTATCTTGTCGGAACATATGCGCGCGATAAGGACGGCGTTGTGTCCTCCATGCTCATCTGCCAGATGGCAGCATGGTACAAGGCGCAGGGCAAGACCCTTGTTGACGGATTAAATGAGATCTATGACAAATACGGCTATTTTCTTGACGCACTCGATCCGTTCGTACTGAAGGGTAAGGACGGTGCTGAAAAAATCACTGCTCTTATGGACCATTTCCGCAAAAACGGATCTGAGATCTTTGAAGGATCGGAGGATATGATCGATTATGCAAAAGGCGTTGACGATCTGCCGATTGAAAATGTGCTTAAGTTTATCTGGAGCGACGGTTCATGGGTAGCCGTGCGCCCCAGCGGTACGGAGCCGAAGATCAAGATATATTACAGTGTGCGCGGAGAAAACAGGGAAAGCGCTCATATGCGCCTTGAAAAGATACGAAATACCGTAAGAAGTATCATTGAGAGCTGAGGAGAAAGCGATGAATAAAATGAAAGATTATGTTGAAACCGTACTTCAGCCCAAGCTTCAGGGCGACGGCGGCTGGATAGAATTCGTTTCGTATGAAAAAGGAGTCCTGACGGTTATATTCCGCGGCGAGTGTTCCAAATGCCTGATTCTTGAACGCTGTGTTGCGTGGATAGAAAGCGAGATCAAGCGTGAACTCAACAGGACCGTGAAAGTTAAGGCGATACGCAAAAAGCCTTATTTTCAGGATGTATAGGAGGAATGTGAATGGCACATATAAAGGTTGTAAGAAGGTCTATGCGCCCCGAGGAGTGGACCGACCTGCGTTTCGGCTGGCTCAAGCGCCATATCTATTCCTCAAAATGGGAAATAGAAAATCTGATGATCCGCGACGCGCGGCAGATCGCGGAAATGGAGTATGAATATTACTCCGACGATTACAGGCTTTTGAAAAAAGGCGACACGTATTTCACGCCGGACGGCACTGCTTTCATTAAGGCGGATGTTGATATACCGAAAGAGCTGCAGGGCAGGGAACTGTGGTTTTCTCTTAAAACGGCGGCGGAGATCTGCGTTAAGGTAAACGGAAAATATATAGGCGGCGTAGACCCGAACCGTGAAAGAATGTTGCTTTCGCCGTATGTTGACGATAAAAAGACGCTTCATTTTGAAATGACGGGCTATAACAGAAGTAAGCCTGACGATGAGCGAAACCCGGAAAGCCTTTCCGTGCGCGGCTGCCGTCAGATATTTGAAGGGGCTTACATCTGCACCGTTGACCATGCCGTTCAGGATCTGGTTTATGATTTTGAGCTTCTGCTTGATATAGCCAAGAGCGAGCTTTTCAACGAGGATTACAGAAATTTCCTGAACAAAGAGCTGAACAACGCCATGAATCTGATCGATTTCGACGGCGATGAACTTTCCGGTGTTGAGGACGCACAGCAGTATATCCATGATGTCGTTTACGCAAACGATAATTACAAAGGCGGCGGAGACGTTGCGCTGATCGCTCACTCGCATCTTGATATTGCGTATTACTGGCGCAGGATACATGCCGTGCAGAAAAATCTGCGCACCGTGCTGATCCAGCTTCGGCTGATGGACAGATATCCCGATTTTAAATATACCCACACTCAGCCCTATGTTTATGAAACGCTTGAAAAGTATTATCCCGATGTGTTTGAGGAACTGAAGGAAAAAGTCTCAAACGGTCAGTTTGAGCCGGTCGGTGCTATGTATGTTGAGCCGGACTGCAATATTCCTTCCGCGGAAAGTCTGATCAGGCAGTGCCTTTACGGGCAGTTGACTTATAAGCGTATGTTCGGCAAAACCGTGAATAATGCATGGCTTCCCGATGTATTCGGCAACAGCTGGATTCTGCCGCAGATACTCAAAAAGAGCGGCGTGGATTATTTCGTCTCTAACAAAATGTCCACCTGGAACGATACAAACCGCTTTCCGCACAACAATTTTATCTGGCGCGGAATAGACGGCTCGGAGGTCTTTGCCTGTGTTCCGCCCACGCATTTTATCACTTGGAATATGCCCAGCCAGATTCAGGAGAACTGGGAGGCTTATATAGATAAGGACAGCGGCGGACAGACGATGAATATGTTCGGCTACGGTGACGGCGGTTCAGGCTGCACCGAAGAGATGATAGAGCTTATGCACAGGTTTGACAAGCTGTCCGTCATGCCCAAATGCACACATATGGGCGGCGCGGAATTTCTTGAAAAGAATCTTAAAAATAATCCAAATCTTGAAACGTGGGACGGTGAGCTTTATCTTGAAATGCACCGCGGCACGTTTACAACTAAGAGCGATCTAAAAGCCGCAAACCGCAGACTCGAATTCAAATTCAGAGACGCTGAGCTGCTGAGCGTTTTACGCGGGGAGAACAATACCGAAAAAATAACTTCGCTCTATAAAAGATTCTTAGTGAACCAGTTCCATGATATTCTGCCGGGTTCGCATATACATCCCGTTTATGAGGACGCTATGGCTGATTACGCCGAGATCGAAAAAGCGCTTGATGAGATGATCGGCACGGGTTCAAAATATTTCAACACACTTAATTTCAGGCGCAACGCGCTCACCTTTGTGCCGAATAAAAACGGCTCTTCAACAAGAAAATTTCAAAAGGGCAGCTGGATCATCCCTGATATGCCGCCGCTTTCCAGCGCGCATCTGCGCAGAGCTTCACACAGCGCCGACTGGATAACAATAGGTGAAACCGTTGAAACGCCATATTATTCCGCCAAACTGAATGAGGACGGCTCGTTTGCCTCCCTCTACGATAAGGAGCTCCGCAGGGAATGGGTGAAAGGTGATTTCAATAAGCTTAAGATCTTCACCGATTGCCCGGGAAATTATGACGCGTGGGATATTCTTCCCAATTACAGAGACAAGCAGATCGAGACCGCTGTCTCCATGCAGCTCAATCTTCTTGAGCTGGACGGCGAATGCGCGTCCTTTGCGGCAACCCTGAAAACAGAAAAATCCACATGGACGGTCATAATCAGATTTTTCAGGCGCAGCAGAGGAATCGAGATCGAAAACATAGTCGATTGGAACGAAAAGCATAAACTTGCCAAAGCGGAGTTTGAATGTAATGTGCTTTCAAGGCAGGCGCTCTGCGATACTTCCGCCGGATTCGTTCAGCGTGATACGCATAAAAACACCACGTGGCAGCAGGCGCGCTTTGAGGTCTGCCAGCACAAATGGTGCGATCTTTCGGAAACGAACGGCGGTATCGCCATAATGAACGAGGGCAAATACGGCGTGGGGTTTGATAAAAACCTTATCAGCCTTTCACTCTTAAGGTCAACGATCCGCCCGGATGTCACCTCTGATATGGGCAGCCATGATTTCTGCTACATGATATATCCGCATGCCGGAAACGCGCTTTCAGCGGATATCAACCGCCTTTCACTTCAGTACAATGTTCCGCTTGTGAAAGCTGATGTTGAAACCAATCTGCCGGATCTTGCGCCTTTATATCTTCAGGCGCTCAAGTTCAGTGAGGACGGCAGCATGGCAGTGGCAAGGCTCTCCGAGCAGAACGGAGAGAGAGGCAGTATAAAGCTCGATAAAAAAGTGCGCCTGCTCAATATGCTTGAGGAGACGCAGTGTGAAACGGATGTCATTGAATATTCTCCGTTTGAGATTATCACAATAGGGTTTGAAAAATAATGGAATCTTATCAGATCATTTTAATCCTTGCCGCGGTTGTTTTTGTCGGCATAATCGTTCTGCCTGTTTTCAACAGGTGGCAGTTCCGGCGTCTGCCTTATGATCAGCAGGTGCTGACCATTATGCGTCAGGCAAAGGGACTTGTTTTCTGGAAAAATATTTCACATGGAAGAACGGGCAGCCTGTTTTTTGTAAAAAACAAAAGAAAGATACTTGTTTTTCCGTGGATACTTGATGAAAACGGCAGAATGGTGATTGATAAGGAAAATCCTTTTGATAAATGGGATTACCCCGAAGATCATCCGCAGCTCAATGCGGACGAGATAAGGCAGGCAAGTCGGGAATTAAAGAAATATTCAGATAAATCGCCTGTAAAGATCGTCTTTCATGATCCATTTGAAGATGACGAAGCAGAATAAAAACCAAATCGCGGTAAACGGCAGGCAGATCTGTCCCAGCACATTCATCGGCATGTTTTCATAATTCCAAACATTCATCGCAAGGTTAATGTTAAAAACGCAGCCGAATATGAATTCAACAGCCGTTATAAAAACGCAACCTAAAAGGCACTTCGCAAAAAGAGGTGCCTTTTTCATTTCCGTCTGTATAAAAGCCAAAAACATCAGTATGATTCCGCCTGCAAAAAACATACTGTAATGTGTGCGCCCCCGCCATAGGATTTCGATCGTGCAGTATCCCTGACCGCCGAGCAGAAAAAGGAATGAATAAAAACCGAGTAAATTTTTCATAATTGTATTGTTTCTGATATTGTGATAAAATAAACATATTAAGCGGAGGTAAAATTATGCAGATTCCTGATAACGCTGAAAAAATAATAAACGCGCTTTGCGAAAACGGCTTTGATTCTTATGTCGTGGGCGGCTGCGTGCGCGATTTTTTGCTTGGAAAACCTGTTTCCGATACGGACATAGCCACCTCCGCTCTGCCGATTGAAACGGAAAAGATACTGAGGTCAAAACATATAAAGGTCATTGAAACGGGAATAAAACACGGCACGGTAACAGCAGTGATAGATAAAACGCCTTATGAGATAACCACTTTCCGTACGGACGGGGAATATATGGACAGCCGCCGCCCGGAAAGCGTGGAATTCGTTCGAGATATCAAAGAGGACCTGAAGCGCCGCGATTTTACCGTTAACGCTATGGCGTATAACGAAAGCGCCGGCCTAATCGATCTTTTCGGCGGAAAGGATGATCTGAAAGATAGGATTATCCGCGCTGTAGGAGACCCTGATAAAAGGTTTAAAGAGGACGCTCTGCGTATTATGCGAGCCCTTCGTTTTTCTGCCGTTTTGGGCTTTGAAATCGAGGAAAACACAAAAAAAGCGCTTTTTGAAAACAGATTCCTTTTAAAAAATATTGCCGCGGAAAGAATACTAACAGAGCTTTTGAAGCTGCTCGTCGGCAAGAATGTTCTGCATGTGCTCGATGAATACCGTGAGGTTATTGCCGTTGTCATTCCCGAACTTAGGGATACGTTCCACTGCGCTCAGAATACGCCGTGGCATATGTATACTGTGTATGAACATATTATCCGTGCTGTTGCATTTGCGCCGCCTGATTCGGTCATACGCCTTACGATGCTCCTGCATGATATAGGTAAGCCGTCTGTTAAACAGACGGATGAAAACGGCAGGGATCATTTCAAGACTCATGCCGCGGCAGGTGAAAGAATTGCCGAAACGGTACTGCGCCGCCTGAAAGTTTCAAATGAGATATTCAGCAAGGTCACAACGCTTATAAAATACCATCAGTCCGTTGAGAATGTAAACGACATAAAGATCAAACGCTGGTTTAATAAAATCGGGCAGGAATACACACTCTCGCTTTTTGAGGTGCGGATAGCCGATCTGAAAGCGCATAATACCAAAAAGGCTGAAGTTCACGCCGAGATCCAAACGCTTGAGCGTCTTAAAGAAGAAGCGCTTGCGCTTATCAGCAGGGGAGACCCATACCGTGTCTGCGATCTTGCCGTAAACGGCAATGATCTGATGGCTCTCGGCTTTTCCGGCAGGGATATCGGTGATAAGCTTCAGGAGATACTTGCCCTTGTCCTGGAAGATAAACTGAAAAACGAAAAATCCGAACTACTGAGCTACCTGTCTCAATAAAAATTAGAGCCGCAGAACAATCAGTCCTGCGGCTCTTTTTTCATCTTACGGTTATTTCAAATGTTTTCTGATAATGGTATTCTTTTCCGGTTTCCGAATATTCGTTTTCAAGAACGGTGAATTCCGCTGTAACGGTGAGCGTTCCCGAATCCGTTGCGGGCACGGTTACGGTCCTTGTGATTTCAGCACCGTCGGCAAAATTTTCTTCAACACCTATGGCGTTCATTATCTCTTCTTCACCATTGTATGCATACGATATAGTATCCGAGCCATGCATGATATAGCAGTCAGAGCCTGTTTCGTTTTTCAGCGAGCATGGAATAACGATGTTGTCTCCCGCTTGCACTTCACTTTGTTCTATATCGGCACTGAATACAAATCCGCTTTCATCGGGAAATTCATAGCCGGATATATTACTGTTTGTGCTGATCTCAGTATTGCCGGCAGGTTCACCTGTATTTGCGGCGCAGGCGGATAAAGCCGAGGCAATTATCATAATGAGTAAAAAAGGTATAATCTTTACAGCTTTCATTTCATCACCTCAAAATATAAGCGCACGTAACGGATTTTCATTAGGGGTTGCGGTTAGTTGTTTATGTGTTTTTTCAGCACCATGTTGATATACTGCGAAAGGGAGCGGTCATCTGCTTCTGCGCGTTTTCTGATCTCGCAGAGCACATCCTCGTCAATCGTAATGCTTATCTTCTCTTTGAGCGGTTTCATGAACATCACCTCGCCTAAATAGTATCATATAATGCTACACGGTATTGACAAATGCTATAAAGTAGGATAAAATACTACTAAATTCTGCTTTATCGAACAGGATATTATTGTGCTTTCATTTTGGTGAATCGGATGAAAAAATCAACTTTGCTCATAGTTTGCCTGATTTTTCTGGCGTTAATTTATTGTTGGGTAAATTTAATATCTGCTCCTGTATCTTTTATTAATAAGGCTGAAAAGGCGCTTTACAGCACGGCTTTTGAGCTTGAGGAACTAAAAATCCATATAAAGGCACGGGAAGATAACGAAGAGAAAAGAAAGAATACTTTTGAAGAGAAAAACGGGAGCTGAAAAAACAGCCCCCGTTCTTTTGTATAATTTACTTTAAAATATGTGTTGACAAATGGAAAAATAAGACTATAATAGTAATTAGCACTCGAAGATGAAGAGTGCTAATTTTAAAGTTGACAGGTGATAAAATGAGAAAGAAACAGTTTAAAGCCGAATCCAAAAAGCTCCTTGATATGATGATCAATTCAATCTATACAAATAAGGAGATATTTATACGAGAACTGATCTCCAACGCTTCCGACGCCATAGACAAGCTCTATTTCAAATCGCTGACTGACACAAGCGTCGGTATGGATAAGGACGATTTTGAGATTTTCATTTCCGCGGATAAAGATAACAGAACTTTAACGATTTCCGATAACGGTATCGGTATGACTGCCGAGGAGCTTGAGTCCAATCTCGGCACAATCGCAAAGTCCGGCTCTCTCAATTTCAAAAATGAAAATGAGGACGCTAAGGAAAAGGATATAGAGGTCATCGGCCAGTTCGGTGTAGGCTTTTATTCTTCCTTTATGGTTGCTAAAAAGGTAGAGGTCATATCAAAGGCTTACGGAGAGGATACCGCGCACAAGTGGGTATCCGAGGGCGCCGACGGCTACACGCTTGAGGAGTGTGAAAAAGACGGCGCAGGCACTGTTATAACGCTTTATCTTAAGGATGATACGGAGAATGAGGACTATTCGCAGTTCCTTGAGCAGTATACGATTACCGATCTCGTTAAGAAGTACAGTGATTATATCCGTTATCCCATTAAAATGGAAACCACGCATTCCGTTCCCGATCCCGACAAAGAGGGCGAATACAAAGAGGAAACCGCTGTTGAAACGCTCAATTCCATGGTTCCGCTTTGGAGAAAGAATAAAAACGAGATAACGCCTGAGGAATACAATGAATACTATAAAATGAAGTTCTTCGACTATCATGACCCGCTTGATGTTATCCATTTTAAGTCAGAGGGAACGGCAACTTTTGATTCGCTTATCTATATCCCGTCCGAACCGCCTATGGATTATTATTCCAAGGAATATGAAAAGGGATTGGCGCTTTACACAAACGGCGTTATGATCATGGAAAAATGTTCCGATCTTGTGCCCGATTATTTCAGTTTTGTAAAGGGTATCGTTGATTCGGCGGATCTGAATCTGAATATCAGCCGTGAGACGCTCCAGCAGGATCATCAGGTAAGAATCATTGCCAAGGCGATCGACAGAAAGATCAAGTCCGAGCTTACGAAAATGCTGAATAGCGACCGTGAGAAGTACGAGACGTTTTTCGATAAGTTCGGCGTTCAGATAAAATGGGGCGTATATTCAAATTACGGCGCTGAAAAAGACGGGCTTAAGGACCTGATGATGTTTAAATCTGTAAAAGATAATAAGTATTTAACACTTAAGGAATATATCGCTGAAATGCCCGAGGCTCAGGAAAAGATATATTATGCCTGCGGAGAGACTCCCGAAAAGATCGCTCTGCTTCCGCAAACGGAAGCGGTTAAGTCCAAAGGCTTTGACGTGCTCTGTTTTACCGATGATGTGGACGAATTTGCCGTGCAGATGCTTATGGAGTATGACGGAAAACAGTTCGCAAATATCTGCAAGGACGATCTCAATCTGGCGTCAGAAGAGGAAAAGAAAGCGCTGGACGAAAAAAATGAGGGCGCAAAAGATATGCTTGACGAGATGAAAGGCTGGCTCGGAGATGAGGTGACCGCCGTTAAATTTTCCGATTCGCTCGGCAGTCATGCCGTATGCCTTTCAAGCGAGGGATATGTTTCTCTCGATATGGCAAAGATCCTCAGCCGTATGCCCGGCGGAAATCAGGGTGTCAAGGCGCAGCTTGTGCTTGAAATCAATTCTCAGCACCGGATTGCCGAAAAGCTGTTCAAGCTGTTTTCCGAGGACAAGGAAAAGCTTCAGAAATACACAAAGATTCTGTATAACGAGGCCCGCCTTGTAAGCGGTCTTGAGGTCGAAAACCCAACGGAATTCGCCGATATGGTATCTGAGCTTCTGTAAACCGAATTATATTTATTGATTTAACGGCAAAAGCTTTTGCAGCTTTTGCCGTTTTATATAGCATTCATCACATATCTTTCTGTGGTTTTAAATATCCTTATATACCGTTTCCATAAAAAAAGCAGTTTATATTTGTTAAAACTGCTTAATGTCAATTATAAATTTATATGATATAATAAAATCAGCCGAAGTATGCTTTACTTTAGCAAATATCTTCTTTTGGAGGGGTAGTAATGAAGTATAATGTTATAACGATCAGCCGTGAATTCGGTAGCGGAGGAAGATATATCGGCGAGGAGCTTGCGAAAAAGCTCGGCTGGGATTATTATGATAAAGAGATCATTTCAAAGGTGGCGGAAAAGACCGGCTTTGCTGAGGAATTTGTGGAGCAGGCAGGGGAACACTCACCTTTTAAAAGCATTTTTTCCTATGGCTTTGTAAGCCGTGACGGCAGCGGTTCTTCGCTGGAGGATTATGTTTATTCCGCGCAGAGGAAAATTATCCTTGAGCTTGCCGATAAAGGCCCGTGCATAATCGTGGGAAGATGCGCAGATTATATTCTGGCGGATAGAAAGGATTGCCTGAATGTATTTATCCATGGCGATGATGAGAGCAAGATCCGGCGCATTATGAAATACAAGAACACGGATGCCAAGCAGGCGAAAAAGCTTATGAAGGAGATAGATAAGCGCCGCCGTATCAATTATAATTATTATACCGACCGGCAGTGGGGCAGGGCACAGAATTTTGATATCAGCCTTAACAGCACCTCGCTCGGCACGGATAATTGCGTAAAAATCATTTATAACGCAGTTGCAAACCTTGATTGATTTGTATATAGGTTAAGGAGCGGTGTTTATGCCGCTCCTTTTAAGCTGCCGGGAATTGAATCCGATATGCTGAAAAGCGATATCTTAACTCATTTTCCCTTTTTCGCCCTTGAAGTGCGTTAGCACATCGGCGGTCTCAAAAGCAAAAATGTATTTAAGCTTCTTGCTTTTCAGTGCAATGCAGTTTTAAGCGAGCGGATTTTTGTACAGGCAAGGCAAAAAACGCAGGCATACTATCGTATACCGAGGCTTTTTAACGCAGACTGAGCGGAAATCAGCCGCTTAAAACCATATTGTGTTCAACTCTCGGCAGCTTACGTTTCCTTTATACGAATGAACCCGCTCAAGTCAAGTGGCTTGAGCGGGTTTTGCATATCAGTATTCGATCTCGCCGTTAAAAACAAGATTGCAGTCGCCGGTAAGGGTTATTTTCTCATCCGTGTAATTTACGATCAGATCGCCGCCGCGCAGTTTAACGGTTATGTCTTTACCCTTATCGCATTTGCCCTCAAGCACCGCAGCCACGGCAGCCGCGCAGGCGCCTGTGCCGCAGGCAAGAGTTTCGCCGTTTCCGCGTTCCCACACGCGCATTTTAAGCGTTCTGCTGTTTACCACACGCACGAACTCTGTATTTATCCTTTCCGGGAAGAGATCCGCGTTTTCAAACTGCGGACCGATTTTTTCGATCTCTACCTTATCCACATTGTCAACAAACACAACGCAGTGCGGGTTTCCGACCGAAACGCAGGTAACACTGTATTCTTTTCCTCCTATTTGGGCATTCTGTGCGATTATGTTTTCGCCGTCAAAGACAGCCGGTATCTCGGAAGGTCTGAGGTAAGCCCTGCCCATATCAACGGTAACGGAGGAGACCTTGCCGTTTCTTGTGAACAGCTCCAGCTTTCTTATGCCGCTGGCGGTTTCAACGGCGATGTTTTCTTTACTTACAATGCCGTTGTCATAAAGGTATTTTCCAACGCAGCGAATGGAGTTGCCCGCCATTTCTCCCTCGGAGCCGTCACGGTTGAATATGCGCATCTTTGCGTCGGCAATATCGGAGCTTTCTATCAGCACGATTCCGTCGCCGCCTATGCTTTTATGCCTGTCCGTGAACTCGATCGCAAAGCTTTCGGGGCAAGTGATGGTGTTTTTCATGTTGTTAAAGAAAATATAGTCGTCGCTCGTGCCCTGCATCTTGCTGAATCTCAGCAGGCTCTTTTCTTTGCGCATATTGTTAATATCCACAAGCTCGGTATTCTTCTGATTGTACCTGCTGGCGATAATATCGGCAAGCGCGTTTGCCGTGTCCAGCGAGGTGAGAGTGGCAATTCCGAGCTGGTTTGCGCGGTTGAATAACCTTATATAGTCGGCAATGCTCTTTTTGTCGCTCTTGCCGGTGTAAACGATATAGTCAAGCTTTCCGCTTTCAACAAGTTCCATAATGGAATTGTCTTCGCTTAGCTTGTTTACGGTCTCCACCTCTATGCCGAGACTTGCTATGGCTTTTCCCGTCTGCGGCGTTGCCCAGATCTTAATGCCGAGGTCGTCCAGCTTTTTGGCAAGATTCACGATTTCAAACCGATCCTTTTTCGTAACGGTAATCAGTACGCCGTGGCGTGACGCCTTGCGTGATTCAACCCTGAAACCTGCCGAGATAAGCCCTTTGAACAGCGCCTCGTTCAGATTTTTGCCAACGCCCAGAACTTCGCCTGTGGATTTCATTTCAGGACCGAGCTGGCTGTTTACATTGTTCAGCTTTTCAAAGCTGAAAACAGGCACTTTGACCGCATAGTACGGCGGAGTTTTATAAAGTCCCGTGCCGTAGCCGAGTTCATTCAGCGTTGCTCCAACCATAATTTTTGTCGCAAGCTCAACCATCGGCACGCCTGTTACTTTGCTGATGTAGGGTATCGTTCTTGACGCTCTCGGATTGACCTCAATCACATACAGCTCATTCTGATAGATAAGATACTGAATATTTACAAGCCCTTTCGTGCCGAGGGAAAGCGCAAGCTTTTCTGAAACATCGCAGATCTTGCGCAGCATCCTGTCGTTCAGATTGTACGGCGGATAAACGGCAATGGAATCGCCGCTGTGAACGCCTGCGCGCTCAATATGCTCCATAATTCCGGGGATGAGCACATTTTCGCCGTCCGAAATGCAGTCCACTTCAAGCTCTGTACCCATCATATACTTGTCCACGAGCACGGGGTTTTCAATTCCCTGCGCAAGTATGATGCTCATATATTGCTCCACATCATCGTCTGTGTAAGCAATGGTCATATTCTGACCGCCGATAACATAGCTCGGTCTGAGCAGAACGGGATAGCCGAGTCTGTTTCCTGCTTCAAGCGCGCCTTCAAGTGAGGTTACAGATGTTCCCTTGGGTCTGTATATTCCGAACTTCTCAAGCAGTCTGTCAAATTTATCCCTGTCTTCGGCAACATCTATGCCTTCAGCGGAAGTGCCGAGTATCTTGATCCCGTTATCGTCAAGAAATTTGGTAAGTTTGATGGCTGTCTGACCGCCGAATGCCACAACAACACCCACGGGTTTTTCAACCTTGATTACATTCATAACATCTTCGGGAGTGAGCGGCTCAAAATACAGTCTGTCGCCCGTGTCAAAGTCTGTTGAAACAGTCTCGGGGTTGTTGTTGATAAGTATGACTTCATAGCCGAGCTCCTTAAGCGTCCATACGCAGTGAACGGAGGAATAGTCAAACTCGATGCCCTGACCGATTCGGATAGGACCTGAGCCGAGAACGATAATCCTTTCTTTTTCGCCTCGCTCAAGCTCCCGGCTTTCGCAGTGCTCATCGTAAGCGGAATAGAAATACGGTGTTTCCGCCTCAAATTCCGCGCCGCAGGTGTCTACCATTTTATAGACGGCGTTCTTATGGAATGCAAGGGGAGAGCCGCTGATTCTTTCAATAGCTGCGTCCGTGTAGCCGTATTTTTTGCCCTTGATATACAGCTCACGGCTGACAGGCGTGTTTTTTATCTCTTTTTCATAATCGGCAAGGTTTTTTAGCTTGTATAAAAACCATTCGTCTATCATCGTAACACGGTGTATCTCGTCAACAGAAACGCCGTTTTTAAGCGCTCGGAATACAGAAAACAGCCTGAGGTCGTCCTGATTTTTCAGTGCTTCGTGTATATCTGTGTTTTCGATTGCTTTGTTATTGAGTGTGTCTAGCCCGATCTCCGCTCCGCGCACGGCTTTCATGATCGCCATTTCAAATGACGGCGCAATGCTCATGACTTCGCCTGTGGCTTTCATCTGTGTGCCGAGTTTTCTTGATGCGTTTATGAATTTGTCGAACGGCCATTTCGGAACCTTTACAACAACATAATCAAGCGTAGGCTCAAAGCAGGCACAGGTCTTGCCCGTGATATCGTTTCTGATTTCGTCAAGGGTGTAGCCGAGCGCGATCTTAGTGGTTACTTTCGCGATAGGGTATCCCGTTGCCTTAGAGGCAAGCGCCGAGGAGCGTGATACACGTGGATTGACTTCAATGACGCTGTATTCAAAGCTTTCCGGGTTCAGAGCGAACTGGCAGTTGCAGCCGCCCTCTATGCCCAGTTCAGTGATAATATCCAGCGACGCCGTTCTCAGCATCTGATATTCTTTATCTCCAAGCGTAACGGCAGGGGCGATAACGATGCTGTCGCCCGTGTGAACGCCCACCGGGTCGAAGTTTTCCATGGAGCACACGGCGATAACATTGCCTGCACTGTCTCGCATCACTTCAAATTCGATCTCTTTCCAGCCTGCTATGTATTTTTCAACCAGCACCTGTGTGATTGGGCTGAGCATAAGTCCGTGTTTTGCCACGTCCCTAAGTTCTTTTTCGTTATAAGCCACACCGCCGCCCGCTCCGCCGAGCGTGAACGCAGGTCTGATGATGACGGGGTAGCCTATTTCCCGGGCAATCTTTTCAGCCGTTTCAACGTCATTCGCTATATCCGACGGTACAACAGGCTGATTGATTTTTACCATAGTATCTCTGAAGAGCTGTCTGTCCTCAGCTTTGTCTATCGCTTCTGCGTCTGTACCGAGCAGGCGGACGCCCATTTTTTCAAGGTATCCGTCTTTGGCAAGCTGCATGGAAATGGTTAGACCTGTCTGGCCACCCAGACCGCCTAAAATACTGTCCGGCTTCTCTTTTTCTATGATACGCTTTACGGTCTCCTCCGTCAGCGGTTCAAGATAGATGTGGTCGGCAAGCGCGCTGTCCGTCATGATCGTGGCGGGGTTTGAGTTTACGAGCACAACTTCAATGCCTTCGTCCTTAAGCACACGGCATGCCTGCGCCCCGGCGTAGTCGAATTCCGCCGCCTGTCCTATAACGATCGGGCCGGAGCCGATCACAAGCACTTTTTTTATATCTTTGTTAAGAGGCATTATCCTTTACCTCCCATCATTTTTATGAATCTGTCAAACAGAAATCTCGTGTCGTGCGGTCCGCTGCAGGCCTCAGGATGAAACTGCACCGAAAACGCGTTTTTTTCGGGGTAATCAATACCCTCATTTGTACCGTCGTTGGCGTTTACATAGCTTATCTTTCCGCCGCAGTTTTCAACCGATTCGTTAACAACCGCATAGCCGTGATTCTGCGAAGAGATATAAGTTCTGCCTGTTTCAAGATTTTTAACGGGCTGATTAACTCCTCTGTGACCGTATTTCAACTTCTCTGTTTCCGCACCCATTGCGAGCGCCAAAAGCTGATGCCCGAGGCAGATGCCGAATATCGGTTTTTTGCCGATCATTTTTTTCAGTTCCTCAATGCACTGTGTGTTTTCGGCAGGATCTCCCGGTCCGTTTGAGAGCATAATGCCGTCCGGGTCAAGCTTTAAGACGTCCTCGGCCTTTGTGCCGCTCGGCATGACCGCCACATTGCAGCCTCGTTTCACAAGCTCGCGCGCAATGTTTTCTTTCTTTCCGTAATCGAGCAGAACAACATTGTAAAGCGGCTTATCGGCGGCAAGGGGAACCGGCCTTTCGCAGGAGACAGCTTCAACTGCGTTTTTGACCTTGTATGCCTTTACCTTTTCTTCGTCAAAGCTTCTCGGGTCGGAACAGATCATCGCGTTCATAACGCCGCTCTCACGGATTATTTTTGTTATCTCTCTCGTGTCAACGTCATACACACCCGGAATGTTGTTTTCTTTCAGGTACTCGTCAAGCGTTTTCTCACACCTGAAATTAGACGGTTCATCACATTTCTCGCGTACGATATATGCCGTAACGTATGATCTTGGGCTTTCGGCATCGCCAGAAATATACCCGTAGTTTCCGATAAGCGGAAAGGTCTGCAAAACGATCTGACCGTAATAGCTTGGGTCCGTAAGAGTTTCGATGTAACCGCACATGCCTGTTGTAAAAACAAGTTCTCCGGTTACATCTCCGCCCGCGCCGAAACGCTTTCCCTCAAAAACTCTGCCGTTTTCAAGGCATATATAAACCTTTTCGTTGTCCATAGATAAAACTTCCTGTCAGTTATTGCCGCCAAGCAGTTTTATAAGTACTGCTTTCTGCGCGTGAAGCCTATTTTCGGCTTCGTCAAAAATCTCGTCAGCGTGAGCCTCAAAGATTTGTGCCGTTATTTCTTCGCCTCTGTGGGCCGGCAGGCAGTGAAGCACCATAGCGTCCTTTTTTGCTGCCGCCATTACATTTTCGTTTATCTGATACTCTTTGAAAATCTTTTCACGCTCCGCTTTTTCATCCTCCTGACCCATTGAAGCCCATACATCCGTATAAAGAATGTCTGCGTCTTTCGCGCATTCGGCAATATCAGGTGAGCAGGTGAATTTTCCGTTTTCAGCCGCCCATTTCATAATTTCAGCGTCCGGCTCATAGCCGTCCGGGCAGGCAACAGCGCATTCCATTCCCATCGTTACAGCGCCCACAATAAGGCTGTTTGCCATATTGTTTCCGTCTCCTATAAAGCAGAATTTGAGTCCATCAAATGTCTTTTTATATTCTCTGATCGTCATCAGGTCGGCAAGCACCTGGCAGGGATGGCAGTAATCCGTAAGTCCGTTTATAATCGGGATCGAGCCGTATTTCGCAAGATCCTCAACTTCTTTTTGTTCAAAGGTCCTTATCATAATTCCGTCAAGATAGCGTGAGAGCACGCGTGCCGTATCCTGCACGGGCTCGCCTCTGCCTATCTGCAGATCCCGGTTGGAGAGAAACAGCGCCTGACCGCCGAGCTGATACATGCCTGTTTCAAAGGAAACTCGTGTTCTGGTTGAGCTTTTCTGGAATATCATTCCGAGAGTCTTTCCTTTTAACAGATGATGCTCTATGCCATGCTTCGTTTCGTATTTGAGCTGGTCGGCAAGATTGAGTATATCCAATATGTCGTGTTGGTTCAGATCCTGTAATTTGAGCAGGTGCTTCATTTTTCAATAACCTCCTTAAGAATTTCAAGCCCTTTGTCGATTTCTTTTTTTGTTATGCTCAGAGCGGGGAGCAGCCTTATTTTTGCTTTTGCCGTTAAAACGAGCAGCCCTCTTTCAAGGCACGCATTTACGATATCCGCCGCTTTTTTATCCGTTTCGATTCCAAGCATAAGTCCCATTCCCGAAACCGATTGAACGCCCTTTATTTTTTTGAGCTTATCCGTTATGTATTCGCTCTTTCGTGTAACCTCGTTTAAAAATCTGTCGTCAAGCCTTTTCACTATGCTTATCGCCCCGGCAGCGGCGATCGGATTTCCGCCGAAAGTAGAACCGTGAGAACCGGGCGTAACGGTGTTTTCAAGCTTTTCGCCGAATAATACGGCGCCCATCGGCAAGCCGCCGGCAAGTCCTTTTGCCGTTGATACGATATCCGGTTTTATTCCGTAGTGCATATAGGCGAAATATCTGCCCGTTCTGCCGTTTCCGGTCTGCACCTCATCAACGCACATCAGAATGTCTTTTTCCTCGGCAATCTTTTCTATCTCTTTCACAAAGGAAGGCTCAAGGTTTAAGACGCCGCCCTCGCCCTGCACGCACTCAAACATAATGGCGCATACATCGTCTGTTATCATTTCGTTCAGGGCTTTTATGTCGTTAGCAGGGCAGTATTTGAAGCCGGGAGTAAACGGACCGAATATTTTGTGGAATTCGTCCTGACCCGTGGCGGCAAGCGTTGTTATCGTTCTGCCATGAAAAGAGTTTACAAGTGTAATTATGGTCTTGCGTCCTTCGCCGTATTTATCATAGCTGTATTTGCGGGCAAATTTGATCATACCCTCGTTAGCCTCCGCGCCGCTGTTGCCGAAAAACACTTTTTTCATTCCCGTTTTTTCGCACAAAAGCTTTGCAAGCTCGGCGCAGGGTTCGGTGTAGTACAGATTTGACGTGTGCTGAAGCTGATCAAGCTGGCTGACAACGGCTTTTTTCCATTCGTCATCCGCAATGCCGAATGCCGTAACTCCAATGCCGGAACCGAAATCTATGTATTCTTTCCCGTTTTCATCATAAACCGTTGAGCCTTTTCCATGCTTCAAAACAACATTGAAACGCCCGTATGAATGTGAAATGTATTTGCTGTCTGTTTCTTTAATGTTCATCTTTTTCACCTGCTTCTGAACATCGTTCCCATGCCTTCATCGGTAAGCATTTCCATAAGGATGGAGTGGGGAACACGTCCGTCTATTATAAACGCTCTTTTAACACCCTCGCGTATCGCCTGAGTCATGGAGTCGATCTTCGGTATCATGCCGCCGCTTATTATCCCGTCTGCGATAAGCGCCGGAACATCTGAGATATATACCCTGTGAATGAGCGAGCTCTCATCGTCCTTGTCACGCAGCAGTCCGGCAACATCCGTCATGGAGATGAGCGCTTCGGCTTTCAGCTTTCCTGCCACAGCCGCGGCAACCGTGTCCGCGTTTATGTTGTAGCAGTTGCCGTTTTCGTCGTAACCGATCGTTGATATTACGGGTATAAAGCTGTGCAGCAAAGCTTCTTCAACAATGTCCATATTCATGTCAATGATATCGCCCACAAATCCATGGCTTTCATCAAGCGGGCGGCATTTGATCATGTTTCCGTCCATGCCCGAAAGCCCGATAGCATGACCGCCCAGATTTCCGATTTGGCAGACAAGGTCTTTGTTTACCTTGCCTGCAAGCACCATCTGCACAACATTGGCGGTTTCCTTGTCCGTGACCCTGAGACCGCCCTTGAATTCGCTTTTTATGTTCATCGCTTCAAGCGTTTTGCTGATTTCAGGTCCGCCCCCGTGAACGAGTACGACTCTGATTCCGATCGTCGTTAAAAGCACGATATCGTGCATAACGGATTCCTTAAGCTGCGCGTTTATCATGGCATTGCCGCCGTATTTTACAACGACCGTCTTTTTTCTGTAAAGCTGAATATTCGGCAATGCCCTTGCAAGTACCTCAGCTTTCATAGCATTTGTGATATCCATTTTTTCCTCCGATGCAATGTTTCGTAATAAGCATAATTCAGATCTTCTGATAGGATCAGGTTCTGTAATCGCCGTTTATTTTCACATAGTCATAAGTAAGATCGCAGCCCCAGGCCTTTGCGCTGCTGCTGCCTGCGTTTAAATCGATCACCACACCGATCTCATCGCTTTTGAGCACCTCGGCAGCCTTTTCCTCGGAAAAGGCGACTCCGGCGCCGTTTCTGCATACTGCGATCTCACCGTATTCGCTCTTTATATCCACATCAACTTTGTTTATATCAAACGCGGCAGGCGCGTAGCCTACTGCGCAAAGGATGCGTCCCCAGTTTGCGTCCTCGCCAAACACAGCGCATTTAAACAGGGTAGAGCCGGCAACGCTTTTCGCAACGGTTATAGCCGTATCGGTGTCCGGGCAGCCCTTGCATTCACATTCGATAAGCTTTGTTGCGCCCTCACCGTCCTTGGCAAGCATTCTCGTAAGATGCATCATAACCTCGTAAAGCGCAGTCTTGAAGTTCTCGTAATCTTCACATTCTGCCGTTATCTCTTGGTTTCCGGCAAGGCCGTTTGCCATTAGCGATACCATATCGTTTGTGGAAGTATCGCCGTCAATGGAAAGGCAGTTATAGGTAATCTTAACGATTTCCTCAAGCGCCGCCTGAAGCATCTCGGCGCTGATGCACAGATCAGTGGTAATAAAATTGAGTGTTGTTGCCATATTCGGGTGAATCATTCCCGAGCCTTTTGCCATACCGCCCACCGTGCAGGTCTTTCCGTCCGCTTCAAACTGTACGGCGTATTCTTTTTTGACGGTGTCTGTTGTCATAATAGCGGTTGCCGCTGCTTCGTTGCCGGTATATGAAAGTCCGCTCACCAGCGGCTTTATGCCGTTCTCTATCGGTTCAATAGGAAGCACCTGCCCGATTACGCCGGTTGAAGCAACGATCACTTCTTCGGGTCGGATACCGAGTTCGTTGGCGGCGAGCTCGCACATCTTCCTCGCTTTTTCCTCACCGTCCGCATTGCAGGTGTTTGCATTTTTTGAATTTACGATGACTGCCTTTGCGTGATTTTCGGTTTTTTCAAGATTGCTTTTGGTTACGATGATCGGCGCACCTTTTACTTTGTTGGTTGTGTAAACGGCAGCACAGGCGCAATCCGCGTCCGAAACGATCATACCGAGGTCGTTTTTATGCGGCACGGCAGGGTTCTGATTGTCAACGCTCGGCTTTTTGATACCGCAGTAAACTCCGTTCGCTTTAAATCCTTTGGGAGCGCATACGCCCCCGTCAACTGTTTTGAAATCCATATTTATTTCCATATCCTTATCATTCTCCGATCACAAGTGATTTTGTTTCTTCCATACCGCAGGCAAGATTCATGCACTGCACTGCCGCGCCGGACGCGCCTTTGCCCAGATTGTCAAACCTTGCGGTTATCACAAATCTTTCTTCGTTTCCGTTAAGCTCTATTTCCATATCGTCGCGCCCCTCAAAATTGTTCGCTCCGATCATATTTGCCGTGTACCCTTCGGGTCTGACCTGAATGAGCTTTTCGTTTTTATAATGTTCTGCGAGTATCTCACGAACATCAGCCGGCTTCAGCCCGCCGCACAGCATATCCGTGAAGAACGGAACGCTGACTACCATTCCGCATTTGTAATCGCAGATCATCGGCGAGAAGACAGGCATCTTCTCTATGCCCGTAACGGCTTTCATTTCTTTTAAATGTTTATGCTGCTGTGTTAATGCGTATTGACGCGGAGAATCCAGTTCCGCATCTCTTTCAGCGTTTTCATATTGTGCTATAGCGCTTTTTCCGCCACCGCTGTATCCTGAAACGGCAAAGCAGGTGAGGGGATAGTCCTTTGCAATAACGCCATGCGCTATAAGCGGGTAAACAATGGATATGAAGCCGCTTGCATAACAGCCGGGATTCGCTATCCGTCTGTTTGTTTTAACCTGTTTTCTGAATTCTGGTGAAAGCTCGGGAAACCCGTATGCCCAGCCGTTTTCGGTTCTGTGGGCGGTTGACGCGTCAATTATTTTTGTGTTATCATTTTCCTTGTCGATCAGATTTACCGCTTCTCTTGCCGCGTCGTCCGGCAGACAGAGAAACGTGATATCGCTCTCATTTATGTATTTTCTTATCTCATCGATGTTTTTTCTTTTGTTTTCATCGATCTGCAGAAGCTTTATATCGTCTCTTTGAAGCAGACGTTCTTTTATTCTCAGCCCGGTCGTGCCGGATTGCCCGTTAATGAATACTTTTATCATTTTATACATTTCTCCGATGAACATAAATTTAATTCTTTTATATTATACACTCACCGATATCAAAGTCAATAGGTTATTGTAATATTGTTATAAATATTCATAAAAATCGTATAAATATACATATCAATTCTCACTGTCAATATAGGGAATCAAATAATAATTTTTAAAATAAATGAAATAATTTCATTGTGAAAGATTTTATTAGGCTTTACAGAATATAATGCATATCATGAAATAATATTGTTTTTGAGCAGTTATGATGAATTATTGATTTCTGATTTTTGTAAATATTGTTCACTTCAGACGCAGAAATCGTCAATATTTTCTTTTTCGGAATTATATAAAGCGATTTTCAAAATATAATGCAGGTAAAGGGGTGAGGATATGAAAACAAGAAAAAAAGCTTACGGAAACAGCAATATTGTGGGAAGAAACATTGAACGCCTGAGAAAAGAGCGCGGTATCAGACAAAAGAATTTTATATCCAAGCTCCAGGTTATGGGTCTGGATATCAATCCCACGAGCTATTCCAAGCTGGAAGGACAGCTGCGTATAGCAACCGATAAAGAAATCTATATTATATCCAAAGTCCTCGGAGTGCCTTTAGAGGCGCTGTATAAGGACTATGAATAGACTTTGTTATTGGATAAACGGCAAAGTGAATTGCAAATAAAAAGAAAAAAGTCCTGCAACCGCATAATGAAGCGGAAAACAGGACTTTTTTGTTTAAAACGGATTTATGTCAATAAAGGTGTGTAATTTGTTTTTATAATTTACAGCTTTGTTTTACATGATTGCTTCGGATATAAACCGGCTGATTTTTTGCTATATGGGTGCCGTTGACAGCATATTCGTACGCCTTGAGAGGAAAGTGCATTGCAAGCATAGTTTTCACTGTTGCAGCCGCAATGCCTGCTCCGGTAAGGAGCTTTTTATAAATTCCCGGCACACATCTTTGTTCCTTTCATTTTGTCATAACTGAATTATAACAAGAAACTTATACTATTTCAATATGCCAAAGGCAGCTTGGCTGCAGTAACAGGTCCAATGTAACTTAAATAATCAGACTCAGTTTTGGACCAAGCACAATTTCAAGGGCGTTGGGGGGGATAGACAAAAGAAAAAAGCAGGTTTAAAACCTGCTTTTGGAGCTGATAGGCGGACTTGAACCGCCGACCTCATCCTTACCAAGGATGCGCTCTACCGCCTGAGCCATATCAGCTTATTTGGCGACCCGGAACGGACTCGAACCGTCGACCTCCTGCGTGACAGGCAGGCGTTCTAACCAGCTGAACTACCGGGCCGTGTGCAGCGTACGATCGGCTGCAAGTGGTATTATACGAAATTAGGGTTTACTTGTCAAGTAAAAGACGTTTAATTTTTTATTTTTGCAGTGTTCTTTTTCTGATTCTGCATTTTCAGCAAGGCGGATAAGCGTGATTATTCTGAAACAGCAGCGCTGATTTGCAGATATCAAAAAAGCGAAAGGCTCCCGATTTTACGGGAGCCTTAAATGACTGAAGAAACTTTGATTTTTTCGGATTAAACAAGACCCTGAGCAAGCATAGCGTCTGCAACCTTTATGAAACCGGCAATATTGGCTCCGGCAACAAGATTGCCTTCAACACCGTATTCCTTGGCAGCTTCGCAGCTCTTTGTATAAATGTTTTCCATAATGCTTTTAAGCTCTTTATCAACATTTTCAAAGCTCCAGGGATGGCGTGAACCGTTCTGGCACATCTCAAGCGCAGATGTGGCAACACCGCCGGCATTTGTTGCCTTCGCAGGTCCGAAAAGTACGCCGTTATTCTGGAACTGAAGGATAGCTTCGGGAGTTGACGGCATATTCGCGCCTTCGCAAACAGCGATAACTCCGTTTGCAATAAGGGCCTTTGCCGCTTCCTCATCAAGCTCGTTCTGCGTTGCACAGGGAAGCGCAATGTCGCATTTTACGCTCCAAACTCCGCTGCATCCCTCATAATACTCAGCTTCAGGATGATAGTTTACATATTCGCTGATTCTCTTTCTTTCAACTTCCTTAAGCTCTTTGATAAGAGGAAGGTCGATTCCGCGCTTATCAATGATATAGCCGTTTGAATCACTCATCGTAATCACTTTTGCGCCAAGCTGAGTAGCTTTTTCGCATGCGTAAATCGCTACATTGCCTGAACCTGAGATCGCAACCTTCTTACCTTTAAAGGAAGAGTCATGGTCATTAAGCATAGCTTCTGTATAGTAGCAAAGACCATATCCCGTCGCTTCCGTTCTCACAAGTGAACCGCCGTAGTTAAGACCTTTTCCTGTCAGAACACCGCCGCTGTTCATATTGGTGATTCTCTTGTACTGTCCGTACATATAACCAATCTCTCTCGCGCCGACGCCGATGTCACCCGCAGGCACGTCGGTATCTGCGCCGATATGTCTGTAAAGCTCTGTCATAAAGCTTTGGCAGAAACGCATAACCTCCATATCGCTCTTTCCTTTGGGATCAAAATCAGAGCCGCCCTTAGCGCCGCCGATCGGAAGACCTGTAAGGCTGTTCTTGAAGATCTGTTCAAAACCGAGAAATTTGATAATGCCCTCATAGACTGACGGGTGAAAGCGAAGTCCGCCCTTGTATGGACCGATAGCGCTGTTAAACTGGATTCTGTAGCCTCTGTTTACCTGAATTTTGCCGCTGTCATCAATCCAGGGAACTCTGAATTTGATGATCCTTTCAGGTTCAACTATTGTTTCAAAAATGCCCTTTTCAATGTATTCGGGGTGTCTGTCTGCCACTGTGTCAAGGGATTCAAGCACTTCTTCAACGGCCTGATGAAATTCAGGCTCGTTAGGATTGCGTTTGATAACTCTTTCCATAAGTCCGGCAAGATATTCGTTTTTTATGCTCACAATATCCTCTCCTTTACCAAAATGATTTACCAAATTATTTTATCATCATTGTAATTTGTTTACAATTCACAAGTTTTTAAAAATTCGGGCAAAGCTTATAAAAATTATTAGACAAATTTCCTAAGAAATCCATTATTTATTGTGAGTGGAAATTCACCGTTGTGTCTCATACATATCTTCTGTTTTTCAATTTAAAAAAATTACAGTGAGTTATTGCAAAATATAGCAATTTGTAATATAATGAAAATGAAAGTCATATAGTTTACAAAATATTTAAGGAAAAGAGGCTGATCAAATGAATCTTATTAAAGGTGCGTCTGCGGCAACGCAGAAGTATATGGCGGACGGAATCAGATACGTATGTGAAAATTTTAAAGAACGCTCGCCCGGCTCACACAGTGAAAGAAAAGCTCAGAAATACCTGAAAAAAGAGCTTGAAAAATGGGCTGATAAGGTTGAAATGGAGGATTTTTCCGTTCATCCTGCGGCGTTTATGGGATGGATTCCCGCCGCTGCCGTTTGCGGCATGCTGGCAGTGCTGTTTTACTGGCTTACATATACCGGCGTTGTTGCAGGTTCGGCTCTTGCCGTGCTTTCAACCGTACTTGTGCTGCTGTCGCTTGCCTGCCTTGTGGTCGAGTTTTTGATGTACCGTGAATTTGTTGATTTTCTTTTTCCGCGCAAGGTTTCAAGAAACGTAATGGCGCGCAGAGCACCCCGCGGAGAGGTGAAGAGAAGAATCATATTCGGCGGTCATACCGACGCGGCAAAGGAGTGGACCTATTCGCTTCACGGCGGAATCAAAAGCCTTGCTCCCGTTATGGCAGGTTCCATAGGCGGTCTTATCGCTGTTACCGTTTTTGATGTGGCATGGCTCATTTATTCCTTTACCGGCGGCAGTTACGACAGTAAATTCTGGCTCGTTTGCGGAATTATACAGCTCATCCTTATACCTTTCTTTATCGCTATCTGTTTCTTTATCAACTGGAAAGTCACGGTCGACGGCGCTAACGACAACCTTACCGCGGATTTTATAGCTATGGGCGTTTTAAAAGAAATGGCGGAAAATGATGTAAGGTTTGAAAATACCGAGGTCTGCGCTCTTCTCTCCGGCTCTGAGGAAGCGGGTATCAGAGGCGCGCTGGCTTATGCGCAAAAGCATAAGGCTGAGCTTGAAGAGGTAGAAACCGTATTCATCGCGATGGATACGATGCGTGAGATAGAGCAGCTTCAGATTTATACCCAGGGCTGCACAGGCACGCAGAAAAACTCAAATGCCGTTGCCGAGATCATTTATGAAGCCGGTGTAAACTGCGGCATAGAAATGAAAGAAACGGAGCTTTATCCGGGCGCTATCGACGCCGAGGCTTTCAGCCGTGTGGGTCTGCTTGCGTCAGGCTTCTGCGGTGTAAATCACGATCCGAAAACATATTATCATACACGCCTTGACACAGCGGATAACATCAGTGAGGAGTGTATCAACCTTTCGCTTGACATCTGCCTTGAAGCTGCCAAGCTTTACGACGAAAAGGGCGGTATAGACGCTTTCAGGGAAGAGGGCAGAAAAAGATTTAAGCGCGGACATAATAAATAATGCAAATAAGGAAAACGCGGCGTTATCTGTGCTCACAGGTTTGCCGCGTTTTTATATCGCAAAAATTAGCTTTATATTCCATAAGTCTTTGTTACCGAGTCCTCAAAAAGCGGTATCAGCGGCGGAGAAAATGTGAATAAGATGAAGATGCCGAGAATCAGCAAAAGAAAAATAAAAGAGATGATTTCGCTTGCTTTTCCTTTGTAAGAGCAGTTTTTTATAATTGTGTAGCTTATTAAATAAGCCGCTGCCGTTCCGATAAAGAAAGACGCGATATCCGCTGTTATACTTTCATTTCCTGTTGCGCCGGTGTACGTGTAATAAATGAAAACAATAAGCGTCATTCCTGCAAGGACGCCGCATAGCTTTGAAAAAAAGAGGTTAATTTTTCTGTCCTTTGCACAAAAGAATTCAACAGCGCTCCAGATCAGGTAAGGGAAAAATATCAGCTTCAGATGTTCCCATACACTTTCATTTACAGGGCAGAACAGACTCAGTATAACGCTGTTTGCGCTCCATTCATAAAAGAAATGCGCAAGTGTGCCGAGAATACAGGAAAAAACAAATCCGATGAGTTCAAATTTAAAGAGTTTTCCTTTCATAAAATCACCATAAATATTTTATGTGATCATTCATAAAATTATCTATTTGTTTTTGTTGACAATTCCATTTTTTTTTGGTATATTATTAAAGCACCTTGTAGGTGCGTGAACTTGACAGAGTGTGTTTAAGTTACAGTTTTGCAGATGTACTCAAGCTGGTGACGAGGCGCCCCTGCTAAGGGCGTAGGGTGGGCAACCGCCGCGAGAGTTCGAATCTCTCCATCTGCGCCAAAAAAACAGCCATCACTTTTGTGGTGGTTGTTTTTTGTGTAAAGACAGAGATTCGAACAGGACAAACGCAAAGCGTTAGAAACAGTCCGGCGGACTGTTTCGGTGTCCGCGTGCGTGCCGGCGAGCGCAAAAGCGAGCCGGGCGAATCTCTCCATCTGCGCCAAAAAGCAACAAGCACTTTATGTGCTTGTTGCTTTTTTTGTAACGATTTATCAAATGGTTGAAACGGTCTGAAAATGACGGTTTAAGCAAAACACAGCATTACCGGTTGCTGTCTGCTGCTTTTTTCAGGGTTATCAGTAACAGGATGATACCGATGCCCGTCAGAATATGTCCTATTCCCGCAATACCCGATATTGCGGCGGAAGCGCCGACAGATAATGGCAGACCCAGCACCTGTATAACGCCGCGCACAAACATCATAACTGCTGTAAGCGGAACACCTATATTGTATGTCCAGAGAAACGCGCGTAAGGTTTTGAAGCGCGAAAGATCATTGTGTGCGGCAAACAGAGCAGTTATCAGAAATACCAGCATGCCCAAAACAAACAAATGCGTGTGGACTTTGCTTAGGGCTGTTACTTCGGTAAAATGATTGTATTTTGTGAATTCTCGGTAAAATACACCTCCTGCCATAGCGGCTATGGCATATACAATAGATATGTTCAGATATTTTTTCATTATAGACGGCTCCTTTCAGATCTATGATTATAAAGTATAGCGCGGTTTTGTTTTTCTTTCAATAGCCGTGATAAAATAACCTTTAAGCCAATGCTTTTCATTTTGTTTCTTAAGATTTACAATTATATAGCGAATATAAAAAATGTAATTATTAGCGGATTGCAAAAAAAATAAATTATATTATAAAGAATTATTAAACATATTTAAACGGTATTGACACGTATAAATATAAATGATATTATCAAATTGATATCGGATTGCTTCCTTCCGTTTCGTTCTTGCTGTTTTACAAAGCAAAGAATTGCCGAAAAGGGCAGAGAAGTGAAGAAAATAGATTGATTACAGTTTGATATCAGAAAAGCAGTGATATTATGGAGAAAACATTTACATTCAAATTCACAGGTAAAAATGCGGAGTGGATTGCGGAGCGATTTATGGCATATTACTGGGACGGCGGTCTTGATCAGACAATAAGTGAGAATTTTCTTGAATCTTACGGTCTGGACTATGATGATACGGAGTTTGCTGATGAAGGCTACACTGTGGTCGTTAAAACCGATCATGCCAAAGAATAACTAAACTATACTTTATTGAAACAGATTGGAAGGCGTTCTTTTGCGAACGCCTTCATTTTCTTCACATCGGATCAATAAAATATATTTAGTCTGTATTTGAAATCCTACCAAGTAATATAACCGCTCAAGTCCTCAACTTGGGCGGTTTTGCCTTTTCTTTATTGTATTCAGCCTTTCGGGCAATTTATGTATAGTATTCTGTTTCTGCTATATAACATGATAACATCTATGTTATTTTATTTCAGCTTATATCTGTTTTTGATTGAATACTTGCTCAAATAATGATAAAATACAGATTGTTATAACATACTGCCGGAGAACAGATATAAATTAGCTAATATATATCTTCTCAAGGACCGGCATGAAGGGTGAGGAGAATGGAAAAATCCGTTCCTTTATGGCTGGAAATAAGCCGTAAGATCGAAGCGGAAATAGACAGCGGAGTTTATTCCGCCGGCGATATTCTGCCCAATGAATATCAGCTGTGCGAAATATATTCCGTAAGCCGTATAACGGTGCGCAGCGCCTTGGCAAGGCTGAAAGACCTTGGCAAGATCAAAAGGGTAAAGGGCAAAGGCACGATCGTTTTGCACGAAAAAATTGAGGAACCGCTGCTGAAAATAACAGGATTCAGCGATGAGATGAAAGAAAAGGGAATCGTGCCGTCAACGAGCTATGCTCATATCTGCCGGAAAAAGGTTTCCGGTTATATTGCCGAGCTTTTTGAGCAGAGCAGTTCAACGTATTTTACCGTGCTGGAAAGAGTGAGATGCATCAATTCCGTTCCGGTGGGATTTTTTACTACATATATCCCGGAAAGCGTTGGTCTGCCTTATGACAGCAGGCAATATTTTTCTTCGCTTTATGAAAAACTTGAGAATGCGTTCGGAATCAGGATCGATTATGTCCGGCAGACCGTTACTGCCGAAATTGCGGACAGCAAAACAAGAGAAATGCTCGGTCTGCACCCCGGCGAAGCCGTTATGGTAATGAAAAGAAAAGCATACGTAAAAAACAGACTGATTGAATATTCCGTTTGCAAGTATGACAGCAAGCGGTATGAATACAATATGGAGCTTAGGAGTGAAGAATTTTATGAAAACAAAGTACGGCAATTACGATAAATTTCCCTCTATCAGGGCAGAGGGCGAGATCTTTTGTGGATACGGGCAGATAAGAGAGCGGATTCAGGACAGCAGTGAACGGGTAGTGGTTTTTGACTGTTACCCCGTAGTGGATGTCAAAAGTATAGTCAACGGTATCGGCGATCTGTTTGAAGAGATATTCTATTCCGATACCTGCGCGTACTACGGGGATGAGCTGACAGCCAAGATGCAGAAAAATCTGACTGATGACAGGATCTTCGGAGTGATGACGACGGACAGGCTAAGCGATTTTTTCATCCCTGAAAAGATCGAAAATATGAGAAGCCGAATAGAAAAAAGCACAGGACGTGTTCTTGTTATCGGCGTAGGAGCGATGCTCGTGTGGGAGAGCGGATTCAATGTTCACTGCTCTGTTGCAAGATGGGAGAGCCAGTTGAGATTCCGCAAAGGCGCTCCGAACTGGAACTGTGAAAATTATGATATGGACCCGCTTACGAAGTTTAAGCGCGGATACTTTGTTGAGTGGCGGCTGGCGGACAGGCATAAGATCGCCAATCATCAGAAATTCCATTATTTTATGGATACGAATTCTATTGACAGTCCGAAAATGATTTCAAGAGCGGACTATGACAAAGCCCTTGATAATGCTGTGCGCGCTCCTTTCCGCGTGGTTCCGTATTTTGATCCCGGCGTCTGGGGCGGTCAGTGGATGAAAGCAGTCTGCGGGCTGGATCCATCAAAGAAAAATTTTGCATGGTGCTTTGACTGCGTCCCGGAGGAGAACAGCGTATTGTATGATTTCGGCTCAGCAAAAATGGAAATGCCGGCGATAGATATCGTTTTTCATGAAGCCGACCAATTGCTCGGAGAACGTGTGACGGCGCGTTTCGGATATGAATTTCCTATACGTTTTGATTTTCTTGATACGATGGAGGGCGGCAATTTATCGCTTCAGGTGCATCCGACCACGCAGTATATACAGGAACATTTTAATATGCGTTATACGCAGGATGAAAGCTATTATATTTTAGACAGCAGTGAGGACAGCTGCGTTTACTTAGGCGCAAGAGAAAATGTGGTGCCAGATGAGTTTATAGGCGCCCTCAATGAAGCGCAGCAGTCTGGTCAGATAGATGTTGAGCGCTATGTAAATAAATGGCCCGCGAAAAAACACGACCATTTTCTGATACCGGGCGGAACGCTGCACTGTTCCGGCTCAAACACTATGGTGCTTGAGATTTCCAGCACCCCCTATATATTTACGTTTAAGCTGTGGGACTGGGGCAGGCTCGGTCTTGACGGCAAACCGCGCCCGATAAATATTGAGCATGGAAGCAGGGTTATAAAATACGAGCGGGATACAAAATGGGTCAGGGATAATCTGATAAATCAGTTTAAGGAAACTAAGAAAACAGACCACTATACCGAGGAAAAAACCGGGCTTCATGTTTTTGAGCCGATCGAGACGGTCCGTCATTGGTTTACGGGCGAGGTGCTTCATAAAAGCAACGGAAGCGTTTGCGTGCTCAATCTTGTTGAGGGCGAGGAAGCCGAGATAGTAAGCCCTGATGATTCGTTTGAACCGTATGTCGTTCATTATGCGGAAACGTTTATCGTTCCGGCGAATATCGGTGATTTTATAATCAGACCGACTGAGAAAAGCAAGGGTACAAGGCTTGCCACGATAAAAGCGTATATCAGGTGATTCATATGGTGTTTTCTTTGGATATAGGCGGAACATATATAAAATATGCCAATATAAACAACGGCAAAATCGTCAATAAGGGCAAATGGAATACGGCTGTGAGCCTTTCCGAGTTCTTGGATAATATTGAAAACGTAATTCTTGCCCCCGTTGAACGCATAGGGATATCCAGCGGCGGCTTCTGGGACACGAACGGAAAGGCGATAGGTTATTCAACGATTGCATATTTCTCTGAATATAAGCTTACGGATTTGCTGTCGCAAAAATACGGCTGTCCCGTTTATATTGAAAATGACGCACGCTGTTCCTTGCTTGCCGAAAAGGAACTGGGTGCGCTGAGAGACTGTAAAAATGCGGTGCAGTTCGTTCTCGGCTCTTCTTTGGGATGTGCCGTTATGCTTAACTCCGATATCTACTGCGGCTCAACAAAACAGGCGGGCGCGATGTTTATGATGCCGGAATTTTATGACGGTAACACGTATCGCTTTGATCAGGACGCAAACAGTATATCACTGACCAGAGAATATGATCCCTCTTCAGAAAGCGGAAATATGCTGCTGCTTGAGGAAAAGGCTGCTGCGCATGATCCGCGTGCAGCCGTTCTCATTGAAAAGTACGCCAAAGCGGTCGCCCTGAAATGCTGGTATGCTTATCTTATGTATGATCCCGAATGTATACTATTCGGCGGCGGAATTTCAAACAGCAAATCTGTTACCGGCAAGATAGAACATGAACTGAATATGTTTTTTGATATGGACAAAACGGGGCGAATGCCCAAAATCCTTTTCAATCATTTCGGTGAAGACAGTAATCTGCTGGGCGCTGCGCTTTTAGGAACCGTTTAAATGCTTGTGCAGCAGATATTGCGGCAGCATGATCAGGACATCCCGGCAAGGTGTTTTCGTTTTTTCTGTAAACGTAGAAAACATCTTTCGGGTTGCGCGAATAGAAACAGTTACCCTGCAAATAATATCATTAAGTATATTTTTGGGGGGAAATAAGATTGATTTCGCTTTGGAAGGATATTTCCGAAATGCCGTCGTTTCCGGCACAGGAAAAAGATATGAAAACGGATGTGCTCATAATCGGCGGCGGTATGGCGGGCGTGCTGTGTGCCTATATGCTTCAGAAGGCCGGCGTTGATTACGTTCTTGCAGAGGCGGAGCGGATAGGAAGCGGAATAACGAAATACACAACGGCGAAAATAACGGCGCAGCACGGACTGATCTATTCAAAGCTTATCAAAGAATTCGGACGGGAAAAGGCAAGGCAGTATCTTCTGTCCAATTTATTTGCTGTTGAAAAATACCGTGAATTGTGCGCGGATATGGACTGCGATTTTGAAAACAGGGATTCCTATGTGTATTCCCTTGATAACATAGACGTTATTGATGATGAGATCGCCGCACTGAAGGAGCTGGGCTATTCTGCCGAATATGTTAGAAGCACACCCCTGCCGTTTTCGGTTGCAGGGGCGCTGAAATTTAAAAATCAGGCCCAGTTTTCTCCTTTGAAATTTCTTGCAGGAATCTCAAAGGGGCTTAATATTTATGAATACACACGCGTGCGTCAATTGGTGGGAACCAGAGCGGAAACAAGCAGGGGAAATATTGACGCGAAAAGAATAATCGTCGCGACTCATTTTCCTTTCATCAACAAGCACGGCAGCTATTATCTAAAGATGTTCCAGCAGCGCTCATATGTTATCGCGCTTGAAAATGCAGCCGATGTAGACGGAATGTATATAGATGAGGCGCAGGGAGGATTGTCCTTTCGAAATCACGGAGACCTTTTGTTTATTGGAGGCGGAGAACACCGCACGGGAAAGCGTTCACAGGGCTGGCAGGAAATAAGAAGCTTTGCCGATAAGTATTATCCGCAAAGCCTTGAAAAATATCATTGGGCAACACAGGACTGTATGACCCTTGACGGCGCGCCTTATATAGGGGAATACTCCGGCTCGACCACGTGTCTTTATGTTGCGACCGGGTTTAATAAATGGGGCATGACTTCCTCGATGGCTGCCGCGGAAATACTCTGCGATATGATAACCGGCAAAGACAGGCATGTTTTCAGCGTTTTTTCACCCTCAAGAACGATCCTTCGCCCGCAGCTTGCCGTAAACGCCTTTGAAGCCGTTGTGAATCTTTTGACTCCGTCATCCAAACGCTGCCCCCATCTCGGATGCGCGCTCAAGTGGAATCCGTATGAGCATACCTGGGACTGCCCCTGCCATGGCTCACGCTTTACGGAGGACGGAAGACTCATAAACAATCCCGCAACAGGCGATCTGAAAAAGTAATGCACCAAGTGTATGTTTTATTGACCATGTAAGATTTATATGGTAAAATCGGAAGTGGAATAAAAACTATTTTCATAAAGAGATCATTAAATTTTATTGGTTTATTGGGGGAGCAAAATGATAATCTATTTTTCGGGAACGGGCAACAGCCGCTTTGCGGCGCAGACTGTTGCGGCAAGAATCGGTGACGAATGTGTAAATGTGTTCGACTGCCTGAAAAACAGCAAAGCGGGCAGCTTCTCCTCCGAAAAGCCGTACGTGTTTGTGTGCCCTACATATTCGTGGCGTATTCCGAGAGTGTTTGAGGCTTTTATCAGAAAAAGCACATTCGAGGGTTCAAAAAAGGCATATTTTATTATGACCTGCGGCAGTGAGGTCGGAAACGCGGAAAAATATCTGCTCAGGCTCTGTGACGACTGCGGCTTTGAATATATGGGCGCTTTGGAAACTGTTATGCCCGAAAACTATGTGGCAATGTTTTCCGTGCCCGGCAGTGATGAAGCACGCAGGATGATCAAAGCGTCCCTGCCCGTGCTTTATCAAGGCGCGGCGTGCATTCTTGACGCAAAGCCTTTTCAACACATCAAAACAGGCGTAGCGGACAGATTAAAAAGCTCCGTTGTAAACAGTCTGTTTTATAAGTTCATCGTGTCTGCAAAGGATTTTTGCACCGATGGCAGATGCGTTTCCTGCGGAAAATGCGAACAGGTCTGCCCGTTAAACAATATTAAATTAACAGACGGAAAGCCCGAATGGGGCAAAAACTGCACGCATTGCATGGCGTGTATATGTTCCTGCCCTGCGCAGGCAATCGAGTACGGTTCTGCATCTAAAGGGAAACCGAGATATTTTAACTCTTATAAACCGTCGGATTTTGAATAGAGCAAAAAAGATCGCAGATCTGAAGCAGGTTGTTTCTGGCGATCTCTGATTTACCTTTCTTCCCAATCTGAAAGCGGTCGAATCATTCGCTGATTCGACCGCTTTATTAATGGAAATATAATAGGTTTAAAGTGTTTTTATTTTAACAGCTTTTTTACGACCGCCGCGGTGATTCCCGCTAACAGCGCCGCCGCGCAAGCTGAAATACCGGCTATGGTTTTGATGTTTGGCTTGTGCTTCGGAATGGCTTTTATAATTTCGTTTTCATCGCTCAGGATATATTTCGGAATCTTTTCGTATAAATCATTGCTGATCCCGGCGCTGGCAATCACAGCTCTTGCAGTTTCATCCCAGTCAGCGTTCGGAATATAATGCGCGTTTTTGATAATTGTGTTTGGTTCATATGTTTTAATTGTAGTATAGCTTTCCGCTGTGGAATAATTGTTTACCCAGGTGTTGTTTCTTTTTCTGCCCCAGTCTCCGCAGTCTATGCAAGTGTATTTGGGATCGATATTTATAACGTTTTTTTCTCCGAAAATATTGCGGGAGCCTTCGTCGGGGTGTATACCTCTTATAAGACCGGCATGATTTGAAAAGTCGGAACCGATCGTATTAATATAGTTTTCGCTGATAATTGTGCCCGGCATATCTCCTATACTGTATATAGCCCCACCGTCGTTTAATGTTGTAATGGTGTTTTTAAAACAGTTGTTTTTCATTATATTGTTTTTCATAGTTGCTGATGGGACGCCCGGAACAACGGAATCTTTGTCTCCGTTCATTTTCCACCAGCCCCAGCCGAGGCTGATTCCCGAATACGGTGTGTTTTCAATATGATTATGCGTGAAACGCATGCCATCGCTCATATAGACCATAATTCCGGCAACGCCCCAGAAAAGCCTGCTTGTATTTTTAAAAAAGTTGTTGCAAACCATCGTATTTTTACAGGCGCCCTCTTTATCCGCGCTGTATTTCTCTTTATCAGAATGCGTACCGAATCCCGAACCGCGGTCACCTATATATTCGTGCTGTGGATGACCGATTAGCAGTGCGGCTCCGGCTGTATCATAAATTATATTGTTGGTAATTTTGATATCAACGGCGTCGTTGATAACGGATATCCCTTCGTTGCCTGTGTGCAGCACCGTGTTCCCGTCAAAAACGATATTTTGAGCAGAGCTTATCTGAACAGCCGCAGGACCGACGTCATATGCACGGTAGATGTATTCGTGCCAGTCCTTTTCGGCATATGCCGTAAGAGCCGCTGCACCCTGGTTAGTGGCTCTGCCATACGATTCGCCCGCTCTGAACAGATTCCAGTCCGTATATGCAAAGGTCAGTCCTTCAAAGGATATGTTTTGCGCTCTTTGAGATGTGTTTTTTCCTTCAATATCAAAAAGAGTTTCCAGTTCGGGCACAACCACGCAGGTTGTGTTTATGTCTTCGTTTTTTCTCGGGCAATAATAAAGACGACCGGCGCTTTTATCAAAATAGAATTCTCCGGGTTTATTAAGGTTTTCAAACACATTATAGACCATATTGCTTTTTCTAAACCGGTATTCGTTTCCCCATCCCAAAGTTTGCGCTATGGCACCGTAAGGCATCTGAAATCTTGCACAAATATTCTGACCGTGTTTTTCAAGAGAATCAACGCAGACAATTGTTGTGTTCCATGTTGACTGTGTCATCAGTTCAATATCCTCAGGGTTTCTCGTGTTAAGCTCAACAGAGCCTTTTTTCAGTATTACTCCGCTGTGCTCTGTTCCGCTCGTCCAAGCCCAGTCCTTCGAACCGGCTTCAATCTTGTATTTCCCTGCAGGACCTTTTCCCTCAATCACTTTTTCGGTCATATAACAGCGTTTGCCGTTCACATACAAAGCGCGCAGCTTTTTATCTCTGTGATATTCCGTGCTGAATATTCCGTTTTCTTCTTCTTTCCACTCTGTTCGTAATTCCCTTCCTCCGCTTATGACAGGGTGCGCTCCCTTTGCCGCTACATAGTGTATCGTGCAGTTTTTCGTTCCGCTGTCTCTTTCGTCAAAAACAACCGTTTCGCTCAGTTCATATATGCCGTTTGCTATTTCAACAATGATATCTCCTTCGGATTTGTCGAGCGTTCTGATATAATTTTTGGCTTCTTTTATTGTTGAAAATATATTGTTCCCTGTGCGGTTGGGGTCAACGTATATTGTACGTTCATTGTTCATAAGATTTCCTCCGAAACCTAACAATTTACGGAATGTAATGTGTTGAGCTTAAGAATGCCTGTTTTCTCAATTTCTGCGTATATGCAGCTTTTCAGACGTCTTCTATTGCCGCGGCTGATGTGTTCGCCGCTCTGATTCTTTTATAGGTGTCTTCGGAAAATTTTTGTTTCCTCTCATAGGTAAACAGTCCGTTCTGTTCCTGCTCCACATCGTAAAGCTGCGTATAGCAGAATCCCAGAATATACGGATTGGAGGTTATTGCGCCGGTGAGACCCGCGTATCGCACGGCAAATTCGTCTTCGCTTTTGACGTCCTTGCCGTAACCCCAGGATCTTATACTTTTATCCGCTTCCCATTTGATTCCGCCGTATTCGCTGATCAATACAGGCTCGCCGTTGTACTTCTGTCTGCCGGGATGATCTTTAAGCACGTGCTCATAAAGCGTGCCCTCCGCAGCAAGGCGGTCATATGACTTCTTGAATTCCTCTGCGTTGTATCGATAATCATGCACATCGTATATATCGGTAACCACATGAAAATTTCCGCTCGTGTCTATGCAGGGTCTTGTCGGGTCGGCAAGCTTTGTAACTTCATAAACGGTTTTCAGCAGTGGGTCATACTGTTTTCTCCCCTTGTAATCCCATGTCTCGTTAAAAGGGCACCAGCCTATAATGGACGGGTGGTTGCAGTCTCGATTCACAGCCTCAAGCCACTGCGGCAGAAAAACGGCTAGAGATTCGGGAGAAGAATAGTCCAGTCCCCAGTTTGCGTATTCTCCCCACACAAGATAGCCGTAGAGGTCGCAGTAATAAAGAAAGCGCGGGTCAAATACCTTCTGGTGCAGCCTTGCTCCGTTAAATCCCAAAGAAAGGGAAAGCTCAATGTCTTTTTTTAACTCGTCATCATTCTGTGCCGTGTATATCCCTTTTTTATAATAACCCTGATCCAGTACAAGGCGCTGAAACACGCTTTTTCCGTTGAGCAGAAATCTGTAGCCGTCAAGTCTGATTTCACGCAGACCGAAATAACTGTAAACGGTATCGTCCGCAAATTTCATTATGATTCGGTAAAGATTGCCTTTCCCTGCTTCCCAAAAATGCTTTTCAGAAAGCGCGATCTGAAGAATACAGGTATCGGACGCGTTTTCACTTTCTGCGCTGCCGACCTTTTTTTTGTCAAAATATACTTCACACGCCAGTCTGCCTGTTCCGCAAAGTTTAAATGAGACCGACGCCGAACAACTGTTAATATCGGTAAATATGTTAAAGCTTTTTATATGCCGTTCAGGTATGTATTCAAGGTATACGCTTTGCCATATACCCGTTGTGCGCGTATAGCTGCAGGCATAGCTTTCTCTGCGCTCGCTCTGCTTGCCGGACGGCACAAGAGGGTGTTTTACATCGTCCTCGCACAGAATGAAAAGCTCGTTTTCACCGCTTTTGGTAAATTCTGTGATATCAAATGAAAAAGATGTATATCCGCCGATATGTCTGCCGGCGAACTTTCCGTTAACAAGCACAGTCGTCTGATAATCGGCGGCGCCGATATGAAGAATGATTCTTTTGTCATTCTTTGCAATATTCACTTTTTTGCGATACCATACGGCGTTTACAAAGCCGGTGTGACCGATCCCGGAAAGCTCGCTTTCCAGGCAGAACGGAACATGGATGGTGTATGGAAAATCATTTTTGCTTCTTATCTTTTCTGCAAACGCTTTGCCGGCGGAAAATGTAAAGCCGCGCCTTGCTTTCATAAAGCCGAAATCCCACTCTCCGTTAAGGCTCTGCCAATCCGCGCGTTCAAACTGGGGATTGGGGTGATCTGAAAAAGAATTCATAGCGGTCTCCTTTTTATTATTATATCTGTATTGTAAATCAGAGCGCATAAATAGTCAATTCATATTTGGAAGACCGTTCTTTTAAATATAATATCATTTATATTTAATTTGTTTATTGAAATTCAGCGCTTTATATTGTAAAATTGGAATATGAAAGAGCAGGTGGATCTCATGAGCGCATATAAACTCACAGGCGGCGAAACGCTGGGCATAGAGCTTGGCTCAACGCGTATCAAAGCCGTTTTGATAGATGAAAACTGTAATCCTGTTGCCTCAGGCTCGCACAATTGGGAAAATAAGCTTGAAAACGGATATTGGAGTTACAGCCTTGATGACGTATGGGCAGGAGTAAGGGACGCTTACAGCAGCCTTAACCGTGAAGTGCTCAGGCTGAGCGGTTCTTACATAAAAACTCTTTCGGCGATAGGTTTTTCGGCAATGATGCACGGTTATCTTCCTTTTGATAAAAACGGCAGGCAGCTTGCCGAGTTCAGGACCTGGCGGAACACCTCAACAGCTGCGGCGGCAGGGGAGCTTACCGCTCTTTTCGGTTTTAATATACCGCAGCGCTGGAGCATTGCCCATCTTTATCAGGCAATCCTCAACGGCGAGGAGCATGTTAAGGATATCGACCGCATAACCACACTGGCAGGTTATGTTCACTATATGCTTACGGGTGTTCAAGCCGTGGGAATCGGCGAAGCGTCGGGGATGTTCCCGATAGACAGCAGCATTAATGATTATGATGCTGAAATGCTGGATAAGTTTTCTGCATTGCCGCAGGTAAAAAAAAATTCTTGGAATATTCGTGAGCTTCTGCCGAAAGTTATGCTTGCGGGCGAAAACGCCGGAACTCTTACGGAAAAGGGAGCCGCGCTTCTTGACGAAAGCGGAAATCTTCAGCCCGGTATTCTTATGTGTCCGCCGGAGGGAGACGCCGGCACGGGAATGGCGGCAACAAACAGCGTAAGGGAAAAAACAGGCAATGTTTCAGCCGGAACGTCCATCTTTTCCATGGTTGTTTTGCAGAAGCCCCTGAAGAACGTTTATGAGGAAATAGATATGGTAACGACGCCTGCCGGCAGGCCGGTTGCCATGGTGCACTGCAATAACTGCTGCACCGATCTCGATCATTGGGTGGATCTTTTTTATGAAGTTGCCGAGTCCTGCGGTTGCGATATCACAAAACCGCAGCTGTATGATAAGCTGTATGAAAAAGCGCTTTGGGGCAGCGCGGACTGCGGCGGAATCGTGAATTATAACTGTTTTTCCGGCGAACCGGTACTCCACACGGATTCAGGCGTTCCGCTGCTGATACGAAAAACAGACGCGCAGTTCAGCCTTGCAAACTTTTTCAGAGCGCAGATATTCTCGGCGCTCGCGGCGCTTAAGACCGGGATGGAGATTCTTGACGGCGAAGGTGTAAGCATTGAATGTATCAACGGTCACGGCGGCTTGTTCAAAACGCCTGTGGCAGGCCAGAAGCTTTTGGCAGGCGCGCTGAATATCCCTGTTGCGGTAACAAAGACGGCGGGAGAAGGCGGCGCTTGGGGGATCGCTCTGCTGGCGAGATACGCTGCGGATACAAAAGGCGAAACGCTTGAGGATTACCTTGATCGATACGTTTTTTCCGGCAGTGAAAGCTCTGTTATCTCACCCGACGAAAATGATGTAAACGGGTTTGCCGCTTATATGGATATATATAAAAAATGCCTTGCCGCTGAAATCTCGGCGGCAGACGCGTTAAACGGATAAGGAGAAAGCATTATGGCAATAAAAGATTATGAATTTTGGTTCGTTGTTGGCACGCAGTTCCTTTACGGAGAGGACATTTTTGAAACGATAAATTCCCATGCCGCTGAGATGTGTGAGGAGTGGAGCAAAACGATGCCCTGCCGCATCGTTGCAAAGCCCTGCGTAAAAACATCCCAAGAGATCCTTGCTGTTATGCAGGCGGCGAATGGTGATGAAAACTGCGCAGGCGTGATCACTTGGATGCACACTTTCTCACCGTCAAAAGCCTGGATTGCAGGCTTCAATGCGCTTCAAAAGCCCTATCTGCATGTAAATACGCAGTACAACCGCGATATTCCGTGGCAGGATATCGATATGGACTTTATGAATCTGAATCAGTCCGCCCACGGAGACCGGGAACATGGTTTTATCGCCGCGAGGATGCGGCTTAAAAGAAAAGTGATCGCAGGGTACTGGAAAGATCCCGCATTTCAGAATAAAATGGAGACTTGGATACGCGCGGCGGTTGGCGCTGCGGAAAGCAGAAAAGTACATGTGCTCAGGATCTCCGATAATATGCGGAATGTTGCCGTAACGGACGGCGATAAGATCGAGGCGCAGATCAAGCTCGGCTGGCAGGTAGACCATTACGGCGTAGGAGATATCATAAAAGAGGTCGATGCAGTGACCGAGGATGAGATAGACGCGCAGATGGCAGAATATGAAAAATATTATATTATGGATACCGATAACATAGATGCAGTCCGTTATCAGGCGCGCGAAGAGGTGGCACTAAAGAAGTTTCTCGACAGGTATGATTTTAATGCTTTTCACACCAATTTCGAGGATCTTCAGCAGCTGCGCCAGCTTCCCGGTCTTGCGGCCCAGGATCTGATGCGCCGCGGCTACGGTTTCGGCGCGGAGGGCGACTGGAAAGTTGCCGCAATGCTGCGTGTGATGACCTGTATGGCAGAGGGGCTTGACGGCGGCACCGTGTTTATGGAAGATTACACATACCATTTCGAACCCGGCAGAGAAATGCTCCTCGGCTCACACATGCTTGAGGTAAGTCCGCAGTGCGCGGCGGAAAAGCCGAAGATTCAGGTGCATCCGCTCGGAATAGGAGACAGGGAAGACCCGGCAAGACTTGTCTTCAAAGCAAAAACAGGCAAAGCAATCGTTGTAACGCTTGTAGATATGGGCGACAGGCTGCGTATGATCTGCAACGATGTTGAGTGTATGGAGCAGACAAACGATATGCCGAATCTGCCGGTTGCGGGCGTACTCTGGAAACCGCTTCCGTGCCTTCAGACTTCCGCCGAAGCGTGGATATATGCAGGAGGGGCGCATCACAGTGTGCTTTCCTACAGCCTGAATGCTGATAATATGCGCGATTTTGCAGAAATGATGGGTATAGAGTTTCTACATATCGGCGAGGAGACGGATATCAACGAGTTCAAAAAAGAGCTGTTTTATAACGATATAGCGTATAAGCTCGGAATGTAAGCTTATATTTTTGAAAAATACGTAATTTACAGCGGAGAGGTCAAGAATCAATATGCTTGAAGAATTAAAAGAAAAGGTCTATCGAGCCAATTTAAAGCTTGTTGAATACGGTCTTGTTGTGCTGACCTGGGGAAATGTTTCGGAAATAGACAGGGAAAGCGGATTGTTCGTAATAAAACCGTCCGGCGTGCCGTATGCGGAAATGACAGCCGATGATATGGTGGTCATGAATTTGAAAGGGGAGAAAGTTGAGGGGAAACTCAATCCGTCGTCAGACACCCCGACGCATCTGGAGCTTTACAGAAGTTTTGCCGGTATAGGCGGCATCGTCCACACACATTCAAGATATGCCTGTTCCTGGGCACAGGCGGGCCGTGATGTTCCGCCGTACGGCACAACGCATGCGGACTTTGCAAACGGAGCCGTTCCCTGTGCTAGAGGCCTGAAAAAAGATGAGGTCGCAAACGATTACGAGCTCAACACCGGCAGAGTGATTGTTGAGGAATTCAATAAAAGGCGCATTGATCCTGCCGAGATACCTGCCGTTCTTGTGCACCGCCATGGTCCGTTTGTATGGGGAAAGGATTCTTTTAAGGCGGTCGAGAATGCGCTTATACTGGAGGAAGTGTGCAAAATGGCTCTCACCACCGAACAGGCGGCGTCGTATTCCAAGATTGCCAATATAGGTATCGAGCAGTATCTGCTTGATAAGCACTATCAGCGCAAGCATGGAAAAAACGCGTATTACGGTCAGAATAATAAATGATGATCGGAAAGAGGAGATATGAATAAAAAGATATTGATTTCCGCGGTGTCATGCATTTTGTGCGCGGCGGTTTGTGTTGGGGCGTATTTTATTTATTCTTCAAATGCACCGGCTTCGGAGTTGTTTTCCAAGAAAAATGCTTCTGAGGTCAACGGCAAAGCCGGCGGGGCGGTAGATATTTCCGCTCAGGCGAACGCAGCCGAAGTAAGTTATGAATATGTTCCTTATCTTATAAAAGTGAACAGAAAACAGAATATCGTTACGATATATAAAAATGACGGAGCCGGCAATTTTGACGAGCCGGTCAAAGCAATGGTATGCTCTGTCGGTTTAAACGGAAAAACGCCGACAGGACGTTTTAAAACCAGTGATAAATACACTTGGCATATACTTAACGGCGGCGTGTACGGTCAGTATGCCACAAGGATAACCGGGCACATCTTGTTTCATTCCGTTCCTTATGCCGAAAGGTCTAAAGACTCACTCAAATATGTTGCTTACAACAAACTCGGCTCGGCTGCCTCGGCAGGCTGCATCCGTCTTAGTGTTATTGACGCCAAGTGGATCTATGATCACTGCCCGAAAGGCACAACGGTAGAGATATATGACAGCAGTGAAGAAGAACCGCTCGGAAAGCCCGATCCGATCCGAATCGACACTTCAGACAAACGCCGCGGCTGGGATCCCACGGATCCCGATCCCAAGAATCCGTGGAATAACTGATATCATTAAACATGTAAATTTATAGCGGCAGCCGTCTTTTCGGATGCCGCTTTTATTTTATAAATAAATAACTCCGCCGGAAACCGACGGAGTTTCTTTTTGATTCAGATCGTGAGTGGCTTACCTCTTAAGATCATCCCAGGCAACGCCGTTGATATGGAACAACTCGTCAAAGTCATACTTGTTGTTCTCGTCTTTTCTGTGGCTGGGATACCAAACCTGAGCAAAGAACGGATTTGTTTTTGCAATTGAGTCATAATCCCATGCTTTCTGAGGTATGTAGCATTCGGGGCACCAGTGACCGCCGAGAAGGATAAGCGCCGGGCTGGCTTCGAATTCTGCGCCGCAGTGGCCGCATTTCCACTTAAGCTTTGTTGCCATATCGCCCTTGGTCATGGATTCGGACAGGCATTCGCCGCCTCTGAACTTAGCAGCCTGCTTCATATCTTCGATATCAAGCTCTGATTCGGGCTTGCTCTCATCATAGCCATGGTCAAGCTTAAACTGCTCGGCTGCGCTGTTGTCCTTGTCAAACTTCATGATCTTGAAGTCTTCCCATTTGCTCGGAATCTTTTCCCATTCCTCTTTTGAGCCGTAATAGGAAGTCATACGGTTGTGGTCATTGGTCTTTACCCAGTCAAGAGTACCAAAGCCGGGTGTTTCGGCAATCTTCTTCATGAAAGGCTTTGCACAAGCGGCAACAAGACCCTTCGGAAGATATCTCGGAATTTTGAAGTAGAATTCAACATGATCGGCAAGACGGTTGAAATAATCCTGAATCGGAAGGTTTTCTCTGAAGTGAAGAAATTCCTCCAGCTTATCGCCGTCTGCATAGAACTGACCGTGGAAATTCTTTGTGATGAACCAGTTGGGCTCAAACAGCTTTTCAGGACCTGCAAGACCGAGTGTTCCGAGAAGCAGGCATTCAAACTCATAGTTAGAAATTCTGTATTCCTTGCCGGAACCGATATTGAAGAAGTGATTCCAGAAATCTTTGCCGAGGTGACCTGCTGCGTCTTCTGTAACAAGATTGCACATAAGTCTGCCGGAGTCCTCGACCGTGCACCATTCAAGCACGCCGTTGATCGGTACGTGGAACATGATGGGATCCATATTCTTAAGGATGTTCGGATAAAGAATACCTGACTGACGCATTACGACCCAATTCTTGATGCCGCTCTCAACGAATGTGCGCTCGGCAACTGTTTTTGAAACCGCGTAGTGGTCATAAATGGAGATCTTGATCGGGTCTCCGCAGCGTCCCCAGTGAATGGGATAATTGCGTCCGCCGGTCTCTGCAACCGTGCCTATGTAGCACACCTTAACAGCGTCGGGATCGGGCTGTGCAAGCACTGCCTTGCAGATGTTCTGCGCTGCGCCGATATTTGTTTTCTGTGTTCTGTACGGTTTCCAGTCAGCAGTGGGGGAAACCATTCCGCCGACGTGAAGCACATAATCCGAGCCTGTTACACCTTCAAGTATAGCGTCGTATTCAAGAAGATCGCCCCAGATGATTTTTACGTTAGGCTTAGACATAAGAGGCTTTAAAAGTTCTTCGTTTTTAGCGCTCTTTCTTGCAAGCATTTTAATATTGATCTCATTGGGCTTTTTGAGCATCTCCTGAACGGCAGCCCAGCCCATATTACCGGTTCCGCCGGTAATAAACACTGTTTTCTTTGCCATTTGTTTTCCTCCTTAAGAAATGTGCAAACTTAACATTTCATATTATAAACTATTTCTAAACAAATTACAACAGATTATCTAAAATTTTCTTTAGAATTTGTTTATAATTTCAACATGTTAACTTTTTATATACGTTTGCAAAATTCTGTTGACTTTTGACGGCGCCTGCGTTATTATATATTCCTAAATTAAATATACCTTATCAAGAGTGGCTTAGGGACGGGCCCGTTGACGCCACAGCAACCTGCGTTTTGCAAGGTGCTAATTCCCGCGGATCTTCCGAGTGATGAGTATTTCGGCACACTCATTCGGGTGTGCTTTTTTTGATAAGGTTTTCAGGAGGTTAGTGTGAAAAATCACACTAACCGAATTATATTGCCCTCAAAATTTGCCTGCGGCATAATTTTGAGATGGCTGTAATCCCCATTAACGCCTTGTCAGGCTACAGCAGGGTGTTGATGATCTTTAATAAACTATTTGTAGCCTGAAAGGCTGTGGTGATTAATATGTCTAAATTTTTATTTACAAGCGAGTCTGTAACTAAAGGCCATCCCGATAAGATATGCGACCGTATTTCGGACGCGATTCTTGACGCTATGCTTGCGCAGGATCCGCAGAGCCGTGTTGCGTGCGAGACTTTCTGCACAACGGGACAGGTTCATGTTATGGGTGAGATAACCTCAAACGCTCAGGTGGATATTCCGGCTATAATAAGAAAGACAGTTTGTGCTATCGGGTATGACAGCGGCGAAAAGGGTTTCGACGGCAATAATTGTGCCGTTTGCGTTTCTCTTGACAAGCAGAGTCCTGATATCGCGCTCGGCGTTGATCAGTCGTTTGAGCTTAAAAATGATGAAGAAGATAAGTATAATCTTAACGGCGCAGGCGATCAGGGAATGATGTTCGGCTATGCCTGCAATGAGACCAAAGAACTTATGCCTATGCCCATAAGCCTTGCACATAAGCTTGCCGTTAAGCTTACCGAAGTGCGTGAAAGCGGGGAACTGCCGTATCTTTATCCCGACGGAAAAACACAGGTTACCGTTGCGTATGAAAACGATAAGCCGGTTAAAGTAACCACGGTTGTCGTTTCCAGCCAGCACAGCGCCGATGTTTCGCTGGATACGCTCAGAAAAGATATAATAGAAAAGGTGATCCAAACCACTGTTCCGGCTGAACTGATGGACGAGGATACCGTGTTCTACGTAAATCCGACGGGAAGATTCGTTGTAGGCGGTCCGCAGGGAGACAGCGGACTTACCGGCAGAAAGATTATTGTGGATACATACGGCGGCTATGCCCGTCACGGCGGCGGCGCGTTCAGCGGCAAAGATCCCACAAAGGTTGACCGCAGCGCGGCTTACGCGGCAAGATGGGTAGCTAAAAACATAGTAGCGGCAGGTCTTGCGGAGCAATGCGAGGTCCAGCTTGCATATGCTATCGGTGTTGCCAAGCCCGTTTCGGTTATGGTGGATACTTTCGGCACCGGCAAAAAAGCCGATGAGGAGATCGCCGATATCGTAAACAAAGTGTTTGATCTCAGACCGTCCGCAATAATTGAAAGGCTGGATCTCAGAAAGCCTATATATGAACCGCTTTCCGCTTACGGTCATATGGGCAGGGAAGAGCTCGGCGTTTCCTGGGAAAAAACCGATATGGTAAACGAGATTAAAAAATATATGTGATCAGAAATGTTAACAGCCCTGCGGGTATTATAAGATCCCGCAGGGCTGTTATTTTTTTCTCAGACCGAATATCTGAAAAAATATATTTACTGAATTTAGAACGAAGTAATTATCAGTAATTCTCAAGAAACGTATGTTCCTCGCCGTGGGTTTTGTAGCCCGGCATAGTGTCAAGGCAGACGGCGTGGATGCTGTTGAAAATACTCCTTTCAATATTCGGATTCGTTTTTCTCAGTTCATGCAGCAGATCCTTCACTTCCTGCCGCTTGCTCATAAGGTTTTCATTGCCGTTATTTTTGTATTCCTCTGTAAACCTGCAAGCGCACTGAATGAATTCAAGGTCATTGTATCTGCACCACGCCTTTATTGCGTCCTCGTGAACACAGTACATGGGGCGGATGAGTTCCATACCCTCAAAATTCGTGCTGTGAAGCTTAGGCAGCATCGCCTGAATCTGTGAGCCGTAAAACATTCCGATAAGCGTTGTTTCAATCACATCGCTGAAATGATGCCCCAAGGCGATTTTGTTGCATCCCAGTTCTTTAGCCTTCGCGTACAGATGCCCCCTCCTCATTCTTGCACACAGGTAGCAGGGCGATTTTTCCACACTGTTTGCAATGTCGAAAATCTGACTCTTAAAAACGGTTACGGGGATATGCAGAAGTTCGGCGTTCTCCATTATCTTTCTGCGGTTTTCTTCATTGTAGCCGGGATCCATAACAAGGAAAACAAGCTCAAACGGCACATCGCTGTGCTTTTGAAGCTGCTGCATCAGCTTTGCGCACAGCATGGAATCCTTTCCGCCTGAAATACATACGGCAATTTTGTCATCAGCCTGAATCAGCTGATATTTTTTTACGGCAAGTATAAACGGATTCCAAATTTCTTTTCTGAACCGTTTTATAACGCTTCTTTCAATAAGCTGATATGGCTCAAGTTCTCTCGGCATCAGTATTTTTCCTCTTTCAGTTTCAAAAGTTCTTTCTCATTTACATAAGCGGAGAGCGCGCCGACGGCAGTGACTGCCTTGCCGCCGGTAATGTTTCCGAATTCAATGCAGTCTTTCAGAGGATAGCCATAAAACAGTCCGTAGCAAAGCCCCGCAAGGAACGCGTCACCGGCGCCTGTGCTGTCCTTGTTTTTGAACTCCTCAATACTTTTAACAAAAAAGGAATCTTCGCCGTCAATACCGATGCAGCCGTCTTTATCGACTTTGACAATGACTTTGTCAAAGTATTTTTTAAGAGCGTATGCGGCGTTCTGTTCATCATCGGCGCCCGTTATCCTGAGCGCCTCTTTTCGGTTCGGCGTATAAATGTCCGCCGTTTCCAGAAGATCGGAGTATTTCTCAATGCTCATATCCTCATCCCAGCCCATATCAAGCACCATCAGCGTGCCTTCGGATTTCAGTTTTTTGTAGACGTCAATAAATCCGCCCGGCTGCATAAGGCATATCTTTGCTCCGGAAGCCATGCTGTAGAAGCGTTCTTTGGCACCGTCACTCGGTTCAATACTGCCTTTGCCGTATGTTATAAAGCTTCTGTCATTCTCAAGGATGATCGCGGAGGTGATGTTCAGCGGGATCTCTTTTCCGTTGTAGATGTTGAGCGGTTCAACATGGTTTGCTTTATACTGTTCCGAAGCAAAAGCGGAAAACATATCCTCCCCGAGTTCAGTTGCGATCCTTGTTTCAATCCCGAGCCTTGAGCAGTTTATAAGCGTTGCCGGAAGCCCTCCGCCGAGCTGAAGCGAAAACTTATCCGTATATATTTCTTCTCCCGCGTCGGGTATCTTCGGCATGTCCTCATAAAGCAGATCTATATTGGTTGCTCCCGCACCTGCAATAAATGCCATTATTTCCACTCTCCGATATAATCTTTATTGTGCTCAAGGTATTTGTCGGTCAGCGCTTTTGCAAGGCTGTAGCTGTTTACGAGCGGATGCAGTGTGAGCGCTTCTATTGCTTTGTCCCTTGATTTTTCTCCGATCGCCTCGCTCGCAAGTCTTTCATAGTTTTTAACTCTGCGGATGAGCTCAAGATTCTGTTCGTCTACCTTTCCGAAGCGGTGCGGAACAGCGCCGTTTTTATCAATATCGCAGGTGATCTCAACAACATCACTGTCTCGGAGTCCCTCGATCGCTCCGTTGTTTGGTACGCATAATATCATACTGTCTTTTTTTCCGCTGCCCGCAATCTCAATGAAGTTGAGCGCCACACCGGCGTAACCGCCGTCGTCCTTGCCGAATATGTCAAATTTCCAGGGTTGAGCTCGTTTAATTCCGGTCTCGCTTGCCATGTAATTGTTCTCGCGTTCGCCGTACCGGCGCTCAAATATTTTAAGCGCAGTCTCAAAATCATTTTCAATATCCACGCTTTCAAGCTCTGCGGTCATTTTTTTATTGATATCCGCGATCTGTTCGCCTCGTGTTTTTTCGGCATTCAGTATGTTTGAAAGCGCTTTTTCTCTGTAATAAAAATAATATAGGTATTCGTTGAGTATAGCTCCCCGCCGACGCAGCAAGTCTTTTTCAAAATACCTCAGATCTGTTTTTTCATATGCTTCATCATTTTCGATTATCTCGTCAAGCATTTCTTTTCCGTTTATTGTGACGGAAGTGAAATAAGAAAGGTGATTGAGTCCGTAGATCTCTCCCTTTGCCGATTTTTCCGCAGTGCCGTAAAGCTTCTCAAAGCTTCTCAGCATTCCGCTGGGCGCGTCGCATATTCCGTATGTAAAATCATATCCCATATCACGAAGCGTCTGTGAAACAACTCCGGCCGGATTTGTAAAGTTGAATACTTTACAGCCCTTCTTTGCATATTGTTTTATAAGCGCACAGTATTCGGCAAGCGCGCCCACGCTTCTCATAGCGAATGAAAGTCCTGCGGCGCCGGTTGTCTCCTGCCCGAGCACGCCCATATCAAGCGCGATCCTTTCATCCCTGACGCGCATATCATCTCCGCCGACTCTTATGGTGGTTATCACATAATCGGCTTCGGTAACCGCATATTTCGCGTCCGCTGTTAGCTCAAAGTTGAGCTTAGGGCAGATCAGCTCTGCGGTCTTTTTTGCCATAACACCGTAGATGTTGAGTTTTTTTTCATCATTATCCATGAAAACAAGATTGCTTATGTTCAGTTCTTCTGCGCGCACGGCAATGCTTTTTGCAAGAAAAATACTTCTTACTCCGCCGCCTCCGATAACTGCTATTTTCAAGATCATCACCGACTGTCTGTTTAATATTTTCAGGTAATTCCGAGTGGCTTGCCTGTACAGGTTTGGAAATTATAATTAGTTTAATAAAATAATATTTATCATTCAATAATTTAGTCTGGTTTGTAACAATTTTGTAATTGACTTGAAGTGCCGATTAATATATAATGTTTAAAACGAAAGGTGCGGTTTTATGAGGTTGCTTTTAAAAAATGCCGTGGTTTTCATCGGCGGAAAATTCAAAAAATCAGACGTTTTAATTGAAAATTCCAAAATCCACAGCCTTGGTATCTCCATTCCCGAAGATGGAGTCGATCGTGTTTTTAATTTCAATGATAAATACTTTTTATTTCCGGGTTTTGTTGATGTTCATGTTCATCTTCGAGAGCCCGGATTTTCTTATAAGGAAACCATTAAAAGCGGAACTTCAGCTGCGGCAAGAGCGGGTTACACGGCTGTCTGCCCGATGCCCAATCTGAATCCGCCGCCGGACAGCCCTGAGAATCTGCAAAAAGAGCTTGACCTAATTGAAAGGGACGCTGTGATCGATGTCTTCCCGTTCGCGTCAATCACAAAAGGCAGGCTCGGTAGGGGAGAATGCGTTAATTTTGAAGCGCTGAAGGGCAGTGTGATCGGCTTTTCGGACGATGGTACGGGCGTGCAGACAGAAGCGCTTATGCGAGAAGCGATGACAAGATGCGCTGCTGCCGGCTCGGTGATCTCGGCGCACTGCGAGGTGAACGAGTTGCTGCGCGGCGGATTTATTCACGACGGCAGATATTGCAGGGAGCATGGTCACAAAGGCATATGCAGTGAGAGCGAATGGGCGCAGATCGAACGTGACTGCCGTCTTGCCGAAGAAACGGGCTGCCGTTATCACGTGTGCCATATCTCCACAAAAGAAAGCGTTGATATCATCAGAAAAGCAAAGACGCGCGGCGTTCAAGTCACTTGCGAAACCGCTCCGCACTATCTTATGCTCTGTGAGGATGACTTGCAGGAGGACGGACGGTTTAAAATGAATCCTCCGCTTCGCAGCGCCTCGGATAAGGCAGCGCTGATAGAAGGTGTTAAAGACGGCACGATAGATGTTATTGCCACCGATCACGCGCCGCACAGCGCTGAGGAAAAATCCAAAGGGCTCGCTAAAAGCGCAATGGGCATCGTAGGGCTTGAGACCGCATTTCCCGTCCTGTATACCAAACTTGTTAAAACAGGTGTAATAACGCTGGAAAAGCTGATAGATATGATGTGTGTTCGCCCGAGGGAGATCTTCGGTATTGAGGGCGGAAAGATCGAACCCGGCGAGCCTGCCGACTTGTGCGTGATGAATTTGAATAAAAAATGCACCGTTATCCCGGAAAACTTTATAAGCAAGGGCAGAGCCACGCCTTTTGAAGGCTGGGAGCTTTACGGAGACAATGTGTTAACATTACTGAGAGGAGAGATAGTGTATGAGGCCATATAACAAAAAGATCGTTCTTGAAAACGGCAGCGAATTTTACGGCTGGGGTTTCGGCGCGGACAGAGAAGCCGTAAATGAAATCGTTTTCAACACTTCCATGGTAGGGTATCAGGAGATCATGTCCGACCCGTCCTACACAGACCAGATGGTTTGTATGACCTATCCGCTTATCGGAAATTACGGTATCACGGATGAAGACTATGAGACCAAGGTGCCGACGATGGGCGGTATGATCGTGAGGGAATACAATGACCTCCCGTCTAATTTCCGCTATACCAAAACGCTTTCGGAGGTGCTGGACGAATACGGCATTCCCGGAATAAGCGGAGTTGATACCAGAAAGATAACAAGGATCATCCGCGATGAGGGCAGCCAGAAAGTGCTGATAACAGACGCTTCCACCCCGCGTGAGAAGGCGATGGAGATGCTTTTGGCATATGAGATACCGCACGATATGGTGGCGCGTGTCTCCTGCAAAAAACGCTGGTATTCGCGAACTCCGAACCATAAATATGACGTGGTTGCCATCGACTGCGGCATTAAGCTCAATATCGTAAGAAAGCTGAATGAAAAGGGCTGCAATGTTACCGTTGTGCCGTATAATACCTCCGCCGAGGAGATCATGAAAATGAGGCCGGACGGTCTTTTCCTCTCAAACGGTCCCGGTAACCCGGAGGACGTTACGCCGGTTATAAACGTTGTAAAGGAGCTTAAGGGAAAGCTTCCGATCTTCGGGATCTGCCTCGGTCATCAGATGATCTCGCTTGCCCTTGGCGCAAAAACCTTTAAAATGAAATTCGGTCACCGCGGCGGAAACCACCCGGTTATGAATCTTGAAACAGGAAAAATAGAGATCACTTCACAGAACCACTCATACGCGGTGGATTGTGATTCGCTCAAGGGAACAGAGCTGAAGCTCACCCATAAAAACCTGCTTGATAATACGGCAGAGGGCGTTGAAAGCCCTGAGAACCGCCTGTTTTCCGTGCAGTACCACCCTGAGAGCGCTCCCGGACCGCAGGACAGCGAATATCTTTTCGATAAATTTATTGTTCTTATGAAAAAGGAGGCTGAATGATATGCCGAAACGCACAGATATCCATAAAATACTTGTGATCGGCTCAGGTCCCATCGTTATCGGACAGGCTGCCGAGTTTGACTATTCCGGCACTCAGGCCTGCCTTTCACTGAAAGAAGAGGGCTATGAGGTCGTGCTTATCAATTCCAATCCCGCAACGATCATGACGGATACGCAGATAGCCGATAAAGTGTATATGGAGCCTCTTACCCTTGAATATGTGGCAAGGATCATCCGCCACGAGCGGCCCGATGCCATACTTCCGTCTCTCGGCGGACAGACAGGTCTTAACCTTGCTGTTCAGCTTGCTAAAAAAGGTGTGCTCAAAGAGTGTGATGTTGAGATACTCGGCACGCGTTTTGAGGCTATCGAAAGAGCGGAGGACAGGGAACTGTTCAAGGAGCTTTGCGAAAGTCTTGGCGAGCCCGTGCTTCCTTCCGATATATGCGACAACCTTGAGGACGGTTTGAGAATAGCTGAAGAGATCGGATATCCCGTAGTCCTTCGCCCTGCATTCACGCTCGGCGGCACCGGCGGCGGCTTTGCCGATGATGAAGCGGAATGCCGAATCATGCTTAAAAACGCTCTGGCGCTGTCGCCTGTTCATCAGGTTCTTGTTGAAAAGAGCATTAAGGGCTATAAGGAAATAGAATATGAAGTCATGCGAGACGCAAATGACACCGCGATTACGATCTGTAATATGGAGAATATCGATCCTGTCGGTATCCACACCGGCGACTCCATCGTTGTATGCCCCTCACAGACTCTTACCAATAAAGAGTACCAGATGCTGCGCGACTCGGCTCTGCGCATTATACGCGAGCTTAAGATAGAGGGCGGCTGCAATGTTCAGTTTGCGCTTGATCCCCATTCTTTCCAGTATTATCTGATAGAGGTAAACCCCAGAGTATCGCGCTCTTCCGCGCTGGCTTCAAAAGCTTCCGGCTATCCTATCGCAAGAGTGTCTGCTAAGATCGCCGTAGGTCTTCATCTTGACGAGATACCGATTGCCAATACACCCGCGTCCTTTGAGCCGACTCTCGATTATGTCGTTACTAAGATCGCGCGTTTTCCGTTTGACAAATTTGCCGACGCGAACAACAGCCTGAATACGCAGATGAAAGCTACCGGAGAGGTCATGGCAATAGGCAGAACGCTTGAGGAGAGCATACTCAAAGCAGTGCGTTCGCTTGAGACGGGCGTGTGCCATATCTATAACAAAAAATTTGACAGCTACACAGCTGCGCAGCTGCTGGATTATATCAAGATCGGCACGGACGACAGACTGTATGCGATCGCTCAGCTCATAAGACTGAATGTGGATCCCGTTTTGATTTATAACGCCACCAAGATCGATATGCTCTTTATTGAAAAGATAAAGAACATAGTTGAGTTTGAGCGTGTGATTAAAGAGAATAAAGGCAGCGTAGAAGTTTTAAAAGACGCTAAAAAGATGGGCGTTTCAGATAAATATATCGGTATGTGCTGGGATATGAGCGAGGGAGATATCTTCAAACTGCGTAAGGCAAACAAGATTTTTCCCGTATACAAAATGATAGATACCTGCGCATCGGAATTTGATTCCTACGTGCCGTATTTCTACTCAACCTATGAAGAGGAGAATGAAAGCATCGTATCCGATAAAAAGAAGATTATCGTACTCGGTTCGGGTCCCATCAGAATCGGGCAGGGCGTTGAATTTGACTATTCAACCGTTCATGCAATATGGTCCATCAGGGATGCCGGCTATGAGGCGATCATTATAAATAACAATCCCGAAACCGTTTCAACCGACTATACCACTTCGGACAAGCTTTATTTTGAGCCGCTCACCGTAGAGGACGTTATGAATGTGATAGAGCTTGAAAATCCGCTCGGAATCGTTGTTTCTCTCGGCGGACAGACAGCAATCAACCTTGCGCCTCCGCTTGACGCTCTCGGTGTGCCTATCATAGGTACTGACGTTGAGGCGATCGACCGTGCCGAAAACAGGGATTCTTTTGAGAAAGTTATGAACGAACTCGGCATTCCTCAGCCGAAGGGTCTTGCTGTAACCGATATTGAAGAGGGCGTACGTGTTGCGGAAAAGATCGGTTATCCCGTTCTTGTTCGTCCGTCGTTTGTTCTGGGCGGCAGGGCGATGCAGATCGTTGCAAATGAGGAGAGCCTGCGCCACTATCTTCAGACGGCGGTTGAAATCAATACGGAGCAGCCCGTTCTTGTTGATAAATATATCATGGGCAAGGAGCTTGAGGTTGACGCGATCTGCGACGGAACCGACGTGTTCATTCCCGGTATCATGGAGCATGTGGAAAGAACCGGCGTTCACAGCGGTGACTCCATCTCTATCTACCCCACATTCTCGGTTTCAAAAGCGGTCAAGGATAAGATTATTGATTACACGGTGAAGCTCGGAAAAGCAATCAACATTGTCGGGCTTTTCAACATACAGTTTATTGCCGATGATCAAGATGATGTTTATGTTATAGAGGTGAATCCGCGTTCCTCAAGAACGGTGCCCTTCCTCTCAAAAGCAACCTCCATCCCGATGGCGGATATCGCAACAAGGGTCATTCTCGGTCACAGCCTTAAGGAACAGGGTATCACGGAAGTTTATCCTGCCGAGAAAAATCGCTGGTATGTTAAGGCTCCCGCGTTCTCGTTCTCAAAGCTTAAGGGTATGGATACCTACCTTTCACCCGAAATGAAATCGACCGGCGAGGCGATCGGTTACGATAAGTCGCTCACCCGCGCTCTGTATAAGGCGATTCAGGCAAGCGGTATGAATGTTTCAAACTACGGAACCGTGCTTGTAACGATAGCCGATAACGACAAAGAAACGGCGTTGCCGCTTATCAGGCGCTTTTATGACCTTGGGTTCAATATCGAGGCTACCGAAGGAACGGCTAAATTCCTGAAAAAGCACGGTATTCGCACCCGTATACGCGCGAAACTTACCGAGGATGACAGTGACGAGATACTGAAAGCACTGCGCCAGGGTCATATCTCCTATGTTATAAATACGATTGATATAAGCCACGGAGACAGCCATTCGGACGGCTCTGAGATACGCCGCGCGGCTGTTGAAAATAATGTTACGATGTTCACTTCACTGGATACGGTCAAAGTTCTGCTCGACGTGCTTGAAGAGATCACTCTGGGCGTATCAACCATTGACGCGGAGTAATCAGCTATGTATAAAAACAGCTTGTATAAAATCACTTCCAATAAACCGCTGACGGCAGACGTTTATGAAATGCGCCTTGAGGGCGATACAAGGTATATCACCGCCCCGGGGCAGTTTATAAATATCCTGCTGGACGGCAAATACCTGCGCCGACCCATATCGGTCTGCGATTATAATGATAAAGAGATCGTTATAATCTATAAGGTGGTAGGCAAGGGCACACAGCAGATGTCTGCGCTTTCTGCCGGGGACACGCTCGACTGTTTAACAGGTCTCGGCAACGGTTATGATATTTCAAAATCAAAAAAGCCGCTCGTGATCGGCGGCGGCGTCGGTATACCGCCGCTGTATAATCTGACCAAAAGCCTTTTGGCGGACGGTCAGAAGCCCACTGTGATACTCGGTTTCAATAAAAAAGAAGAGATATTTTATGAAAACGAGTTTAGGGCGCTCGGCGCTGACGTCATCGTTGCCACGGCGGACGGCTCATACGGTGTGAAGGGCTTTGTAACGGACGCTATGCCGGAGGATTACGATTACTTTTATACCTGCGGCCCAATGCCGATGTTCAGGGCAATAGAAAACAAGGTCAGGACCTCGGGGCAGTACAGCTTTGAGGAGAGAATGGGCTGCGGCTTCGGCGCGTGCATGGGGTGCTCGTGCAAAACCAAATACGGCAGCAAGCGTATTTGTAAGGACGGTCCCGTGCTTGAAAGGGAGGAGATTGTATGGTAGATCTTTCGGTCGATTTCTGCGGTCTGAAAATGGATAATCCGATCGTGCCCGCAAGCGGCACTTTCGGCTTCGGAAATGAGTTTAAAGATTTTTACGATATCAATATTCTCGGCTCTTTCTCATTCAAAGGCACCACAAAGGAGCCTCGTTTCGGCAATCCCACGCCGCGTATAGCAGAGTGCACAGAGGGTATGATCAACGCCGTGGGTCTGCAGAATCCGGGCGTTCACCATGTTATTGCGCATGAACTGCCGGAAATGAAACAATATTTTCACAAAAAAGTCATTGCAAATGTCAGCGGCTTTTCCGTTGAGGATTACGCGTATACCTGCTCGCTGCTTGATAAAGAGGAGCAGGTCGGCATTCTTGAGGTAAACGTAAGCTGCCCCAATGTTCACGGCGGCGGCATGAGTTTCGGAACGGATCCCGCCTGTGCCGCACAGGTCACAAGAGCGGTAAAGGCAGTCACCCAAAAGCCTGTTGTTATCAAGCTTTCGCCGAATGTAACGGATATCGTTTCGATAGCCAAGGCGTGCGAGGATGCCGGCGCTGACGGTATCTGCCTTATAAACACGCTGCTCGGCATGAAGATCGATATAAAAAGGCGCGCTGCCGTTATTGCGAACAAAATGGGCGGTTTTTCAGGAAATGCTGTTTTCCCGGTGGCGGTCAGAATGGTGTATCAGGTCTCTAAGGCATGCAATATTCCCGTGATGGGCTGCGGCGGCGTTTCCTCGGCGGAGGATGTTGTTGAGATGATGATGGCAGGCGCAACGGCAGTGCAGGTGGGAGCTGCAAATCTGGTTGACCCGTACGCCTGCAAAAAAATAATTGAGGAGCTGCCGTCGGTCTGTGCAGATCTCGGAATCGAAAAAATAAGCGATATTATAGGAGTGGTGGATTAAATGGGTAAGGATGTTATTGTTGCCTGCGATTTCAGCAGCAAAGAGGCTGTGTTTGATTTTCTTGATAGATTTACTGATGAAAAACCTTTTGTTAAGATAGGAATGGAGCTTTTTTATGCCGAAGGTCCCTCTATCGTGCGCGAGATAAAGGCGAGGGGTCATAAGATCTTTTTGGATCTGAAGCTTCATGATATTCCGAACACCGTTAAAAAGGCTATGAGCGTTTTGCGCGATCTGGATGTGGATATGACAAATCTTCACGCCGCCGGCACGGTGGAGATGATGAAAGCCGCTGTAGAAGGTCTTACACGTGAGAACGGCACAAGGCCTATCCTTATAGCCGTAACGCAGCTCACGTCAACAAGTGAGCAGAGAATGCAGAGCGAACTGCTGATCAACGCGTCTATTAATGATACCATAGTAAAATATGCTCAGAATGCCAAGGTTGCAGGACTTGACGGCGTAGTTTGTTCTCCGCTTGAGGCAGGTATGGTAAAAGACGCCTGCGGAAAAGCGTTTTTAACAGTCACTCCGGGTGTGCGTTTTGCTGACGGAGATGTCGGCGATCAGGTGCGTGTTACAACGCCTGAAAAAGCAAAGGAGATCGGCTCTGATTATATCGTTGTAGGGCGGCCTATAACGCAGGCTGACGATCCTGTGGCTGCTTACCGCCGCTGTGTTCGGGAATTTGTCGGCTGATAAGAAGTTTTTAAATCATTTTCGGAAAGGAAGATTTTTATGGTTGAATATAAAAGAGAGTTTATTCGGTTCCTTGAAGACGCCGGTGTGCTGAAATTCGGCGATTTCACAGCCAAAAGCGGCAGAAAGATACCGTATTTCATCAATGCCGGAGATATAAAAACAGGAGCGCAGATCAAGCGGCTCGGCGAGTTTTACGCAAAAGCGTATCTGGATAAGCTCGGCGATAAAAAAGCTGTGCTGTACGGCCCTGCCTACAAGGGTATTCCGATCTCTGTCTCCGCCGCGGCCGCGCTTGCCGGTCATGGGCTGGATTTGCCGTTCTTTTTCAACAGAAAAGAGGAAAAGGATCACGGCGAAGGAGGCGTATTTGTCGGTTACACCCCGAAATCAGGCGAGGAGATCGTTATCGTAGAGGATGTTGTTACCGCCGGAACGGCGATCCGAGAGAGTATGGCGATCCTCTCAAAGCTTGAGGGCACAAAGGTTGCCGCGGTATTCGTTATGGTAGACCGCAAGGAAAAGGGGCAGACCGAAAAGTCTGCAATCGCCGAAGTGGGCGAGGAATACGGATTCCCCGTATATTCTATCGTTGACGTATATGATATCATCGAATATCTTGAAGCCGACGACAGCAATAAAGAAAATGTGGAACGCATAAAGAAGTATCTTGAGATAAACGGCGCGAAAAACTGACGAGAAAGGAACTTTAAAATGCGGCACTTACTGGATACAACGGATTTGTCCGTTAAGGAGATAGACGATATTATCGCACTTGCCGATGATATCATCGCCGATAAAAAGAAATACGCCAAGGTCTGCGAGGGCAAAAAGCTGGCGACCTTGTTTTTTGAGCCGAGCACAAGAACAAGGCTTTCCTTTGAGGCGGCTATGCTTGAGCTGGGGGGAAGCACGCTCGGGTTTTCGGAAGCGAATTCCTCTTCTGCTTCAAAGGGCGAAACGGTGGAGGATACGATCCGCGTAGTTTCCTGTTACGCGGATATTATCGCAATGCGTCACCCGATTGAAGGCGCGCCCAAAGTTGCTGCTAATACTTCTCTTGTGCCGGTCATCAACGCCGGAGACGGGGGACACAGCCATCCGACCCAGACCATGACCGATCTGCTCACAATCCACAGGGAAAAGGGCACCTTTGAAAATCTCACGATCGGGCTTTGCGGAGACCTTAAATTCGGCAGAACCGTGCACAGCCTTGTAAAAGCGATGAGCAGATACAGCAATATCAGATTCGTGCTGATCTCTCCGAAAGAGCTTTCTATGCCCGATTACATCAAAACCGATTATCTTGAGGAAAAGGGCATTGCATATACCGAAACGGAAAAAATGGAAGATGTCATGCCTCAGCTGGATATCCTTTATATGACCCGTGTGCAGCGTGAGCGATTCTTTTCCGAAGATGAGTATTTAAAGCATAAGGACGCGTTTATACTGGATCTGAAGAAGCTGGAGAACGCAAAAAAAAGTCTTACGATCATGCATCCGCTGCCAAGGGTGAATGAGATCGCTAAAGAGGTGGACGCGGATCCGCGTGCAAAGTATTTTGAGCAGGTCATGAACGGGAAATATATCAGAATGGCGCTTATTATAACGCTGCTCAGATGGGCGGGGGAGCTTGATTTATGAAAATAGATAAGATCGAAAACGGATATGTGCTGGATCATATTTCCGCCGGAAGCGGAATGCGGGTATATGAGGCGCTGCGCCTCTCCGAGCAGAAATGTCAGGTGGCTGTGATTCAAAACGCCAAAAGCGAGAAACTCGGCGTTAAGGATATAATAAAAGTAAACGAGCTTATTGATCTGAACCTCGATGTGCTTGCTTTTATAGATAAAAATATTACCGTTAATATTATTAAGGACGGTATCGCAAGCAAAAAGGGTCTGACGCCTCCTAAGCGTATTGTAAATGTGGCGAAATGTCCCAATCCGCGCTGTATCTCCAATGTGGAAGACGGCGTTGACTATGAATTTGCGCTTACCGATAACAAAGGCACTTACCGCTGCATTTACTGTGAAACAAAAATAAAATGATACGATGACAAAATAAAAAGGTCTCCTTTGGGAGACCTTTTTTGTACACATTATCTAATTATGATTAAAGTGAACTCTCTTCCTGCAGCTTTGCGTAGCATTCGCTGCAATATACAGGGCGGTCTTCTCTGGGTTCAAACGGAACCTTGCATTCTTTGCCGCAGTTTGCGCAAACGGCGTCATGCATAACTCTGGAAGCCTTGATCGCAGCTTTCTTTGCCGCTCTGCATTCCTTGCATCTTATAGGCTCGTTTTCAAATCCTTTTTCCGCGTAAAATTCCTGCTCGCCGGCGGTAAAAATAAATTCTTTGCCGCAGTCCTTGCAGACTAAAGTTTTGTCTTCGTACATCATTTTTTACCTCTTTCTGAATGATTTGCCGCCTTGCGGCGCGACGGGAGATTTTAGAAGGAAACTTCTTTAAGTTTCTTTCGGATACGCTGTAAAGCATTATCAATCGCCTTGGGGCTTTTATTGAGCCGTAAAGCGATTTCGTTGTAACTGCAACCAACCAAAAACAATCTCAATACGTCGTTTTCAAATCTTGAGAGGCTTTTATCAAGCTGCTGTAATAACATTGATACGCTTTCCCCGGCAAGGAAAGAATCTTCGGCGCTCAAGGAATTTATTTCCCCGTCAACAAATTCCTTTTCAAAAGGAACAACATCGTTTTTAGGAATGTCTTTTCTTCTGTTCACCTTGCGAAGCGCCGTTTGAATAGAGTTGTTTACACAGGTATACGCGTAAGACAGAAAAGAAATACCTTTCTCTTTGTCAAAGGATTTGATCGCGGCTATAAGCCCGATCATTCCCTCCTGGGTAAGATCCTCCGGTTCTATTGCTGCGTTTGTCCACCCGGCGGCTGCCTTTACGGCGATATACTTGTATTTTTTGATAATGAAGTTCACCGCTTCACTATCTCCTTCTTTGGCAAGCAAAAGAATATCCGATTCGTTTACGTTTTCAAATCTGTCCATAATATCCTCCAACTTACCCAAATATATAATATAACAATAAATTTTAATTGTCAAGCAATTGTCAGGCAAAGCCGGAGCTTCAGTGAAATAGTGCTGAATTTGTTATTTTTCAGACATTGAATCTGAACTCAACGATATCTCCGTCCTGCATTACATATTCCTTGCCTTCGCTGCGGACAAGACCCTTTTCCCTGCAGGCGCTCAGTGAGCCGTTCGCCATAAGATCGTCAAAAGAAACGACCTCGGCTCTTATAAATCCGCGCTCAAAATCACTGTGTATTTTTCCGGCGGCCTGCGGCGCTTTGGTGCCTTTTTTTATTGTCCAGGCGCGAACCTCTTTTTTGCCTGCCGTAAGGAATGAAATCAGCCCTAAAAGGCTGTAACTTTTCTGTATCAGCCTGTCAAGACCGCTCTTTTCAAGACCGAGATCGGCAAGAAACATCTTCTTGTCCTCTTCATCAAGCGTGGCAATCTCTGCCTCTGTTTCGGCGCAAATGGCAAGCGTCTCAGCGCCTTCAGCCGCGGCAATCTCTTTTACTTTGTTATAGTTTTTATTTTCATCGATCCCGTTTGCGAAATCCTCGTCGCTCATATTGCAGGCGTATATAACGGGCTTAACGGTCAGCAGGGAAACTTCTTTCAGATACTCGGATTCCTCGTCCGAAATCTCACAGCTTCTCGCAGTTTTTCCGCTTTCCATCTCGCTGTAGAGTCTCTCAAGGAATTCTACTTCCGGCAGGATGGATTTGTCGCCCTTGGCGGCTTTTTTTCTGCTGTCTATTCTGCGGTTCAGAATATCAAGATCCGAAAGAATTAGCTCCAGATTTATCGTTTCTATATCTCGAGCAGGGTCAATGCTGCCGTCTACATGCGTAATATCGTCGTTTTCAAAGCAGCGGACAACATGTATTACAGCGTCCACTTCACGTATATGGCTCAGAAATTTATTTCCGAGACCCTCGCCCTTGCTTGCGCCTTTAACAAGTCCCGCGATGTCCACAAATTCAATGGAAGCGGGCGTAAACTTGTCCGGCTCATACATTTCGGCGAGTTTATCAAGTCTTTCATCAGGTACGCTCACCATGCCCACATTCGGCTCTATCGTGCAGAAAGGGTAGTTCGCGCTTTGAGCGCCCGCATTGGTTATGGCATTAAAAAGCGTGCTTTTTCCCACGTTAGGAAGCCCGACTATACCAAGCTTCATATTCTATTCTCCTTTTATATAAACTAAATGTATTTTACTGATATAGTATATATCAGACTTAAAGATTTGGCAAGAACAAAATATAGCCTTGACTTTATAACACAAAAATACTAAAATATTCATAATATTTTTTGTAGATTAACGGAGGGGATTGTAATGGAATTAAACGGCTCTCAGATCGTTCTTGAAGTTCTTAAAGAACAGGGCGTTGACACTGTTTTCGGCTACCCCGGAGGAACTATCCTCAACATTTTTGACGAGCTTTACAAATACGGTGATACATTCAAGCATATCCTTACCGCTCACGAGCAGGGCGCTTCCCACGCGGCAGACGGCTATGCCAGGGCAACAGGCAAGGTCGGAGTGTGCTTTGCAACATCCGGCCCCGGATCAACGAACCTCGTAACCGGTATCGCAACTGCGTATATGGATTCAATTCCTATGGTGGCAATAACCTGTAACGTAGGCACTTCCATGATCGGCAGGGATTCCTTCCAGGAAGTGGATATAAAAGGCATTACTATGCCGATAACAAAACATAACTATATGGTTCAAAGTGTTGAAGAACTGGCGGATGTTCTGCGCAGTGCGTTCAGAATCGCAATCAGCGGCAGAAAAGGTCCTGTTCTCGTAGATATTCCAAAGGATATAACCGCTGCGAAATGCGAATATTATCCTGCGCCCAAGCAGCAGCCGGATGAACCTGTGCATCCCAAAAACGAGTGCATAGACAGAGCTGTCGAACTGCTCAGCAACAGCAAAAAGCCGCTTATTTATATCGGCGGCGGCGCAATATCTTCCAACAGCAGCGCGGAGATAAAAGCATTCGCCGAAAAGCTGGATTGCCCCGTTGTTTCTTCGCTTATGGGGCTCGGCGCGTTTGACCACAGCCACGAGCTTTATGTGGGCCTTATAGGCATGCACGGCAGATTTGAGTCAAACAGAGCTGCCTCTCAGTGCGATGTTCTTATCACCTGCGGCGCAAGATTTTCAGACAGAGTTGCCGGCAACAGGCTTAAATTTGCTCCTAAAGCAGACGTTTTACATATAGATATAGACCCGGCGGAAATGGATAAAAATGTTTATTCTGACTGCCATCTCAGGGGCGACCTCAAAGAAGTCCTTCCGATGCTCACTGCTGCAATCAGCAAATGCAGCCATAGCGAATGGAAAGAGGAGATTAACGGCTGGAAACGTCCGTTTGTTCAGAACCAGATAGAGGATTATGTAAATCCTCAAAAGGTAATTGAGTCCGTAGACGAGAATACGCCTGATGATACGATCATCGTAACAGACGTCGGTCAGCATCAGCTCTGGGCGGCTCAGTTCTATAAATTTCATAAGCCGCGCACCCTGCTTACAAGCGGCGGTCTCGGCACTATGGGCTATTCCATGGGTGCCGCGATGGGTGCCGCTTTCGGATGCCCGGATAAAAAGGTAGTCTTGTTTGCAGGTGACGGCGGTTTTCATATGAATCTTAACGAGCTTGCCACAATGGCGTCTTACAATATTCCGGTTGTAATGATCATTATGAACAATAAAGTGCTCGGCATGGTGCGCCAGTGGCAGAAGCTGTTTTACGGCAACCGCTTTGCGGATACCGATCCCAACAGGAAAACGGATTTTGTTAAGGTTGCCGAGGCATTCGGAGTCAAAGGACTTCGCCTGGATAAAAACGAGGATATTGACTCTGTTGTTAAAGCGGCGCTCGCTTATCAGGGACCTGTACTTATCGACTGCCGTATTTCGCCTGATTCCAATGTTCTGCCGATGATTCCGCCCGGCGGTTCATCGGATGACATTATAATGAAATTCAATTAAAAGGAGCGTGTTTTGAGATGACAGAAAAACTTACTTTTTCCGTTCTTGTTGACAACCAGAGCGGTGTGCTCCAGCGTGTGGCGAGCCTTTTCAGCCGAAGGGGCTACAACATAAATTCACTCACGGTCAGCGAAACGGAAGATCCCGCGTTTTCAAGAATGACGATCGTTTCAACGGCTGAATCCGATATGGCGCGCCAGATCGAGATGCAGCTTTTAAAGCTTGAGATCGTTAAAAAAGTGGAAGTGCTCACGGACGCGAATTCCGTTTCATCGGAACTTTTGCTCGTTAAGGTAAGAGCCAAGGGAATCGAAAAGAAAAACGCGCTGCTTGAAGCTAACAGAAGATACAGCGCCAGGGTAGTTGACGTAACGCTTGAAAGCTTTACTTTTGAGCTTACGGGCAGACCTGCGACTATCAATGAATTCATCGGCGTAGTTTCCGATTTCGGAATTATCGAAATGGCAAGAACAGGCGCAACCTCTCTTGAAAGGGGAGCGGATTCCTTTTCAGAGGATCTGTAATTGAGGAAAAGCAATATTCTGTATGGAATATGCATTCATAAAATATAGAAAAATTTGAATAAACAGGTGTTTTTTATGGGAATGACAATGACTCAGAAGATCCTTGCCGATCACGCCGGACTGGAAAGCGTTACGGCCGGGCAGCTTATCAACGCAAAGCTTGATATGGTGCTCGGAAACGATGTAACCTCCCCGGTCGCCATAAATGTTATGGAAAAGTTCGGAAAGGATAAAATATTTGATAAAACAAGGATATCCCTCGTTATGGATCATTTTACGCCGAATAAGGATATTCAGTCGGCTCAGAACTGCAAGCAGGTCAGGGAGTTTGCATCAAAGCATGGAATACGCCATTATTATGACGTTGGAAAGATGGGAATAGAGCATGCCCTTCTTCCCGAACAGGGCATCGTCACCTGCGGCGACTGCATTATAGGTGCAGACAGCCACACTTGTACCTACGGCGCGCTCGGCGCGTTCTCAACAGGTGTAGGCTCCACGGATATGGCGGCCGGAATGATCACGGGCATGGCTTGGTTTAAAGTGCCGTCCGCGATAAAAGTTGTCATCACAGGAGAAAAGCCGGAATATATATGCGGCAAGGACATTATTCTGAATATAATCGGCAGGATCGGCGTGGACGGCGCGCTTTATAAGAGCCTTGAATTCACAGGAGACGGCATTAAGAACCTTTCTATGGATGACCGCCTTACCATATCAAACATGGCGATCGAATGCGGTGCGAAAAACGGCATCTTCCCGGTCGATGATGTAACTCTTGAATATGTCAGGGGCAGATCGGAGCGTCCTTATAAGATTTATGAGGCGGATGAAGATGCAAAATACGAAAGTGTCATAATGGTTGACTTGAGTACACTTCGCCCGACTGTTGCTTTTCCGCATCTGCCCGAGAATACCAGAACGATAGATGAAGTACCCGAGATAAAGATAGATCAGGTTGTTATCGGCTCCTGCACAAACGGCAGAATGGAGGATATGCGTACAGCTGCCGCTATTCTTAAGGGCAAAAAGGTTGCCGACGGCGTTCGTGTTATCGTTATTCCGGCTACGCAGCAGATCTATCTTGACTGCATAAAAGAGGGACTTACGGAAATATTCATCGAAGCGGGCGCAATTGTTTCAACTCCTACCTGCGGTCCCTGCCTCGGCGGCCATATGGGTATTCTCGCAAAAGGAGAAAGAGCTGTCTCAACTTCAAACAGAAACTTTGTCGGCAGAATGGGCCATACCGAATCTGAAATATATCTTGCTTCCCCCGCTGTTGCGGCGGCTTCTGCCGTTGCCGGGTACATTGCCGACCCGGCAAAGATTTAAGGAGGGTACATTATGGATAAAGCGAAAGGCACAGTGCATAAATTCGGCGACAATGTCGATACTGATGTTATCATCCCTGCGCGTTACCTCAATAAAAGTGACGATGCATGGCTTGCCTCACATTGTATGGAGGATATAGACAAGGATTTTGTGAATAAGGTAAAACCCGGCGATATTATGGTTGCTGGCGCGAACTTCGGCTGCGGTTCGTCCAGAGAGCACGCTCCGATCGCGATCAAGGCAAGCGGTGTTTCATGTGTCATTGCGTCTACCTTTGCGCGTATTTTTTACAGAAACGCAATCAATATAGGCCTTGCTATCCTTGAGTGTGATGCGGCTGCTAAGGAGATTCAGGACGGCGATACCGTCGAGGTCGATTTCAATACCGGCGTTATCACGGATATTACACTCGGCAAAACATTTCAGGCGCAGCCTTTCCCTGATTTCATTCAGAATATAATCGCCAAGGGCGGTTTGCTGAATTCAATAGGTTAATCGGAGTTGTTGGCAGATATGGAACTTGTGATTGATGATGAATTGCTTCAAAAATGCGGCGGCGGATCGTCCGAATATTGGTTTTGCTACGGTGATTACACCATAAAAAATATCTCCGAGATCGACGATATGGAAAAGCCGGATGATGTCGGGCAGACTGCCTATTATGTTTCGCTTGGGCTGATTCCGTTCCTTTCCGTAAGCAATGAGGAGATTATGCGCGCTTTTGTAAAGCAGCGCGGCTCCGCAAAGCTTAACGGCATACTTCAGAAAGTTCATTCCGATAATTTTATTGAAACTTTCTGGAAATACTTTAATGTGTATCCAGAGTTAAAGGAAGGATTGAATGAATTCGCACAGGATTTTATGTTAAACAGGCTTCGCGGATGGTGCGAGGAAAATAACATCAAATATGTAATAAGCGATAAACTGAAAACAAAATAATCTAAAGGTCGGTATGGGGTATCCTCATACCGATTTTTTATGCCGAAAAGCAAGAAACATAAAAATTATTGTTTCAGTGCACATTTTTATGCTTTTATGTGTTATACAGGTTGAGGAGGTGAAAAAGTGGCTTACGGTAAAAAGCTTTCGGATCTTACAGCCGATGAAACGGAGCGGATTATTCTTGATAACTATGAGGAGATATACAGATATTGCTGGTGGAAAGTAAAAAACAGAGATGACGCCGAAGATCTTACACAAGAGACCTTTTTGCGTTTCGTTCAGATGCTTTCGGACTATTCGGAGCAGGGAAAACCGAGAGCCTTGCTTTATACCATTGCTCGAAATCTTTGTATCAATCATTACAGACGCGTTAAGCCGCTTTCACTTTCCGAAGCTGAAATTCTTCCGTCTGACGATCCTAAGCTGCAGCAGATTGACGGCAGGATTTCATTGCAGGCGGCGATAGAACAGCTGCCGTATGAGCAGCAGGAGGTGATTCTGTTCAGATACGGACAGGACCTGCAGGTAAATGAAATTGCAAAAATCATGGGCTTGAGTCGCTTTGCCGTAATGTACAGAATCAGAACCGCCCTGCATTCGCTGAAGAAAAACCTTGAAAAGGAGGAAGCATTCTTTGAAAAGTAATCTGAAAAGTGAATTAAAAAATTTTTACGGAGAAATACCGTCCGCCCCCGATCCTCAAAGGATGACGCAAACAGTGTACCGCGCGCGGAAAATGATGACAAAGATCGATGAATGCGATACCGGCATTTCATTCCGCACTTTTTTCTGGTCGCAGCTTCGTTTTATAAAAAAACAGGTCTGGTTGATTCAGCTTGCCGTCATTTTGGTTTCAGGGTTTTATCTGTTTCAAAACAGCGGTGCCGTTAACGCTGTGGGCACACTTTCCGCTTTTTTGCCGTTTGTGTTCCTTGCGGGCACAGGTGAACTTTCACGCGCGTTTGTTAACGGCACTGTCGAGCTTGAAATGTCATCCAGATTCACGCTTAAGCAGGTAATGCTCTCGCGCGTGACGCTGCTTGGGCTTTCCGATGTGCTTGTCATTACTGCCGCCTGTTTTATGGCGCAGGCAGCGCTTTCGCTTGATCTGATACAGGTTTTTATGTATCTGTGCGTTCCGTTCCTCATCACCTCGTTGGGGTGTCTTTGCATACTGAACCATGACCGCTCTCACAAATGCGGCTTTTACTGCGCGGTATGGGGCGCTGCGGTTATTGTTTTGTCTTTGCTGTTGTCCAACACTTTGCCGGTTTTGTACGAAAGATCGCTTTTCTGGTGCTGGTGTGTTCTGTTTGCATTGTCGTTTACAGGCGTGATAACGGAATGTATTTTGCTTATCAAAAGCTGTAAAAAAGACAGAACCGAAAATTTCACTTCCAAACAGGAGAATGACTAATGGAACTTATTTTGAAAAATCTGACAAAAAAATTTGCGGACAAAACGGCCGTGAATCATTTAAACGTCTCATTTTCGCCGGGAGTATACGGACTGCTGGGCGCAAACGGCGCAGGAAAAACAACGCTTATGAGAATGATTTGCGATGTGCTGACACCCACTTCGGGAGAAATCTATGTGGATTCCAAAAAAGCCTCGGCTATGGGTGAAAATTACCGCAGGCTTCTCGGATATCTTCCGCAGAATTTCGGAAGTTATCCCGATTACACGGCAGAGGAATTTATGTATTATATCGCGGCGCTTAAAGGTGTTCCTAAAAATCAGGCCAAAAAGCAGACAAAGCAGATACTGGAGCTGGTGTCGCTCTCGGATGTTGCCCGAAAAAAAATAAAGACCTTTTCGGGCGGTATGAAACAGCGGCTCGGAATTGCCCAAGCTGTGCTTGGAAATCCGCGGATACTCATACTTGATGAACCGACTGCCGGGCTTGACCCTAAGGAAAGAGTAAGGTTCCGCAATCTTATAGCGGACTTCGCCAAGAACAAGATAGTCATACTTTCGACTCATATTGTTTCAGATGTTGAGTATGTTGCGGACCATATCCTGCTGATGAAGGACGGAGAGCTGATTATTTCAAGACCTGCACAGGACATCGCGCACGAGATGGACGGTAAAGTATGGCAATGCTGTGTGCCCGAGGAAAAAGCGGAGGAGCTCAGCTACGGATTTTGTGTTGTAAATCTTCACCACAGTGAAAACGGCGATGTGATCTTGCGCATTGTCAGTGATGAAAAACCGCTTGACTGCGCGGCAAGTGCTGAGCCGTCTCTTGAGGATCTCTATCTTTATCATTTTCAAAATGACCGTCAAACTGCAATCGGGAGGTGATCTTATGGCGGAACTTATAAGAGCGGAACTGAAAAAAATATGCCGCAGAAAACTCACTATTATTGTAACATCCGTCTGCTTTTTGCTGACTGTGCTGTTTTTTCTGCTGCCCTTTATTCAGTATGTCACATGGGATGTGAACGGCAACCGCCTTTCGGGCAGCGACGCGGTTTCCTACCGGCAGGAGCGGTATAACGAATTGTCCGGCGCGCTCACCGAAGAGCGCATTGAAAGCGATATTCAGGAATATCAGGATATTTATTCAGATCCCGAAAATCTGATAACAGAGCGCGGCGGAGAGATCCCTTTTACCGATGAGATCTATTACGGCTGGCTTGCGCAGAGAACAAGTTATTTGAATATGATAGGCAACACATACGAGCATAATGAAATGGGATATCTTAATATTCCGTCGGTTTCAGGAGAGGACGCGTCCCGTTTTTACGAAGTAAGAAACGAAAACGTAACAGCCTATATTGAGAGCAACAGCAATCTTTCCAATTCCGAAAAGGAATACTGGACGGATAAAAACAGTCAGATCACCGAGCCTTATGAATATGGCTATCCAATGGGCTGGTCCATTTTCGGAGACACGTTTCAGATGCTCGTGATATGTATTCTTGGAATATGTATAGCCGCAGCACCCGTGTTTGCAGGTGAATATCAGTCCGGCGCCGATTCCGTTATACTGTCTACGCGTTTCGGTAAAAGCAAGCTGGTGTGGGCAAAACTGATCTCAGTCGGTTTGTTCGGCACGGTTGTATTTGCTGTCAACGCCACTGCAGCACTGCTTCTGCCTTTGATCACCTTCGGTTTTCGAGGCGGAGATCTGCCGCTTCAGATCATGGACAGCTTTTGTCCTTATTCACTTACCTTTTCACAGGCGTCGTTTATTCTGATCGGAATAGCTTATCTTGTCATGCTCGCGCTGCTTTCGGTCACACTTCTTTGCTCTGCAAAAATGAAAACGCCTTTCGGTGTTTTGGTGGTTGATGTGGTGCTGATCTTTCTTCCGCTGTTTCTTCAGCCGTCGTCAAATGATTTGTGGCAGCATATCTTTTATCTGCTGCCGTCATCGGTGATACAAGGGCTTTCTTTGTTCAAGCTTTATCTTTCATATGATTTTGGTTTCACTGTGCTAAACCTGTTTTCAATGACTGTACTGATATATGCTGCGGCGATACTTCTGTGTGTTCTGTTTGCGCAGCGCGGATTTAAAAAGCATCAGGTAAAATAATTTATATCATTTGTTCAAGTGCCGCTCCTTGGAGCGGCTTTTTTTATTTGCATAAGCTTTATATATATGTTATACTTGATTCGTATTATTTTGATCATATTCGGAGGGTTACCTTTGGCAGATACGCAGAATATTAAAACAATAAAACAGGCGCTGAATGAATACGGTGTGTATACGGGGCTTACCAAAGGTGATTCAATGGAGCCACTGATTCATAATCAGCAGGATACAATAATCATTGTAAAGCCGCAGGGCAGACTTAAAAAATATGATATTCCCGTTTATGTAACAAAATCAGGAAAATATATCATGCATAGGATCGTAAAGGTATGCCCCGATCATTATGTGATTATCGGAGACAACAGGCTGAATAAGGAATATGTTACAGACGATATGATCGTCGGAAAACTCAAAGCTTTTTACAAAAAGGGCAAGGCGTATATCGACCTGGAGGAAAACCGCCTTTACAAAGTGTATTCCAGAGTATGGGTGGCGCTTTATCCGCTCAGACCGATCTATCATTTTTCAAAACGGGCGTTCAATAAAATCAAAAGGATATTAAAACGGGGTAACAGAGCTTGAGCGATACACAGATCAAAAGAAAATTTAAAAAGAGCGACCTTGCCGTTATACGCTGGCTTATGGTTATCGGCAGAAAGCAGTTCGGAAAACTTGCCGTTATTGTAATTGCCAATGCTGTCTGGGCAAGTCTCTCCGTTGTTTTTGCCAATTTTTCGGGAAACATTATAGACGGCGCCGTTGAATACCATGATTACAGATATGTTCTCAGGTATTCCGTTGCGCTGTTTGCCATTATCATGCTGCAGCTTGCGCTGAATCTGCTGAGCAACAGCTTTTCGGAGCGCTGCCGCGGCAGACTCGATATGGAATACAGAAAATACCTGCTTGAGCAGATCATGAAAAAGGATTATTCTAAAATATCGTCCTATCACACCGGCGAGCTGCAGAACCGCCTTTTCAATGATATCACGATCGTTACGGACGGTATTACAACAATCGTGCCGGATTCCACTTATTACATAGTCAAGCTTTTATGCGCTTTTATTTATCTCGTCGTAATAAGCCGTGTATTTGCGCTGGTGTTTCTCGCAGGGGGCATTTTTGTTTTTGTTTGTATGCGCGCATTCAGAGGACCGCTTAAAAAGCTGCACAAAAAGGTGCAGGAGACGGAGGGTTCCACACGCTCATTCTTTCAGGAAGCGATCATAAATCTCCTTGTTGTCAAATCCTTTGCGGCGGAAAAAAGGGTCTCGGATGAATCGGATGTTCTTCAGGAGAGAAACTACAAGGCGCGCATGAAACGCCGTTTTATGCATATTGCTTCGCGCGGCGGTATTTCAACGGTTTTCAATCTGGGCTATGTTTTCGCGCTCGCGTTCGGTGCTTTCGGTCTGCTCGGTATAGGCGGAATCAGTATGACATACGGTACGGTCACCGCCATGCTCCAGCTCGTCAATCAGGTCCAGGGACCTTTTGCAAGTCTCTCATCTACGCTGCCGAAATATTACAATGTTATCGCGTCCGCCGAAAGACTGATGGAGATCGCGAATCTGCCGGATGAAAAAGAAAGCAACGAAAACGATATTGACGTTAACGAGACCTACGGAAATTTAAAATGCATTCATTTTGAAAATATAACCTTTAAATATGACCGCGAGACCATACTTGACAATACCTCTCTGAAGATCAACAAGGGCGATTTTGTTGCGATAACAGGTATTTCCGGCATCGGCAAAAGTACGCTTCTAAAACTTCTGCTCGGCGTGCTCAATGTGCAGGGCGGAAAAATAGAGCTTGAGCTTAATGACGGCAGCATTCCCGTTGATAAACATACAAGACGGCTGTTTTCCTATGTTCCGCAGGGAAATATGCTGCTTTCAGGAACGATCAGGGATAATCTTACCTTCATCCACACCGATGTTTCGGACGAGGAGATACGCAATGCCATCCATATCTCCTGCGCGGATAAGTTTATAAGCGAGCTTCCGCAGGGTCTTGAAACAGTCATAGGCGAAAAAGGGCTCGGACTTTCAGAGGGGCAGGTGCAGCGTCTTGCGATAGCAAGATCCATGCTTAGTGAATCTCCCGTGCTTTTGCTTGACGAGGCTACCTCCGCGCTTGATGAGGAAACGGAAAAAGCGTTTCTGAAAAATCTGAAAGAGCTCAAGAACGTAACGTGCATAATCGTCAGTCATAAAAAGGCGGCGCTTGAAATATGCAATAAACATGTAAGGATCGAAGATTCAAAAATTATCAGTGAGGTAAATGAAAATGCTGACTGAATTCGGTGAAAAAATCAATACAGATCATCCGCTCGGCGAATATCCGCGCCCGCAGTTCGTTCGAGACAGCTATATCAACCTCAACGGCATCTGGCACTGCGAATTCACGCAGAGCCGGGATATACCGAAAAGCTTCGGTACCCGGATCGTTGTGCCGTTTTCTCCCGAAACGCCGCTTTCAGGCGTCAACAGGGTGCTTGAGCCGAGTGAATATCTGCATTATGAAAAGGTGTTTGAAATTCCCGATGATTTTAACCGCGGCAGAGTGTTTATTCACTTCGGCGCAGTTGACCAGATCGCGGATGTGTATGTAAACGGCACGCATGTCGGTTCGCATACAGGCGGCTATACTCCTTTTTCATTTGAGATTACAGAAAGCCTTAAAACAGGTGAAAACCGTCTGAATGTAGTTGTTAAGGATTATTCGGATACAAAGGAATATTCCCGCGGAAAACAGAAGTTCCGCCGCGGCGGGATCTGGTACAGTCCGCAGAGCGGTATCTGGCAGACCGTATGGCTCGAAAGTACGCCAAAGCATTACATACACAGTGTTAAGATCACACCTGATTATGACAAGGAACAGGTGAAATTTGATTTTGTTGCCGACGGCGATGTGCTCATTTCAGTCTATGACGGAGATGCTCTTGTGGCTGAAACCTCTGAAAATATCATAAAACTGCCGAATTTCAAATCATGGTCACCCGAAAGCCCGTTCCTTTATGATGTTGTATTTTCCTGCGGCAGAGACCGTGTCAAGTCCTATTTCGGAATGAGAAAGTTTTCTATAGGTAGGGATGAAAGCGGAATGCCGCGCCTGTTTCTGAATAATAAACCCTATTTCCACAATGGTCTTCTTGATCAGGGCTATTATCCCGACGGATTTCTCACTCCGCCGTCCAACGAAGCAATGGAAAACGATGTGAAGACCGTTAAGAAGATGGGCTTTAATATGCTCAGAAAGCATATTAAGATTGAGCCGATGCTGTGGTATCATTACTGCGATGTCAACGGCATACTCGTTTGGCAGGATATGGTAAACGGCGGCGGAAAATACGGGTTCGAGATTTCTGTTCTGCCTTTTGTCGGCATAAATCTGGACGATACGAATTACAAGACTTTCAAAAGAACAGACAGCGAACAGAGAAACAGTTATTATAACGAGCTTAGGGAAATGCTTGATGCGCTTTATAACTGCCCATGTATTGCGCTATGGGTGCCGTTCAACGAGGGCTGGGGTCAGTTTGATTCCGCGAACGCATATAAGTTTATAAAGAAATACGATTCCACACGGGTTATAGATTCCGCCTCCGGCTGGCACGACAGAGGGGTTACGGACGTTATTTCAAAGCATATTTATTTTACTCCGATCAAAGTCAAAGCCGGAAATAAGCCCTATGTGCTTTCCGAGTTCGGCGGTTTTTCACACCGTGTAAAAGGGCATACTTTCAATAATAAGATGTTCGGCTATAAAATCTATAATTCGCCGGAAAGTCTTGCGAAAGCCTATAAAAATACTTTTGAAAAAACTATAGTTCCGCAGATCAAAAAAGGTCTGTCCGCAACCGTTTATACACAGCTTACGGATGTTGAAGATGAACTGAACGGTCTCCTCACTTATGACAGGAAAGTGGAAAAGATACCTGCCGATCTGCTCAGAAAAATCAATGAAAGGGTAAAACTATCATGAATCAGCTTGAGATCAGAGACGGTGTTAAAGCCGTTATAAAAACAAACAGGGGAGATATGGAATTTGTTCTTTTTCCCGAAGTTGCGCCTAAGGCGGTCGAAAATTTTGTTACGCATTCCGAAAACGGGTATTATAACGGTATTATCTTCCACAGAGTCATTCAGGACTTTATGATTCAGGGAGGAGATCCCACCGGCACAGGAATGGGTGGCGAATCCGTATTCGGAAAGAATTTTGAAGATGAATTCAGCCTTGACGTGCGCAATTATTACGGCGCGCTCTCCATGGCTAACGCCGGACCGAACACAAACGGCAGTCAGTTTTTCATCGTGCAGGCAAAAAATGTACCGCGGAATCTGTTTTCGCAAATGGAGCAGTTAAAGGATAACGGCTTTCCGCAGGAGGTCATAGACAATTATAAGAAAGTCGGCGGCACACCTTGGCTCGATTTTCATCATACCGTGTTCGGTCAGCTCATAAACGGCGCCGATGTGCTGGATGACATCGCCTCTGTAAAGTGCGGCGCGAATGATAAACCTGTCCATGATGTTGTTATAGATGAGATTGAGATAACAAAATAAATATAAAATTTAAGCGGCTGATTTTCAGCCGCTTTTTTTGAAATCATATTGACAAATCTTTTGTAAATGTTAATATAAGATTAGGAAATTATCCGATACAGATATGAAAGAGGCTGATTCCGATGGAGAGTAAAACAAAACAAACAGGCACTGTTTTGATATATTGAATAATCGTTAAACCGTTTTAATGTTTTAACAGCGGATTTATCCGCTAAAGGCGGTGATCTTATGAATCAGAAGAAAATTATAAAGATCATATCCGGTATCGGGGTGTCACTTATCATTCTTAACTTTATAATTCAACTGAGTTTAGGTGAGCAGATCGTTACCGGCAACGAGAATTTGCGTTTATTCTTTTCCTTTTTCCCCACTGCTATTGTGTTAGGTACTTTGTCGATAGCTATCATCATTGACGCAGTGTTTAAATGCAGGAGATATGAGCAGGAACCGCAAACAGAGACGGACGGGCATAAAATGAGTAAAAGATCTTTCTATATAGCATCGACTTGTGTTTTGATTTTGTTTATCTTTGCTTATAGCATTGTTTCTTTCTTTGTTTCTAAAGAAAATGCTCTTTTTCAGGGTGGACCGCTGAGGATCATTTATTTGCTTCTTTTTGCTGCTGTTGCTGCTGTGGCTGTTGCCAGAAATGCTATTCTGAAAAAAGTATATTCGGATACCGATATAAAAAAACAAATAGATTAAGTTTTGAGCGGCTGCTGATGCAGCCGCTTCAGCGTGTAGAAAAAGTCAAAAATTTAGAAAAGTATGCATCCCTACACGCTGAACAGACTTCGAGAAATCGAGCTGAATTTCGCATTTGGCAATTCGTAGGCGTACAATGGTA